>NZ_LOHS01000177.1 GCF_001642995.1 Streptomyces jeddahensis
CCTCTTCGAGGTCGTCCCGCAGCTCACCGAGGAGATCAAGACCCGCAAGGGCTGATCCGCTCCTGAGCCTGCGAGGCCCCCGGGACCGTCTTCATCGGTCGCGGGGGCCTCGCTTCATGTCACGGGCAGCCCGCGGTCCGTCCCCTCCCTGGAGACGGAAGATGGTGTTGACCAGCGTGAAGCGCCGTGGATAACTTCGCTCAACGGATTGTTGATTCCGCGACGCGGAAAAGTGACGGTGGAGGGTGTGGACATGGGGCAGCACGAGAAGGTGGCCACGAGCCTCGCGGGCGCGGTCAGCGAGGCCGTCAGCGCCTCCCTCGCTCCGGTCGACGCGGAGCTGCAGCGCCGCTATCCCGGAGACCCCGGCACCCGCCAGCCCGTCCATACGGTCTACGTCCCCGGTGACGTCTTCGCCGCCGGCACCATCCGCTCCTGGGGCGACCAGGCGCTGAAGGCCCTCGACGAACACGCCCCGGACGCCGCCTCGTTCGCCGCCGTCCTCGGTCTGAGCGACGACCTCGCCGTCCCCGTGTACGACCGCGTCCGCGCCAAGCTGCAGCGCGAGCCCATCGAGGACCTGCGCATCGACTTCGAGGACGGCTACGGGCCCCGCCCGGACGCGGAGGAGGACGAGGCGGCCGCCCGCGCGGCGCGGCTGGTCGCGGAGGCCTACGAGAACGGCACCGCCGCCCCGTACATGGGCATCCGCATGAAGTGCATGGAGGCCGCCGTCCGCGACCGCGGCATCCGCACGCTCGACATCTTCCTCACAGGCCTGATGGACGCGGGGGGACTGCCCGAAGGGCTCGTCCTGACGCTGCCCAAGGTGACGTACGCCGAGCAGGTCACCGCCATGGTCCGGCTGCTCGAGGCGTTCGAGAAGGCCCGCGGCCTGGAGCCCGGCCGGATCGGCTTCGAGATACAGATCGAGACCAGTCAGGCCATCCTCGCCCCGGACGGGACGGCCACCGTCGCCCGGATGATCGACGCCGCCGAGGGCCGCGCCACAGGCCTGCACTACGGCACCTTCGACTACAGCGCGTGCCTCGGTGTCAGCGCCGCCTACCAGGCCAGCGACCACCCGGCCGCCGACCACGCCAAGGCGATCATGCAGGTCGCCGCCGCGGGCACCGGCGTCCGGGTCTCGGACGGCTCGACCAACGTGCTGCCGGTCGGCCCGACCAAGAAGGTCCACGACGCCTGGCGGCTGCACTACGGCCTCACCCGCCGGGCGCTGGCACGCGCCTACTACCAGGGCTGGGACATGCACCCGGGCCACATCCCGACGCGCTACGGCGCCGTGTTCGCCTTCTACCGGGAGGGTTTCGCGCAGGCCGCTGCGCGCCTCGCCGCGTACGCCAACCGGGCCGGCGGAGACGTCATGGACGAACCCGCGACCGCCAAGGCCCTCAGCGGATATCTGCTGCGCGGTCTGGACTGCGGCGCCCTCGACACGGCCGAGGTAGCACGGCTGAGCGGCCTCACCCGAGCCGACCTGGAAGGGTATGCGGCACCGCGGCGCGGCGACCTGACCGTGTCCGGCCGATAGCACGAGTGCCCGGGGCGCGGCAGTACCCCTCCCCGCAGCGCGGCCGCGCAGGTGCGGTCGCGAACCGGGCCGCAGCGGTCAGTCCACAGGCGGCAGTTCGCCCGAGCCGCGTGTGATCAGCCGGGTCGGGAGCATGGTGCGCTCCGGAGCGTGGGGCACGCCGTCCAGTTGCTGGAACAACCGCTCCGCGGCCGTACGTCCGAGCTGTGCGGCGTCCTGCGCGACGACGGTCACGCCCGGCTGCAGCAGATCGGCGAGCTCGAAGTCGTCGAAGCCGACGAGGGCCGTGGGCCGGGGCCGTTCGGACAGGACGCGCACCACCGTCACCGTCACACGGTTGTTGCCCGCGAAGACGGCGGTCACCGGTTCCGGGCCGTCGAGCAAGGTCTCGGCGGCCCGCCGGACCCGCTCCGGATCCGTGGCGCCCAGCGATATCCAGGTGTCCTCGACCGGGATGCCCGCCTCCGCCATGGCCGCGCGGTAGCCGCGCAGGCGCTCGGCCGCGGTGTGGATGACCGGTCGGTCGCCGATGAAGCCGATCCGGCGGTGCCCGTGCGCGAGGAGATGGGCGACGGCGTGCCGCGCGCCGCCGAAGTTGTCGGAGAGCACGGCATCCGCGTCGATCTTCCCGGCGGGCCGGTCCACGAAGACCGTGGCGACGCCCGCCCTGATCTCCGGCTCGAGATAGCGATGGTCGTCGCCCGCCGGGATGACCACAAGGCCGTCGACGCGGCGCGCGCACAGGGCGAGGGCCAACTCCTGCTCGCGGTCCGGGTCCTCCGCGCTGGAACCGTTGATGAGCAGCGCGCCGTGGGCACGGGCGACCTCCTCGACGGCGCGGCTGAGCGGGCCGTAGAAAGGGTCCGCCAGGTCCTCCAGGACCAGGCCGACGCTTGCGGTACGGCCCTTGCGCAGGACGCGCGCGCTGTCGTTGCGCCGGAAGCCCAGGGCGTTGATCGCCTCGTGGACGCGGCGTTCGGTGTCGGGCGTGACGCCCGGCTCGCCGTTCACCACACGCGAGACCGTCTTGAGGCCGACTCCGGCGTGCGCGGCGACGTCCTTCATGGTCGGACGGGAGCCGTAGCGGTTGCCGGGTCGGCGGGCGGTGTCGGCCACGTTTGCGCTGTCCTGTCCTGTCGTCCACGAGAAGCACGAGTGGGTCGTATGCGCCGGATGCGTACGGACGTCGGGTGCATCCCGCATGACGATGTGCTGCATAAGCATGTGCCGGTGAGCATAGGCCCTGGACAACGTTGTCAGAAGCGGGAGAGACTGTCCATCGCCTCATCTGGTGCACTCTCCGCACCTCGCCCTTCACCAGGAGATTCCACGCCGATGCAGAACGACCTCGTCGCCGCCCTCGACATCGGCGGAACCAAGATCGCCGGAGCCCTGGTGGACAGTGACGGCCGGATCCTTGTGCGCGCACAGCGTCCGACGCCGGCGCAGGAGGACGGCGAGACGGTGATGCGGGCCGTGTCAGAGGTCGTCGGCGAGCTCACCGCCTCCCCGCTGTGGGCACGGGCAGGGGCCCTGGGCATCGGCAGCGCAGGCCCCGTCGACGCCTCCGCCGGCACAGTGAGCCCGGTCAACGTCCCTGGATGGCGCGATTTTCCGCTCGTCGAACGGGTACGAGCGGCGGCCGGCGGACTGCCCGTCGAGCTCGTCGGCGACGGGGTCGCCATCGCGGCAGCCGAGCACTGGCAGGGCGCCGCCCGCGGGCACGACAACGCGCTCTGCATGGTCGTCTCCACGGGGGTCGGCGGGGGCCTCGTCCTCGGCGGAAGCCTCTACTCCGGCCCGACGGGCAATGCAGGCCACATCGGTCACATCAGCGTGCAGCTCGACGGCGACCCCTGTCCGTGCGGGGCGCGCGGCTGCGTGGAGCGGATCGCGAGCGGCCCCAACATCGCCCGGCGGGCACTGGAGTCGGGCTGGCGGCCCGGCCCCGACGGCGACACTTCGGCCGCCGCCGTGGCGGAGGCCGCGCGCGCCGGTGATCCGGTGGCCCTCGCCTCGTTCGAGCGCGCCGCCCAGGCGCTGGCCGCTGGAATCGCGGCCACCGCCACCCTCGTCGAGATCGACATCGCGGTGATCGGCGGGGGAGTGGCGAAGTCAGGCGATGTCCTCTTCGCGCCTCTGCGCAGGGCCCTGCGGGACTACGCGACCCTCTCGTTCGTACAGCAGCTGACCGTCGTACCCGCACTGATGGGCACGGACGCCGGCCTGGTGGGCGCGGCCGCGGCGGCGCTCGGTTCGAGGGCGGGGGCGGCTGCGGCGGGGGTCGGGGGCTGAGGGACTCCGGCTCGACCCGGGGTGGCCCGGAGGCGCCGGTTCCCCTTGCGGCGGCCGCCGGCGCACGCGCGCCGTCAGTCGAAGGCGTCCGTCATGCAGTCCCTGCGGCAGCCACCCGCCTCGTACCGCTGACGGAGCGCTGCGGCCGCCTGCTCGCGCGGTACGACGTCGTGGCCGAAGTGCTGGGATGCGATGCCGATCACGTCGTCGATGCGGACGATGACCGGCTCGCCCCGAGCGGCCCGGCGGCGCGCCGCCGCGATCGCCATGTCGGCGGAGCGGAGCAGCTGCCGCCGGTAGTCGCGTGCCAGCGCCGCACGGGCCCGTTTGCGGAACAGGGGGCGGATGGCGCGCCCCTTCCAGAGAGCCCCCGCTGCGATGAGCACCACGCCCAGCGCGACGAACCCCAGACCGGCCATGGACGTACCCGATCCGGGCGCGCCTACGCGGCCTCGCCGACGCCGCCGCGGACGGCCGCGGCCCACTCCATGACCAGGTGTTCGTACTCCACGCGCTCCTCGGCGGACAGCGTGCCGCCTGCGCGCAGCCACAACTCGCGGATCTGCTCGTTCACCGCGGCGGCAGACCGCACGGAACCAGAAGGCTGTGGGCTCGGGAACATGGAGCAAGACTAAGGCCAACGACCGGCTTCGGGAACACTCAGCTACCGGTCGGATCCGAGAAGTGATCGCGGGCCGCCGTCTCCCTCATCAGGCGCTGGTTTCCGTGGCAGGGTTGAGCGGGCAAGCCACAGGGGTCCAACAGAAGAGGGGGAAACGTGATCGTCTGGATCAACGGCGCGTTCGGTGCGGGAAAGACCACCACCGCACGGGAACTGATCGATCTGATCCCGAACAGCACGCTCTTCGACCCCGAGCTCATCGGCGGGGAACTGTCGTATCTCCTGCCGCCCAAACGCCTCGCCGAGGTCACCGACTTCCAGGATCTGCCGATCTGGCGGCGGCTCGTCGTCGACACGGCGGCGGCGCTGCTCGCCGAGCTGGGCGGAGTCCTCGTGGTCCCGATGACCCTGCTGCGCCAGGAGTACCGCGACGAGATCTTCGGCGGGCTCGCGTCCCGCAGGATTCCGGTCCGGCACGTGTTGCTCGCACCGGCCGAAACGATCCTTCGTGCGCGCATAGCCAGCCGTGACGTACCGCCCGACATACCCGACGGCGAGATACGCATACGCCAGTGGTCCTACGACCACATCGAGCCGTACCAGGCGGCACTCGGTTCCTGGCTCACCTCCGACGCGCATCTCGTCGACAACGGCCCGCTCACCCCGTACGAGACCGCCGTCCGCATAGCGGAGGCCGTGCGCACCGGGGACGCGCCCGTCTGCGACATCGTGCAGAGCCCCGAGCCGACCAGCGAGACCGTCGCATCCGGCGTACTGCTCTTCGACGAACAGGACCGGGTGCTGCTCGTCGACCCGACGTACAAGCCGGGCTGGGAGTTCCCCGGAGGCGTCGTCGAATCCGGGGAGGCGCCCGCGCGCGCGGGCATCCGCGAGGTCGCCGAGGAGACCGGCATCCGGCTGCAGGAGGTGCCGCGGCTCCTGGTCGTCGACTGGGAGCCGCCCGCCCCTCCCGGGTACGGCGGGCTGCGGCTGCTCTACGACGGCGGGCGGCTCGACAGCGGAGAGGCCCGGCAGGTGCTGCTGCCGGGCCCCGAACTGCGCGACTGGCGCTTCGTCACCGAAGCCGAAGCGGCCTCACTGCTGCCGCCCGTCCGCTACGAACGGCTCCGCTGGGCCCTGCGTGCGCGGGAACGCGGCGCCGCCCTGTATCTGGAGGCCGGTGTGCCGGTCGGCTGACGTGTGCCGACCCCGGTGCGCCGGCTCCTCGGGCATGTCGGAAGCGTGGCGGCGGCCGACGAGCGGCTTCCGCCCGTCGCCGCGCGCCGCACCACGTACGTCAACTCGCCGCGTAATTGCGCAGGAACAGCGCCTCCGCGACTGACAGCCGTTCCAGTTCCTCCGGCGACACGCTCTCGTTGACCGCGTGGATCTGCGCCTCCGGCTCGCTCAGGCCGATCAGCAGGATCTCCGCGTCCGGGTAGAGCGCGGCGAGTGTGTTGCACAGCGGGATGGAGCCGCCCTGGCCCGCGTACTGCATCTCCTCACCCGGGTAGGCGACGCTCATCGCCTCCGCCATCGCCGCGTACGCGGGGCTGGCGGTGTTCGCGCGGAACGCCTGGCCCTGGCCGATCTGTTCCGTCTGCACGCGCGCACCCCACGGCGTGTGCGCCTCGAGGTGGGCCAGCAGCAGCTTCGTCGCCTCGGCCGCGTCGACGCCCGGCGGCACGCGCAGGCTGATCAGCGCCTGCGCGCTCGCCTGCACGGACGGGGTGGCACCGACGACCGGTGGGCAGTCGATGCCCAGGACGGTGACGGCCGGCCGCGCCCAGATGCGGTCGGCGACGGTGCCGGAACCGATCAGCTCGACGCCGTCCAGCACCTTGGCGTCCTTGCGGAAGTCCGTCTCCGGGTACTGCAGTCCGTCCCACGAGGCGTCGCCCGTGAGCCCGTCGATCGTCGTCGACCCGTCCTCGGCGCGCAGCGAGTCCAGTACGCGCACGAGGGCGGCCAGCGCATCGGGTGCCGCGCCGCCGAACTGGCCGGAGTGCAGGTTGCCTTCGAGGGTGTCGATGCGCACGCGGACCATGGTCATGCCGCGCAGCGTGGAGGTGACCGTGGGCAGGCCCACGCGGAAGTTGCCGGAGTCGCCGATGACGATCGTGTCGGCAGTCAGCAGCTCCGGGTGCGCCTCGGCGTACCGCTCAAGGCCGCCCGTGCCCTGCTCCTCCGAACCCTCGGCGATCACCTTGACGTTGACGGGGATACCGCCGTTCGCCTTGAGGGCGCGCAGCGCCAGCAGATGCATGATCACGCCGCCCTTGCAGTCGGCGGCGCCGCGTCCGTACCAGCGGCCGTCGCGCTCGGTCAGGATGAAGGGCGGGGTGGTCCACGCGGCCTCGTCGAGCGGCGGCTGCACGTCGTAGTGCGCGTACAGGAGCACGGTCGGCGCGCCCTCGGGGCCGGGCAGGAAGCCGTACACCGACTGCGTGCCGTCGGGGGTGTCCAGCAGCGCCACGTCCTGGAAGCCCTCGGCGCGCAGCGCGTCCGCGACCCAGTTCGCCGCCTTCTCGCTCTCGCTCCTGGGGAACTGCTCGAAGTCCGCCACCGACTTGAAGGCCACCAGTTCGGTGAGCTCCTCCTTCGCCCGCGGCATCAGCGCGGCGACGGTCTCGGCGATCGGATTCGGCGACATGGGCACGCTCCTCGTAGGTGCGACGGCGCGTGCCTGCATGGCCATGCACGCATGCGCCTGTGTGCGTATTGCTTGTGGTTCGTTCTGGGTGGATTCGCGCGTGCTGGTTGTACGGCGAACACATTGCCGATCCTCCCACAGCGGCGGGCCGCGGCGTCCCCCGTAGGATGCGGGGGAAAGTGCGGCAGACGGCTGGATCGGGAGCGGCAGACCATCGTGAGCAGCGAGAACTCAAGCGAGAACTCAGCGGACGACGCTCGGCGGGTATGGGACGTCGTGGTGGTCGGGGCCGGGCCCGCGGGCGCCTCCGCGGCCTATGCGGCGGCCGTCGCGGGACGCCGTGTGCTGATCCTGGAGAAGGCCGAGCTGCCCCGCTACAAGACGTGCGGCGGCGGGATCATCGGCCCCTCGCGCGACGCGCTGCCGCCCGGCTTCGAACTGCCCTTCAAGGACCGGGTGCATGCGGTGACGTTCTCCCTGGACGGCAGGTTCACCCGCACCCGCCGCTCACGGCACATGCTGTTCGGCCTGATCAACCGTCCGGAGTTCGACCAGCAGCTGGTCGAGCACGCGCAGAAGGCGGGGGCCGAGCTGAGGACCGGTGTCACGGTCTCCCGGGTCGAGCAGCACGGCCCCTCCGTGCCCGACCGGCGCACCGTAGCCGTCGTTCTTCAGGGTGGCGAGACCCTGTACGCGCGCGCCGTCGTCGGCGCGGACGGCAGCGCCAGCCGCATAGGAGCCCATGTCGGCGTGAAGCTCGACCAGGTCGATCTGGGGCTCGAGGCGGAGATCCCGGTTCCGCCCACCGTCGCCGAGGACTGGAAGGGCAGGGTCCTCATCGACTGGGGCCCGATGCCCGGGAGTTACGGCTGGGTATTCCCCAAGGACGACACCCTGACCGTCGGCGTCATCTCCGCACGCGGCGAGGGCGCCGCCACCAAGCGGTACTTGGAGGACTTCATCGCGCGGCTCGGCCTCGCCGGCTTCGAACCCGCCATCTCGTCCGGGCATCTGACCCGCTGCCGCAGCGACGACTCCCCGCTCTCGCGCGGGCGCGTCCTAGTGTGCGGCGACGCGGCGGGCCTGCTGGAGCCGTGGACCCGCGAGGGCATCTCGTTCGCGCTGCGCTCCGGGCGGCTCGCGGGGGAGTGGGCGGTACGCATCGCCGAGGCGCACGACGCGGTCGACACCCGGCGCCAGGCCCTCAACTACGCCTTCGCGGTGAAGGCGGGCCTCGGGGTCGAGATGAGCGTAGGAAAGCGCCTGCTGACCGTCTTCGAGCGGCGGCCCGGTCTGTTCCACGCGGCGATCACCGGGTTCAGGCCCGCCTGGAAGGCGTTCACGGGCATCACCCGGGGATCGACCTCGCTGGCCGAGCTCGTACGGACGCATCCGATGGCGGGGCGCGCCCTGGCGGCGCTGGATCCTTCGGCGTAGCTCGGTTACGGCGTCGGCTGTCCTGGCCGGGACCCAATCGCGTGCGTACGGATTGTGGCTGTTGGGGGCGGGTGCCGCTTGCGCGTGTGCGGAGTGCGGCCGTTGGGGGCGGGTGCCGCTCGGGGCGTCAGCTCTTGACCGTGATGCGGAATACGGGGTGCTTGTGCGCCGCCGCGAGCAGCTCCGCGTCGGTGGAGTCGGCGTTGACGTCGCCGAAGAAGCGGCCGACCTCCCAGCCCCACTTCTTCAGGTAGGTCCGCAGGATCGGGGGCTTCTCCTCGTCGGGAAGCTCCACCGCGGTGAACTCCTGGGTCCGGCGGCCGACCTGGAGGCGCCCGCCGCCCGCGGCCCGCATGTTCCGTACCCACTCGGAGTGGCCGCGGGCCGAGATCAGGTAGGGGCCGCCCTCGTACGGCAGCGGGTTGACCGGCACGCGGCGCCACTCTCCGCTCTTGCGGCCGCGGACGGACAGCTCGGCGTGGCCGAGGAGGCTGATGCCGCGCCGGGCGATCCAGCCGATGAAGCGGTTCATGCCTGCTTCGAAGGCGCCGGGCTTGATGTAGTGCTGCTGTGCCATGGTGACCTCCACCCGTTGAGAGAGCAGCGCTGAGAGAGCACTGCTCTCGCTTGAGAGCAGTGTGCACGGGATCGGCGATCCAAAGCAAGAGCAGTGCTCTCTTTTTGGTGCGCCGATCTCGAATCGGTGGGGCGCTCTCGCGCAGAAGCGCCGCTCTCGAATCGGTGAAGCGCTCTCGGACAGAAGCACCGCTCTCGTACGTGTGCACTGCTCCGGAACCGTGGGAGACTGCCGCGCATGAGCACCGCACGTGGAGCCCGTGCCCGGGCGCGTACCGAGATCACCGCCGCCATCAAGGACGAGGCGCGCCGGCAGCTCGCCGCCGAAGGCGCCGCGAAGCTCTCGCTACGCGCGGTCGCCCGTGAGCTGGGCATGGTGTCCTCCGCCCTCTACCGCTATTTCCCGAGCCGCGACGACCTGTTGACCGCGCTCATCATCGACGCCTACGACTCCCTCGGCGAGGCCGCCGAGTCGGCCCACGCCAAGGCCGCCGACGCGGAGCCGGTGCGGCAGTGGACCGCCGTCTGCGAGGCGGTGCGCGCCTGGGCGCTTGCCCACCCGCACGAATACGCCCTCATCTACGGCTCACCGGTGCCCGGCTACTCCGCGCCCGACTCGACCGTGCCCGCCGCGTCGCGCGTCGGGCTGCTGCTCATCGGTATCGTCCGCGACGCCCTGGAGGGCCGCGGCATCGCACGCCCCCCGCTCCCCGCCAGACTGAGGCCGGAGGCTGAACGCATGGCGGCGGATCTGGCGCCCGACATGCCGCCGGAGGTCGTCGCCGCGCTGGTGGCCGCGTGGGCGCAGCTGTACGGGCTGGTCGGGTTCGAGGTCTTTGGGCAGTTCCACCGTGTCGTCGAGGATCGTGCGGTGTTCTTCTCCCACGCCGTAACGCAACTCGCCCACTCCGTAGGCCTGTTGAACCATGCAGGGACCTCGGGTGCGCCTCAGGAGTCCCGTCGCCCGCCTCGGGGACGAGGCAGGGGCACTGCATCGGGCGGGACGAGGGCCGGATCCTGACACGCTCCCGAGGCCGCGGAGGTACTCCGGCGGGAGTACGTGTGATCACCTCGCATGGCTGACGCCCGCGGCCCCTGCCGGCGTCTAGCGTGGCAGGCATGGAGGAGCAGCGCGTACGGCGACGCGGCGGCCCGCCGTGGGCGCGGGGCGGGCCCGCGCGGTGGTGCCGGAACGGGCCACCAGCGTGGTGGCGGCAGGGCCCGCCGTGGTGGAACCCTCATGCCTCCGCCAACGACGACGAGGACGTACGCCGCACGCGGTGGCCCTGGCGTTCGACACTGCTGTTCGCCGTGTTCGTGATCGCCGGCTCCCACTTCGCGGCACGGGAACAGGCCGGCGAACGCGTCGATCTGGACGTCCTCGCGGGGGTGCTGCTGATCGGGGCGGCGGGCCTGTTGCTGTGGCGGCAGCGGTACCCGGTTCTCGTGGCCTTCGGTACGGCGGCGGTCGCGACGATCTATCTGGGTGCCGGATATCCGTACGGCCCGATCTTCCTGGCCGTTGCCGTGGGCTGCTTCAGTGCGATCGTCTCCGGGCACCGCTGGGCGGCGTGGACGGCGCTCGGCATGCTGTGGGCGGCGCGTCTGCTGGTGGGGCACTGGCTCTACCGCTGGCTGCCTCCGCAGGGTGACGGCCCCGCCTCGTGGGGACAGGAACTGGGCGTCGCCACCTGGACGGTGGCCATCCTGGCGGTCTGCGAGCTCGCGCGCGTGCGGCGCGAGCAGTGGGAGCGCGACCGGGCCGAGCGGCGGCTGGCCGCCAAACGGCGGGCCGACGAGGAGCGGCTGCGGATCGCCCGCGAACTGCACGACGTACTGGCCCACAGCATCTCCGTGATCAACGTCCAGGCGGGCGTGGGCCTGGCGCTGCTCGACACCGACCCCGAGCAGGCCCGCACCGCGCTGACCACCATCAAGGCCGCGAGCAAGGAGGCGCTGGGCGAAGTGCGCCAGGTCCTCGACACACTCCGGACAGCGGGCGATGCACCGCGCGCCCCCGCTCCGGGACTCGACCGGCTCTCCGAGCTGGTCGAGCAGGCCGCGAGCGCAGGTCTCACGGTCGGCGTCGGGACAGAGGGACGGTGCGTTCCGCTGCCGCCCGGCACGGATCTCGCCGCCTTCCGCATCGTCCAGGAGGCGCTGACCAACGTCGTACGGCACTCGGGATCCCGGCACGCGCGCGTGCTCGTGCGGTACGAGGAACGGGCACTGCGGCTGCGCATCGACGACGACGGGCCCGCCACCGGAGCGGACGCAGGCGGAAGCGGCAACGGCCTCGCCGGCATGCGGGAACGTGCCGCAGGCCTCGGTGGCACGATCGAAGCGGGCACGCGCCCCGACGGCGGTTTCCGGGTGTCCGCCGTCCTGCCGCTCAAGGAGGACCGGTGATCCGCGTACTGCTCGCCGACGACCAGTCACTGGTCAGGGCCGGGTTCAGGGCACTGCTCGACGCACAGCCGGACATCGAGGTGGCCGGGGAGGCCGCGGACGGGGAGCAGGCGCTCCGTATGGTGCGCGAACTGCGCCCCGACGTGGTGCTCATGGACATCCGCATGCCCCTGGTCGACGGCCTCGCATCGACCCGCCGCATCACCGGCGATCTGGACCTCGCCGCGGTGAGGGTGGTCATGCTCACCACCTTCGAACTGGACGAGTACGTCTTCGAGGCCATCCGGGCCGGTGCTTCCGGCTTCCTGGTCAAGGACACCGAGCCGGAGGAACTGCTGCGCGCGGTCCGCGCGGTGGTGCACGGTGACGCGCTGCTGTCGCCGAGCGTGACGCGCCGGCTGATCGGGGAGTTCGCGGCCCGCTCCAAGGAACCCGCAGCCGCCGAGTCCCTGTCCCGGCTCACCGAGCGGGAACGCGAGGTGATGGCGCTGGTCGGCATCGGCCTGTCGAACGAGGAGATCGCCCGCCGTCTCGTCGTCAGCCCGCTCACCGCCAAGACCCACGTCAGCCGCACCATGGTCAAGCTGGGCGCCCGGGACCGTGCCCAACTCGTGGTGCTGGCTTACGAGTCGGGTCTGGTCAGGCCGGGCTGGTTGGGCTGAGCGCGCTGAGCGCGCGGCGGCGCGTGCCGGTGGATGTGTGAGTCTGCCGGTGGATGTCAGTCGCGGACGGCGACGCGTTCCTCCGCCACCTCCCGCTCCTCCTGTGCGGAGCGCTCCTCCAGTGCGGAGTCCCGTACGGAGTTCTCCTCCCGTACGGACTGCGCGACGAGCACCGACTGCTGCGGGCGCCGTGCGCGGAGCCCCGTGAGCGTGATCAGCAGCCCGCCGAGCGCGATCGCCGTCACGACCATCAGGCCCGGGCGGAAGCTGTCCAGTACGGCCTGGGGGGACGAGCCCCCGTGGCCGTTCGCGGTCACCACGGCCGTCACCACGGCCAGGAAGATCGCGCCGCCCACCTGGATCGACGTGTTGAGCAGCCCGGAGACCATGCCCTGCTCGTCGTCGTCCACGCCGTTGGTGGCCTGGATGTTGAGCGACGGGAAGACCAGCGCGCACGCCGCGCCGAGCAGCAGCATCGACGGCAGGATCACCGCCGCGTACTGCGGCGTCAGGCTGATCCGCAGGAAGAGCGCGTACGCGATGACCAGCAGCGTGAAGCCCGTGGCGATGACCCGCGGGGTGCCGAACCGGTCGACCACCGCGCCGATCTTCGTCGCCGACAGCGCGACCAGCGCACCAGCCGGCAGGAAGGCCAGAGCGGTCTGCAGCGCCGACCAGCCGAGCAGCGACTGCATGTAGAGCGTGACGAGGAACTGGAACCCGACGTACGAGCCGAAGAACGCCATCGCGCCCAGCTGCGCCCTGATCTGGCTGCTCGAGCGCAGTACCCCCAGCCGGATCAGCGGGCTCGTGGTGCGCTGCTCGATCCTCACGAAGACCGCGAGCAGTACGGCGACGGCGAGGAAGGAGAGCAGGGTCCGGGCAGACGTCCAGCCGGCCTCCGGCGCCTGGACGACGGTGAAGACGAGCAGCAGCATCGACGCCGTGCCGATCACGGCGCCCGGCACGTCGTAGCCGCCGTGCTTCTGCTCGCGCTCGCTGTGCGGGATCAGCTTGAGACCGGCGAGCAGGGCGACGAGCGCGATGGGGGCGGGCAGCAGCATGGTCAGGCGCCAGCTCGCCTCCGTGAGCAGGCCGGAGAGGACGAGTCCCATGGAGAAACCGGTGGCCGCGCAGGTCGTGTAGATCGAGAGGGCGCGGTTGCGCACCGGTCCCTCGGCGAACGTGGTGGTGATGATCGACAGACCTGCGGGCGCCGTGAACGCGGCGCTCAGGCCCTTGATGAACCGGCTGGCGATCAGCAGCGGACCGGAGTCGACGAGCCCGCCGAGCAGCGAGGCCAGGGCGAAGACGCCCAGCGCGACGAGGAAGACGCGGCGCCGGCCCAGCAGGTCGGCGGTGCGTCCGCCGAGGAGCAGCAGTCCGCCGTATCCCAGGATGTAGCCGCTGACGATCCACTGCAGGGTCGAGGTGGACAGATCGAGTTCGGAGCCGATGGACGGCAGGGCGACGCCGACCATCGAGACGTCGAGAGCGTCCAGAAACATCGCGGCGCAGAGGACGAGCAGGGTTCCCCACAGGCGTGGGGTCCAGCGCTCCTGCGTCGCGGAAGCGGTGAGCGGTGAGGTCATAGGCAGCACAGTACATGCGCATGCATCTGATGCAAGTGCATTTAATTCCGATGCAACAAACAGTTCTCTTCTGCTACCGTGCGGTCATGGCGGCGAAGAAGGCCGAGCAGGGGCTCGTGGACCAGTGGCGGGACATCCTCGCCGTGCACGCACGCACCATGTGCGAGCTCGACCGCGAGCTGCATCAGTACGGCCTGGGCGCCAGCGATTTCGAGGTTCTGGACGTACTCGCGGAGGGCGCGGCCGAGGACGGCGGCTGCTCGTACCGCGTGCAGGAGATCGCCGGGCAGGTCCATCTCAGCCAGAGCGCGTTGTCGCGGCTCATCGGCCGACTGGAGAAGGACGGCCTGGTCGAACGGGGCATGTGTGTGGAGGACCGGCGAGGCGTACGCGTCGCGCTGACCGAGAAGGGCCGCGACCTGCATGCCCGGGTGCGCCCGCTGCAGCGGGCGGTGCTGACGCGCATGCTGGCAGAGGGCCCGTCCGCCTGACCTCTTCCCCGTCCGCGTCCGTCACCTTCAAGTGACGGCTGACCTCTCCCGCCACAACGCCGCGAGAGAGCTGTCGCCGGTGACGCGGGGGAACGGCAGCCGGTTCCACAGCGACATATAGAGGCGCGCGGCCGGACCCGAGATCTCGCAGTCTGCTTCGCCTGTGCCGTCCTGCTCGGTCACCGGGGGCTCGGCCGAGAGCCGTACGGTCCACACCGCGTCCGTGTCGGTGGCGCGCACCCGCAGCACGCGCGGTTCAACCGAGCGGACCTTGCTCTTGCTCCGGGCATGGAAGCCGCGCAGCAGTTCATCGATACCGTCCGCGGCGAAGTCCCTCCCGATCTCCCCGGGCGTCCCGCTCCGCGCCGCCTCCGCATCGAACCGGTGTACCGCCGTCTCGTGCGCCTGCCGCCGGGCCCAGAAGGCGAGCGGCGACGGCGCGGGCAGAAAACTCCAGCAGTCCACATCGGGCGGGGCCGTCGACAGCGTCTCGACCAGCGCACGGTGCCCCACGCGGAACCATGCCAGCAGCTCATCGCCGTCGAGGTCCGGCAGACCGCCGTCCGGCTGGTACGAAGTGTGCCCCTCGGCGACGAACGCGGTGGCCCACCGGTGCACCATCCCCGTGTGCCGCAGCAGGTCGCGCACCTCCCAGCCTGGGCAGGTCGGCACCTTGGCGTCAGGCCCGGCCTCTTCGGCGGCGACGGCCAGCAACTCGCCCTCCGCCTCCAGCGCCTTGATGTGCTCCGAGGTCTCCATGCGGTGAGTGTGCCCGATGGAGTGCGGTCGAAGGCAACGTGAATTGGGCCTCCTGCGAGGATCGGCTCTCCTGACATGTGGCTGAGAGGTGGATGGGGGCTGATGTCCGGGTCAGTCCTTGACCGCGCCCGCGGTGACCCCGGCTGCCACGTACCGCTGTGCGAGGACGAGGAGGGCGGCGGCGGGGACGGATGCGACGACGGCGGTGGCCATGATTGCGTTCCATTCCTGGTTGTTGTTGCCGATGTAGTGGTAGATGCCGAGGGTGATCGGGCGCAGCTCGCCGCCTCCGTCGAGGGTGTTGGCGAAGACGAAGTCGGACCAGGCCCACAGGAAGCTGAACAGCGAGACGGTGACCAGGGCGTTGCGGCTCACCGGCAGGACCACGGACCAGAAGGCGCGCCAGGTGTTCGCGCCGTCGATGCGGGCGGCGTCGGTGAGCTCGTCGGGGATGCCCGCCATGAACGCCGTGAAGATCATGACGCCGAAGGGCACAGCGATGGTGGAGTCCGCGATGATCAGGCCCCACCAGGAGTTCAGCAGGCCCAGGTTGAGGAAGATCCCGTAGAAGCCCATCGCCATGACGATGCCGGGGACCATCTGGGCGATCAGCAGGCCGAGGCTGAGGACGCCGCCGCCGCGGGGACGCAGCTTGGCGAGCGAGAAGCCGGCCGGGGCGGCGAGGACGAGGGTGACCGCGACGGTGCCGAGGCCGATGAGCAGACTCGTGCCCAGGTACGGCATCTGGTCGTTCAGGACGGCCCGATAGCCCTCGAACGTGGGGTGCAGGGGCAGCAGGTCGGGCGGGGTCTTGCGCATGTCCTGCTGCGGGGTGAGGGACACGTTCAGCATCCAGTACACCGGGAACAGCATGAGCGCGGTCAGCACGACACCGATCACGGTGTTGCGGCGCGAGCGCCGGACGCCGGGCCGGGGGGACGTGATGGGACGGGCGGAGGTCGCGATGGGACGGGGCGAGGTCACGCTTCCTGCCTCCTCTGGACGCGGATGTAGAGCAGGCCGAAGACGAGGGCGATGAGAATGAGGATGTTGCCGACGGCGGCGCCCGGCCCGAACTTCGGGAGCAGCGTGCCGAATCCGAGCTGGTAGGACCACGTCGCCAGGGTGGACGAGGAGTCACCCGGGCCGCCCTTGGTCATGATCCAGATCAGGTCGAACACCTTGAGCGTGTACACCAGGCCAAGGAGCAGCGTGATCGCCGAGACCGGCCGCAGCAGCGGGAAGGTGATGCGCCGGAACTGCTGCCAGCCGCTCGCCCCGTCCAGCGCCGCGGCCTCGTACAGCTCCGCCGGGATGTTCTGCAGGCCGCTGTAGAGGATGACCAGGTTGAACGGGATGCCGATCCAGATGTTGGCGATGATGACCGACGTCAGCGCCCAGTGCGGCGAGGTGAGCCAGTCGACCGGTGAGACGCCGAAGACATGGAGGGCGTAGTTGACCACGCCGGACTCGCTGTTCAGCATCCAGGACCAGGTCGACGCCGACACGATCAGCGGCAGTAGCCACGGGATGAGGAACAGCGCCCTGAGGGTCGCGGCAAGGCGGAAGTGCCGGTTGAAGAAGACCGCGAGGGCGAGGCCGGCCGCGTACTGGAATGCGATCGACACGAAGGTGAAGACCATCGTGTTGCGCAGCGCGGGCCCGAACGTCGGGTCGTTCAGCACCTGCGAGAAGTTGTCCCAGCCGGAGAACGGTGCGTCGCCCGCCACGAACGACCGGACGGTGTAGTTGCGCAGGCTCAGGTCGAGGTTGCGGTAGAGCGGATAGACGTAGAAGGCGGCCAGGTAGGCGACGAGCGGGGCGACGAACGCCAGTGCGGTCAGCTGGCTCCTGCGGCGCCGACGGCGTGAGGGGGCGTCACGCCGGTCGGCGGTGCCCGTTCCGGACACGGCCGGGGACCGCTTCGGGCGGTCGACTCGGGCGATGGTCATGCGAACTCCTGGATGCGGGTGGCGGTGTCCGGAACGGGCGGCCTGCGGCAGCGGCGCCGCGCCGCGTCGGCCGCAGGTGTCGCGGGGGCCTAACCCTTGCCGGCCGCCGTCTGCGCCTCGTCGAGAGCGGCCTGCGGGCTCTTGCCACCGGACAGGGCCGCCTGCACCGCGGTCCACATCTGCTGCGAGATGGTGGGGTACTTCGTGCCCAGACCGCCGCTGGTCCGGCCGCGCGCCGATGCCACGGCCTCCACCCACGGCTTGAGCTTCGGGTTCGCCTTCACCTGCTCTTTCTGCACCGCCGTCGTCGGAGCGACGTACATGAGCGTCGTGTCGGTGGGCAGCAGATTCTTGTCGCTCGTCAGGCAGGTGACGATCTTCTTGCTGACCTCGTAGCGCGAGGTGTCCTGCTGCACCGGGACGGTGACGAACTCGCCACCGGTCGGCACCGGCGCCGAACCGCCGTTCCGTGCAGGGATGTTGATGATCCCGTACTCGAAGCCGGCCTTCTCGGCGTTGCCCAGCTGCCAGGTTCCGTTCTCGCCGAAGGCGTAGTCCCCGGTGGCGAACTCCTGCCAGCTGGTGGTCTGCGTGTTCTGCAGGACGTCCTTGGGCGCGTAGCCCTCGTCGACCCACTGCTTCCACAGCGACAGCGCGGCGACACCCTTGGCCGAGTTGAGCTCGGTGAGATCGGCACCGGCGCCCCAGAACCACGGCAGGAACTGGAAGCTGCCCTCCTCCGTGCCGATCGCGGAGAACGTGATGCCCTTCTTGCCCGCCGCCTTGACCTTCTTCAGGGCCCCGGTCAGCGACGCCCAGTCCTTGATGGAGGCGGGATCGACGCCCGCGGCCGACAGGACCTCCTTGTTGTAGTAGAGAGCGAGCGTGTTGGCGCCGATCGGTACGCCGTAGGACGTCCCGTCGAGGGTCCCCGCGCCGATGATGTTCTTCTGTATCGAGGACGTGTCCAGGCCGAGCTCGCTCGTCTTGGTCAGGATCCCGGCCTCCACCAGCGTGGACACCACCGGGTTGTCCACGAGCATCACATCGGGGGCGTTGCCCTGCTGGGCGGCCAGCAGCGCCTTGTTGCCCAGGTCCGTGGTGTCGTACCCGGTCCGCTTGAGCTTGACGCCGGCCTCGGTGCCGCACTGCGCGACGCGCTTGCCCCAGTCCGATGAGGCGTCGAACTGCGGGTAGGGGTCCCAGAACGTGTACGTCGCGGACTTCCCGGACGAGCCGGACGAGCCCGAACCGCCACCACCGCATGCGGTGAGCGATGCGAGGGTGCCGACGGCGACACAGGCGGCGAGGAGGGTACGGCGGGTGCTTCTCATCGGGGTGACCTCGTTGTCATGGGTGGGCACGAGCGGTGACGAGCAGTGACGAGCGGAGGCGCGCGGGGGCCAGGGCCCCCGCGAAGCCGTGGTGGGAAGCGGGCCGGGTTCAGGAGGTGGGCAGCCAGACGCGCATACTGCCGTCCTGGCGGTTGGCCCAGGCGTGGTACGGGATCGCTGTCAGTTCGATGGGCTCGTCGGCAGAGGCAGAGCCCGTGTCATCGGCGGTGGGCCGGTAGGGCCACCAGCCGGCGTCGGGAATCCGGCGGCGGTGGCCGGCGGCCACGACGGTGGTGACGCCGCCGAGCAGGTCCGGGCGGTGCTTCACCGCGAGCGGGTGCGTGGTGTCGATGACGATGTCGTCCAGGCCGCCGGGGTGGTCGACCTGTTCCAGGCAGTACACCAGCGGCCCACGCTCGATGGCCACGCAGCCGCGGACGGCGTCGACCCTGGGGTCGGCAGCGGTGAGCCGGGGCTCGAGGTCGAGCTCCAGGACGACCTGGTCGCCCGGCGCCCACGGCTGCTCCAGACGCAGCCAGCCGTCCGTGACGGGGGCGTCGGTCTGGGCGTACGTCCGCGTGCCGCACCGCACCCGGTATGCGCGGCACCACTGCGGGATGCGCAGGGACAGCGTCCATGGCCGGTCTGCCGGGGCTTCCTCGACAGTCAGGGTGATCGTGCCGTGCCAGGGGTAGTCGGTCTCGGAAGTCACCGTGACGGGGGAGCCGCCGAGGTCCGCGCGGTAGCGGCCGGTGACGTACTGGTGGATCTGCAGGCCCTGCCCGTCGGAGTCGGTCGAGGACAGGTAGTGCTCGAGGCCGGCCAGGAGGCGCATGGCGTTCGGCGGGCAGCAGGCGCAGCGGAACCAGCGGGTGCGGCGGGCCGACTGGTCGCCGCCGGTGTCCGTGTGGCCGTCGCGGACCTGCAGCGGGTTGACGTAGAGCCAGCGCTCGCCGTCCAGCGATACGCCGGCGAGGAACCCGTTGAACAGGGTGCGTTCGATCAGGTCGCTGTAGCGGGCCTCGCCGGTGAGCAGGGCCATGCGCCAGCTCCACTGGACCGAGGCGATGGCGGCGCAGGTCTCGCAGTAGGCGCGTTCGTTGGGCAGCTCGAAGGGGTCGCCGAAGTCCTCCTTGTCGTGGTGGGCGCCGAGCCCGCCGGTCAGATGGGTCTTGGTGGTGGTCATCGCGTGCCACAACCGCTCGGTGGCGGCGCGCAGTCCGGCATCGCCGGTCTCGGTGGCCAGATCCGTCGCGGCGGCCAGCAGGTAGAGCTGGCGTACGGCGTGTCCTTCGACTGTCGTCGCCTCGCGCAGGGGCACGCGGTCCTGGCAGTAGGCGGCGCCGCCGAGCAGGCCGTGGCCGTAGCGGTCGACGAAGTAGCCCGCCAGATCCAGGTAGCGCTGCTCGCCGGTCTCCCGGTACAGCTCGACCAGGGCCGTTTCGACCTCGGGGTGGCCGTCGATGCCGTCGATGGGCTTGCCGCTGCCGGGGGGACCGAAGACGGAGTCGATCTGGTCGGCGAAGCGGCGCGCGACGTCGAGCAGTTCGTCGCGTCCGGCGGCCCGGTGGTGGGCCACCGCCGCCTGGATCAGGTGCCCCGCGCAGTACAGTTCGTGGCCCCACCGCAGGTCCTGGTAGCGCTCGCCGCCCTTGCGGATCTGGAACCAGGTGTTGAGGTAGCCGTCGGGCTGCTGGGCGTCGGCGACCAGGGAGATGATCCGGTCCACGTCGGCGGCGAGCCGCTGGATCTCGGGATCGTCCCCGTCGCCGTCTTCGTCAGGACCCTGCGGGGCGAGCTGCCAGGATGCGGCCTCCAGCCACTTGTAGACGTCGGAGTCCACGAACGGGAAGTCGCCCCGGTGCTCGCCCTGAGCGGTGCCCGCCACCAGGCGCAGGTTGTGCAGGTTTCCCGCGGACTCCAGCAGCCCGGGGCCCTGCGGAATGGAGGTGCGCGCGTTCACCTCGCGTCGGGCGTGCCAGAAGCCGGCGCGCACCTCGGCAGCGGCGGGACGCAGCGCGGCACGGGCGTCGGGGCCGAGGCGGACCGGGCCCGTGCGGGGCGGGACGGAGCGTGTGCGGGGCATGGCTCTCCGGGGGATACGAGGGCTGGGAAGTGGAGGACGGGAGTGGCCACCGCACGTGGCGGTGCCCGCGGCCCGTGGACGTGCAGCTGGCGGCACGGCTACCGGTGCACGATGGGCAACCGATTGAGCAATCGTTTTCCTGCTGGAAGAGTAGAGGGCAGACCGAGGAGCCGGGTCAAGGGTCGCGCACAACATTTCTCCGGGTACCGAAGGGCTGGTACTCGGCGTCGGCGACTGCGACCATGGACGGCGCCGATGCCGTCAAGGACGACTCCGGTGCCGTCGAAGTTGACGACTGAGAAAAGGATTGCTCGTGACCGATGCCGCTCCGCGTTCCCCCTCCCCAAGCCGGGCGAAGCTCGCCGACGTAGCCGCCCTGGCCGGCGTCAGCGTGGGCACCGCGTCCAAGGCGCTGAACGGCAGCGGCAGGATGCGGCCCGAGACCCGGCAGAGGGTGCTCGACGCCGTGGAGGCACTCGGCTTCCGGCCCAACCAGCACGCGCAGAGCCTGCACACCGGCCGCAGCTGGACGGTCGGCCTGATGACGACGGACGGCATCGGCCGCTTCAGTACGCCCGTGCTCCTGGGCGCCGAGGACGCGCTCGGCGCAGGCAAGATCTCCGTGCTGCTGTGCGACACCCGGGGCGACTCCATCCGGGAGCAGCACCACCTGCGCAACCTCGTGGACCGCCGGGTCGACGGCATCATCGTCACCGGCCGCAGGACCGATCCGCGCCCTCCCCTCAAGGGCATCGAGCCGATCCCCACCGTCTACGCCCTCTCCCCGTCCACGGACCCCGCCGACATCTCCGTGGTCTCGGACGACCGCGGCGGCGCCCGCCTCGCCGTCGAGCACCTGCTCGCCACCGGCCGTACGCGGATCGCGCACGTCACCGGCCCCGAACACCATGCGGCCGCCCGCGACCGCGCCCGCCACGCGGTCGAAGTGCTGGAGCGCTCCTCGCTCGGCCTCGCCACCGGCCGGGTCCACTACGGGGAGTGGAGCGAGGCATGGGGACGGCGCGCCGCCGACGCGGTGCTGCGCACGGCACCGGACACGGACGCCTTCTTCTGCGGCAACGACCAGATCGCCCGGGGCGTGGCCGACGCCCTGCGCGAGCGGGGCCTGGACGTGCCCGGCGAGATCGCCGTCGTGGGCTACGACAACTGGGACACCATGGCCCTGGCCAGCCGCCCGCCCCTCACCACGATCGACATGGACCTCACCGAGATCGGCCGGATCGCCGCCCTGAAGCTCCTTGAGGCCATCGACTCCGGTCCGGTCCCGGGTGTGCACACCGTCGCCTGCCGCCTTGTCGTACGTGAGTCCACCTGAGACGAGTGAGCCCAACGGCGACGCATGGTTCGAACGGCGACGCATGGTTGATGACGCTGGAACTCGTCGGTATGTTGCCGAGCCACGTGCTGTGCAAGATTCGCTGCGGGGAGGGCGGACGGCGTGAGCCACGTCGAGAACGAGCTCAACAGCCAGCCCGAGTGCTGGCAGCGCGCCGCCGAACTGGCCGCAGGCCAAAGCCCGGTGCTGCCGGCCCCGGGCGAGCGGGTCGCCATCGTCGGCTGCGGAACCTCCTGGTTCATGGCGCAGTCCGCGGCGGCGCTGCGTGAACAGGCGGGCCAGGGCGAGACCGACGCCTTCGCCGCCTCCGAGTTCCCGGCCGCCCGCGCCCGCGCCTACGACAGGGTCGTCGCCCTGACGCGCTCCGGCACCACGACCGAGGTCCTCGACCTCCTCGGGCGCCTACGGGGATCCGCCCGCACGACCGCGATCACCGCCGACCCCCGGACGCCCGTGATCCAGGCCGCCGACGACGTCGTCGTACTCGACTTCGCCGACGAACAGTCCGTCGTGCAGACCCGGTTCGCCACCACC
This sequence comes from Streptomyces jeddahensis, assembly GCF_001642995.1. Taxonomy (GTDB): domain Bacteria; phylum Actinomycetota; class Actinomycetes; order Streptomycetales; family Streptomycetaceae; genus Streptomyces; species Streptomyces jeddahensis. The sequence goes on from NZ_LOHS01000177.1 coordinate 22,312, forward strand.
GCCCTCACGCTCCTGCGCGCCCATCTCGGCCTGCACACCGAGGCCGTGGCCGACGACGCGCGCACCGCGCTCGCCGAGCCGCTGCCCGAAGGGCTCGCCGACTGCACGCAGTTCACGTTCCTCGGGCGGGGCTGGACCGTCGGGCTCGCCCTGGAAGCCGGGCTCAAGATGCGCGAGGCCTCACTGGCGTGGACCGAGGCCTACCCGGCCATGGAGTACCGGCACGGCCCCATCGCCATCACCACAAAGGGCACCGCGACCTGGATGCTCGGCGAGGCACCCGAAGGTCTCGAGGAGCAGGTGCGCGCCACCGGCGGGATGTGGGTGGCGGGCCGGCTCGACCCGCTCGCCGAGCTGGTACGCGCGCAGCGGCTCGCCGTCGCGGTCGCGTCCGCCCGCGGTCTGAACCCGGACCAGCCGCGCCACCTGACCCGCTCGGTGATCCTCACCGACTCCTGAGCCGCTCGGTGATCCTCACCGACTCCTGATGACGCGGCCGCCACGGGACCCCTACACAGGACCGGGCACAGCCTGACCGCACGAGAAGGACCTGAGAGGAGCGAGCCGCCATTCCCCTTGCCGCCACAGGTGCGCTGGTCGCGTCGGCGTCCGCCGCGCGCACCGCCGTCGCCGCGTTCAACGTCATCACGCTCGAACACGTCGAAGCCGTCATCGCGGGCGCCGAAGCCGTGCAGGCGCCTGTCGTCCTGCAGATCAGCGAGAACGCCGTCACGTTCCGCCAGGGGCAGGTGCTCCCGCTGGCCCGCGCCGCGACCGCCGCCGCCGAGCGCTCGACGGTTCCCGTGGCGCTGCACCTCGACCACGTCCAGAGCGACGACCTGCTGCGGCAGGCCCCCGGCGCCGGGTTCAGCTCCGTGATGTACGACGCGGCGCACCTGCCGTACGAGGAGAACCTCGCCGCGACGCGCGCCGCCGCCGACTGGGGTCATGCCCAGGGGCTGTGGATCGAGGCGGAGTTGGGCGAGGTGGGTGGCAAGGACGGCCGCGCGCCGCTCGACGCCCACGCCCCAGGAGCCCGGACCGACCCGGCCGAGGCGCGGGCGTTCGTGGCCGGCTCCGGCGTCGACGCGCTCGCCGTCGCCATAGGAAGCTCGCACGCCATGCGGACCCGCACCGCGACCCTCGACCACGACCTGCTGAAACGCCTCGCCGCGTCCGCGGGTGTGCCGCTCGTCCTGCACGGCTCCTCCGGGGTGCGCGCCGGGGAAGTGTCGGCGGCCGTCGCCGGCGGCATCGCGAAGGTCAACGTGGGAACCGCGCTGAATCTCACGATGACCAGGGCCATCCGCGAGTACCTCGCCGTCCACCCCGACGCGGTGGATTCACGCACCTATCTGAGCGTGGCACGTGAGGCGATGGTGGGGACGGTGACGCAGCTGATCACGGTGGTACGCGGCGGCCCCGGGCAGTGACCGGGCGCGGTGACATGATGGCCGTGATGAGCGGTGAGTTGTTTCCCCGGTCCCGCTCGGAGGTGGCTCCCGGTGCCGTGCACCTCCCGGACTGGCTGCCCCCGGAGCGCCAGCGCGAGCTGCTCGAGGCCTGCCGCGCGTGGGCACTCCCGCCCGCCGGGCTGCGCACCGTGCGTACCCCCGGCGGCGGCACGATGAGCGCCCGGCAGGTGTGCCTGGGCTGGCACTGGTACCCGTACGGCTATGCCCGCACCGTCACCGACGGGGACGGAGCGCCCGTGAAGCCGTTCCCGCAGTGGCTCGGGGACCTGGCCCGCCAGGGGGTGAGGGACGCCCTCGGCGTCGCCGAGTGCTCCTCGCCGTACGACATCGCGTTGATCAACTTCTACGAAGAGGGCGCGCGGATGGGCATGCACCGGGACAGCGACGAGGACGCCGACGATCCGGTGGTGTCGCTGAGCCTCGGCGATGCCTGCGTGTTCCGGTTCGGCAATGTGGAGTCGCGGGGGCGGCCGTATGTAGACGTCGAGCTGCGCAGCGGGGACCTGTTCGTCTTCGGCGGGCCCGCGCGGCTCGCGTACCACGGCGTGCCGCGTGTCGAGCCCGGCAGCGGGCCTCCGGAGCTCGGGCTGCGCGGGCGGCTCAACATCACCCTGCGGGTGAGCGGGCGGCCGATACCGGCGGCGTGACGGTCGTGTTTCGAGGTGATGGCTCCGGCGCCCGATGGCCGCTGCATCCGCTGATCATGGGAGACTCGCCTTCATGAACGGCAACGAGGCCCATCCAGTGGCGGGAGAAACGTCCACGCGCAACAGGCTGGAGCGGGGGCGCGGCGCGCTCGGTCCCGCGTTGGAACTCGTCCACACCGGCCGCGCCCCGACCCGTGCCGTGCTCACCGCCGAACTCGGGGTCACCCGCGCCACGGCCGGGGCGGTCGCCGCGGAACTCGAAGCCCTCGGCCTGATCCGCGTGGACGTCCGCCCCACCGCGGCCACCGGATCGCAGGGAAGGCCCTCGCACCGGCTGGAGATCGCCGAACAGGGGCCCGTCGCGCTCGCCGCACAGGTGCACGCCGACGGGTTCCGGGCCGCGCTCGTCGGACTCGGCGGCCGTATCGTCGCCACCGCCCCCGGCTGCGAGATCATCGACCCGGACCCGGCGAAGGTACTCGGCTCCGTCGTCGAGGCGGGCGCCCGGCTGCTGCGCGAGACCGGACGGCGCTGCGTCGGTTCCGGGCTCGCCGTGCCGTCCGCCGTGGCCGAGCCCGACGGCACCGCGCTCAATCCGCTGCACCTCGCATGGCCTCCCGGCTCCCCGGTCCGGGAGATCTTCGCTGCGAAGATCCGTGAAGCGGGCATCCCCGGACCGGTGTTCGCGGGCAACGACGTCAACCTCGCCGCCCTCGCCGAACACCGGCACGGGGCGGGGCGCGGCGCCCGCGACCTGCTGTGCGTGGCCACCGGGCACCGCGGCGTCGGCGGTGCGCTCGTCCTCGACGGACGCCTGCACACCGGCAGTTCGGGCCTCGCCCTGGAGGTCGGCCATCTGACCGTGAACCCCGAGGGCCGCCCCTGTCACTGCGGAAGCCGCGGCTGCCTCGACGTCGAGGCCGACCCGCTCGCCTTCCTCAACGCGGCGGGCCGCACGCCAGGGCCCGAGGTGTCGCTGCTGCAGCAGGCGCTCGACCTGATCCGCACGCAGTACGCCGACCCGACGGTCCGCATGGCCACGGAGGCACTGATCGACCGGCTCGGCCTCGGGCTCGCGGGCCTGGTGAACATCCTCAACCCCGACCGCATCATCCTCGGCGGCCTGCACCGCGCCCTGCTGGACGCGGACCCGGAGCGGCTGCGCGCCGTGGTGGCCGACCGCAGCCTGTGGGGCCGCAGCGGCGGCGTACCGATCCTGGCGTGCACGCTGGACCACAACAGCCTGGTGGGGGCGGCCGAGTTGGCATGGCAGCCGGTGCTCGACGACCCGCTGGCGGCGCTGGGGCACGGCTGAGGCGGCCCCGCTGCGACTCAGGGCGAGTACCGGACAGTCCTCACCACAGTCGTCCGCGCGGCAGCCGGTCCAGCTCCGGCACGGAGAGGTGCAGCACCTGGAACACGTCGCCGGGCGCTTTGGGCGTGTCGTGTTCCCAGAGCGAGAAGTGCACCAGTTCCCAATGGCGCGGGTCGACAGCCGCCGCCGCGCACACCGCGCCGTCCTGCCCGGCCAGCCGCTCGGTCTCCCGTACGGCCTCGTCGATCAGGCCGGTGAGCGGCTCCGTGTCCGGCATGTGCTGCCGTCGGCGTACGGCGATCCGCGCGGCGGAGCCTGCGGCAGCTCCCGGCTCGTACGCGAGGCCGGACCAGTGCTGCACCACGGGGCGGCCGAAGTCGTCGACCAGACCCTGGAATCCGGGTCCCCAGAGGAAGGAGTTCATGCCTTCGGGGGTGTTCCAGAGGTAGAACGGTGCGTACTGGTTGACCGGGGAACCGCCGACCCCGCGCTCACGCATCAGAAACGCTTTCAGACCCAGGCCGGGGTAGTCGTCCATGAGCGGGCCCTTGCCCGTCCCGCGGATGCGGATGATGTCCATGTCGTAGTCGGCGGGCAGGGTGAGCTCGTACTGCATGGCGTGCATCGTGTGTCTCCCGAGGGATCAGCCGGTGGAGCCGGGTGCGAGCAGGGAGAGCAACCCTCGGACGCCCGCGTCGAACGCGGCCGGTGAACCGGACGCCCGTGCGAGGACGTAGCCGCCCTGGACCGTCGCCACGATCGTCGCGGCGATCGCCTCCGCGTCGAGTGACGGCGCGAACTCGCCCTGTTCCCTGCCCTCTTCGACGATTCCGGCGAGGCGTGCGCGCAGCCAGTCGAGCGTCTCGTCGACGGGCGCCCGCAACTCCTCGCTGGCGATCACGTCCGGGTCCATCGTCAGCCGCCCGACGGGACAGCCGCGCAGGACGTCACGCTCGCGCCGCAGATACGCCTCGATGCGCGCGTACGCCGAACCGGGAGTGCTCAGTACGCCCTCGGCAGTAGCGCGCATCTCGTCGGCGGTGCGCCGGATCGCGGCGAGGGCCAGGTCGGGCTTGCCCTTGAAGTGGTGGTACATGCTGCCCTGGCCGGCCCCCGCGTGCTGCTGGATGGCCTTCGGGCTGGTCCCCACATAGCCGCGCTCCCACAGCAGCTCCCGTGTGGACTCGATCAGCCGGTCCTGAGTGCTCATGCGGTCACTGTACATACTAGTAGGTACAGAAGGAAGCCATTCGGCGGACGCCCGGGGGAGCAGCCCGCCCGAGCGCTGCGTACTCCCGCAGAGGTAGGCGAACTGCCGCTGGCCGTACGACGACCTGATGCCCCTTCCGGAGGGAGCCTCGAAGCGTCACAGACACAGCTCACACAGCGACAGCACCGCTACCGAGGAGATGAGTCCGTATGCAGACCCTGGCGCACTGGGACGGCGGGCCCGGCCCGTGGATCCTGTTCTTCCCGCTGATCTGGGCGGCCGTCGTGATCGGCGTGGTCACCGTCCTGCGCCGCACCGTGTGGCGCGGCCGCCCCGGCCCGTGGCGGTCCCTGGACGGGCGCGGCCCGTGGGGTCCCGCCGGGCCGGCCGACGGCAATTCGCCCATCGCGCTGCTGGGCCGCCGCTTCGCCTCCGGTGAGATCGACGAGGACGAGTACTGGCGCCGCCTGTCGGTCCTCGACGAGCAGTTCGGGCGGAGCAGCGCTGGCAAAGGCGGTGCGGCATGACGACCACCGCGACCGGCACACGAACCGCAGCACGGGTCGTCGACGCCGTGAAGGTGTACGGCTCGGGCGATACCGCCGTGAGGGCTCTGGACGGGGTGAGCGTCGGCTTTCCGGCCGGGCGCTTCACCGCGATCATGGGGCCCTCCGGCTCCGGCAAGTCCACGCTCATGCACTGCGCGGCCGGGCTCGACACGCTCACCTCCGGCTCCGCCTTCATCGGGGACACGGAGCTGAGCACCCTTGACGACCGCCGCCTGACGCTGCTGCGCCGGGACCGGATCGGCTTTGTGTTCCAGGCGTTCAACCTGGTGCCGACGCTGACCGTCGCCGAGAACATCACGCTGCCGATGGACCTCGCGGGCAGGAGGGCGGACCAGCGCGACGAGGAGTGGATCGACGCGCTCGTCGACGTCGTCGGGCTGCGCGACCGGCTGCACCACCGGCCCGCGGAGCTGTCCGGCGGACAACAGCAACGCGTCGCCGTCGCACGCGCGTTCGCCGGTCAGCCCGACGTCGTCTTCGCCGACGAACCGACCGGCAACCTCGACTCGCGCTCCGGCGAGGAGGTGCTCGGGCTCCTCGGGCGGGCGGTGCGCCTGATGGACCGTACGGTCGTGATGGTCACCCACGACCCGGTGGCGGCCGCGCACGCCGACGAGGTCGTCTTCCTGGCCGACGGCCGCCTCGTCGACCGTATGGAGGCACCGACGCCGGAGCGGGTTCTCGACCGGATGAAGGCCTTCGACGTCAAGGCTCTCGACACCACGGACCTCGAAGACGAGGGCCTCGACGACAAGGCCCTCGATCCGCAGGCCCTCGAAGCGAGCGGCTCCCAGGAAGGGGTGCCGTCATGAGTTCCACGTCCGCCGCGTTGCGGATCAGCCTGTCGTCGCTGCGCGCCCACAAGCGGCGCTTCGCCGGGACCTTCTTCGCCGTGTTCCTCGGTGTCGCCTTTCTGACGGGCACGCTCGTCATGGGCGACACCCTGCGCGCCAGCTTCGACACGATGTTCGGCAACGCGGCGAGCGGCACCGACGCGGTCGTCCGGAGCGCCGACACCATCACCGCACCCGGCGAGCGCCAGGGTGTGCGCAGGCCGGTCGACACCTCGCTCGTCGCGACGGTGGAGAAGACGCCCGGTGTCGCGGCCGCCGCGGCCGACATCCAGGGCGCAGGTCAGCTCGTCGGATCCGACGGCGAACCGATCGGCGGTCAGGGCCCGCCCACCCTCGCGGGCAACTGGATCGACGACCCGAAGCTCAATCCGTACCGGCTCGCGGAGGGGCGCGCCGCGTCGAAGCCCGGCGAGGTGGTTGTCAACCGCGGCGCCGCCGAGGCGGGCGACCTGAAGATCGGCGACACGACCACCCTGCGCACCCCGGACCCCGTCCGGGTGAAGATCGTCGGCCTGGCCACCTTCGGGGGCGAGGACGGCATGGGGCAGGTGACCTTCACCGGCATGACCCAGGCCGACGCGGAGAAGTACCTCACGCCGAAGCCCGGTGAGGCCGCGAGCATCCTGGTACGGGCCGGCCCCGGCACCAGCCAGCGGGAACTGGTCGACGCCCTCACCCCCGTACTCCCCGAGGGAGTCGAGGCCATCACGGGACAGGAGTCGGCGCAGGAGAACACGGACATGATCTCCGGGCAGTTCCTGACCCTCTTCACGACCTTCCTGCTGGTGTTCTCCGGCGTCGCGCTGCTGGTCGCGACCTTCTCCATCCACAACACCTTCGCGATCGTCGTCGCCCAGCGCACCCGCGAGAACGCCCTGCTGCGTGCCCTCGGCGCCGCGCGCCGCCAGGTCACCGTGGCGACGCTCGCCGAGGCGACGGTCGTGGCCGTCGTCGCGTCCGCCGCCGGGCTCGCGGGCGGCATCGGTATCGCCGCCGGGCTGCAGGCGCTGTTCCCGGCCATCGGATTCCCGTTCCCGGACGGCTCCTTGGTGATCAGCGGCTGGTCCATGCTGCTGCCGCTCGCGGTCGGCATCGTGGTCTGCCTCGGCTCGGCCGTGCTGCCCGCCGTGCGGGCGGGACGCACCGCGCCCCTCGCCGCGCTGCGCGAGAGCGCCGTCGACCACTCCGGGACCTCGCGCGCCCGGGCCGTGGCCGGGACGGGAATCGCACTGGCCGCGGTCGCCCTCACCCTGACCGGGGTGCTGGCGTCGCCGTCGGTGTGGCTCGCGGGCGCGGGCGCAGTCCTGGCGCTCGCCGCGTTCGTGGTCCTCGGGCCCGTCGCGTCGTCGACGGCCGTACGCATCCTCGGCGGCCCGCTCGACCGCTTGCGCGGTGTACCCGGCCGCCTCGCCAGGCGCAACGCGCTGCGCAGCCCCAAGCGGACCGCCGCCACCGCCAGTGCCCTGATGATCGGCGTCGCGGTCGTCTCGCTGTTCACCGTCTTCGGCGCCTCGCTCAAGGCCACCATGGACCAGACCGTGTCCCGCTCCTTCGCGGGCGACGTGGCCGTCACCGCGCCGTCGTTCGGCGCGGGCGGCAGCGGACTCAGCCCCAAACTGGCCCCCGCGATCGCCAGGCAGCCGCAGGTGGACACGGCGGTCGGACTCGGCCGCGGTGTCGCCGAGGTCGACGGACAGGGCCGCGCCCTCACCGTCAGCGACCCGGTCGCTCTCGGCAAGGTCCTGGACCTCGGCACGGTCCGCGGCTCACTGGACGGACTCGGTACGGACGGCATCGCCATCACCGAGAAGGAGGCCGAGAAGCAGCATCTGGGACTGGGGGACAGGGCCGAACTCACCTTCACCGACGGCAAGAAGCAGACGTTCACCGTCCGCGCCCTCTACGGGCAGTCGGAGCTCGCCGGCGACTACGTCATCACCCGCCAGGCCTGGGCACCGCACCGCGGACAGGACTCCGACACTCTCGTCGCCGTCTCCTTCAAGGACGGCGTGAGCAAGGCCGAGGGCACGGCCGCGGTGAAGAAGGTCGCCGCGGAGTACGGGAATCCCGAGGTGCAGACCCGTGACGAGTACGCGCAGTCGTCGGCCGGCGGCATCGACATGATGCTCACCCTGGTCTACGCACTGCTCGCCCTCGCCGTGCTCATCGCGCTGCTCGGCATCGCCAACACCCTCACGCTCGCCCTGCATGAGCGCACCCGCGAACTCGGACTCCTGCGGGCCGTGGGCCAGACCCGGGCGCAGCTGCGCGCCATGGTCCGCTGGGAGTCGGTGCTCGTCGCCGCCTTCGGCACGATGGGCGGGCTGGCGCTCGGCGGCTTCCTCGGCTGGGTCCTCGTCGAGGCGTCCGACGGGGCGAGCGACAGCACGTTCGCCTTCGCCATGCCGCCGCTGCAGCTGGCCATCGTGGCGCTGGTGGGCCTCGGGGCCGGAGCCCTCGCGGGCCTGCGCCCGGCACGGCGGGCGGCACGGCTGGACGTGCTGCGGGCCGTCGCCACACAGTGACGGCGCGCCCGCGGGTCACCGCCCGGTCAACCGGCAGTCCCGCGCCGGGGTCACCGCCCGGTCAGCCGACAACGGCCGACCGGGCGGGAGCGTGTTCCGGTACGCGATCCTCGTCGGGCACCGTCTCCAGGTCCGCCAGCAGCGGATCTGTCGCAGTGACTCCGTACACGGAAGAGGCGGGCACGAGCACCGGCGGGGTGGACGGGACAGAGGCGGGAAGCGTGAACCACACGACCTTCCCGTGCTCGCCGTGCGGGCGAGCGCCCCAGCTCTCGCTCACCGCGGCGACCATGGAGAGGCCGCGGCCGCTGGTGGCGAAGGACTCCGCGTCATGGATCTGCGGGAGTCTCGGATCGTGGTCATGGACGGATACGGTGAGGCGGTCGAGCAGCAGCTCGAGCTCCACGGTGCACATCTTGTCCGGCTGTGCATGCCGGTGGACGTTGGTCAGCAGCTCGGTCACACCGAGCGCCGCCCGGTCGATCAGGGCGTCCAGATGCCAGTAGCGCAACTGCGCTGAGACGATTCTGCGGACCTGGCCGATCCGCGACGGCAGGGCCTGGAGCTCCACCGTGCAGTGCCTGCTTGGCTGACTGATCACGGCTGCGACTCCCCGAATTGAGGTCCGGAAGAAGACGAAGAACGGATCCAGCAAGGCGGCCGTGGATCACGGTTGCCTGCTGTGTGGCCCGACGGCTGGTTCGCACCGTAGTCGTCGGGGAACTCTGAGTAATTGATGAGAACTGAGACCAGAGTGACTCAGGGGGTGCCTGCGTGCAACTCGCGCCCCGCCGGCTTCGGCGGCTACGCCCGGCCGCCTCCGGCCCTGCGCACCGCCTCGATGAACCGGCGCGCGGAGGGCGGCCCGCCCTTGCCGGGGGCCGGGTCGTCCTCGGCGAGCGTCAGGTGGTAGCGCGTGCCGTTGACGTCGGCCAGCGCGCGGTCCTCGTCGCCCAGCCAGGGCTTGCCGGCGCGCACGCTCTGCACCGGTGCGCTGTCGATCTCGCTGCCGTAGCTGGTGAGCAACTCCAGCCTGCCGTCGGTGATCCGGATCTGCCCCGCCCGCGTGAGCGAGCGCAGCCCCTTGCCGATCCGCACGCCCGTGGCCGTGAACTCGGGCTGTGCCATGTTCCCCGCCCCCTCGTGTGCTCGGCCGTGTCGACCCGTGCTGCCGTGCAGTCTGCACGCGCCTGTCGTCGAGCACCAGTGCTCTCGGCGAGGCGGAACCCTCCGCCGGGAGCATTCCGCGGATGCGCCCCGGCTGCCCGCGGACGGTCCGTGAGGCGGTTCGTGGGCACGTCCGTGAGCCGTTCGTGAGCACGTCCGTGTGCCGTTCGCGCAGCCCTCCGTATCCCGCTCCCAGGCACTCCTTTGAGCCCCTCAAAGTTGCGTTTATGCAGGTGAGAAGCGTGCGGAAGGTGCCTATGATCGAAGCGTGCAGCCGGCGCGAACCGGGGTCGGCACGATGCGAAGGAGCCCCGCGGTGAGCACCACCCAGCAGGATCTGACCGGCAGCCCGCGCGCCACACTCGACGTGGACCGCAGCGACGCGGCGTACCGCGACTGGCTCAAAGAGGCCGTACGAAAGGTGCAGGCGGACTCCAACCGGTCGGCGGACACACACCTGTTGCGTTTTCCGCTGCCTGAGCAGTGGGGCATCGACCTGTATCTGAAGGACGAATCGACGCATCCGACGGGCAGCCTCAAGCACCGACTCGCGCGCTCGCTGTTCCTGTACGGCCTGTGCAACGGCTGGATCCGGCCGGGCCGCCCGGTCATCGAGGCGTCCAGCGGCTCGACCGCGGTCTCCGAGGCCTACTTCGCGAAGCTGATCGGCATCCCCTTCATCGCGGTGATGCCGCGCACGACGAGCGCCGAGAAGTGCCGCCTGATCGAGTTCCACGGCGGGAAGTGCCACTTCGTCGACGACCCCCGGACGATGTACGAGGAGTCGGCGGCCCTCGCGGTGGAGACCGGCGGCCACTACATGGACCAGTTCACCTACGCGGAGCGGGCCACGGACTGGCGCGGCAACAACAACATCGCCGAATCGATCTACCGTCAGCTGCGGTTGGAGCGGTATCCGGAGCCGGCATGGATCGTCGCCACGGCCGGCACCGGCGGCACCTCCGCGACCCTCGCGCGCTACGTCCACTACATGCAGTACGACACCCGCATCTGCGTCGCCGACCCGGAGAACTCCTGTTTCTTCGAGGGCTGGACGACCGGTGAAACCGACGTCACCTGCGACTCCGGATCCCGGATAGAGGGCATCGGCAGGCCCCGTATGGAGCCGAGCTTCGTGCCCGGTGCCATCGACCGGATGATGAAGGTGCCGGACGCGGCCAGCGTCGCCGCCGTCCGGGCGCTGGAGCGCGCCATCGGCCGCAAGGCGGGCGGCTCCACCGGCACCGGCCTGTGGAGCGCGCTGAAGATCGTGTCCGAGATGGTGACGGAGGGCCGCACCGGCAGCGTCGTCACACTGCTGTGCGACCCTGGCGACCGCTACCTCGACAAGTACTACTCGGACGCGTGGCTGGAAGGGCAAGGCCTGGACATCGCGCCGTACGTGACGGCGATCGACTCGTTGCTCGAGACGGCGGTCTGGCCGGACTGACGGGCGATCCGGGAGAGCGCGGAGGGAAGAGGGCGAGGGGGCGACGCTGTTCGGTCGCCCGGTGCTCAGGTGTTCGCAGCCAACAGCCGCCGGTCGAGCGCTGTCACCGCGTCACGGAAGGCACGCGCGAAACCTGGCCGACCCAGCCTCAGAGCGAACCGGAAGAGTGCGCTGCCGTCCGCGGCGAACGTCCACTGCACACGCGTGCCGGTGCCGGCCGGAGCCAGCCGCCACTCCTCGAGCAGGGCGCGCACCCCGGGCGCGTTCGTCTCGTCGACGCGGTACGCGTACACCTCCGGGGCCTTCGCCGCGACGATCGTCTCCTGGAAGCGCGTACCGCCCTTGAGCCGGACCTCCCGTCCCGTACCGTCCTCGGACAGTCGCGCGTACGTGACGGCCGCGAACCACTCGGACCAGCCCGTGATGTCCTCGGCGAGTGCGCGGAACACCACGTCCGGTGGCGCGGAGATCTCGCGGGTGAATACCAGGCGCAGCGGAGCGGACTCGGTGAACTCGAGTCCCACGGCGGTGAGGCGGCGTGCCATGAAAGGAACCCCCCAAGCGGAGACGGAGCCGCGGCGGCAGCCGATCGACCCGTCGCATGGGCGCGGTCGGCGAGGTGTCGGCAGGGCTGGGCCACCATAGCTGGCGGAACGTCAGATGTCTGCAGTAGTCCTCAGAGGTCTGCGGTTCTCACAGGCCGCGGTGGTCAGAGATCCGCAGCTCTCGGGGGCCCGGAGTTCTCAGGGGTCCGCGGTTCTCAGAGGCCCGCAGTTCTCAGAGGTCCGCAGCGAGGTCCGTCTCGCCCGCCACCACGAGCCGGCGCAGGTGCTCGGAGATCTCCGCGCGCGCCTCGGGCGGCAGCCCCGAGTCCGTCACGAGCGTGTCCACCTGCTCGAGCTCGGCGAAGGAACTCAGACCCACAGTGCCCCACTTGGTGTGGTCGGCGACCACGATGACGCGCCGTGCGGAGTGCACGAGCCGCCGGTTCGTCTCCGCCTCCGCGAGATTCGGCGTCGACAGACCCGCCTCGACCGATATGCCGTGCACACCCAGGAACAGCATGTCGAAGTGGAGCGCCGCGATGGCCTGGTCGGCGACCGGGCCGACCAGCGAGTCGGACGGAGTGCGCACACCCCCCGTGAGGACCACGGTCGCCGCGCCCTGGGCCTGGCCCGAACTGCGCTGCGCCGTGTGGAAGACATCGGCCACCCGGACCGAGTTCGTGACCACCGTCAGATCCGGCACGTCCAGCAGGTGCTGGGCCAGCGCATACGTCGTCGTACCGCCCGACAGTGCGATCGCCGAGCCCGGCGAGACGAGGGCCGCGGCCGCGCGCGCGATGTCCTCCTTGGCGGTCAGCTCCAGGCCCGACTTCGCCTCGAAGCCCGGCTCGTGCGTACTCGCCTCGACGACCGGGACCGCGCCGCCGTGGACCTTCTCGATCACGCCCTGGCGGGCCAGCGTGTCGAGGTCGCGGCGCACCGTCATGTCGGAAACGCCCAGTTTGCGCGTGAGTTCGTTGACGCGTACACCGCCGCGTCGGCGCACCTCGTCAAGGATCAGGGCGCGGCGCTGCTCCGCGAGGAGGTTCTGGTTGTCACTCACGCCCGCTCCGGTCCTTTCGCCTCGTCGATCCAGCAGGACGCCCCATCCTTGCACGAGCCACCGACAGCTGTGCCACTGCCTGCGTGAATGCCATACGCCAAGGTCACCGGATGGGGGAGATTCCGTGACGAGGCGTGCGCAAGCGCTCTCGAGCCGAGACCCTTGAACCTGCACATGACATAACGGGTGCATGGCATAAACCTTTGGGCCTGACACGCGTCAGGCCCGGCATACGGGCTGCCCGGAGATACGCGCAGGACGGGGGAAGCGGAACAGTGGATCGTGCCACAGAGCGTCCCGCGGCGGAGGAGACCGCCGCGGGACGAGGCGTCACGGCTGACGAGCCGACGGCAGCAGGCGATCGCGTCACATCCGGCGGTCGCGGCATGCCGGGCGAGACCGCCCTTGAGCTGCTGGTTCACGGAGTCGGGGGCACCACCCCCGAGGCGATGCTCGACGATCCGGGCACCGTGCGCGTCACCGGCGACGAGACCGCCGCGGTCTACCGGCGCATCGACGACGCGGACGCCGAGCAGCGGCCGGAGGACTACCGCGGCAAGCCGGTCCCCGAGGCGTACGTCTGGTCCAACCTCACCTCCGGCAACGGTTCGCGAGCCCTGTGGCTTCTGCTGCTGCCCTTCATGGTCGTCAACCTCGCGCACTGGATGCGCCCCACGGCCCGCAACCACACGAGGCACGTGCGCCTGTACGGCATGCTCGTGCGCCTGGCCGGACTGACCCTGACCGTGCTCCTTGTCGCCGCCGCGTGCGAGGTCGCCCTCGACCTGACGGCGTGGCAGTGCGCGGGCACGCGCGCGTGCGCCGAGGACCGCTCATGGCTCGGCTTCCTGTCGCCCGAGGTGTCCGGGCACGGCTGGTGGAGTCAGCCCGGCCGGCGCCTGGCCCTCGCGGCCGTGGCACCCGCGGCCCTCACCGGACTCCTCTGGTACCTCTCCCACCGCACCTGGAGTGCTTACGAGTCCCAGCAGCCACTGCCGCACCAGCCGGACCCGGAGGACGACACCAGCCGTACCGCCCTCGGCCGGCCCGGCTTCTGGTACGGGCGCCGTCTGGTGGCCCGGCTGCGCGCGGCGCACACCGCGGCGGGCCTGCTCACCGTGGCCGCGGCGGTCGGCACGTCCGCAGCGCGCTTCGACCGGCAGCCGGGCGGTCCCGCCCTGCTCGACGTGCTCGGACGTGCCCTCGACGCAACCCTCGTCGTGGGAGCGGGAGTCGTGGTGTGGGTGGTGTGCCGCAGGGGCCGCACCGAGCACCGGACCGACGAGCATCTGGACAAGGCCCTGATCCGCTGGCTGCCCGGCGGCGCGCTCGTCCTTCTGGTCCTCGCGGTGCTGTACGCGGGATGGTCGCGCCCCGGCTGGCGGTCCACCGGCCGTCTGCCCGGTGATGCGACGTTCGGTGGCATCACCCTGGTCCAGGGCCTGCTCGTCATCGCCCTGGCAGTGGTGGCCCACCTCCTCTTCCAGGCCGCACCAGACCAACGCACCGCCATGCGCGGACTCGGTGGACCGGCGGTGGCCATGCTGGCCTGCGCCCTCGGCGGGGTGATGACCGGCGGAGTCGCCCAGCGTGTCGGCGACTGGCTGGACGGCGCCGGAACGCCCGGCGCCGGAGGCACCATCGACGGCCCTCCCGTGCTGCTCACCTGGCAGGCCTCCGTGATCCCGCCGCTGCTGGTCGTGCTTGCCCTGGTGTGCGGCTGGCTCGCCGTGCTCACCTGGCGCCGCACACGCCGGGACATCCCCACGGTGACCCGCGACTACCCAGGCGAGCCGGCGGACACGGCACGCACCCTGCGTATCGCGGGGTCACGCGCGCGTGCCGCCCTCACCGACCGCGTGCCCGTGGTCGTGGGCATCACCTCCGCCGTCACCCTGCTGCTCGGCGCAGGCGCGCTCGCCGGAGCCTGGACGGCGGGCAAGGTTCCCGGTGAGGCGGCGAAGGGCCATGGCGCCTTCCTCGCCGGAACCGCAGAGACCGCACAGGCACTCGGCTCCTGGCTGATCAGCCTGGGCTTCATCCTGTTCGTCACCTGGGGCCGCCGCGCCTACCGTGACGCCTCGGCCCGCCGCACCATCGGCATCCTGTGGGACGTCGGTACGTTCTGGCCGCGCGCCGCCCACCCGTTCGCGCCGCCGTGCTACGCCGAGCGCGCGGTGCCGGACCTGAGCTGGCGCATGGCCACCTGGACGCGCACCACCGGCGGCAGGCTCGTCATCTCGGGCCACTCGCAGGGCAGCGTCCTCGCGGCAGCGGCCGCCTGGCAACTGACGCCCGCCGTACGCAAGCGGGTCGCCCTCCTCACCTACGGTTCACCACTGGAGCGGCTCTACGGACGGTGGTTCCCGGCCCACTTCGGCCCGGCAGCGCTGACGAGCCTGCACCGCGAGGTCGACTGCTGGCGCAACCTCTACCGGGCCACCGATCCCATCGGCGGCCCCGTCCGCGTGCACACCGCGGGCGCTCCTCAGGTCGATCGCGACGCCCTCAAGGACCCGCTCGCCTACGGACGCACCGAGCAGCATCCGCTTCCGGCGCCCATCCTGGGGCACTCCGACTACCAGGCCGACCCGGCGTTCGCGGAGGAACGCGCCCGGCTGCTGGCCCGTCTCAGGCCGGGCGTCCCCGCTCAGCGACCGGACGCCGGGCACCCGGAGGGCGCCGACGGCGGTCACGAGGCCGCAGCCGGTCAGGAGGAGGCCGGTGCCCGGGACGGTGCCGGTGGGGGTACCGCCACCGGCGATCCTCACGGCAGGTCGGGCAAGTCCTCCGGATAGAGCAGGGTGAGGTCGTCCGTGCTCGGCTCCGCGAGCTGGGCGACCCGTCCCGCGTGCCGCTCCACCATCGCCTCGAAGGTCTGCCGCGCCGTGCGGCCGTTGCCGAACGCCGGCCCCTTGGGGATCGCCGTGAAGTACTTCAGCAGCGCCTCCGCCGCACCCGGGGCGAGCCGGTACTCATGCTCCTCGGCCTGCTGCTCCACGATCTGCAGCAGCTCCTCGGGAACGTAGTCGCTGAAGGTGATCGTCCGTGAGAAGCGGGACGCCACACCCGGGTTGACGGAAAGGAAGCGCTCCATCTCCGCCGTGTAGCCCGCGACGATCACCACCACGGCGTCGCGATGGTCCTCCATCAGCTTCACGAGCGTGTCGATCGCCTCGCGGCCGAAGTCGCGGCCCGAGTCCTCCGGGGAGAGCGCGTACGCCTCGTCGATGAACAGCACGCCGCCGCGGGCCCGTTCGAAGGCCTCCTGCGTGCGGATGGCCGTCGAGCCGATGTGCTCCCCGACCAGGTCGACGCGCGACACCTCGACGAGGTGCCCCTTCTCCAGGACGCCGAGCGACGCCAGGATCTCGCCGTAGAGCCGGGCGACGGTCGTCTTGCCGGTGCCGGGCGACCCCGTGAAGACCAGGTGGCGTCTGACCGACGCCGCCTTCAGTCCTGCCTGTTGCCGGCGCTTGCCCACCTCGATCATGTCGGTGAGGGCACGCACCTCGCGTTTGACGCTCTCGAGGCCGACCAGCGAGTCCAGTTCACCCAGCACCGCCCTCGACTCCCGTGCGGTGACGGGCTGCTCCGGTGCGGCCGGCTCCTGTTCGGTGGTGCGCTGACCCGGGATCGGAGAGAGAAGGCCGCCGCCCGGCTGCGTCGCCGTCTGCACGGCCGCCTCCCGGGCGGGGCGCCGCAGACTTCCGCTCTCGTCGCTCGCGCAGTCCTCGACCAGCGGCCCTCCCGTGCCGCCTGACGCAGGGGAGGCACCCCCGTCCGCGAACTCGTAACCGCCGCGCGAGCAGCGCTCCGTACGGCATTTCCGCAGCGTCGTCCGGCATCCGTCGATGACGTGGAAGCCGTAGCCGCCGCTGTCGCTCACGAGGCAGCCATCGAACGTGCCGCGGCCCCCGGCGGAGACATAGAAGCCGGCCTCGGAGGGGGACGTGACCGCGCACCGCTCGATGGTGGGATCGGCGCCCTTGGTGACGATCACGCCGGTCTGCGTGGCGTCGAGGGTGCACCCCGTAAGGGTGCCGCCGCTGCCGTGGTCGCGGAACCAGGCGCCCGTCGCGGCCTCCCGGATACGGCAGTCGTCGAGTTGTGCGCTCGCCCCGTCGCTCACCGACACCGCCGTATTGCGCACCTGCGACAGGTCGCTGTCGACGACGTCCACGCGCGAACCGCGGTCGAGGACGAACAGCGCGTCCGGCACGTCGTGCACCCGGCACGAGTCGAGGACTGCGGTCGCGCCGTCGCTCACCCAGACGGCCGGGTAGTCGCCCGTACTGTCGTGGATCTCGCACTGGTTGGCGTCCACGCGTGTGCCCGGGTCCCATACGGACAGGCCGTTGCGGCCGAACCGGCGCACGCTGGACCGGGTCAGGGTCAGCACGGAGCGGGAGCGCAGGTCGATCGCGTTCTCCGGGATCTCGTGGATCCGGCAGTCGGCGAGCGTGAGGACGGCGTCCGTGTCGAGCGTGATGCCGTCGGCGGTCGTACGGTGCACATCGCACTCCGTGAGACTCGCCGTGGCGTGCCCGGTGACCTGGATGCCGGAGCCCTTGATCTCGTACACCTCGCAGCCGACGGCGTCGAGGCCCGTGTCCTCGCCCGTCGCCGAGAGGCCCGCGCCCGAGGCGTGGTGCACGCGGCACCGCTCAAGGCGTGGATAGGCGCCGCCGCGCACCGCGACGCCCGACTGGCCGGCGGCGACGACCTCGCATTCCTCGAAGACGCCACCGCCGCCGTCCAGCACGGCGATGCCGATGCCCGCCGGATTGTCGACCGTGCAGCGGCGCACGGCCGGGCGCGCGCCCCCGCGCACCTCGATACCACTGGCCGATCGCGTCACGACGCGCACATCCGAGAGCTCCGGGGTGCCGTCCTCGACGAGCAGGGCGGGCGCGGCGGTGTCCTGGCCCTCTACGTGCAGGTGCTGCACCACTGCGGAGGCGCGCACCGTCAACGGCACCCCGTCGGCGGGCGCGATGCGCACCGATCCGGGCGAGCCCTCCGGGCCGCGCAGCGTCACGGCGCGCCGGACGACGAGATTCTCCCGGTAGGTGCCGGGAGCCACGGTGAGGACGTCGCCATCCCCGGCGGCCTCCAGGGCGGCGGCGAGGGATGCGTACTCGCCTGTGCGGCGCCGCCACCGCGACGTGCCGGTGTGCGTCACCTGGACCGTGCCCTGTGCCATGGGTCTGCTCTGCCCCCACCTCGTCGTACGCGGGTCCTTGCGAAGGGTGCCGGAGTGTTCGGCCGGTCCACCGTAGCGTGCGCGGAGAGGGGCAGTTGACCCAAGACCAGCACTCTCAGCTGCCGGTGCCCGTCCTGCCCCAGTCCGGACCGGTCTTCTCCCATGCCCGGTCCCAGCGCGCATACCGCCGCAGGACCATGCGCCATACGATCAGGCGCCTGCCGCCCTCGACGAGCGCGGCCGCTGCGGCGGCCGCGCCGAATCCGGCGAGCACCGCGTGTGTCGTGGCGGTGGTGGTGTCGAGGGGGCGGCCTACGACCGCGCCGTGCGCGTCGGTCCACAGTGCGAACCGGTCGCCGGCGTGGGGCTCTTTGAGGTCGGCCATGACGGTGCCGCGGTGTGCGGTGCCGTCCGGTGCCGTCCACTCGGCGATCACCCGGCTCTGGGAGTCGCGGTCGGGCGCCGTCTCCGGGTCGGGGTCGAGCCGTGGCTGCGCCACCACCTTCACCACGGTCGCGGATATCCGGTGGCGCTCCCGCTGCTGCTCCTTGACCGACTGCAGCAAAGCGTGGCGGGAGAGATCTCCGATGACAACACCGACGACCGGCACGGCGACGGCGATCAACAGCGCGGCGGCGAGCGCCACCCATGCCTCGACGAGGTCGGTCCTGCGGCGCAGCGGATTGTGCCGCCAACGCCAGAAGCCTGCGATCGCTCGCACAGTCCTGCACCCCCTTCCCCGTCCGTGATAACCCTGAACGGCACGGCCCACGCGCTCATTGCAGCGAAGAGAGAGCGAGATCACGCCTCACCCCGCTCGAGGATCATTCACACCGGCCCAACGACGGTGGCCCGCGGATGTGTTCCCTCGCCGGAACCGGTCACTCGAGGATCTCGACCGTGTCGCCGACGCGGATCGTGCCACCCGACTCGGGCACGAGGTTCTGCCCGAAGACCAGTTGGTCGCCGAAGCGGCGGTGGCGGGCGAGGGTGCGCAGCGGCTCCTTGCCCCGTTCGGCGGTGGTCTGGTCGGTGGTGGTCACGACGCAGCGCCCGCACATCTTGGCCACGCGGAATGTCACTTCGCCGATGGCTATGCGCGACCAGTCGTCCTCGGCCCAGGGAGCTGTGCCGCGCACCACGACGTTGGGCCGGAAGCGGTTCATGGGGAGCGGTCCCTCGTCGGCGTGGTCGCCCTGTGCGATGAGGGAGTTGAGGGCGTCCAGCGACGAGAGCGCGGTGAGCAGCAGGGGATAGCCGTCGGCGAAGCTCACGGTCTCGCCGGGCCGTGCGTACTCGGGGTCGATGGGACGGCGCGTGGACGGGTCGTCGAGATGGACCAGGCGCACGTCCGTGTCCAGGTAGTCGCTGAACCACGCGTGCGCCGCAGCGTCGGCAGGCACCGCCTCGACCTTGTCCCGCCAGATCTCCACCAGGCTCGTGCCGGTACCCGGCTCCGGTACGTCGACGGTCAGCTGCTCGCGTCCGGGCGCGGACAGTCGTATGCCGCCGCCGGGCAGCAGCTCGGCGGCGGCCAGCGCCATGCGCGGATGCGGGCGCTGTGTGACGACCTTGCCCGCTTCGTCGACCAGCATCCATCGCCGGTCGCCGTGGAGCCCCCAGGGCTCCACGACCGCCTCACGCGCCGTGTGTCCCCGAGCCGCCTTCAGCGGGTGGACGTGGATCGAGTCGAGCACCCCATTCGCCATGAGGCCATCTTGCCAGTCGGCACCGACAGCCCATGGCTTTGGATCAATATCCGCGCTGCTGGGGGTTGTACGGGTCCTGGTACGGGCCCGGGGCGGGGCGGGGCTGCGCCGGTCGCATCGCCTCGTAACCCGCGCTCTGCACGGGGCGCTGCGGGGCCTGCTGCGCCGGGTAGCCGCGCGGGCCCGTCGGCTGCTGCGGGATGTACGGCGCCGGGGCCTGTTGCAGCGGGGCGGGCTGCTGGGCCGCATGGCCGTACGGAGAAGCCGGCTGCGGAGAGGGGGCGGACGGCAGGGCGGGCAGCGCTGCCGGCAGCGCGGGCAGATGGTTGCCCGTGTCGTACGCGGACGGAACACGGATCGGCGCGATCTGCGGTGTGCCCCGCTCTGCGACGAGCGAGTCGTAGATGGGAGTGTCCGGGAAGGACGGCGCGGAGTAGTAACCGCCGCCATAAGTGGAGCGGGGGGAGGTCATGGCACATAAGTTAAGCCCACGATGTGCTGGTTGGGGAGACCGATAAGAGGGTTGTTTTCCGTGTCGGCTGTGGCCGCGGATCCCCAATGCGAGCGAACTCGGCAAAAACGGTCGTCTTTTGGGGCTGGGTTCGTGTAAAGGCCGAGTTCCCGAGGGGTTACCGGTGGTTGACCGGGGAGCCTCGTGCAAGTTCAGGGGCGGTGTTGGTTCGGCCGGAATGGGGTGGGCGTCAACAGAGTGGGCGTCAACAGAAAGGCAGCTCGGTCCAGCCATGGCGAGGCGTGTTGGTGGCGGACATGTCAACGCCCAAAGGTTCGAATCTTCAGGTGCAGGCGTCGCTGTCCGGATCGAATTCGGGACGGTGTTCCGGCCTCGGGATGCCCGATGCGGATGCCTCCGCTCGGCGCATGGTTCAGCGCTGCTCGGGCGCGGCCTCGGGCGCCGACCCCGGACGCGTATAGGTACGGCCCTTCCAGGCCGCTCCTCGCCCCCGGTAGTGCTGCACCGCGGAGTCGACGGTCATCAGGAGATACAGGAAGGCGATGGCGGGCAGCAGCGGCGCGAGCCACAGCGGCTGGTCGTAGGTGCGCAGCATCGGCGCGTACGTCGCTGCCATCAGCAGCCACGCCGTGCCGCCGGCCGTGATCGCCGCCGCGTTGCCCGCGAGGAGGCCGACGACCAGTGCAACGGGAGGCATCAGATACACCAGTGCCAAACCGGCTACGGTCCCGAGCAGCAGCAACGGATTGTGCCGCAGCTGCGCATAGGCGCTGCGCGAGATCATCCGCCAGAGGTCGGCAAGGCGCGGGTACGGGCGCACGCTGTCCACGCGGTCGGCAAGACCGAGCCAGATGTGGCCGCCACTGCGTTTGACCGCCTTGGCGAGCGAGACGTCGTCGATGACGGCGTGCCGGATGGAGTCCGGCACCTGGGCCCGTGCGGCGGCGTCGAGGCGCAGCAGCACACATCCGCCGGCCGCGGCCGCAGTCCGGGAACCCCTCTTACCGATCCGGCGGAACGGATAGAGCTGGGCGAAGAAGTACACGAAAGCCGGAACCACGAGACGCTCCCACAGGCTCTGCGCGCGCAGCCGGGCCATCAGGGAGACCAGATCGAATCCGCCCGTGCGCGCAGCGGCCACCAGCTCCCGCAGACTGTCCGGCCGATGCGCGATGTCGGCGTCGGTGAGCAGCAGGTACTCAGGTGCACGCGCGCGTGCCAGTCCGATGCCGTGCCGCACGGCCCAGAGTTTGCCCGTCCAGCCCGCGGGCGGCTCGCCGGGCGACGAGACGGTGAGCGGCAGCCCGCCGTGCCGATCGGCCAGGGCGCGCGCCAGTTCTCCCGTGCCGTCCGAGCTGCCGTCGTCGACGAGGAACACCTCCGCTCGCCCCGGATAGTCCTGGGCCAACAGCGACGGCAGACTCTCGGGCAGTACGGCGGCCTCGTCCCGCGCGGGTACGACGATGCCCACGGCAGGCCAGTCCCGTGGATCCTCACGCGGCGGCAGCGACACGTTCGTACGCCAGAAGAAGCCGTGGCCCAGCAGTAGCCACAGCCAGGCGGCCAGTGATCCGACGGCGGTCCAGACAACGGCGCTCACCCGCCGCAGTCTGCCCCACCACACCGGGGACCGGGACCCGATCGTCTAAGGTGACCGGGTGAAGATCGCGCTTGTGGACTCGGGACTCGGACTGCTCGCGGCGGCTGCGGCGGTACGCCGTCTGCGCCCCGACGCGGACCTCGTGCTGTCCACGGACCCCGACGGAATGCCCTGGGGACCGCGCACCCCCGATGACGTCGCGGACCGCGCCGTGGCCGCCGCGGAGGCGGCCGCCGCACACGGGCCGGATGCGCTGATCGTGGCCTGCAACACCGCTTCCGTGCACGCCCTGCCCGTGCTTCGCGCACGTCTGGAGCCGGGCCTGCCCGTCATCGGAACCGTTCCGGCGATCAAGCCGGCGGCCGCTGGTGGCGGCCCCATCGCCATCTGGGCGACGCCCGCCACCACGGGAAGCCCCTATCAGCGGGGCCTGATCAACGACTTCACCTCCGGAGTGGAGGTGGCGGAGGTGCCGTGCCCCGGCCTCGCCGATGCGGTGGAGCAGGCCGACGAGGCCGCGATCGAGAAGGCGATCGCCGCCGCCGCGGCGCTCACCCCGACGGATGTAAGGGCCGTCGTCCTGGGCTGCACCCATTACGAACTCCTCGAGGATCTCATCCGTGAGGCCCTCCAGCAGCCGGACCTGCCGCCGCTCGTCCTGCACGGCTCCGCAGACGCCGTCGCCGCCCAGGCGCTGCGCAGGATCGATGAGCGTCCTGCCCCGTCGTCGACCGCGAGTGGCGGCCTGACCGTGTTGCTCAGCGGCCGTGAGGCTGCACTGCCGGCGACCGCCCTGACGTACGCCGAGGGCCGGCTGCTCGCGGCCGTCAGCCCCGCCCCCTGACGGAAACCGGCGACAGTCACGCTCCGCAGCCCTGTGCCTTCCTTGAGGAACATGAGTAGTCTCATGCCATGAGGGACCACCCCCACGGCCAGCGGGGCAGCGCCGGCCCCCCGCCCGAGATCTGGACCGGCCGCGCGACCAATCGAGCACAGTGGCTTCTCGCGACGGCGGGCTTCGCCTGCCTGGCACTGGGCATCCAGCTGGCCGTCGAGTCCCCGTGGGCGTCGGGTGTCACCGCCCTCGTCATGTCCGTCGTGGGCTGCATCGCCGTGGGACTCCTCGTGCTCTTCGGCACGCTCGCATTCGTCCATGTAGCCGTGAAGGTCGACAAGGACTACCTCGAGGTGCGGTGCGGTCACATCGGCGTCCCCCGCCGCCGTATTCCGCTTGCCGACGTGGTACGGGTCGACTTCGTCCCCAGGGTGACCCCCAGGCACTGGGGCGGCTGGGGGTATCGCTGGCGCCCGGAGAAGGGCACCGGGGTCATCGTGCGGCGCGGCGAGGCCGTGGTGCTCAGGCTGGGCGACGGTCACACCTTCACGATCACCGTGGACAACGCGGAGGCGGCGGTGCGGGCCATCCGTGCCCGGCTGCGCCCGACCGCCTCCGGTCCCACGCTCTGACCGGCCTCAGCGACCCCCACGCTCTGAGCAGCCTCAGCGCCCCTCCGTACATCCCTCGCCTCCGGAACGTTCCTGCGCGTCGGCGAAGTCGTGCGCGAACTCATCGCCCCATGCCCGGGACGTCGCGAGCCCCGCGAGCAGCCCTCCGCCCACCGTCACCGTCGTGAAGCTCAGTACGTTGCCGACCAGCGCCATGAGGGCCAGGGCCGTCAGAGCGGCACCCGCCGTGAGGGCGACCGGCGTGGCACGCGGCGACCGCCACAGGGCGTACAGGATCCAGCAGAACACCGCGGCCAGCAGACCCACCCCCACCAGTCCCTGTTCGGCCGCCGCCTGCAGCGGCGCTGAATGCGGCCTGCCGTCCGTGGCCAGTGTCTGGGCGACCGTGGGGCTGAGCTCGCCGAACCGGCCGGGACCCACACCCAGGAAAGGCTCCTGGCCGGCCAGGTCGAGCGCGTCCCGCCACAGAAGGACCCGGTGCTGGGTGAGCTGGCCCTCGAGGGAGGCCGTCAGCCCGTCCGGCAGGACATCCTTCGTGACAGCCAAGGCCAGGCCCGCCACCACGACCGGGGCGGCCCCGAGACCTGCGAGACCCAGGCCCCTGCGCCGCATCCGGTCGGCAGCGAGCGAGTACAGCAGCACACTGGCGCATGCCACGACCCCGGCCGTCGACTCCAGCGCCGCGGCAGCCACCACGATCCCGGCGGCGAGCGACCGTAGAGCCAGCCGCAGCGGAGGCTGCTCAGCGGCCCAGGCCGCTGTACACGCAGCCCCGGTGGACAGTGCGAGCAGCGCGGCGGTGGCCCCGGCGTCGCCGAGCGGCGATGCGAGATCCGGGCCCGGGGCCGCCGGAGGAGCCGTCGCCGCGATCACCAGGCCCGCGACAGCAGAGGCGCCTGGCGCCGCGACCGGAAGGAGCGTCCCCGTGATCCGTCCGCACGCATAGCCGGCGGCCACGGCCAGTACGGCGAGAAGCACGCCTTCGGGCCTGCCCTGGCGGCCGGCCGCGGTGACCAGGGACCACACCGCGCACGCCGACACCAGGACGACACCGACCGCGTCCGAGACATTGCCGCGTTCGCGCACACCGGGCGGACCGCCTGCGGCCGCCATCCCCGTAGCACCCACCCGTCGCCCCCCGACCTGTGACGGGCCCCGGCTGCCGGGGCCGGATTCGGCCACGCGCCGGGGACTCGCGCACACGGTAACGGCTGGGCCACCGCTTTGTGGACAGGTTGCGCAGGAACGATGCACTAATCGCGCAGGCGGCGGTCCGTGACGGCCGGTACGCCCGCATTGCGGGGGGCGAGGTTACGCGCCGTAGACTCGCCCGCGTGACCGTCACCGCCAGCTCCGTGGACGAGCAGGACCAGCTCGAACCGCGAGCAGAACACACCCCCCGTGCGGCGCGCATCGCGCGCAGGCTCGTCCCGGCCGCCGCGGCGGCGCTCTCCGGAGTGCTGCTCTACGTCAGCTTTCCGCCCCGGACGCTGTGGTGGCTGGCCCTGCCTGCCTTCGCCGTGTTCGGCTGGTGTCTGCGGGGCCGCACCTGGAAAGCGGGACTCGGGCTCGGCTACCTCTTCGGACTGGGCTTCCTGCTTCCCCTGCTCGTATGGACGGGTGTGGAGGTCGGCCCCGGGCCGTGGCTGGCGCTGGTCGCCGTCGAGGCAGTCTTCGTCGCACTGGTGGGCGCCGGTATCGCAGTGGTGTCGCGGCTGCCCGTCTGGCCGGTGTGGGCGGCCGCTGTGTGGATCGCCGGTGAGGCGGCACGCGCGCGTGCGCCGTTCGGCGGCTTCCCCTGGGGGAAGATCGCCTTCGGGCAGGCGGACGGGATCTTCCTGCCTCTCGCTGCGCTGGGCGGCACCCCGGTGCTCGGCTTCGCGGTCGTCCTGTGCGGCTTCGGCCTGTACGAGATCGTCCGTCAGCTGGCCGGGGCCCGACGTGCCGGGACTGTGCGCCGTGGCGCTGCGGCGGCGGCCGTGCTCACCGTGGCCGTACCGGTCGCCGGTGCCTTCGCCGCGAGTCCGCTCGTCAGCGACGCCGCCGAGGACGGTTACGCGACCGTGGCCGTGATCCAGGGCAACGTGCCCCGCGCGGGGCTCGACTTCAACTCCCAGCGCCGCGCCGTGCTCGACTACCACGCGCGCGAGACCGAGCGGCTGGCCGAGCGGGTCAGGGCGGGCAAGGTCGCACAGCCCGACTTCGTGCTGTGGCCGGAGAACTCCTCAGACATCGATCCCTTCCGCAACCCCGACGCGCGCGCCGTGATCGACGGGGCGGTCAAGGCGATCGGCGTGCCCATCTCGGTCGGCGGCGTCGTCCAGGCCGACAACGGCAAGCTCTACAACGAGCAGATCCTGTGGGACCCGGAGAAGGGCCCCACCGACACCTACGACAAGCGGCAGATCCAGCCCTTCGGCGAGTACATACCGCTGCGCTCGTTCATCCGCGTCTTCAGCAGCGACGTCGACATGGTGCGGCAGGACTTCAGCCGGGGCACCAAGCCGGGCGTGTTCACCATGGCGGGCACCAAGGTGGGCCTTGCCACCTGCTATGAGGCCGCATTCGACTGGGCCGTGCGCGACACGGTGACGCACGGCGCCCAGATGATCTCGGTGCCCAGCAACAACGCCACCTTCGACCGCAGCGAGATGACCTACCAGCAGCTCGCGATGTCCCGGATCCGCGCCGTGGAACACAGCCGGACCGTCACGGTGCCGGTGACCAGCGGCGTCAGCGCGGTGATCATGCCGGACGGGCGGATCGTCCAGAAGACGGCGATGTTCACCGCGGACTCGCTCGTCGAGAAGGTGCCACTGCGTTCCTCGCAGACGCCGGCGACGCGACTGGGCGTACTCCCCGAGGCCCTTCTGGTACTGCTCGCGGCCGGAGCGCTCGGCTGGGCCGGGGCGGTGCGAAAGCGTCGCGGCGAGGCCGTCGCGGTGATCCGTTCCCGCGAACAGGTGCCGGCGGGCCGCCAGGCCGACAGGGTCTAGGGTCGGCGCATGGCTACTCCTGACTTCATCCGTACGATCCGGGCCACTGCCGGCCAGCAGCTGCTGTGGCTCCCAGGCGTCACCGCCATCGTCCTGGACGACGAGGAGAGAGTGCTCCTCGGGCGACGCTCCGACACCCGCAAGTGGTCGGTGATCGGCGGCATTCCGGACCCGGGGGAGCAGCCTGCGGCATGCGCCGTGCGCGAGGTGTACGAGGAGACGGCGGTACGGTGCGTCGCCGAGCGCGTCGTCCTCGTCCAGGCCCTGGAGCCGGTCACCTATGCCAACGGCGACACGTGCCAGTACATGGACATCACGTTCCGCTGCCGGGCTGTGGGCGGCGAGGCACGGGTGAACGACGACGAGTCGCTGGAAGTGGGCTGGTTCTCGGTCGATGCGCTGCCGGAGCTGAACGAGTTCGGGATGCGGCGCATCAAGCAGGCGCTGGCTGATGAACCCACATGGTTCGACCCTATGAGCTAGGGGGGAAGTATGTGGCTGCGCCACATCGGTTGATGTGGGGGTCCTGCTTAGGGTCGGGGTATGACCGCGCCTCACACCCACGGCAGCCCTGCTCAGGCCCTCGGAGCCCAGCCCCTCGACCTCGGCGGCCGCACCGCACTCGTCACCGGTGCCGCGGGCGGCATCGGCCGTGCCTGTGCACTGCGGCTGGCCGCCGCCGGGGCGAAGGTGAGGGCCGTGGACCGCGACGACGCCGGCCTGTCGGAGCTCGTCGCCCAGGCCGGCGAGCTGCCCGGCAGCATCGAGTCGCGGGTCCTCGATCTCACCGATCTGGATGCCGCGGAGCAGGTGGCAGAGGGCACCGACATCCTCGTCAACAACGCCGGCATCCAGCTCGTCCGGCCGATCGAGGAGTTTCCGCCCGACGTCTTCCACACGGTGCTGACAGTGATGCTGGAGGCACCGTTCCGCCTCATCCGCGGGGCGCTGCCCCACATGTACGGCCAAGGATGGGGCCGGATCGTCAACATCTCCTCCGTCCACGGGCTGCGTGCCTCGGCCTTCAAGGCCGCGTATGTGGCGGCCAAACACGGTCTCGAAGGACTCTCCAAGACAGCCGCCCTCGAAGGCGCACCACATGGTGTCACCTCGAACTGTGTGAACCCCGGCTATGTGCGTACCCCACTGGTGGAAAAGCAGCTCGCTGACCAGGCCGCCGCGCACGGCATCCCGCAGGAGCGCGTGCTGGCGGAGGTCCTGCTGCAGGACAGCGCCGTCAAGCGGCTCATCGAACCCGCCGAGGTCGCCGAGGCCGTCGCCTATCTGTGCAGCCCACAGGCGTCTTTCGTCACAGGCGCGTCGCTGGTGATGGACGGTGGCTGGACGGCCCACTGACACAGGACCCTGCTGGCCGGCACTGTCCGCCGCTAGCCAGGGGACTGTCACGTGGCCACAGCTCGGCCGACACAGCCGGCAGGTGTCCTGCGGACCGATTGGGCCCGGATCGACTCGTCCAGGACTGCCCCGGTCGGGACCGACTCGTCCAAGACCGACCCGGTCAGCGCTCGAACACCCGAACGCCCGCCGGGTTATCCACAGGGCTGGCGGGCCCGGCCGTCCGGCAGGTAATCCTTGTGAACATGTCTCGCGATCAACTGCACTCCGCCGAAGGCGCCACGGCCGGCGCGGAGGCACCCTTCCTGGAGCTCCTCGCCCGAGGGGCGTCCGCCGATGCGTACGAGCAGCCGGTGCTGCTCGCCCGCGCCGACGGGCAGCCGCCCGAGCGCATCGCCGCCCTGGAGCAGGCCAAGCTGCTCGCTCTGCGCGTGCGTTCGGAGATAGAGGGGCGGCGGCGCCGCGAGGCCGAGCTGTCCGCGCTCTTCGAAACAGCGCATGACCTTGCAGGCCTGCGTGATCTCGACGCCGTCCTGCAGGCCATCGTGCACCGAGCCCGTTCCCTGCTGGGCACGGACGTCGCCTACCTCAGCCTGAACGACCCGGCCAGGGGCGACACGTACATGAGGGTCACCGAAGGCTCCGTCGCGGCCCGCTTCCAGCAGCTGCGGCTGGGCATGGGGGAGGGGCTCGGCGGCCTCGTCGCCCAGACCGCCCGTCCGTATGTCACCGACGACTACTTCAAGGACGAGCGCTTCCAGCACACGCGGGCCATCGACGCCGGAGTGCGAGAGGAAGGCCTCGTGGCCATCCTCGGCGTACCGCTCATGCTGGGAGCGCACGTCATCGGAGTACTGTTCGCCGCGGACCGCCGTGCCCGCGTCTTCGAACGGGAACAGATCGCCCTGCTCGGCTCGTTCGCGGCCCTCGCCGCCGCAGCCATCGACACGGCGAACCTGCTGACGGAGACACGGGAGGCGCTGGGACGCCTCGAGCGGGCCAACGAGATCATCCGTGACCGCAGCGGTGTGATCGAGCGCGCCTCTGATGTCCATGACCGGCTCGCCGAACTGGTGCTGCGGGGCGGAGGAGTGCACGACGTGGCCGCGGCCGTCTCCCAAGTCCTGGACGGCTCCGTGGAATTCGCCGACGCGGGCACCGCTCCGGCCGAGGCCCTGGAGACATCCCGAGCCGAAGGCCATGCCGTACGCCACGATGGTGACTGGATCGCTGCTGTCGCCGCCGGCGATGAACTCCTGGGTGCGCTGGTGCTGCGTGGCCACCCAGGGCTCGACCCCGTGGACCAGCGCACCCTGGAACGGGCGGCCATGGTCACATCACTCCTCATGCTTGCCCGCCGCTCGGCATCCGAAGCCGAACAGCGCGTCCGCGGAGAACTCCTCGACGACCTCCTCGACGCCCGGGACCGGGATCCGCGCGTGCTGCGTGAGCGTGCAGTCCGGCTGCGCGCCGACCTCGACGCAACGCATGTGGTCCTCGCCGCCCGCCTGGAGGCACCGGCCGCAGACGCCGAGGAGGGAGCCGCGGGGCGCCGGCGGCTGTGGGCCGCCGCCTCCCACCTCGCGGCGACGCGACACGGACTGGCCGCCGCCCGCGACGGCGGCACCGTCCTTCTCCTGCCGCTCCAGGAAGGCGGCACCGCGGCCGAACTGGCCCGCCGCACCGCGAAACACCTCGGCACTGCCGTCCATGAGGCGGTCACCGTCGGTGCCTCCGCCCCCGTCGAGGACCTCGCCGCGCAGCCGGACACGGTCGTGGCCGCGTATGGGGAGGCGCAGCGCTGTCTCGACGCGCTGCGCCTGCTCGGCAGATCCGGCGAAGGTGCCGCCGCCGAGGACTTCGGATTCCTGGGCCTGCTGCTCTCCGACACCCGGGACATCGCCGGCTTCGTCGACCGCACCATCGGCGAGGTCGTCGCCTACGACGCACGGCGTGGCACCGATCTGCTCCGCACCCTGGACGCGTACT
Source organism: Streptomyces jeddahensis (assembly GCF_001642995.1). Taxonomy (GTDB): domain Bacteria; phylum Actinomycetota; class Actinomycetes; order Streptomycetales; family Streptomycetaceae; genus Streptomyces; species Streptomyces jeddahensis. The sequence goes on from NZ_LOHS01000177.1 coordinate 51,927, forward strand.
TCGCCTCCGGCATGAGCCCGGCGCGCACGAAGGACGAGCTGCACGTCCATGTGAACACCGTGGCGCAGCGCCTGGAGCGCATCGCCCGGCTGCTGGGTCCGGAATGGCAGAACCCGGCCCGTGCTCTTGAGATCCAACTGGCTCTGAAACTGCACCGGTTGTCGAGCGCCGTCATAGCGTGACCCCCGCACGCGCCGGGGCGTGCGGGGGTTGAACGGAAGCGCCGAGCCTTATGCGGTCCGGGCGTCGGCAGGCGACGTCACGGGGGCCTCCTGACCGCCATCGGGCTCTACCTGCGCCAGGTCACGGAGCCTGGTCTCCTTCGCCGCGCCGACCGCGATCAGCGTCACCACCGCTGCCGCGATCACATAGAGGGCGATGAGCGTGGAGCCGCCGGTTTCCTCGAGCAGCGCGGTAGCGATGAGCGGCGCAGGCGCGCCTGCGGCAACGGACGCGAACTGCGCGCCGATAGAGGCGCCCGAGTAGCGCATCCGCGTTGCGAACATCTCGGAGAAGAAGGCAGCCTGCGGGGCGTACATCGCGCCGTGCAGGACCAGCCCGACGGTCACCGCGAGAAGGAGGTTCATGAAGCTGCCGGTGTCGATCAGCGCGAAGAACGGGAACATCCAGAGGCCGATTCCTGCCGCGCCCAGCAGATAGACGGGCCTGCGGCCGACGCGGTCCGACAGGGCGCCCCAGAGCGGGATCACCGCGAAGTGCAGGGCAGATCCGATGAGTACGGCGTTGAGCGCGGTCTGCTGGGAGACGCCGGCCGAGGTCGTGGCGTACACGAGGATGAAGGCGGTGATGACGTAGTAGCTGATGTTCTCCGCCATGCGTGCGCCCATGGCGACCAGGACGTCCCGCCAGTGGTGGCGCAACACGGCGATCAGCGGCAGCTTCTCCACGTCGGCGGTGTTCGCCCCCTTGCGCGCTTCGGCCTGAGCAAGTGCCGCCTTGAAAACGGGAGATTCATCGACAGAGAGACGAATCCACAGACCGACGATCACCAGCACACCGGACAGCAGGAACGGGATGCGCCAACCCCATGAAGTGAACGCGGCATCGGACAGCACTGCGGTCAGCAGCGACAGCACACCGGTGGCCAGCAGCTGGCCGGCCGGGGCGCCGGTCTGGGGCCACGACGCCCAGAACCCACGGCGCCTGGCATCGCCGTGCTCGGACACCAGCAGTACGGCACCGCCCCACTCGCCGCCGAGCGCGAAGCCCTGCACCAGCCGCAGCACCGTCAGCAGCACCGGTGCAGCGGTTCCCACGGTCGCATGGGTGGGCAACAAGCCGATCGCAAAGGTGGCCCCACCCATCAGCAGCAGACTCAGCACGAGCAGCTTCTTGCGCCCGAGCCGGTCCCCGTAGTGCCCGAAGACCAGCGCTCCCAGCGGCCGGGCGGCGAAGCCGACGGCATAGGTCAGGAAGGAGAGCAGCGTTCCCACGAGCGGGTCGGAGTCGGGGAAGAAGAGCTTGTTGAAGACGAGCGCGGCGGCGGAGCCGTAGAGGAAGAAGTCGTACCACTCGATGGTGGTGCCGATGAGGCTTGCGGCGACGATGCGCTTGAGGTTGCCTGGGGGTGGTGGAGCGGTGGTTGCGGAGGCCATGTGCGCCACTTCCTCGTATGGGGTGGGGACGGGTACGTGTCCGGACACCGTAGAAACGTGCAGGTCAGGCGCACATGTGGCGGGACAACATAGTTCCGCGGCAGGCTATGCGCGCGGCCCCCATGCCTGGGTGGGACAGCGCCGCTTCCCCAGATGTTCGAGCCGGTGCGCGGCTTCGCTCCGGACATCGTCGGCGCGTAGAGCAGCTCGCGCGGGCTCTGGAGGTCATCCGTCGGCAAACACCAAGGTGGAGATCACCAAGGCGTTCACCGACTTCTACGCCGGCGCCTTCGGCCCCGTGCCTCGCATGGCGCGCCTGGCCTACGACCGATAGCCAGTTCGCCGCCACCCCGTACGGGGACGCCGAACGGTACGCGCTGATCGCCCTGCTCGGCGTCGCCATGGGAGTCCAGAACGCCGCGCCCGCGCCCTGGCCGATCCCGGACCTGACCACCACCGTCCTGACCCTGACCATCATTGGCATGGCCTCCGACAGCAAGGCCGCCGGGGGTCACGGCGGCAAGAGCTGCCGCCGCACCCTCTCGACGCCCGCCATGTTCGCCGGGGCCTTCTCGGCGCCGTGGCCGTCCTGCACGGCAGTCCGGCGCTTCCCTGCTGTACGCCAACCTGGCAGCCGCTCACCTGCCGTCGCGGCGCGCGGCCGTCTCAGTTGCCGACGAGGGCGTCGTGGATGGCCCACCCCATGTCGCCGGCACACCAGCTGATGTTGCCGAGGACGGCGACGTCAAGGTCCTGCTGCGGGTAGTGGTAGAGGCGGGCACTGACTCCGTCCTCCTCGCCCGTGTGGCCCCATCGGACGATGGTTCCTTCGTCGTCGAGGATGTGGGTGAGGCCGAAGCCGTACATCCACCGGTAGCCGCGGACCTTCTCCGCGCGCTCATCGACCTGCGGGGTCAGCGCCAGGCGCGTGGTCTCCTCGTTCAGCAGCCGCCCGTAGCGCAGTGCGTGGGCGAAGGCCGTGAGATCGGCGGCGGTACAGGTGGCCCCTCCGTCGGCGGCGGCACCGGGGGTGGTCGCGTAGTGATTCGTTCGGTACGGGGTGGGGCTGTCGGCGGTGCTGAGGTATCCCTCGGCGGTGTCAGGACCCAGGTCGTCCAGGGCCGGGAATCCTGCCCCGCTCATCCCGGCACGGGCGAAGACGTCGTCGGCGATGACCTCCTCGAAGGAGCGGCCGGTCACCGACTCGATGAGCAGGCCCAGCAGGATGTAGCCGGCGCCGTTGTACAGATGGCGCTCCCCGGGAGGGAAGTGGGGCTTCTTGCCGGCGAACAGCGGCAGGTAGTCCTTGTTGCTCCGCAGCAGGTACAGCGGGTGGGAGGAGGTCAGGGCGGCCCATTCGGCCTCCCAGTCGTCGCTGCCCTCCTCGAACCAGTCGCCGATGCCCGACGTCATCGTGAGGGCGTGATGGATCGTCACGCGCGAATCGAGCTGCGGCATATGGTCTTTCACGAAGCCCACCAAGGCGTCGTCCAGGCGGACGTGCTCGTGCTCGACGAGCTGCAGGACGGCGACCGCTGTGAACATCTTGGACACCGACGCCACCCGGAAGCGTGTGTCGCAGGTGTTCGGTATGGACCACCGCCGTGACGCCATCCCGAGCGCGCGGGAGAACACCGGCTCCCCGTGCCGCGTGACACGGACCGTACCGGAGAACCCCTTCCTCTCCGCGAGACCTGAGACGACCTCCTCCAGGCGAGCAGGATCGAAGCCGTCAGCCGTCGTCACCGTCGTCACCGCAGACCCCCGCAGAAGAAAATGTTCACCAGCCATCGGTGATGATCGTCAGAAGTCCGCCCGCGGGCAACCGCTTTACCGGTGCCTGCCCGCGTGCCCGCCCGCCTCGCCGCGGCGAGAGCGTCGCCCGACCCGCGTCGACCGCTGACCCGTGTATGAGAACTGCCGCGGCAGCGCTGGGCATTTGCCGGCCCGCGAAAGCGGCCGCGCGAACCGCGAGACCGCTGTCGACCTCCCGGCGCACGGAGCGGTATCCGGCCCAGCAGGGACCCAGCCGTGTGCAGCATGATCAGGGGACCCAGCGCACACCGGCCTCCGGCCGCTACCGACGCGTCACGTGTCCCCTCGTGTCTGAACCGGCCCGCCCCGCTTCGGCCGCGGCCCCGAAGTAGTCGCCGCCCTTGCGCCTCACGTCGTCGGTTCCCCAGGCCCTGCCACCTGCGGTCGGCAGTTTGGCCATCCGCGGTATGTGCTTGGAGCAGTGGATATAGGCTTCCTCGACCTCGATCTCGACCCACACCTGCGGGCGCCGCCCCGGTACCGGATCGCGCGGGAGGTCCGGGTACGCGGTGCGCATGTCGTCGTCGGAGACGAGGCGGGCGGTGCCGTTGACGTGCAGGCCTATCCGATCGCGGAGGAAGTCGATCATCAGGATGCCGACGTGGGGGTTCTCGCGGATGTTGCCGAGGCTCGCCATGACGCCGTTGCCACGGTACTCGGGGTAGGCGAGCAAGCGTTCGCCGAGCACCTGGAGGAAGCCCTGCGGCCCGGCGCGGAACGTGCTGTCGCATTCGCCGTGGGCGTCCGACGTGGCGAGGAAGAACATCTCCTGCCGCGCCACGAACTCACGCATCCGCGAGTTGAGCCGGTCGAGAACCTGCTCCTCGTAGAACCGGTCGGCGCGGGCGAAGGTGCCCAACTCCCGCTGGATCTGGTGCTCGCCGTGGCTTCCGGGGCGGTCTGCGCGCTCATCGTGGTGCAACGATTCTCCTGTGACCGGGCTTGGCGAAAGCAGGGGTGCCTCGAGACGTAACGCGTGATTTCCGGGAGGTGACCGACCCGGACGCCCGCAACACCATGCTTGGTGCGGCGGCCCTGTTCCCGCTCCGGGCCGACAGTTTAGGCGATGACGTCGGCGACGTCGCCCGGCCTGGGTCACTCGATCTCCGTCGATGTGCTGCTGGCCCTCGAGGAGTTGGTGCCGGAAGACGACGAAGGCGAAAACGACGCAGGAGAAAACGACGCAGGAGAAAACGACGACGAAGGCGACGTGCCGCTCAGCGCCTGCTGGATATCGGCGGTAGGAAACTGAACCCGTTTGCTCTGCGTGAGCAGCCGGCGGTGGAAGTCGCCCATGACGACTGCTGGGCGGGCGTACCGGTCGATGATCGCTCTGATCTCGGGCGGGACGCCATCGGGGCGGCGGCCCGCGATCCATTCCCGCAAGAACGTGTCGTGGTCGATGTCACCGCGCACGTCATGAAGCAGGTGGTAGCGGAGCAGATGGCTGCCTGCATAGCAGCGGTCGTAGGCCAAGTGGCCTGCCAGGAACGCCGCTTCTTCCGCGGAGAGTGCGAATTCTGAGCTCAGAGCGAGGCCGAAGTCCGCGAAGTACAGCTGCCGGCCGTCGGTCAGCAGATTGGCGAAGTGCGCGTCGAAGTGGACCAGTCCATGAGAACTCATGAACTCCGTCCCGCGGTTCAAAGCGTCCTCGATCCACACATAGGGCGAGTCGGCCCCTGGCTCCGCGTAGCCGGAATCGCGGACGTCGTCCAGCCACGCGGCGAGGGACTGCGGCACGTGTTCCAGGAAGAGCACCAAGCTGGCGGATGAGCGGCCGATGGCCTCCAGCCGGCGTCGCACGGCAGCCGAACCTTCCCAATGCGCGACGGCCCCCTCAATTCCCCCGAACGCGTCGGCGAAGTCCGTGGGAGGACTGTCCGGCAGGATCCGCCAGTGATACAGCAGCGGGAAATCCGCGTACTCGTTGTCGAGCACCCACGCGGTGGTCATGATGTGCACGGCCAACTCACGCCAGGCCCCGAACCCAGCCGATCCCACCCCGTACTGGTAGAACATCGGCAGGTCGAAGAGATTGGCAGTCGACCGGATGTTTTTGGACTGCAACTCGATGTCCGTCAGCGGAACGCGCTTCACGAAGACGCGGATGCCGTCGACATCAAGCTCCGCGGACCTGCCGCCGATGCCGGAGCCAAGGGCGGGCGCGGCGGCCACCGCATCTGCGAGACGGTGGTCGCTGAGCAGGGAGAGGCGTGTGCCCACCGTCTCGTACGACGACAGACGCTCAGCGCGCAACCGCCTTGCTTCAGGCATCGACGACTCCTCGATGTCCAGCCGTTCCTGGAGGCTTGGATCGGGGGTCACGCTAACGTGCCCGTTCACGGCGGGCCAGAAAGTTCTCCGGCTGGGCACCGGGCTGCCCGGCGGCCGGCAGGCAGGGCACGGGCGCGGTGGGAGAGGAACCGGATGCCGACCGGACCCGGTTGCCCCCCACCGCCGCCCCGCCTGCCGGGACGCCGGGGCGGAGATACTCCGCTGAGATCAGACCGCCGGGGCCGGGTAGGTCGGGTACTCCACCCCGGAGACGTGCTGGACGACGCGGATGACCTGGCAGGAGTAGCCGAACTCGTTGTCGTACCAGAGGTACAGGATGGCGTTGTCGCCCTCGACCTTGGTGGCGCCGGCGTCGATGATCGAGGCGTGGCGCGAGCCGATGAAGTCGCTCGAGACGGCGTCAGGGGCGGTGATGAAGTCGATCTGGCGCTTGAGCGGTGAGGTCAGCGACACGTTGCGGAGGTGGTCGAGAACCTCCTCGCGGGTGGTCCCGCGCGCGAGCTGCAGGTTGAGGATCGCGATCGAGACGTCCGGCACGGGGACGCGGATGGAGCTGCCGGTGATCTTCGCCTTGAGGTCGGGCAGCGCCTTGGCCACGGCGGAGGCGGCACCGGTCTCGGTGATGACCATGTTGAGCGGCGCGGAGCGGCCGCGGCGGTCCGCCTTGTGGTAGTTGTCCAGGAGATTCTGGTCGTTGGTGAACGAGTGGACGGTCTCCACGTGGCCGCGCAGTACGCCGTACTCGTCCGCCATCGCCTTCAGCGGCGGGACGATCGCGTTCGTGGTGCAGGACGCGCAGGACAGGATCTGCTCGTCCGGCTTGATCGTGTCGTGGTTGACGCCGTGCACGATGTTGGGGACGTCGCCCTTGCCCGGCGCGGTGAGGACGACCTTGTCGATGCCGGGGCGGAGGTGGTTCGACAGGCCCTCGCGGTCGCGCCACTTGCCGGTGTTGTCGATGAGGATGGCGTTCTTGATGCCGTACGCCGTGTAGTCGACCTCCGTCGGGTCGTTGGCGTAGATCACCTTGATGGCGTTGCCGTTGGCGATGATCGTGCTGTCCGCCTCGTCGACGGTGATCGTGCCCTGGAACTGGCCGTGGATGGAGTCACGGCGCAGCAGCGAGGCCCGCTTCACGATGTCCTGGTCGCCGCCCCCGCGGACGACGATGGCGCGCAGCCGCAGACCGTTGCCGGAGCCGGCCTTCTCGATGAGCAGGCGGGCGACGAGGCGGCCGATGCGGCCGAAGCCGTAGAGCACGACGTCGCGCGGCTCACGGCGCTCGATCTTGTTGGCGCCCGTGGCGCCGGCGACGGCCTCGGCGGTGAACTCCTCCACCGACAGACCGCGGTCGTCGGTCTTGTACGTCGCGGCGAGCATGCCGATGTCGATCTGGGACGGGCCGAGATCGAGCGTGGTGAGAGCCTGCAGGAACGGCAGCGTGTCGGTGACGGAGAGTTCCTCGCCGGCGATCTGACGTGCGAATCGGTGGGTCTTGAGGATGCTGACGACCGACTTGTTCACCAAGGAGCGGCTGTGAAGCAGGACCGTGACGTCCCGCTCCCGGTGCAGCTTCCCGATGATCGGGATCATCGACTCCGCGATCTCCTCGCGGTTCTTCCAGTTGGTGAACGAGTCCTCGATGACAGTCACAAGTTTATCTTTCGAGCTAGGCGGCGCTCATATGCTAACCCCTCGCCATTTTGATCATTCAAGCGGTGCCGCCGCTTGAGCCGGGAGCCGCGGGATGCCGGATCCTGCGGGCGATGTCCGCGGTACTCGCTCCCAGCGGCCGACGGCCGGCGGCCGACGGCTGGCGATCGGCGATGGGCGACGGCCTTGGCGGGACTCCTGGCGCGAGAGCTTCGCCGTCGAGTTGAATGGCCCGGCCGCGTCGGCGACCAGGCCGACTGCTCACCGGCAGTGGCCTGACCATCCGTGAGGGAGAACACAGCTGTGCGCTACCGACTCTTCGGCAGGACCGGGCTCCGCGTCTCCGAGTTATTTCTGGGTGCGATGACGTTCGGTGAACAGGGTGGCGCCGGCGCCCCGCCTGAGGAGTGCCGCCGCATGCTTGACCTGTACGCCGACGCGGGAGGCAATGTCGTCGACACCGCGGTCAACTACCGTGGCGGTGAGAGCGAGACGATCCTCGGTGAACTCATCGAGGGCCGCCGAGACCGCTTCGTCGTTGCCACCAAATACACCATCTCCCGGGACGGAAGCGACCCCAACGCCGCAGGAAACCACCGCAAGAACCTCACCCTGTCCCTGGAGACCAGCCTCCGGAGGCTGCGCACCGACCACATCGACGTGTACTGGGTCCATCTGTGGGATCGCCACACGCCGATCGAGGAGACCATGCGGGCACTCGACGACGCCGTCCGCGCCGGCAAGATCCTCTACACAGGCATCTCCGACGCGCCCGCCTGGGTGGTCTCGCGCGCCAACACCCTCGCTGAATGGCGCGGCTGGACTTCCTTCGCCGGGCTTCAGGTCCCGTACAGCCTGCTCAACCGCGACATCGAGCGTGAGCTGCTGCCCATGGCCGAGGCGTACGGGATGACGGTCGCCGCCTGGAGTCCGCTGGCCGGAGGAGTGCTGTCCGGCAAGTACACGCGGCCGGGCGGCGCCGGGACGGACACCCGCTTCGCCGCCGACGCGCTCGGCGAGCGCGAACACGCCGTCGCGCGGGCCGTACAGGAGATCGCCGACGAGCTGGGCATCACGGCCTCCCAGGCCGCGATCGCGTGGACGCGGGCACGCTCGGCCGCGGTGCACCCCATCATCGGGGTCCGCAACGCCGAACAGCTCAAGGACAACCTCGCCGCCCTCGACGTGGATCTGCCGGAGGATGCGGTTCGGCGCCTGGATGCGGCCACCGGCTTCCGGCGCGGCTTCCCGGCGGATTTCATCGCCGAAACAACGCCATGGGTGTTCGGTGAAGCATCCGCGCGCGTCGACGGGCGCCCCTGAGCGCAGCCGCGCGGTTGATCATCCGCCGCTTCCGTGTTCCGCCGCCTGCGTCGTCAGCGGTCCTGGTGTGGTGTGAGCAGTTCGGCGAAACAGGCCGGTTGCGTAGGACGAGTTCGTCGTATGAGCCCTGTTCGGTGCTGTTCGGTGATCCGTCCCTGTGCCATCGCGGTGATCCGGCCCGGCATGGTCGTGGTGGTGAGCCGATGCGTCTGGTGCTGTTCGCCGGCGCCAGCACGGGCGCCGGCGAACAACGGGCGCTCAGCCGGCGAGCGGCAGGGCGGTGCGGACCGCAGGCGAGAGCAGTTCGGCAGCCATCGCTTCGCCGGTGTCCGCGTCGACGACGGCGACCCGGAGGGCAGGCTCAGCCGTCGTGTCCGTGCTCGCCGTCGCGTCGAGCGCGAAGAGCATGGCGACCGGCCGGGCCGCGCCGCCCTCCTCGTACACGCCGGTGAACTGCAGAATGCGCCAGCCGTCCTCGTCCCAGTGGTCCACAGGCCCGCTTTTGGTGCGCGCATGACAAAAGCGCAGGGACCCCGTAAACGACGGCTCCGCCTCGTCAGTGCTGCCCGGGGGTGGGATTCTGGTGGGGTAGTGACGTGTCCGCCGAGGAGACTCGGGAGGGCCGATGGGACGGGATGTCCCGGCACTGGTGTTCACGCGTGAGGACCGCCGCCAGTACCGGATCAAGATGCAGGAGTGCCTCGACGCGTTCGCGCAGATGCTGCGCGAGTCACGGTTCGAGGCGGAGCGGCCCCAGGTCGGCTTGGAGATCGAACTCAACCTGGTGGACGCCGAAGCCGAGCCGGCCATGCGCAACAGCGACGTGCTCGAGGCGATCGCGGACCCCGCCTGGTCCACCGAGCTGGGCCGCTTCAATCTGGAGATCAACATTCCGCCGCGCCGTCTGACGGCCGGCGGGCCCGACGCGTGGGAGGGCGAGATCCGGGGCGCCCTCAACCACGCCGACGAACGCGCCGCGACGGTCGGCGCCCACCTGATCATGATCGGCATCCTGCCCACGCTGAGCCAGGCGGACGTCGGCGAGGCCGCACTGTCCGAGAACCCGCGCTACCGGCTGCTGAACGAGCAGGTGTTCGCCGCCCGCGGCGAGGATCTGCGGATCGAGATCGACGGTACGGACCGGCTGCGGACCTACGCGGACACCATCACCCCCGAGGCCGCGTGCACCAGCACCCAGTTCCACCTCCAGGTGTCCCCGGAGGAGTTCGCCGGCTACTGGAACGCGGCGCAGGCCATCGCGGGGGTCCAGGTGGCGCTGGCCGCCAACTCGCCGTTCCTGTTCGGAAAGGAACTGTGGGACGAAACCCGTATCACCCTCTTCGAGCAGGCCACCGACACCCGCCCGCAGGAGATCAAGGTGCAGGGTGTGCGGCCCCGGGTGTGGTTCGGAGAGCGGTGGATCACCAGCGTCTTCGACCTTTTCGAGGAGAACGTGCGCTACTTCCCGGCGCTGCTGCCCCTCTGCGACGAGCAGAGCCCCAAGGAGACGCTGGAGCGGGGGGACATCCCCGAGCTGTCCGAGCTCACCCTGCACAACGGCACGATCTACCGCTGGAACCGCCCCGTCTACGCCGTCGCGCACGACAAACCCCATCTGCGGGTGGAGAACCGCGTTCTCCCCGCGGGCCCGACGGTCGCCGACACCCTCTCCAACGGCGCCTTCTACTACGGGCTCACCCGAGCCCTGGTGGAGGAGGACCGGCCGGTCTGGTCACGGATGTCGTTCTCGGCCGCGGAGGAGAATCTCCACACGGCGGCGCGGCACGGCATCGATGCACGGCTGTACTGGCCCGGTATGGGCGAAGTCCCGGTGCCCGAACTCGTCCTGAGGCGTCTGCTGCCGCTCGCACACCGGGGCCTCGAGCAGTCGGGAATGGACGCGGCCTGGCGTGAGCCGCTGCTCGGCATCATCGAGCAACGGTGCGTCACCGCGCGCAACGGCGCTGTATGGCAGAGGGAGATGTACCACCGTATCGACGACCTGTCCCACGTCGGCCACCACGAAGCGCTGCGGCGCATGACGCAGCAGTACATCGACTACATGCATCTGAACGCACCCGTCCACACCTGGCCTGTCGACTGAGGCAGGGCGCTGAGATGCCCGGCGTGCAGATCCCGTTCCTCAGGCGACTCGACGCGCCGGGCGTGGTGGTGCCGGGCCGCTCGGTCGGCGGGCAGCGTCGCTCCTCGCGCCGGGTGATCGGCCAGGTGGCCGAGGTGGTGGATGGTGCCGCAGACGTAGTCGCTCAATGGCCGGTTCGCTGATCATCGGCTCCCCTCCTGGACGGGAACACGGCCTGGGTGACGGTGTCGTAGACGGGAATCAGCGTCGTCAGCTCGGTGATCCGCAGCAGGCGCCTGATCGGTCCCTCCGGGCAGACGAGTCGAAGCTGCCCGTGGCGCTGCCGGGCCTCGTGGGAGGCGGCGACAAGGACGCTCAGACCGCTGGCGTCGCAGAAGTCCAGCCCTGAGAAGTCCACGACGACCCGTGCCGGATTGTGTGCGGCGAAGACGTCGTCGAGGTGGTCGCCCAGCTCGTCCCGGGTGGTGATGTCGATCTCGCCCGTGACCTCGACGACCTCCCATGTGTCTCGGCGGTGGGAGGAAATCTTCAGTGGCTCCATTGCTGCCCCTCCCTCACCCGGAACCCTGAGCCCCGCGGCTCCACCCGGGCGCGCGGGTGGATCGACGGTGGCCCCCGGCCGTTGGCGATCAGCCGGCGATCTCCTTGGTCTCGTCACCGCGGCCGATCTCGATCTTGCGGGGCCTGGCCTCCTCTGCCTCCGGGATACGGACCGTCAGGACGCCGGCGTCATAACTCGCCTCGACCTTGTCGAGCGACAGTGTCTCGCCCAGGAACAGCTGCCAGCGGAACACCCGTGCGGCCGTTAGTCCACGACCATCTCTACGCCTTCCGTGTCGGGAGGTACGGCGCTCCGCCTGCACGGTCAGGACGTTCTGCTCGAGGCCAGATCGATGGAGCCTTCCGGCTGCCTTCTCTAGCGGTTCATATACCGCTTTCCGGGCATATTGACAAGCACTGCCTAGGGCCACTGTGGGGCAGCTCCCCGCTCCCGCGCGGCGGTACGGATGGCCGAGGCCGCGGCCTCGGGGTGGGGGTCCGAGACCACGAGACGCGCGAAGGGTGACAGCGGCCCGAGATCCACACTCACCACCGGCCTGGGCATCCGCATGACGGCGAAGTCGCGTCCCCGAGGATGCCTGCGCACCCCCACGAAGTAATTCCCTGGCAGCCATACGGCGGTCTCGGGTTCCCCGCGCAGGGCACGCCACCAGTCCTCCATCACGGCCACGTCCTCGACGGCGGCCAAGGGCACCCGTAGGCGGCGCCGACGTGCACCGAGACGCTCCGCCGCGGACAGGCGCACCACCAGGTCGTCCCCCTTGACCTGCAGCCGTGCCACCGCTGACACCCCCTGGACGCCTGGCCCGAAGGGCAGGAGGGTCCTCCTCCTCACCACCGCATGAGCCACTGCCACAGCAGACCCCAGGGATCGGGGAAGTACGACCCGGGGGCGCTGTCCTCGTACGACCCGACGGCGCTGTCCTCGTCGTACGACCGCCGCGTCGTCCTGACTCTGACCTGGATTCTCACCGGCTGGCCGGGCCGGCCTTGTGGCCGAGCTCGGCCGGCGGTGCTCGCGGCAGCGCGGGCCTGCTCGGCGTCGTACGCCTCCCGCAGGACGGGATCGTGGAGTGTGCCGTAGGCGGACACCACCTCCGCGAAACGCTCGCCGGTGCCTTCCTGCCCCGGGTTCGCGTCGGGGTGGAGCACGCGGACGAGCTTGCGGTACGCCGATGTGATCTGGCCGCCTGAAGCGGTCGGCTCCACGCCGAGCACCGCGTAGAGGTCCTGCCGGGGGTCTGGTGTTGCGTGGCCCGCCACTGGGCTCACCTCCCGGACGTCCACCAGACGCATGACTGGCCAAACAGCGGCCAAACAGGGAGAAAACCCTCTCGAGACATGGGATAAAACGTGCTCAGTACGTTGTCAAGGACGCATGGGGAGGAAGGCGCCCGGTCGTCAGGGCCCCTTGGTCACGGGGGCCCCTTGGTCACGGGCGGAAGGTAGGCGCCCACCAGAGTGCGCTCCCACCAGGCGTGGGTCTTCCGCAGGGTGTGCCGGTCGGTGAAGCGGTAGCTGTAGAGCTGGGCGCGGATGTAGGTGGGCGGTGTGGTGGGGAAGGGGTTCCCGCGCAGGAGCTTGAGGGTGACCGGGTCGTTGTCGAGAAGCCGGCCGATGAACGGCGCGAACCAGGACAGGGCGTAGAGAGGCGAGAGCGCGGCGAACCACATCTGCCAGTCGAGCCGCAGGTGGTACGGGGCCACCTGAGGCGCCAGCCTGCGCACGGCGCCCGGCTTGCCCTTGAAGCGGTACTCCTTCCATACGGTGCTGTCGGTGATCTCCGGCTCGTCCGTGCCCTCGATCACGACCTCGTAGCGGTCCCGGCTGATGCTGCCGAAGGCGCCGTAGGTGTTGACCAGGTGGAGCGGGTTGAACGAGAAGTTCATCATCTGGCGGCGCGAGAGCAGGTTGCGGACCGGCCAGTAGCTGAGCACGGCCACCAGGACGGTGACGGCGAGCACCACGCCCACGTACCACGCCGGTGTGGCGGGGAAGGCCGGAGGATCCGGCAGTGGCAGGACCTCCCTGGCGTATCCTCCGTCGATCGCGGGCAGCGCGAGCACGATGGTCAGCCAGTTCAGCCAGGCGAAGTTGCCGGACGCGATCAGCCACAGCTGCGTGACGATGATGAATCCGGCCGCCACACTGGCGACGGGCTGCGGCGTGAGCAGCGCGAGGGGCGCGCCGAGCTGCGCGACGTGGTTGGCGGCGACCTCCACGCGGTGCACAGGCCGGGGCAGGCGGTGGAAGAACCAGCTGAGCGGGCCCGGCATCGGCTGGGTCTCATGGTGGTAGTAGAGGCAGGTCAGATCGCGCCAGCACCGGTCGCCCCGGATCTTGATCAGCCCCGCGCCGAACTCCAGCCGGAACAGCAGCCAGCGCAGCAGCCACAGCATCAGGACCGGCGGCGCCGTGCGCTCGTTGCCCAGGAAGATCGCCAGGAAACCGGCCTCGAGCAGCAGCGACTCCCACATGTAGGCGTACCAGGTCTGCCCGACATTGACGATGGACAGGTACATGAGCCACAGCGCAGCCCACATCAGCATGCAGGCCCACAGGGGGACGCGGTCGGCCGCTCCGGCGGCGAGTGCGGCGGACAGCGCCACACCCGTCCAGGCCACCAGTGCGAAGAAGCGGTCCGAGTAGTGGAGATGGAAGATGCTGGGCGACTGCCGGACGCGGACGGCCGCCACGAACCGCGGCACGGGAAGCAGCCCACGCTCACCGATGAGCGCCCGGAACTGGTTGAGCGTGCTGAGGAACCCGACGAAGTACAGGGCCGCCAGGCCGCGCTGGAAGCCGAGCCTGCCCAGCCAGTAGTCGGCGTCCGTGAACCACTCCACAGCACTCCTCCTGGAGCGGCATCGCTGCCCACGGGAGCCGGAGACCACCCGCCAGGACGACAGTTCCCCGTGGGCATGTCGGCATTCGACGACTCGGGTACCCGTGGGGCGTCTGTACACGCTGCGCCCGCTGCGGGCCGGGAGGCAGGCCGGGCCGCAGGTCGTCGGTCTGCCCTGGTCATCGCGGGTTTGCCCCTCGCCACACAGGTTCCCGCTAAGGATTCTTGACTTGAGGCGACTCAGGATTTACCACGGTGTGTGAAGAGTGTCTGCTGCCGCAGGTGTGCGTGGAGGAGGAGATCTGACATGGCACGGGCAGTCGGTATTGACCTCGGGACGACCAACTCCGTGGTGAGCGTGCTGGAGGGCGGCGAGCCCACCGTCATCACCAACACCGAGGGCGCCAGGACCACGCCGTCGGTCGTGGGCTTCGCCAAGGGCGGCGACGTGCTGGTCGGCGAGATCGCCAAGCGCCAGGCCGTGACGAACGTGGAGCGCACCGCCCGTTCGGTGAAGCGCCATATGGGGGACGCGCAGTGGCGCTTCCCGGAGACCGGCAGCATCGACGGCAAGAGGTACACCGCCCAGGAGATCTCGGCCCGGGTGCTGCAGAAGCTCAAGCGGGACGCGGAGGCGTACCTGGGTGAGGACGTGACGGACGCGGTCATCACCGTGCCCGCGTACTTCAACGACTCCCAGCGCACCGCCACCAAGGAGGCGGGCGAGATCGCCGGGCTGAAGGTGCTGCGGATCATCAACGAGCCGACGGCGGCGGCGCTCGCCTACGGTCTGGACAAGGAGAACGACCAGACGATCCTCGTCTTCGACCTGGGCGGCGGCACCTTCGACGTGTCTCTCCTCGAGATCGGCGAGGGAGTGGTCGAGGTCAAGGCCACCAACGGCGACACACACCTCGGCGGCGACGACTGGGACCAGCGGATCGTCGAACACCTGGCCAAGCAGTTCAAGAACAACTACGGCGTGGATCTGTCCAAGGACAAGATGGCCGTCCAGCGGCTGCGCGAGGCCGCCGAGAAGGCGAAGATCGAGCTGTCCGCGGCGACCGAGACCACCGTCAACCTGCCGTACATCAGTGCCTCGGCCGAGGGCCCGCTGCACCTGGACGAGAAGCTCACGCGCGCCCAGTTCCAGCAGCTGACCGCCGATCTTCTGGAGCGGTGCAAGGGCCCGTTCCACAACGCGGTCAAGGACGCGGGGATCAAGGTCTCGGACATCAACCACGTGATCCTGGTGGGCGGTTCGACGCGGATGCCGGCGGTGACCGACCTGGTGCGGGAGCTGACAGGCAAGGACCCGCACAAGGGCGTCAACCCGGACGAGGTCGTCGCCGTGGGCGCCGCGCTGCAGGCCGGTGTGCTCAAGGGTGAGGTCAAGGACGTCCTGCTCCTCGACGTCACGCCGCTGTCGCTCGGTATCGAGACCAAGGGCGGCATCATGACCAAGCTCATCGAGCGGAACACGACCATCCCGACCAAGCGGTCGGAGATCTTCACGACGGCCGAGGACAACCAGCCGTCCGTGCAGATCCAGGTCTTCCAAGGCGAACGGGACATCGCGGCGTACAACAAGAAACTCGGCATGTTCGAGCTGACCGGTCTGCCGCCCGCGCCCCGGGGTGTTCCGCAGATCGAGGTCGCCTTCGACATCGACGCCAACGGCATCATGCACGTGTCGGCCAAGGATCTGGGTACCGGCAGGGAACAGAAGATGACCGTCACCGGCGGCTCCGCGCTGCCGAAGGACGACATCGACCGCATGGTCCGGGAGGCCGAGCAGCACGCCGAGGAGGACCGCCGCAGGCGCGAGGCCGCCGAGACCCGCAACCAGGCCGAACAGCTCGTCTACCAGACCGAGCGGCTGATCAGGGACAACCCCGGCAAGATCCCGGACGACGTCAAAACCGAGACGGAGACGGCGCTGGCCGAGCTGAAGGAAACGCTCAAGGGAGAGGACACCGCGGCCATCCGCACGGCCACCGAGAAGGCGGCAGCGGCCGCGCAGAAGATCGGCAGCGCCATGTACGCCCAAGCCCAGGGCGCCCAGGGGCAGGCGTCCGAGGCTCAGGGCGGGGCCTCCGGCACGGGATCGACGGGCGCGGAAGAGGACGTCGTCGACGCCGAGATCGTCGATGACGAGCAGCATGCGAAGGGAGGCACGGGATGAACGAGCCGCGCGATCACCAGCCCAAGAACCGGCCGGTCTTCGTCCGGGACAAGCGGCACATCGATCCGGTGACCCTCCAGCCCCGGTACGGGGGCGCCGGCGGCGACTCCGCCGAACCGGCGCCCTCCGCCGGCCCCGGTCTCACGGGCGGGCCCGGGGATCCTGCCCGGAGCTGGCCCACGGTCGACCGGCCGCCCGCCGCATCTGCGCAGCCGCAGCCGCAGTCGAGCGGACGGACGGAGAAGAGCGATCAGACGAAGGGGAAGGAGCGGACGGAGACCGACGAGCTCCGCGCACAGCTCCAGGAACGCACCGCGGACCTGCAGCGACTGAAGGCCGAGTACGACAACTATCGCAAGCGTGTGCAACGCGACCGCCTGGCTGTCCGCGAGATCGCCGTGGCCAACGTGCTCGCCGGGCTCCTGCCCGTACTCGACGCGGTCCAGAACGCCGACGAGGCGGGCGAAGTGACGGGCGGCTTCCGCCTCGTCATCGACGCGCTCGAGCACGAGCTCGCCGCGCTCGGCCTGGAGTCGTTCGGCCGCGAGGGGGAGAGGTTCGACCCCGCCCTGCACGAGGCCGTCTCCTACGACCACTCGAACCGGGTCGACCGGCCCGTCTGTGCCGCCGTCCACCGTCCCGGCTACCGCGTCGGCGGTCACCTCCTGCGTCCCGCCCAGGTCACCGTGGCCGAACCACCGCCGAAACCGCCCGGAGAGCAGCCGGGCGCGTGACGTCTTCCGCCAACTCGTCTGGTGCTGTGAGGTTTTGCTGTGAGGTTCTCAGCGCGCCGCCCGCAGAGCCCGCCCGTCGTTTCCGACTTGTTCGAGTCCAAGGCGTGCTGGCGGCGCCAAGGCGACCTGACGCCTGCACGGCTACGGCTGCCGACAGGTGATCTGACGCGAGCACAGGTGCGCCGAAGCCAGGTGATCTGACGCCTGCACAGATCCGGACAGTCGCGGATGCCTCAGGGGGACCGACGGGCATCGCTGTCGGCGTCCGGCTGCGGCGGAGTCGACCCGTGCCGGCCACTGTCGTCGGGCGTCGGAAACGCGTTGAACAGCACGGTGATGTGGCGGCTGCCGGGTGACGCCTGATCGGGTTCGCGGTGCCAGCGCGCGAGAAAAGCGATGTACTCCTCGGTGAACCGGGCCAGTTCCTCGGCGGTCAAGGTGGTGCCGCCCAGTGAGTGCAGGGCGGCGGCGCCGAACTCGCCGTACGCCTCGGGAGTGCCCAGGAAGGCGGCCAGGTCGTGCTCGGCGCGCTCCCAGCACTGGTGCCCGATCTCCTGGGCCGCGGCCGCGGCCTCGGCGTTCGCCGCCCGGTGGGGGAGCCGGACGTCTTCCGGCACGGCGCGCCAGTACTTGCGCCGGCCCGTCGATCGGGCGGTGTCCTCCTGGATGAAGCCGAACCGCGCGAGTTGGCGCAGGTGATAGCTGGTGGCCCCGCGGTCCGCGCCGAACTCGGCGGCCAGGTCGGCGGAGGTGGCCGGTCCGCCCCGCTGCAGTCGGGTGAGCATCTGCTGCCGGAGGGGATGGGCGAGTCCCTTGAGCGCCTTGGCGTCCGAGACGTCGCGCCGCTGAGTCTCGTGCATGACGAGAAGGTATCAATGCATAGAAGCCTTCTCAATCACGCCGCAACGGGCAAATCTGACGTGGGATCGCGTATGACGCAACGCCCCTTTTTAGCCGATTTCTCCAGTAGTTGACGTTTTGCCGGTTATCTGCCTAGCGTGAGGACACGAGGCGATCCGTTGGGCTTCCTGCCAAGGCCGTACGGAGTCTCGAAGGCCGGTCGGCACCGTGACCGCGTGCCGCGGTCCGGTCGGAGGGGTGGCGTCGCGGAAGTACGGCCTGCCGCGAAACGGCGGTGAGCTGCGAGGGTCCGGCATCGAGCCACACGTCCACAGCCGTACATCAGGTGGCCTTTTGCCGCCTGCGCGGGCTGGGCGGGGTGTCGGGCAGGGCCGTGAGCGTTTTCCCACGCGTGTCAGGTCCCCGTGGAGGGCCGGATGCGGGCTGGACCTGGATGTTCCGGGATCAGCGACAAATCATCTCCCCCTGAGAGGCAAGCATCATGAGTGCAATCCTGTCCAGGTTCGGGCGCCTGGCTGCCGCGCTGTTCGCCGCGGTCGCTCTGGCGTTCACCGGTGCCGGCGTCGCCGGCGCCGCTGACTCGGATGCGCATCACGATTCGGGTTACTCCGACCACGACAAGGGGCGTGGCGGGGACGACGATGACCGCGGCCACGACAAGTGGTGGGGTGGTTACGACAGCGACCGCGACCACGACAACGGGCACGGCTACTGGAGCAACTACGACGACGATGACAACGGCCGTGGCGGCGGCTACGGCGGCCACGATGGTGGCGGCTACGGCGGCGGTCACGGCGGCGGTCACGACGGTGGCGGCCACGGTGGCGGTCACGGCGGTGGCGGTCACGGTGGTGGCGGCGGCCACGGCGGTGGCGGCGGTCACGGTGGCGGCGGCGGTCACGGTGGTGG
>NZ_LOHS01000178.1 GCF_001642995.1 Streptomyces jeddahensis
TGTAGGTCTACAACTCCCTCACCTTCGAGATCGACCCCAGCGTGACCGCGGTCAGCGCGATCCTCATCGCCTTCGCGATCCTCGCCCTCGGCCTGGTCGCCCTGGTGCGCTGGATCGGCTCCGGACGGCAGGAATCCCTGCTGTCGGTCGAGAACACGGTCGGAGTCGCCAACCCCGCCGGCGAGGCCGTATGACCACCCACCGATCGTGCTCCCTCAACACGCCATCCTGCGATCAGCGAAAGAGCCACGCGCATGACTGACACGCTCACCGCTCCCTCAGGGGAGTCGGCCTTCCTCGAATCCGTCCCCCGTGGCTTCCTCGCCCACGACTGGCAACCCGCCACCGGCGGTCGCACCTTCGAGGTGCGCAACCCCGCAACCAAGGAAGTCATAGCCACCGTCGCCGACTGCAGCGCACAGGACGCGCTGCAAGCACTGGACGCGGCGGCCGCGGCCGCCGACCAGTGGGCTCTCACCAGCCCGCGGGACCGGGCCACCGTCCTGCACCGGATCACCGACTCCCTGATCGAGCACCGTGAGCGGCTGGCCCGGATCATCACCCTGGAGATCGGCAAGACGATCACCGAAGCCCGGGGCGAGGTCGACTACGCCGCGGCCTATTTCCGCTGGTACGCCGAGGAGGCGGTCCGCCCCCACGCGCGCAGTACACCCTCCCCGGACGGCAGGAGTCACATCGTCACCGTCGCCGAACCGGTCGGGCCCTGCCTGCTGATCACTCCGTGGAACGTGCCGCTCGCCATGGCCGCCCGCAAGGCCGCCGCCGCTCTGGCCGCAGGCTGCACCGCCGTGCTCAAGCCGGCCGCGCTCACCCCGCTGTCCTCCCTGGTGCTGGGCGAGCTGGCGCGTGAGGCCGGCGCGCCCGCGGGTGTCCTGAACGTGATCGCCAGCAGCGACGCGGCAGCGGTCTCCACGGCGCTGCTGGCCGACCCCCGGCTGCGCAAGCTGTCCTTCACCGGGTCCACCCCGGTCGGCAGGCTGCTGCTTCAGCAGAGCGGTGCCCGGGTGCTGCGCACCTCGATGGAGCTGGGTGGCAACGCGCCGTTCCTGGTCTTCGACGACGCCGACCTCGACCTCGCGGTCCGCGAAGCGATGATCGCGAAGATGCGGCTGGGCGGCCAGTCCTGTGTCGCAGCCAACCGGTTCCTGGTCCAGGAGGGGATCGCCGACGCGTTCGCCACGGCACTGGCCGAGCGGATGGCCGCCATACGGGTGGGCCCCCCGGACCGGGAGGACACCGAGCTCGGCCCGCTGGCCGACCACCGTGCGGTGGACAAGGTCCGCCACCTCGTCGAGGACGCCGTGGCCCATGGTGCCGTCGTCATCGGCAAGGCGGACATCCCTGACGGGCCGGGCCACTACGCGGCCCCGACCGTGCTGGACCACGTCCCCGCCGACGCCGCGATCATGCACGAGGAGGTCTTCGGCCCTGTCGCCGCCATCCACCGGTTCTCCACCGAGGCCGAGGCCATAGCGGTGGCCAACAACACCGAGCACGGCCTCGCGTCGTACGTGATGACGTCCCACATCGACCGTGCCCGCCGGGTCGCCGCCCGTCTGCAGGCCGGCATGGTCGCCATCAACCGCGGCTTGGTCTCCGAGGTCGCGGCGCCCTTCGGCGGGGTCAAGCAGTCCGGTCTGGGCCGCGAAGGCGGACCCGAGGGCCTCCACGAGTACCAGCAGCTCAAGTACCTGTCGATGCCCGGCTTCAACACCTGAGCAAGCCGACACGAGCGCGGGGCTCCCCCGCGTCCGGGCCGGCCAACGCAGTGACCGGGGTGACGATCCGTTCCGCGGACACATCCTGAGCCTGATCGGCAACCAGCACGCATCATGCTCGCAGGAACCCACGGCACCCGCGATCCGTGTCCGTGGGTTCTGCCCTCTCCAACGACTTCATGAAGGAGACGGTCGACCGTGGACGGCACCGACGAGAAGATCATCGCCGAG
This sequence comes from Streptomyces jeddahensis, assembly GCF_001642995.1. Taxonomy (GTDB): domain Bacteria; phylum Actinomycetota; class Actinomycetes; order Streptomycetales; family Streptomycetaceae; genus Streptomyces; species Streptomyces jeddahensis. Next base: position 1,971 of record NZ_LOHS01000178.1, read on the forward strand.
CTGACCCGCAACGCCCGCATCTCGCACTCCGAGCTGGCCGGCAAGGTGCTGCTCTCCCGCAACGCGGTGCGCCAGCGCATCGAACGGCTGGAGCGCCAGGGCCACATCGCCGGCTACACCATCGTCCGCGCGGGCGAGGACACCGGCAATGTCGTCTCGGCGCTAGTCCTCGTCCACCGCCAGGACCGCATGCGCAGGGGCGACGTCCTGGCCGCACTCAAACGCATCCCCGAGGTCGTCATCTGCGAGATCCTCAGCGGCGACTTCGACATCATGGTGCGTCTGGAGGCGGCCTCGCTGGAACGCGTACGGGGCATCTGGGAGGACATCGCCCAGATGCCCGGCGTACGGGACACCGTCACCGCCCTCACTCTGTCCAGCGTCGTCAACCGCCACCGTTGAGCACGGAGTTCAACGGAGCCGGGGTGAGCAGCGCATCGGCGGGGGCTCGCCGGTTACCGTTCCGTGCCAGGGGTTCGCGCCCGGTACGGATACGGTCATTGGACCGCGTCAGTGATGTGGTTGACGCAGACGACCTTGGGTTGGGTCATCTCCTCGAAGGCGAAGCGCACGCCCTCGCGGCCCATGCTGCCGTACTTGAAGCCGCCGAACGGCATGGCGTCGAAGCGGT
>NZ_LOHS01000179.1 GCF_001642995.1 Streptomyces jeddahensis
GGCGTAGCCCCCGGCCGTACCCGCGGCCGCCTCTGCGTGGCCGCCCGGCATCGGCCCGCCCAGCGGCCCCACCGGCCCCGCCGGCTGCCGCGCCCCCGCGTGCTGCGCCAGGACGACCACGCCCCAGGCGGCCGTGGCCGCTCCCGCGAGGGCCAGGAGCAGGCCGGTGAAGCCGCCCTGGAAGCGCTCTCCGAGCAGGGTGAGGCCGATGACGGCGGCGGCGATCGGGTTGGCCAGGGTGACGACGGCGAGGGGCGCGCCGAGGCCGCCCCGGTAGGCGGTCTGCGAGAGCAGCAGCCCGCCCACAGCGAAGGCCGCGACCAGCAGCGCCACCACGATCACCTGGGCGTCGAGCAGGGGACCCGAGCGGTCCGTGACCGCCACGGTCACGGTCTGCGTGAGGGCCGACGCGACGCCCGACGCGATGCCGGACGCGGACGCGTGCCGCAGTCCGGGACGGGTGCCGGGCCGCGAGAGCACAGCGATCAGCAGCATCGTCGCGGCGGCGACGCCCACCGCCTCGCCCGACGAGAGCGTGTCGTCGGGGGCCGGTCCCGACGTGGTGAGCAGGAGAGCGCCCAGGCCGAGGAGGGTGAGCCCCGTGCCGCGCCACTCGACACGGGTGACGCGCTGTCCGGCGAGCCGCGCGCCCAGTGGCACGGCGGCGACCAAGGTGAGCGCTCCCAGCGGCTGTACGAGCGTCAGCGGCCCGTACTTCAGGGCCACCACGTGGAGCAGAGCCGCGGACGCGTTCAGCGCCACGGACGACCACCACGCACCGCTGCCCAGCAGTCGCAGCAGGCCGGTGTCCGATTCCCGGGTCCGTGCGGCAAGACGTTCCTGCGCCACAGCCGCGACGGCGTACGCGATCGCGGAGAGCAGCGACAGCATCAGGGCGACGAGTGTGGCGCTCATCGGCCCGTCCTCGCCTCGGCCATGGAGCCGGCGCCTGCCGGGGCGGTGCCGCCCCGCGCCACCACCAGCGAGCGGCGCGGCCTGGGCAGGTCGTACGTATGGGGCATCCGCACGACTGCCAGAGCCGTGCCCAGCAGAGCCGTGGCCGCGATCGCGTCGAGCCAGTAATGGTTGGCCGTCCCGACCACCACGAGCAGAGTGAGCAGCGGATGGAGGAGCCACAGCCACCGCCACCGTGACCGGGTGGCGGCGATGAGGCCGACGGCGACCATCAGGGCCCAGCCGACGTGCAGGGACGGCATCGCGGCAAACTGGTTCGCCATGGTGTCGGTCCCCGGTGTGTCGCTGTAGACGGAGGGCCCGTACACCTGCGCGGTGTCCACGAGATGCGCGGCGTCGAGCATGCGCGGCGGGGCGAGCGGAAACGTCAGATGCAGGACGAGCGCGGCCGCCGTCACCGTGGCCAGGACCCGGCGGCTCCACACGTAGTGCCGCGGCCGCCTCAGATAGAGCCAGGCCAGGAAGAGCGCCGTCGCCGGGAAGTGCACGGTCGCGTAGTAGACGTTGGCGAGGTGGACGAGCGCTTCGCTGTTCAGCAGGGGCTGTTGTAGGGAGGCCTCGCCCGGCAGATGCAGGGTCCGCTCGAGGCTCCATATTCGGTGGGCGTTGTCGAAGGCCGCGTCGGTGTGGCCGTTCGCCAGCTGCCTGCCGAACTTGTAGACGAGGAAGAGACCGGCGACGAGCAGCAGTTCACGGATCAGCGGGGGCCGGTCCGTGCGCGGCTGCGGCTTTCGGTCGGGTTCCGGTTCTGCTTCCGCAGGCTCGGTCTGGGATGGCATGCCGGCCCCTTTACTGGCGACGTTTCCCTTTGTTACGCCGTGAGCAGGGCTGTGCCCTCTTGTAGGGGAACAGCCCGGTGCTCATCGATACGGCAGTGTACCGATACGCCGACGTATCGTACGCTTGCGTATCGATAAGGTGAGGTAGACCACCTCGACGAGGAGAAGAGCCAGGAGCGGGCCATGACGTCGCAGTCGGCAGATGCAGTGAGTTCTTCGCGTCGCTCCAAGATCACGCCGGAGCGCGAGCAGGAGTTCTACGACGCCGTGCTCCAGCAGCTCCGGGAGAACGGATACGACTCCCTGACCATGGAGGGCGTCGCCGCCAGCACCCGCTGCAGCAAGTCGACGCTCTACCGGCAGTGGAAGACCAAGCCCCAGCTCGTCGCCGCCGCCCTGCGCACCTGCAGCCGTACGAGCCTCGCGGACATCGACACCGGCAGCCTGGCCGGAGACCTGCGCGAGGTCGTCCGGCATGCGGGCGAGCGCTCCTACAAGGACACCCGGCTCATGCAGGCGCTCGGCCATGCCGTCCTGCAGGACGAGGAGCTGCGGCGGGCACTGCGTGAGGCGGTCGTCGAGCCGGAGATCGGCGCGATCGAGGAGATGGTGCGGCGCGGTGTGCGGCGGGGCGAGATCCCGGCGGACCATCCGGCCGCGGAATTCGTCTCCGCGCAGCTGCTGGGCGTGTTGCGGGCGCGTCCGCTCCTGGAGGGACGGGACGCGGACACGCCGTATCTCACGCGCTTTCTGGAATCCTGCGTGCTGCCCGCGCTCGGGCTGCCCGGGAACACCTGATCGTCAGATCGCCGCCCGCCGCCCGCCGCCC
>NZ_LOHS01000180.1 GCF_001642995.1 Streptomyces jeddahensis
TCAGCCCTTGCGGGTCTTGATCTCCTCGGTGAGCTGCGGGACGACCTCGAAGAGGTCGCCGACCACGCCGTAGTCGACCAGGTCGAAGATCGGGGCCTCGGCGTCCTTGTTGATCGCCACGATCGTCTTCGACGTCTGCATACCGGCCCGGTGCTGGATCGCACCCGAGATGCCGGAGGCGATGTACAGCTGCGGCGAGACGGACTTGCCGGTCTGGCCCACCTGGTTGGAGTGCGGGTACCAGCCCGCGTCCACCGCGGCACGCGAGGCACCGACCGCAGCGCCCAGGGAGTCAGCAAGGGCCTCGATGATCGCGAAGTTCTCCGCACCGTTCACGCCACGGCCGCCGGAGACCACGATCGCGGCCTCGGTCAGCTCCGGACGACCCGTCGACTCACGCGCCGTCCGCGCGGTGACCTTCGTACCGGTCGCCTTCTCCGAGAACGACACCGCAAGCTGCTCCACCGCGCCCGCGGCCGGAGCCGCCTCCACGGCCGCGCTGTTCGGCTTGACGGTGATGACCGGCGTGCCCTTGGAGACACGGGACTTGGTGGTGAACGAGGCGGCGAACACCGACTGCGTGGCCACCGGACCCTCGTCGGAGGCCTCCAGGTCGACGGCGTCGGTGATGATGCCCGACCCGATCCGCACCGCCAGACGCGCGGCGATCTCCTTGCCCTCGGCGGACGACGGCACCAGCACCGCGGCCGGGGACACAGCCTCGACCGCGGCCTGCAGCGCGTCCACCTTCGGTACGACCAGGTAGTCGGCGAACTCCGGCGCGTCGGCGGTCAGGACACGGACCGCGCCGTGCTCACCCAGCGTCGCCGCGGTGGCCTCCGCGCCGTTGCCGAGGGCGACGGCGACGGGCTCGCCGATACGGCGGGCCAGGGTCAAAAGCTCCAGGGTGGGCTTGCGGACGGCACCGTCCACGTGGTCGACATAGACGAGAACTTCAGCCATGGGACTTCTTCTCTCCTGCTTGCGAAGTATGAGGGGCGGTAAGGGAATCGATCCCTTTAGATGAACTTCTGGCTCGCGAGGAACTCCGCGAGCTGCTTGCCGCCCTCGCCCTCGTCCTTGACGATCGTGCCCGCGGTCCGCGCGGGACGCTCGGCCGCCGAGTCGACCGCGGTCCAGGCACCCTCGAGACCGACCTCGCCCGCCTCGATCTCCAGGACCTCCAGATCCCAGGAGGTCACCGGCTTCTTCTTCGCGGCCATGATGCCCTTGAACGACGGGTAGCGGGCCTCACCCGACTGGTCCGTCACCGACACGACCGCCGGAAGCGACGCCTCCAGCTGCTCCGACGTGGTGTCACCGTCCCGACGGCCCTTCACGGTGCCGTCCTCGACCGACACCTCGGACAGCAGCGTGACCTGCGGGACGCCCAGCCGCTCGGCCAGGATCGCCGGCAGCACACCCATGGTGCCGTCGGTGGAGGCCATACCGCACACGACCAGGTCGTATCCGGCCTTCTCGATCGCCTTGGCCAGCACCAGCGACGTGCCCATCACATCCGTGCCGTGCAGGTCGTCGTCTTCCACGTGGATCGCCTTGTCCGCACCCATCGACAGCGCCTTGCGCAGCGCGTCCTTCGCGTCCTCCGGGCCGACGGTCAGCACCGTAATCTCAGCATCGTCCGCGCCCTCGGAGATCTGCAGCGCCTGCTCGACCGCGTACTCGTCGAGCTCCGACAGCAGCCCGTCCACGTCGTCACGGTCGACGGTCAGGTCATCGGCGAAGTGCCGGTCGCCGGTGGCGTCGGGCACGTACTTCACACAGACAACGATCCTCA
>NZ_LOHS01000181.1 GCF_001642995.1 Streptomyces jeddahensis
GGCCGCCGTGACCGGGGTGCCGTGGCCGCCGCCGACGACATGGCGGCTGTCGCCGTTGGTGGGCAGGAACCAGTGGAAGGTGAGGCTCACCGGATGTACTCCTTTCGCTTGCGGAATGTGTGGGGGCGTCAGAGGAGGCCGTGACGTGGCGGCCTCGTCCCGTTCAGGACATAGCGGCCGACGTGCTGGACCTTCCAGCGGGTCGGGTCGTGCAGGGTGTGGGTGCGGGCGTCGCGCCAGTGGCGGTGCAGACCGAGAGCGTTGAGCGCGGACCGGGTGCCGGAGACCTCGAAGAGAGCGCTTCCGACCTCGACGGCCGCGTTCGCCGCCGTCACCTTCGCCGCCGCGACCGCGATCGACGCCTCGGCTGCCGTGTCGTCGGTCAGGTCGGCGCGGGCGGCGTCCACGGACCGCGCGGCCGCGGCCAGCAGCGCCTCGGCGGCCCGCACCTGGATCGCCAGCTCACCGAACCGCTGGATCAGCAGGGGATCCTCGGCGGCGGTCTCGAAACCGCTCTCGAACCAGGGGCGGCTCTTCGTACGGACGAACTCCACCGCCTCCGTCAGCGCACCGGAAGCGATCCCCGCATCGATGGCGGCGTGCAGCAACTGGGCCACAGCGCCATGGAGTTGCGGACCCTGGAACGTGAGGTGGTGCGGCACGACGCGGTCTGCGGGCACGTGCACCGCGTCCAGGCGCACGGTGCCGCTGGCGGTGGTGCGCTGGCCCATGCCGTCCCAGTCGTCGACCACCGTCACCCCGGGCGCGTCGCGCGGCACGTAGGCGACATGAAGGTTGTCGTCCTCCGCGCGGGCGAGCACGGGGATCCAGTCGGCGAACAGGGCTCCGGTGGAGTAGTGCTTGACACCTGTGAGCACATACGAGCCGTTGCCGTCGGGTCCCGGCTCCAGGCGGGTGCGGATGTCCTGGACGTGCTTGGTGCCCGCCTCGGACTGGGCATTGCCGAAGCGTTTCCCTGAGAGCACCTCCCGGAAGAAGAACTCCTGCTGCCGACTGGTGCCCTGACGACGCAGCACGTTGAGGTAGACGAAATGGCTCTGCGGGATCTGGGCGATGCTCGCGTCCGCGGAGGCGAGCAGCCGGAAGATCTCGGCGAGCGTCTCCTGGCGTACGTCCGCGCCCCCGAACTCGGCGGGCACCGTCACGGCGAGCAGTCCCGATGCGGACAGCCGGTCCAGTTCAGCGTGCGGCAGCCGGCGCTGGGCGTCGCGTTCGGCGGCGTTCTTGCGGAAGTGCGCGGCCAGTTCGGCGGCGACGGCGAGCGCCTCGGCGTCGTCGGCGATCACTTTCGCGGTGGGCGCCTCAGGGGCGGTGGCGGGTTCGGCGCTCATGCGGTGGCCGCCAGCAGGGACGTACGCGAGGTGCGGCCGCCGAGGGCGGCGGAGAAGCGGTCCACGACCTGCTCCAGGGCCTCGGCCGAGCCGGGGGCGACGGTCAGGGTGCCGTCGTCGCCGACCGTGATGTCCTTGTCGAGCGTGAACCAGCCCTGGACGATGTGCCCGGCGCCCATGGAGTTGAGCACGGGCCGCAGCGCGTAGTCGATGGCCAGGACGTGGGCCGTGGTGCCGCCGGTGGCCAGCGGAAGGACGGTCTTGCCCTCCAGGGCGTACTGCGGGAGCAGGTCGAGGAGGGACTTCAGCAGGCCTGAGTAGGCGGCCTTGTAGACGGGGGTGCCGACCACGACGCCGTCGGCCCGCGCGACGAGTTCCGTGGCCTCGACGATGGCCGGATGCTTGAAGTCGGCGCCGAGCAGCGCCTCGGCAGGCAGGGTGCGCACGTCCAGGGGGATCACCTCGTGACCCTGGGCGGTGAGCCGGGCGTCCAGGTGGCGCAGCAGTCGGGCGGTGCGGGAGATGGCGGAGGGACTCCCGGAGATGGACAGGATGGCGGCCATGAGGGTTCCTTCGGTTGTTGCCTGCGACTTGATGGTTGGTCAGGCGGCGGACACGGATACGCGTGCCGGCTCCGACTCGGGCAGCTGCTGGTATTCGGCGCCGTAGCCGGCCATGGAGCGGACCTGGCTGAGGGCGTAGTCGAAGCCGTTGTTCTCGGCGAGCACGGACGGCTCGCGCTTGTAGTCGTAGCCCCAGTCCGTGCGCTGCTCGATGGTGCTGGTGGCCAGGACTCCGATGACGTTCGGCACCCAGTAGGCGAAGCGGACGGGATCGGTGCCGGCGGGCCCGGAGGCTATGGACGGCTCGGGTGGTGCGGGCATGGAAGCTCCAGGTGAGTAAACGCGGTACGCCAGGGCGAATCAGCGCCCTCCGGGCATACGCGTGGCATGCGCGTGGCATGCGCGTGGCATGCGCGTGGCATGCGCGTGGCATG
>NZ_LOHS01000182.1 GCF_001642995.1 Streptomyces jeddahensis
TCAACATCGCCACCGTTCACGGCGGACTCTTCTACAAGCACTGCGCGCGGATCCACCCCGCAAAGCTCGTCTACGGCCTCGCCGACACCCTGACCTCCATGGGGGTGACGATCTACGAGAGCAGCCGCGTGGACAGTGTCGAGGGCAAGACCCTCACCCTGGCCGACGGGCATGTCACCGCGGCGAAGACGTTCATCTGCACCGAAGGCTATTCGGGACCGCTGCTGGGCCGCCGGAGCCTGATCCCGGTCAATTCCTCGATGATCGTGACCAAGCCCCTGCCGGAGGAGGCCTGGCAGCAGATCGGCTGGGACGGGCCGCAGTGTCTCAACGACTCCGCGCACACGTTCATCTACTCCCAGCGGACATCCGACGGCCGTATCGCCATGGGGGGCCGTGGTGTCCCCTACCGCTTCGGGTCCGGCACCGGGGGAGCCGGTGCGACCGCCCAGTCCACCATCGACCTGATCTCGCACAAGCTCGCTACCTTCTTCCCGGGCATCCCCTTCGAGGTGGACCACGCCTGGTCGGGAGTCCTGGGCGTCACGCGTGACTGGAACGGCGGCGTGCACTTCGACCCGGCGACGGGGATCGGATCGTCCACCGGCTACGCGGGACACGGTGTCACGGCGGCCTATGTCGGCGGCAGGACCCTCGCGGAACTCGCCTTCGAGAAGGAAACCGAACGGACCAC
>NZ_LOHS01000183.1 GCF_001642995.1 Streptomyces jeddahensis
CGCCCTACACCTTCCGCAACGCGGAGATAGTCGGCGGCGGCTTCGTCACCGGCATCATCTTCAACCAGAGCGAACCCGGACTGGTCTACGCCCGGACCGACATCGGCGGCGCCTACCGCCTCGACACGGCGTCCCGGCGGTGGATCCCCCTCAACGACTGGATCGGCTGGGACGAGTACGGACACACCGGCATCATCAGCATCGCCACCGACGAGGTCGACCCCGACCGCGTCTACCTGGCGGCGGGCACCTACACCATGCCCGACTGGGACCCGAGCATGGCGGCGATCCTGCGGTCGACCGACCGCGGCCGCACCTGGAAGACCACTCCCCTGCCGTTCCGGCTGGGCGGCAACATGCCCGGCCGGGGCATCGGCGAGCGTCTGGTGATCGACCCCAACCGCAACAGCATCCTCTACCTGGGAGTGCGCGGGGGCCACGGGCTGTGGCGCAGCACCGACCACGGCAAGACGTTCGCGAAGGTGACCAGCTTCCCCAATGCGGGCAACTTCGTCATCGACCCCACCGACCCCGACGGCTACAACGGCGACAACCTGGGCGTGCTGCAAGTCGTCTTCGACAAGCGCACCGGCAGAGCGGGGAAGGCCACCCGGACCCTCTACGTCACCGTCGCCGACAAGGACAACATCCTGTACCGGTCGACCGACGCGGGAGCGACCTGGGAACGTGTCCCCGGGCAGCCCACCGGCTTCATCCCGCACCACGCGGTCTTCGACCACGTCGGCGGCTACCTGTACCTGGCGACCAGCGACACCGCCGGCCCCTACGACGGCTCCAAGGGCGACGTGTGGAAGCTGGACACCGCCACCGACACCTGGACCCGCATCAGCCCGGTTCCCTCCACCAGCGACGACAACCAGTACGGTTACAGCGGCCTGACCATCGACCGGCAGAACCCGAACACCCTGATGGTGTCCACCCAGGTCAAGTGGTGGCCCGACTGCCTCCTCTTCCGCTCCACCGACGGCGGCGCGAGCTGGACCCGCGCGTGGGACATGGACACGAACTCCGAGCGCACCCTGCGCTACGACATCGACATCTCCGCCGCCCCCTGGCTGACCTGGAACGCCTCGCCGTCGCTGCCCGAGATGGCCCCCAAGCTGGGCTGGATGATGGAGTCCGTCCAGATCGACCCCTTCGACTCCGGTCACTTCATGTACGGAACCGGCGCGACGATCTACGGCGCCAACAACCTGACCGACTGGGACAGCGGCGGCACGGTACACCTGTCCGTGCGGGCCCAGGGACTGGAGGAAACCGCTGTCCTCTGTGTGATCAGCCCGCCGGCCGGTGCAGCTCACCTCTTCTCCGGCCTGGGCGATGTCGGCGGCTTCCGGCACACGGATTTCCACAAGGCGTCGAAGATGTTCGACAGCCCGACCTTCCACATAACCCCGGCCCTGGACTACGCGGAGCTGGCGCCCCACACCATTGTGCGGGTCGGCAACCCCACCAGCGGCTGGACCCAGCACTTCGCCATCTCCACCGACAGCGGCGCAACCTGGACGCCGTCGGGCAGTGAGCCGTCCGGCATCACCGGGGCCGGAGTCGAAGACCAGGCCGTCGCCATCAGCGCCGACGGCAGGCGGATCGTCTGGTCACCGGCCGGTGCGCCGGTCAGCTGGTCCGACGACCACGGAGCGACCTGGACGGCGTCGGAGGGGCTGCCGGCCGGGGCCCCCGTGCGCTCCGACCGGGTGAACCCGGCGAAGTTCTACGCCTACGACTCCGGCGTCTTCTACCTCAGCACGGACGGCGGCAAGAGCTTCAAGGCCACGGCGGCTACCGGTCTGCCCACCGCGGGGAACGTCCGGTTCAAGGCGGTACCGGGCCACGAGGGCGACATCTGGCTGGCCGGCGGCACCAACAAGCCCGCCACCCCCACGCCGTACGGGATGTGGCGGTCGACCGACTCCGGAGCGTCCTTCACCAGGTTCGACGCGGTGGACGAGGGCGATGTCGTCGGATTCGGCAAGGCCGCACCCGGTGCCACGTACCCCGCCGTCTACACCAGCTCCAAGATCG
>NZ_LOHS01000184.1 GCF_001642995.1 Streptomyces jeddahensis
GGGGCGGGGGGGGGGGACCCCGCCGCGGAGCGGCGAAGAAAACAGCCGCGGAGCGGCAGGGAATCAGTGCCGCGGAGCGGCACAGAACCGCCGCGGAGCGGCGCAGAGAAACACCCCGCCCAGCGGAGCGCTACCGGCAGTCGTCCGCCGCCGCAATCATCCGCGCCGCCACATCCAGCGCCTCCCGCAGCACCACCGGATCGGTGACCCGCGCCGTGACCTCCGCGTCGGCCGGATGCACCGGGTCGGCCGACTGGGCCGCGGCAGGCGGCAGCAGCCAGCGCGTGCCCTCGATGGGCGGCACAGGCGCGGTGCCGATGCCTCGGCCGAAGGTCTGGGTACAGGCGCTGCCGGGAACGTCCCACGCGTCCGCAGTGCCGGGCGGCACCAGGAACCCGAGCACGTCGCAGCCCCCGTCGTGCAGCACGGGACCGACGGCCTCCGAGGCACCGCGCCGGAGGATGTCGACCGCCTCCAGACCCTGGCGGGCCGGCACGGTGACCAGGTCGCAGGAGTCGTCTTCCCGTGCCATCGGACCCTGGGAGGGGCCCCCGGGCGCCATCTCCATTCCGCGCGCCGGTGCGCTGCCCTCCGGCGTCGGCCTGTGCTGCGCGGTCGACAGCGACGGACAAGGTGCGTGTGCGTTGTTCTCCATTCCGGCCTCCAACACGGAACCCCTCCACGCTCGAGTCGCTCGGTTCGGTACCACGCGGCCCTCGTGGACCGTGCAGCTCCCTCTCCGCATCGTCCAACGTCCGTGAGGCGTCAACGGCTACGGCAGCACACCGCCGCAAAGGATGGCAGTTCATGGCAGATCCCGTATGAGTTATCCGGTTTGTGCTCAAACTGTGCGTGGCAGCGCCGTCACAAGGGGTACGTTCTTGCCCCGCCGGAACAGAGGTGGCAAGAGGGGCGGCAGACGTACGGCCCAGGAGTACAACTCCCCCCGGAGTCCGGCACGATGCGTATGAGAGGGCCCGGCCATGGAGTCGTCACCGGCGACCTCGTCGTCGTCACCGTCCCGCCGACGGGATCTCCAACCGAATCTCGCCTTCCGTGAGTTGCGGGGACAGCGCTCACCGGGCGAGTTCGCCGCCGCGGTACGGCGGGCCGCTCGCGAGATCGGCGAGCGGGTCAGCTGTGACGCGCGGTACATCGGCCGGGTCGAGGCAGGCGAGATCCGCTGCCCCAACTACGCCTACGAGCGGGTGTTCCTGCACATGTTTCCCGGCCGCTCGCTCGCGGACCTGGGGTTCGCCCCTCGCTCCGAGGTACGCGGCCGGGCGCGGGCCCGGTCGGAGGCCGCGCCGCCACCCCCCACGGCCGACATCCCGCACTGCGAAATCCCGCACACCCAAGTCCCCCACAGCGAAATCCCGCACCACAAGACCGAGAACCACAAGGAGAGCGACGTGCAGCGTCGCGCGTTCATGACTAGCGGTACGGCCACGGTGGCCGCCGTCTCCTTCGCGCCCTTAGGGCTCGCCAGGGACGGCGTAGCCGCCGCCACGGCGGCCGGCCGGCCCGTCCGCAGGGTCGGGCACGCCGAGGCGAACGCGGTCGAGGAGGCCGTACGCAAGATCCGGCTGCTCGACGACCGGCACGGTGCCGACGGGCTCTACCGCCGCGCCGCGGCACCGCTGCGCGCCGCCTACGCCCTCCTCGACGCGGGCACCGCCCGGCAGGCGACCGCACAGCGGCTGCAGGCGGGGGCGGGTGAACTCGCCATCTCGGTCGGCTGGCTGGCGCACGACTCCGGGCGCTTCGAGGACGCGCGCTCGCACTACGCGGAGGCGCTGGCGACCGCGCGGATGTCCGGCGATGCGGCACTGGAGGCGCACGCCTTCTGCAACACGGCGTTCCTCGCCCGGGACGCGGGCCGGCCGCGCGAGGCGGTGCGCGCCGCGCAGGCGGCGCAGCGCGTGGCCCGCAATCTGGCGTCGCCGCGGCTGCTGTCGCTGCTCGCGCTGCGGGAGGCGGGAGGCTGGGCCGGGCTCGGCGACCGTACCGGCTGCGAGCGGTCGCTCGCCCGCGCCCAGGCCCTGTTCGACTGCGGCCCCTCGAACGCCGACCCGGAGTGGATGAGCTTCTACGGCGCGGCGGAACTGGAGGGTCTCGAAGCGCAGTGCTGGTCGGCCCTCGGCGACTGGGCCCGCGCGGCCCGCCATGCACGCCGCGCGACCGCGCTGCAGGACCCTCACTTCACCCGCAACACCGCGCTGTACACGGCGGAACTGGCCGACGACCTGGCGCGGGCCGGCCGCCCGGACGAGGCGTCAGCTGCGGGCCTGCGCGTACTGGACCTGCTGAGCGAGGTCCAGTCGTCGCGCGTGCTGTCGATGCTAGCCACGACGGCCCGTGTGCTGGCCCCGCACCGCAAGGCTCCGGGCGTCTCGACGTTCCTGGAACGCCACCGGGAGCTGGCGCACTCGGCGTGACCCCCAGGGTCCCGGGCTTCCGGCACCGGCCGGGAGTCCGGGGTCCTGATCGCTAGGCGCCGAGGGCCAGATGCCCGCTGTCGTTCCAGGACTCGATCGCCGGTTCCCCGTATGCCCAGCCCAGCACGGACAGCGACGTCGGATTGAGCCGGATGCGGGCCGCGAAGGCGAGGTCGAGGCCGAGCCATCGCGCCCCGATGGACCGCAGGATGTGCCCGTGCGCGAAGACGAGCACGTCGCGGTCGGCCGACCTGGCCCATGCGACGACCTCGTCCGCGCGGGCGGTCATCTGCGCGAGTGTCTCGCCCTCGGGCACCCCGTCGCGCCATATCAGCCAGCCGGGCCTGATCGCCTGTATCTCGGCGGGCGTCATGCCCTCGTACGCGCCGTAGTCCCACTCCAGAAGCGCGTCCCAGGGGGTTGCCCGGTCACCGAAGCCGGCCAGTTCGCAGGTCTCACGCGCGCGTGCCAGTGGGCTGGTGCGCACCTCGGCGTCCGGGAGCCCGTCGAGCGGGGCGCGGTGCAGACGTTCGCCGAGCAGCTTGGCGCCGCGCCGGCCCTCCTCCAGGAGCGGGATGTCCGTCCTGCCGGTGTGCTTTCCGGCCAGTGACCATTCGGTCTGTCCGTGCCGGGCCAGCAGGATGCGCGGTGCCATGGAGCGCCTTTCCGAGAGCGAACAGGACAGAGCGGGTGGATCGAGCTGATTCAGCGACAGGGCCCACCCGCCCCTCCATCATCGCGCACAGGTACGAACCGTCGCGCCCGGGTCCGGACCAGCGGGCCTGCATCGGACAGCGGCACGGCCCGCCGTCCCTGCCTCTCCGCGCTCGGTGCGGCGGCACGCGGGCGCTCGTCGCGACGGCACGCGCGCGTGCCGTCCTGCGGTCCGGCGAGCGCCCCCAGACCGTCCGGCGAGCAACCCCGCGCGCGATCTCTGCGTCTTGAAGATCAGGAAGCGTCCCGGCTGAAAAACGTTCGCGTACACGGTTCACATACACCGTAAAGTGGGCGGGCTGCAGCGGGCCGCTGGGGCCGGGGAGGGAGACCATCGGATGGCGCAGACCGACGCACCAGGTGCGAGGACGCCTGGCGCGAGCCGGCCACGCTGGTGGACCGAACTCCCTCTGATCATGCTCGTGTACCTCGCGTACTCGGCGGGCCGGCTGCTCGCCCGCGGTGACGTGTCGACCGCCGTCGACCACGGCCTCGCGATCCTCCGTGTCGAGAAGGCCCTGCACCTCAACGCCGAGCACCCGCTGAACCGTCTTTTCACGGCCGAGCCCTGGCTCGGCATACCCGCGGATTTCTGGTACGCGTCGCTGCACTATCTGGTCACGCCCGCGATCCTGGTGTGGATCTTCCGTTCCCGTGCGGTCCACTACCGCGCCGCCCGCACCTGGCTGATGACCTCCACGCTCATCGGACTCGTCGGCTTCACACTGCTGCCGACCTGTCCGCCACGGCTGCTGTCGGCGGGCCACGGCTTCGTCGACACGATGGCCTACTACAGCTCGTACGGCTGGTGGGGCGCCGAGGCGAGTGCGCCGCGCGGCCTGGGCGGCATGACGAACCAGTACGCGGCGATGCCGAGCCTGCACGTGGGGTGGGCGCTGTGGTGCGGCGTCATGCTGTGGCGGTACGGCGGCGGCCGGCTCACCAAGGCGGCCGCGGTGGCGTATCCGCTGGTCACCACCGTCGTGGTGATGGGCACCGCGAACCACTACTTCCTCGACGCCGTCGCGGGAGCGGCCGTGATGGGTGCCGGATTCCTCCTCGCCCAGCCCGTGATGCGGCTCGCCGACCTCGTGGGGGCCCGGCTGGGGGCGGGCCGCGAGCCGCTCGGGACCGCTGTCCCGGGGGCCTCCCGAGCCGCAGGTTCCCCGATTGTCAGTACCGGATGCCAGACTTCGGCGGGTGAGCGAATTCCCGGACAGCGCAGACCCGGCCAGCGCAAGGCCAGCGCCGGGCCGAGTGCCAGCCCCGCCGACGCGGGGGACGGCGCTCCGGCACCGGCTCGCTGAGCTGCGCGGCCCCGCCCGGCCGCCGCAGCCGCTCGACGCGCGCGCCCTGGCCGCGCTCGCGGCCAACCCCGGCTGCAGGAGGCGCGCGCTGCTGGACGGCGCGGGCGTGGACAAGGCGGCGCTGGCCGGCGCCCTGGGCTCGCCCTCCTCCTTCGGGCAGTCGCAGTTCGCGTTCATCCGGGGCAACGCCTTCGAGGCGCGTGTCAAGGCCGACGGCGGCGCCGTGCTGCTGCGCCTGGTGCACGAGCGGCTGGACCGCTCCGCCGAGCCTCCCGAGCCGGGCGCCACGCACACTCCGGATCTGTCGGCGGCGGGCCCCGAGGGACGCGCGGCGCGTACGTCACTGGCGCTGCGCGAGGCGACCGGCGCGGGCGCGTGGAGCCTGCTCGACCACCCCATGCTCGCGCTGGACGTCGCGGGTTCCCCGGCCTTCCTGGAGCCGGACGCGGTGGTGGTCCACCCCGACGGCGGCTGGACGGTCGTCGAGATCAAGTCGTTCCCCGTGATCGACGGCTCGGCGGACGCGGCGAAGGTCGGAGCGGCCGCGCGCCAGTCCGCCGTGTACGTGCTGGCGCTGGAGCAGGTCGCCGCCCGCATGGACCCCGCGCCGCCCGTGCGCCACCAGGTCCTGCTGGTCTGCCCCAAGGACTTCTCGAACCTGCCCACCGCTTCCGCGGTGGACGTCCGCAAGCAACTGTCGGTGACCCGCCGCCAGCTGACCCGGCTCACCCGCATCGAGGACATCGCGGAGGCCCTGCCCGAAGGCACGAGCTTCGACGTGGAGCGGCCGGCCGACGAGCTGCGAGCCGCGGTCGACTGCGTCCCCGCGGCGTACGCACCGGAGTGCCTGTCCGCCTGCGAGCTGGCCTTCCACTGCCGCGACCGGGCCCGCGCGGAGCGCGCCGTGACGGCCCTGGGCCGGTCGGTGCGCGGCGAACTGGGCGCCCTGACCACGGCCGACGCCGTGCTCGCGGCGGCCCGCGGCACGACAGGCGACCCTGCGGACCCGACGGTGACGGCCCTGCGCAGGGCGGCCGCACTGCGGGCGGAGGCTCTGGGGGGTGCCCACCACCCTGCCCAAGGCGCCCGGCCGGCGCCGCACCGCGGTGAGGAGGCCCCGTGTCGCTGATCTCCACGCTCGCCCGGCTCGAAGCCATGAGCACCGGACGCGCCCAGCCCGCGGCCACCGTCCGGCACCGGCATGTGTCCGAGCGTCCGCTCGTCTTCGTGCCGCTCACCACCGCAGGCGAGGCCGGCGCACCGCTGGGTGCGCTCGTCGGCACGGAGCGCGACGCGCCCCGCCTGCTCGTCGTCCCGCAGCCGCGCGACCGCGACCTGCGGTTCGCGTTCCTCGCCGAGCTCGCCGACATCGTCCTGCCCTACATCGACGAGTACGCGGCCGGTGTCGAGGCCGCCGAGCGCACCGAGACCGACCCGGAGACCGGCAAGCGCGTCAAGGTCGAGGTCGACCTGTGCTCGGACGCACCGCAGCTGATCGTGCCGAGCCGGGCGGGCATCGAGTTCGTACGGCTGCTCGGGCGCTCCATGCGTTTCCGGCGCACCGCCGAGCAGGATCCCGAGGCGCCGTACCCCGCCCCGGCCCGCGTACCACTGCTCGGCCGCTGGCTGACGCACTTCGCGGAGCGCGCCCGCGTACCGGGCTCGTCGCTGCTGCCCGCCATGACCGAGCTGCTGTCCCGGCACTGGGCGACCGGGCAGAGCAGCCTGGAGGACCAGCACCTCGGCGCGCTGCTCGCCTGGATCGACCCGCCCGACGGCGAGTCCGGCGCGGAGGCCGCGCTGCGGGCCGAGCTGGCGCGGGACGCCCAGGGCCAGCTGGTGTGCCCGCCCGCGGGCCCGGCCACCGACCCGGCGTTCGACAACCGGCTGCTGGCCCCGGCGATGGAGCGCTACGACCGCGCGCGTACCGCCCTGGCCGCCGCCGAGGACGGCATCGAGGCGGACGTCCGGCTCGGTGAACTCACCGCCGCCGAGCGGCAGATCCGTGCCCTGGTCGAGAGCCGGACACGACCCACGTGGGACGCCGTGTGGCGCGGTGTCGATCTCCTGCGGGCGCTGCCCGAGGCCGCGCATGTCGCCGACCGCTGGACCCGCGACCGCTGGTCGTTCACCGGCCACCGGGACCGGGTCGCCGCCGGTGAGCCGCCTCAGCCGCGGCGCGACGACGCCGTCACGGCCGCGAACAAGCTCGCCGCGCGCGAACGCGAACAGACCCGGCTTGAGGCCCAGGAGGCGCTCGACGACCCGCTGGTGATGGCAGGGCGACGGCTCGCCGGGGAGGCCTTCGCGGGCGAGGTGACGGACGTCGTCATGGCGTACAGCGAGAGCAAGCGGCCGAGTCCGCGACCGCTCGTCACCGTCCGGACCGACGACCGCCCGCACCTCGGCGAGCGCACCAAGGTGTACCGCTCGCTGGACGGCAAGCCGCAGACCGCGGAGTTCGTCGGGTACGACGAGGGCGTCAACGGCGACGGAGCCGGCGGCGATGGGGTGGCGATCGTGCTGCGCACACTCGACAAGATGGGGCGGGGCAAGGAGCCCGAGCCCGGTTCGGTGCCGGAGAAGGGCGACCGGCTGTGCTTCACGCTGTTCGAGCACGACCAGCGTGGGGGCCCGTCCCTGCCGGATCCGGAGGAGACGCCGTGGACGCACGGCGGCCCGCCGGGTGACGGCGCCGCCATCGTGGAATCTCCGGATCCGGTGACCGAGGAGGACGTCCTGTGACCGCCGACGCCCGCCCCCTCGAGGCGCGGACCAGCCTCGACTCGCCAAGCCCGGACTCGCCAAGCCCGGACTCGCCGAGCCCGGAGAGATCCGATCCTGCGGCCGCGGCCGCCCGGGCCACCGACGCGATCCTGCGGGACACACTGCACGGTGCGCACCGCGGCGTCGTCGTGGACTCTCCGCCGGGTGCCGGGAAGTCCACCCTCGTGGTGCGGGCGGCGCGTGAACTGGCGGCCGCCGGACGCCGGTTGATGGTCGTCGCCCAGACCAACGCCCAGGTCGACGACCTGGTGCTGCGGCTCGCCGAGAAGGACCCCGACCTCCCCGTGGGGCGCCTGCACAGCAACGACGCGGATCCGTACGACAAGGCCCTCGACGGCCTGCCGAACGTGCGCAAGTCCGCCAAGGCCGCCGATCTCGCGGGGCTTGACGTCGTCATCTCGACCGCGGCCAAGTGGGCGCACGTCAAGGGGGTCGAGCCCTGGCGGTACGCCATCGTCGACGAGGCGTACCAGATGCGGTCGGACGCGCTGCTCGCCGTGGCCGGCCTCTTCGAGCGGGCCCTGTTCGTGGGTGATCCGGGGCAGTTGGATCCGTTCGCGATCGTGGGGGCGGAGCAGTGGGCGGGCCTGTCGTACGACCCCTCGGCATCCGCCGTGACGACGCTGCTCGCGCACAACCCTGAGCTGCCGCAGCACCGGCTGCCGGTGTCGTGGCGGCTGCCCGCGTCGGCGGCGCCGCTGGTGTCGGACGCCTTCTATCCGTACACGCGCTTCCGCAGCGGTACCGGGCACGGGGACCGGCGGCTCGCTTTCGCCGTGGCGTCGGACGGTTCGGGTCCTGACCGGGTCATCGACGAGGCCGCCGAGGCGGGGTGGGGGCTGCTGGAGCTTCCGGCCCGGCATACGCCGCGGACGGATCCCGAGGCGGTACGCGCCGTGGCGCAGGTCGTGCGGCGGCTGCTGGACCGCGGGGGTGCGGCCGTGTCCGAGCGGTCGCCCGATCCGGTGCCGCTGACGGCCGACCGCATCGCGGTCGGCACGGCGCACCGCGACCAGGCGGCGGCCGTGCGCTCCGCGCTCGCGGAACTGGGCGTCGCGGACGTCACGGTGGACACGGCGAACCGGCTGCAGGGGCGGGAGTTCGACGTGACCGTCGTGCTGCATCCGCTGTCGGGGCGGCCGGACGCGACGGCGTTCCACCTGGAGACGGGGCGGCTGTGCGTGCTGGCCTCCCGTCATCGGCACGCGTGCATCGTGGTGTGCCGGGCGGGGGTCGCCGAACTGCTCGACGACCATCCGTCCACGGAGCCGGTGCAGCTGGGCGTGACGGTGAAGTTCCCGGACGGTTGGGAGGCGAACCATGCGGTGCTGGGGCACCTGGCCGAACACCGGGTGACCTGGCGACCGTAGGCGGGGCGCCGCCCGCCACCTCCGGGGACGGTCCGCCCTACGCGTCTGCGGGCCGTCGTCGGCTGGGACGCCACCTGCCGTGAGGGGGCAACCCCAAGAGAGGGAACCCGGCGCCCTGGGCCGGGGGCCTACTTGCGCGGCACGGGACAATGGAACGTGGCCCCCAAGGGCCATGGATACGAGGAGGAGAACCATGGCGGAGCCCGAGCGGCCCCGTACCGAGCCGCGGCTGCGCCCCGCACCGCTGCTCTTCGAGCCTGCGGAGGCGGCCGCCGACCCGGAGCACTTCTTCGACCTGGAGTCGATCGAGGATCCGCGGCAGCTGCTGTCCCGGGCCACCGAGCTGACACTCGCCTTCCGGGCCGCAACGGACCGGGCCGTCGAGTACCAGGCGATAGCCGCCGCACAGCTCGCGGACCCGCGCCGCTTCGACCGCCTGACGCCCGCCGACATCGCTGCCCGCGCCGAGTGGACCGAGGACTACGCGAAGAAGATGGTCGAGTACGGGCGCGATCTGCTGCGTGGGGCCGACGGAGAGGCCTGAGCCCGTCCGCATGTTCGGGGGTCAAGAGGTCCCAGCACGATCTTCCGGCATATGCCCTGGGGCAGGGTACTCCTTCCCTCCCGCCCCCGGCCCGCTTTCCCGCAACTCAGCGAAACGTCCCACTCACCGCGGGTACACACATATGCCATGAGCAGCAACCACCTTCCTCTGGCCCTGTCCGTCCACGAGCAGTTCGATGCCTCGGACGTCACCTTCGAGGGGGCGTCCTGGCTCGCCTCAGCACACAGCGATCCGCAGAGCGCCCTCGCGTTATGGCGGGAGCGCCCCGGCTCTCCGATCGTGGTGCCCTGCGGTACCGCATTCGACGTCGTGAACGTCCCCGCGATCTTCGGGCGCCGCATGCTGGACCGGCTGTGGGACGAGGGCCCTGGATCGGGGCCCGTCGCCGCGTATCGCGGACGCATGCTGCTGTTCGCCGCCCCGGGGACGGCCCAGCGGCTGCCCTCGCTGCTGGCCTGGGAGGAGTGGGCCGGCCGGTGCCGGGGCGTCCCGCCGCTGCTGTGCCACGGCCGCGGTGACGCGGTGACCGTGCCGCCGCTCGTGCCCGGGCAGTCCGCCCCGGCCCGGCCCGACTGCCGCTGGCTCGTGGCGCCCGACACCCGGCACCCCTGGCTGCCCGGGCCGGAGGTCGTCCTCTGGGCCGTCGTGCGGGCGGCCCGCGACGCCACCGAACGGCCCGGAAAGGCCCGGCCGAGGGCGGCGGCGGGGGACGGACGGGCGTCCGGGACAGCCCTGCGCTTATCGATTTTTCCTCCCGCCGACCAGGGTGCTAAGGTCTACGACGTCAGCAGGCGCCGCTAGCTCAGTTGGTTAGAGCAGCTGACTCTTAATCAGCGGGTCCGGGGTTCGAGTCCCTGGCGGCGCACGATGGCGATGGCGAGGCGTGTTCGCGGAAAGCGCGAACCTCCTCGCCATCGTTGTTTCTGCGCGGCTTCGCCGCGCGTAGTGGGGGCTTCGCCACCCACACCCCCTGGGTCGGGGTGGCCGTGAGTCCCAGCCTCACCCCGTCGTGATCTTCACCGTCCACGCCCCCGACGGCGTCCGGTCCTCCGCCTCCACCCGCACCTTCGCGCCCGGCACCGTGAACGTCTCCCCCACCCGCACCGGCGCGTCCGCCAGCTCCGGATAGACCGAGTCGCCCCAGCACGACTCCGAGTGCGGGTGGGCGTCCACCACCTCGATCGGGCCGCCGCCGGACGCCGTCTCGCTGCGGACGCCGTAGACGAGGATGCCGTCCGTGCAGCTCGCCTCGTCGTTGCCCGCGGGCCCGCGGGCCTCGAAGGCGAGTGCGCTGGTGCGGCCGGTGCGGACCACCGCAAGCTTGGTGCCGCCCCCGGAGCCGAAGGGCTGGCCGGCCAGCGCGCCGCCGGGTTCGGGGCCTTCCGCGAGCGGTTCCAGCGTCAGCCGCGTGCTGCCGAGCCCCTCCACGCATGCGATCTGCCTCGGCTGAAGCCAGCCGAGCTTCCACTTGTGCCAGCCGAAGAGATCAGGGGCGAGCCCGAACTGGCTGCCCATGACGTCCCAGTCCCCGACATAGGTGTCCCAGTCACCCTTGCCGTCGGTTGGGCGGTGGTAGAGATCCGGCAGGTCGAAGACGTGGCCCGTCTCGTGGGCCAG
Source organism: Streptomyces jeddahensis (assembly GCF_001642995.1). Taxonomy (GTDB): domain Bacteria; phylum Actinomycetota; class Actinomycetes; order Streptomycetales; family Streptomycetaceae; genus Streptomyces; species Streptomyces jeddahensis. The sequence goes on from NZ_LOHS01000184.1 coordinate 10,799, forward strand.
CACGTTGCGGTCCGGCGGATGCCGCTCGAAGACCGTGACCACGCGCCTGATGTCCGCGCCGTCGGCCCTGATCGGGCGCTCGAAGTTGACCACCTTCGTCGCGTCCGAGTCGACGCCCGGCGCATCCGGGTCCGCGATGAGATACACGATGTCGTACTTGCTGAAGTCGACCTGGGCATTGGCGGCGTTCACCGCGTCGCGCAGATAGGCGCTGCGCCGTGACGCGTTCCAGTCGCGCTTTATGGCGTACGAGGTGGAGGTGTGCGGCATCTCGATCCAGGCGGGCTGCGGGTGCGGGCGCAGCGTGAACTTGCCGTACGAGGCGTGCTTGAAGAAGCGGCTGGTGGCCGGGAAGTAGTCGGCGGCCAGGGCGGCCGGGGAGACGCGGGGCCTGGAGTCCGGGAAGGAGAGGAAGACCATCACCGCGTCGAGGGTGCCGGTCGGGCGCGGATAGGCCGCGTTCCAGGTGTCGACGCCCTCCGAGTGGTGTGCCGCCGTGCGCTCCAGGGCACAGGGCCCGCCCAGCGGTTCGGCGGATACCGGGCCCGCCACCAGTGAGGTCGCGGCGAGGGCGGTCAGCGAGGTGAAGGCGGCCGTGGTGCTGCGCAGCCGAGTCCGGTGGCCCCCGCGCCTGAGGGCCCTGGGGCCCGCGACGGCAGCCGATTTGCCCGCGGCGGCAGCCGATGCCAGAGCCCCGGGGAGGCGCTGTAGCCCCCTGAGGGGAAGCTGACGCGGCACGTCGACCTCCGGGTGGGGAATTCGGGAGACGCCACCCAGACTGTGTTGGTTTGTTGATGTTCGCCCTGTTTATCTGCACCACTCGGGTGAGCCCTACGACACCCCGGGTGTTCACGCAATGTCACAGGTGGTCGCCCAACGAAGGAACCGCGGCCGGGCCTGGGCAAAAACGATCTGGCGTCGTGCAGGGGTACGGCGTATCGCCGGATCGTGGCTGGAACGGCCCGGAGGCCTGCCTCTATGATCGGCACGATTTCCTGCTCGGACCGGGGCTTGGGCGGTCCTCCCCTGGTCGGTGACCGCCTTCACCCATCGCAGGAACGGCTTGGGGAGCGCCCCGTGGCCCTGACCGAGAACGACTGCACTGCGGGAGCGAACGGTGAGCGGAACGTCCGAAGACCCGGCGCCCGCGGCGGATCTCGTCCGGCCGGCGGTCACGGAGCGTGGCGCATTCCCGGTCGGCCGCCGCGATGCCCTGCGGGCGGACACCGATGCCCCGCGGGCGGATCCCGATGCCGTACGGGCGGACACCGGTGCCGTACGGGCGAACCGCGATGCCCTGCGGGCGGACCCCGACGCCCAGCAGGCGGATCCCGATGCCGTCGGGGCGGACCCCGATGCCGTACGCGCAGGCCCTGACGGATCCGCACAAGCCGACCCCGATGCCCAGCAGGCGGACCTTGCTGCCGTACGGGCAGGCCCCGATGGAGCGGCGCAAGCCGGCCTCGATGCCGTACGGGTCGCCTTCGCCGCCGCCCCGCTCGCCATGGCCGTCGTCGACCACGAGGGACTCGTCCGCTACGCCAATGACGCGCTCGCCGCCCTCTTCGGCGGGCCCCCCGAGGCCCTGGCCGGGCAGGCCGCCGCGGACCTGGTGGACCTGGCGTCCGACACCCGCACCTGGCATACGTACCGCGATGTCCTGCGCGGCCGGCAGGCCGGGCTGCGCTGCACCCGTCGCCTCAAACACCCCGACGGTCACTCGCTCTGGGTCCAGATCACCGTCGCGCCGCTGCCGGACGCCGGCGGGGAGGGCGCGGTGCTGCTCTCGGTCCGGGACATCAGCGTCCGCCGAGAACTCCAGGCGCGGCTGCGCCATCTGCAGATGCACGACCCGGTGACCCGGCTGCCCAACCGCACCCTGTTCTTCGAGCGCCTGGCGGCGGCCCTGGAGGCGGGGCCGTACGAGGACGGAGCCGGGCGGATCGGGCTGTGCTATCTCGACCTCGACGGGTTCAAGGCGGTCAACGACACGCTCGGCCACCGGGTCGGCGACCGGCTCCTGGCCGCCGTCGCGGAACGGCTCACGCGCTGCGCGGACCAGGCCGGTTACGCCCGGGCCGCCACACCCCTCGTCGCACGGCTCGGCGGCGACGAGTTCGCGCTGCTGGTGGAGGACTCGAAGGGCACGGAGCAGCTCGCGGATCTGGCCGAGTCCGTGCTGAAGGCCGTGCAGGAGCCGTTCGACCTGTCGGGGCAGCGGCTGTCCGTGTCGGCGTCCATCGGCATCGTCGAGCAGCGGGCCGCCGACACCACCGCGACGGGGCTGATGCAGGCCGCGGACACGACGCTGTACTGGGCCAAGGCGGACGGCAAGGCGCGCTGGACGCTCTTCGACCCCGAGCGCAACGCCCACCGCATGACCCGCCAGGCGCTGTCGTCCACGCTGCGGCCCGCCGTCGACCGCGGTGAGTTCGCCCTGGAGTACCAGCCCTTGGTGGGCATGGAGGACGGGGAGCTGCACGGGGTCGAGGCACTGGTGCGCTGGCACCACCCGCAGTTCGGGACGTTGACGCCGAATCGGTTCATCGGACTGGCCGAGGAGGACGGCTCGATCGTCCAGCTCGGCCGCTGGGTGCTGCGCACCGCCTGCCGCCAGGCCCGGCAGTGGCAGCTCGACCACCCGGGCGTGCCTCCGGTCTTCGTCAGCGTCAACGTGGCGGTGCGCCAGGTCTGGGACTCCGACCTGGTCGCCGACGTCGCGGACATCCTCGCGGACACAGGGCTCGCCCCGCGCCTGCTGCAGCTGGAGCTCACCGAGTCCGCCGTGATGGGCTCCGCCGGGCGTCCGCTGCAAGCCCTCCAGGCCCTGAGCGACATGGGCGTGCGGATCGCCATCGACGACTTCGGCACCGGCTACTCGAACCTCGCGTATCTCAGCCGGCTGCCGGTGTCGGTGCTCAAGCTGGACGGGTCGTTCGTACGGGGGTTCCGGTACGAGGACGGGGCCCATCCCAACCCCGCCGACGAGGTCATCGTCGAGGCGATGGTGCAGCTCGCGCACCGGCTGGGGCTGACGGTCACCGCGGAGTGCGTGGAGACCTCCGGTCAGGCGAAGCGGCTGCGGCGGATCGGGTGCGATACGGGGCAGGGGTGGCTGTACTCCCGGCCCGTGGCGCCGGAGCGCATCTCGGCGCTGCTGACGAGCGGCGGGGCCTGACGACGACGTGCTGTGGGCAATCGTTCCGCAGGGCGGAACGGGTGGGCACAGCCCACGACGGCGGGTGCGCCTTCATGGCAGGGTGCCCTGGCTACGGGGACGGGGCACCCGGTATGGGGTGCCCCGTACATGCGTTCAGGCCCGCGGCATCCCGTACGCGTTCGCGATCAGCTCGTACGAACGGACCCGCACATCCCCGCCGTGGGCGTTCGCCGTGATCATCAGTTCGTCGGCGCCGGTGCGCTTCTGGAGGTCGTCGAGGCCGGTGCGGACCTCGTCGGCGGTGCCGTGGATGACGTTCGCGTTCCAGCTGTCGATGAAGTCGCGTTCCAGGGAGTTGAAGGCGTACGACTCGGCCTCCTCGGGCGTCGGGACCAGGCCGGGGCGGCCGGTGCGCAACCGGACCATGTTGAGGGCCGCGGCCAGCACCTGGCGGCGGGCCTCCTTCTCGTCGTCCGCGGCGAGCGCCGAGACGCCGATCAGGGCGTACGGGGCGTCCAGCACCTCCGAGGGCTGGAACGAGTCGCGGTACAGGTCGAGCGCCGGCAGCGTGTTCTGCGCCGAGAAGTGGTGCGCGAAGGCGAACGGCAGGCCGAGGGCTCCGGCCAGCCGGGCGCTGAAGCCGGAGGAGCCGAGCAGCCAGACCGGGGGCCGGTGCGGGGACTGCACGCCGCCCGGTGACGTGGCCTGGACCGGCCCGGGGACGGCATGGATACGGGCGTACCTGTGGCCCTCCGGGAAGTCGTCGTCCAGGAAGCGGGTCAGCTCGGCGAGCTGCTGGGGGAAGTCGTCGGCGCCGTCGGGGAGCCTGTCCGTGCGGCGCAGGGCGGCGGCCGTCGCGCCGTCCGTGCCCGGCGCGCGGCCGAGGCCCAGGTCGATACGGCCCGGGGCCATCGCCTCCAGGGTGCCGAACTGCTCGGCGATGACGAGCGGCGCGTGGTTCGGGAGCATGACGCCGCCCGAGCCGAGGCGGATACGGTCCGTGTGGGCCGCCAGATGGGCGAGGATCACGGCGGGCGACGACGAGGCGACGCCGGGCATGGAGTGGTGCTCGGCCACCCAGTAGCGGTGGTATCCGCGGGTCTCCGCGAGGCGGGACAGCTCGACGCTGGTGCGGAGGGCGTCGGTGGCGGTGCGACCCGCACCGACGGTCACCAGGTCCAGTACGGACAGAGGCACGGGGGCGGTGCCCTGGGCCTTTCCGCGGATCTCGTCGCGTGCCGTGTCGGGGTGGTCCGCTGCCACGGTGGGTGCCTCCTGTTGTGTACGTCGCGTGGGGCGCGTACCGGCTAACAGGAGGGGGACTCCGGTTATTCCCCCCGGCCCTACCCCTTCACCTGCACGATCGGTTCCTTCGTGAACAGTGCGCCGAGCTCCGGCGCGTTCACGCGGCGCGAGACCAGGCGCAGGGCCTCCCAGACCGTGACCTGGTTGGCGGTGAGGAGGGGCTTGCCGAGCTCCTGTTCCAGGTCGCGGATGTGGGCCGCCGTGTGCAGGGCCGTGTCGGGGAGCAGGACGGCCTCCGCGTCCGGGTGGTCGCCGGTCCGGGCCAGCTCGCGGACCTCGTCGCGGCCCCACGTGCCGACCTCGGCCGCCGTCATGATCCCGCTCCCCCGCACCGAGACGACCTCCGTGCCGGCGTCCTTCAGGAACGCGGCGAACAGCGCGGCCACGTCGTCCGGGTACGTCGCCGCGACCGCGACACGTCCCGCACCCACCTCCCGTATGGCATGGGCGAACGCGAACGACGTGCTGGACGCGGGCAGGCCCGCCGCCAGTGCCAGCGACCGCACCTGTTCCTGGGCGCCCTCCCAGCCGTGCACGAAGCTGCCGCTGGTGCACGCCCACACCACCGCCTCGGCGCCGGCCAGCCGCAGCTCCTCGACCCCGGCCGCGAGCCGCTCCGGCGACCCCATCTCAAGCAGCGCGTCGACGCGGTGGGCGTCCTCGCCGATGTCCGTGTGGATCACCGCGAGCCGGATGTCGCTGCCCAGCAGCTGCTCGATGCGCGGGTAGTCGTCCTCGGCGGAGTGGCCCGGGTACAGGAATCCGAGTGCGGTCACGTCCAGCCTCCTTCGCTGGGAAGCCCCCTGGCGTCAGGGCAAGGGGGGAGGTCCGTCGGGCAGGGCAGGGGGGTCGAGCTGCGCCGCACCCGGCCTCGCGCCGGGATCGATCAGCGCCTGGTACGGCCCCACGGCACGCGTACCCAGACGGCGCAGCGCTGACCACATCGTCACCTGGTTGGCCGAGATCACCGGTATCCGGAGCTCCGCCTCCAGCTGGGGGATCACGTCGTACGTGGGCAGATTGGTGCAGCTGATGAAGAGGGCGTCCGCCGCTCCCCGTACAGCATGCCTCGCCATGGCGACCACGTCGCGGTAGGGCACCTTCCAGATGTGCCGGGTCAGGCCCAGGCAGGACCGGCCGGTCACGTGCACGCCCGCCTCGGCCAGATACTCCTCCAGGGCCCTGGTCACCGACACCGTGTACGGGGTGACCAGGGCGATCCGCCGGGCCTGAAGCTCGTCCAGCGCCTCAAGCAGCGCACCCGAGGTGGTCAGCGCGGGGAGCGCATCGTCGGCCGTGGCGCGCGTCATCGCCTCGCACATGGCGCGCTCGCCCGCGATGCCGCCCACGAAGCTGCCCGATGTGCACGCGTATGCGAGGACCTCCGGCTCGGCGGCGCTCAGCGCCCGGACCGCCTCGCCGAGCGTCTCGTGCTCGCTGACCAGCCGCGCCAGGTCGAGACTGACCTCGACGGGCACGTACGGCGTGCGGGTGAGATGCAGCGAGACGTCGTCCGGGACCCAGCGCCACAGCTCGCGGTCGAGCGCGAAGTCGAAGGGGGCGACGACGCCGACACCGCGTTGCGCGTGCGGTCCGCCGAGGAAAGAGACGTCCATAACCAGGCCCCTGTTCACTGAAGGTGAGCAGTTGTGCTGAGGAAGGGCCGGCCGTCGGCCGGAGGGAGGGAGCCGGCGCATGCCGGGACGTCGGGACTGAGGATCGGAACTGAGATGCAGGGCCGGACACCGGGCCTGTGTTGACGACGGTAGGTTCGGCTGCCAGCGTGGTCAATCCGCACATCTCAGACGACCCCGGCCCGGCCCTGCGGATGACCGCCACGGCATCCCTCCAGAGAAGCGGACCCGCATTGCGAAACGGTTTCCCTCCGATGTCCGAAGTAACCCTTCTTGTCCTGGACGCCAAGCCGCCGCCGCGGCTGGGACGGCTGACCGGACGGGCCCGTGTCGTCCACGCCGACGAGGCCTCGCTGGCCGCGCAACTTCCCGACGCGGACGTGCTGTTGGTGTGGAACTTCACATCGGACGCGGTACGCCGCGTCTGGCCCGGCGACGGTCCGCGGCCGCGCTGGGTGCACACCGCGAGCGCGGGCGTGGACCATGTGCTCTGCCCGGAGCTCGTCGCGTCCGACACCGTCGTGACGAACGCGCGCGGCATCTTCGACCAGCCGATCGCCGAGTACGTGGCCGCTCTCGTGCTGGCCATGGCCAAGGATCTGCCGCAGACGTGGGACCTGCAGCGGGAACGCACCTGGCGCCACCGTGAGACACAGCGGGTGGCGGGCACGCGCGCGTGCGTGGTCGGTTCAGGACCGATCGGGCGGGCGATCGAGCGGACGCTGAAGGCGCTGGGCGTGATCACGGCCCTGGTGGGCCGGGCACCGAGGACCGGTATCCACGGCCCGGAGGACCTGGACCGGCTGATGGCACGCGCCGACTGGGTGGTGTGCGCGGCGCCGCTCACGGACGAGACGCGCGGCATGTTCGACGAGCGGCGGTTCGGCGTAATGCAGCCGTCCGCGCGGTTCATCAACGTGGGCCGCGGGGCACTCGTCGTCGAGGAGGACCTGGCACAGGCGCTGTCGAAGCGGTGGATCGCGGGCGCCGCCCTCGACGTGTTCGAGCACGAGCCGCTGCCGCCGGACAGCCCGCTGTGGGAGGCCCCAGGCCTGATCGTCTCGCCGCACATGAGCGGCGACACGGTCGGCTGGCGGGACGAGCTCGGAGCTCAGTTCGTCGAGTTGTACGAGCGGTGGGAGGCGGGGAGGCCGCTGCTGAACGTGGTCGACAAGAAACGTGGGTATGTACCGGGGCGTTGATCAGCCACAGCCCGTCGCCAGGTGCTGATCGCGCTGATCACGCACTGTCCATCGCTACCCGTCGCCAACGACCCTGGGGAGAGCGAATGACCGAGCTCACCGACCTGACCGCGGCCCAGCTCATCGACGGCTACCGCAAGGGAGAGTTCAGCCCCGTCGACGCCACCCGCGCGGCCCTGCGACGCATCGAGGAGACGGAGCCGGCGGTCAACGCCTTCGTACGCGTGGACGCGGACGACGCGCTCGCGCGGGCCGAGGAGTCCGCGCGGCGCTGGGGTCGCGGCGAACCGGCCGGTCTCGTGGACGGCGTACCGGTCTCCGTGAAGGACATCCTGCTGCTGCGCGGCGGCCCCACGCTGCGAGGCTCGCGGACCGTCCGCCCCGAGGGCGCCTGGGACGAGGACGCGCCGTCGGTGGCGCGACTGCGCGAGCACGGCGCGGTCTTCCTGGGCAAGACGACCACCCCGGAGTTCGGCTGGAAGGGCGTCACGGACTCCCCCCTCTCCGGCGTGACCCGCAATCCGTACGACACCTCGCGCACCGCGGGCGGCTCCAGCGGCGGCAGCGCAGTGGCCGTGGCGCTCGGCGCGGGGCCGCTGTCGCTGGGCACGGACGGGGGCGGCAGCGTCCGTATCCCCGCCGCGTTCTGCGGCATCTTCGCGCTGAAGCCGACGTACGGGCGGGTGCCGCTATATCCGGCGAGCGCCTTCGGGACGCTCGCGCACGTCGGACCCATGACCCGGGACGCGGCGGACGCGGCGCTGACGATGGATGTGATCAGCGGCCCCGACTCGCGCGACTGGTCACAACTGGGGCCGGGTTCCGGCAGCTTCCGGGACGCCCTGGACGGCGGCGTGCACGGCCTGCGCATCGCGTACTCCCCGTCGCTGGGCGGCCAGGTCGCGGTCCAGCCGGGCGTGGCGGCCGCGGTACGCCGGGCGGTGGAGCGGCTGGCGGAACTGGGCGCGTACGTGGAGGAGACGGACCCCGACTTCACCGAACCGCTGGAGGCGTTCCACACGCTGTGGTTCAGCGGGGCGGCGCGGGTGGCACAGAAACTGCCCGCCGCGCAGCGGGAGTTGCTGGACCCGGGCCTGCGGGAGATCTGCGGGTACGGCGCCCGGTACAGCGCCCTCGACTATCTGGCCGCCGTGGACGTGCGGATGGACCTGGGCCGCCGGATGGGCCGCTTCCACGAGACGTACGACCTGCTGGTCACCCCGACCCTGCCGCTGACCGCGTTCGAGGCGGGTGTGGAGGTGCCGCCCCGGTCGGGCCACCGGCGCTGGACCGGCTGGACGCCGTTCACGTACCCGTTCAACCTGACGCAGCAGCCCGCGGCGTCCGTACCGGTGGGCCTGGACGCAGCCGGGCTGCCGGTGGGGCTGCAGCTGGTGGCAGCGCGCCACCAGGACGACCTGGTCCTGCGGGCCGCGCACGCGCTGTACGAGGCGGGGGCGGCGGGGGTGGCGCCGCCGGCCATGTAGAAGGTTCTGGCCAAGGATTTCCCTCGAAGCCGCCAAGAACGGTTCAACACGTGACCATGATTCGCCAACGATCTCCATGATTCAGCAACGTGAACAAACGGGCGTCGACTCGGACGTACGTTCCTGTTCGTGAACTCTGACCCAGTACCTCACATAGCCGTCCGCCCAGAGCGGACGGCATCCGTCGCCCCGTTCTCCGGCGCGACGCGCCGCGCACGGCGCTCCCTCCTCCGCGCCGCGTTCACGGGGACCGCGGCCCTCGGCGCCGGCCTCGCCGTCGGCGCCTCCCCGGCGGCCGCCGCGCCCGCCCCCGCCGCTCAGCGCAAGCGGCCCACCACTGCCGAGGAGGCCCTGCAGGAGCTGGCGGCGGGCAATCACCGCTGGCGCACCTTCCGCGAGCAGCATCCCGACGAGACGCCCGCCGTCCGGCAGTCGCTGACGACCAGTCAGCATCCCTTCGCCCTCGTGCTCGGCTGCATCGACTCGCGGGTGCCTCCGGAGCTGGTCTTCGACCAGGGCCTCGGTGACCTGATGACCGTACGCAGCGCGGGCCAGGTCCTCGACGAGGCCGTACTCGGCAGCCTCGCGTACGGCGCGCTCGAACTGGGGATCCCGCTGCTCGTCGTGCTCGGCCACCAGTCGTGCGGGGCCGTGAAGGCCACGGTCCAGGCCGACGAGTCGGGCGAGGAACTGCCCGCCCACATCCAGTACCTGGCCGACCAGATCAGCCCGGCCATCGACCGCAGCAAGGAGGGTGACGCGCGCATCGACGCGACGATCGACGCCAACATACGGCTCGTCCGGTCGCGGCTCGCGGCGGAGCCCGATCTCGCCGCCAAGGTGGACTCGGGCGCGCTGACCATCGTCGGCGCCCGCTACGAGCTGACCACCCAGCGGGTGCACCTCATCAGCTGAACCTCGTACAGGCAGGAGGCGGCCGCGGTGGAAGCCGCCCGTCTCGATGGTCAGCGGTCC
>NZ_LOHS01000185.1 GCF_001642995.1 Streptomyces jeddahensis
CCGCGCCGAAGCTGGAACGTGGCCCGATGACGCTGCTGGGCGGATCGCCTCCGGCTCCGCTGCAGGACGACCGCGTCCTGCACTACGGGCAGCACATCGCGATCGTGGTGGCCGAGAGTGCGGAGGAGGCCCGGCACGCCGCACGGCTGGTACGCGTCGAGTACGAGGCGACCGAGGCCGTGCTCGACGTCGACGACCCGCGTGCCGAGATCGTCGAGAACCCCTGGGGTCTGGACACCGAGCGCGGAGATGTGAACGCCGGATTCGCCCGGTCCGACGTCGTTGTCGAGGGCACCTACACCACCCCCGACAACACCAACAACCCGCTCGGCCTGATGACGACCATCGCGTCCTGGCACGGGGACGCGCTCACCGTGCACGACTCCACCCAGTGGCCGCACAACGTGCGTACCTCGCTGGCCACGATCTTCAAGGTCCCCGAGAGCGGCATCCGCGTGCTCGCCCCCTTCGTCGGCGGCGGCTTCGGGGCAGGCCTGCGCGTGTGGTCCCACGTCATCCTCACCGTGCTCGCGGCCCGCGAGGTCAAGCGCCCGGTCAAGCTGGTACTGACCCGGCCGGAGATGTTCACCTCCGTGGGGCACCGGCCCAACAGCGTCCAGCAGATCAAGATCGGTGCCACCCGCGAGGGGCACCTCGTCGCCCTCGAGCATCACGGCATCTCGTCGGTCGCGATGGAGGATGACGACTACGAACCGGTCTCCTTCGGTTCGGCCGTCTCCTACGCCTGCCCCAACGTGCTGACCCGCGACCGGCAGGCACGCCTGAACATCCCCTGCCCGGGCTCCATGCGCGCGCCTGCCGAGGGACAGGGCAACTTCGCTCTCGAGTCCGCGATCGACGAAGTCGCCTACGCCGTCGGTATGGACCCCCTCGAGATCCGCTTGCGCAACTACGCGGAGGAGAACCCGGTACTCGGCCTTCCCTGGTCGAGCAAGGCACTGCGGGAGTGCTATCTCGAGGGCGCCGAGCGGTTCGGCTGGTCGCGACGTACACCGGAGCCGGGCTCCATGCGCGACGGTCTGTGGCTTGTCGGCTACGGCCTGGCAGGCGTCTCCTACCCGTTCTACCAGGTGCCGTGCCAGGCCCGCGCTTCCGTGCGTCGTGACGGCTCGGCGTACGTGCGCAGCGCCGCCACCGACATCGGAACCGGCACCTACACGGTCATGACCCAACTGGCGGCGGAGCTTCTGGGGCTCGACGTCAGCCGGGTGCGTTTCGACCTCGGCGACTCCGACATGCCGTACTCACCACAGGCCGGCGGATCGGGACTCACCGGCGCCCTCGCCAACGCCGTCCACGCTGCCTGCCGACGCCTGGTGCAGGAATTCCTCGACGTGGTGCGCGACGACACCGAATCCCCACTGCGCGCAGCCGCGCTCGATGAAGTGACGGTCACCGCCGGGCGCATCCACCGCATCGCGGACCCCGAACAAGGCGAATCCTACGTCGACATCCTGGCCCGGCATGGTCTGGAGGAACTCAGCGGCGACGGCAGAAGCACGCCTCCTCGGACGGAGGAACTGGGCATGGCCATCGCCGGCGCCTTCGGGGCGAAATTCGTCGAGGTACGCATCGACCCCGAGCTGGGCCTGCTGCGCGTGGCACGGGTGGTGTCCGCCATCGACGGCGGTCGGATCCTCAACGAGAAGACCGCCACCAGCCAGATCGTCGGCGGCACGGTCGGCGGCATCAGCCAGGCGATGTTCGAGGAAACAGCCACCGACGACGTCACCGGGCGCATCGCCAACGCGACGTTCGGCGACTACCTCATGCCTGTCAGCGCGGACGTTCCCGACATGGACGTGCTGTTTGTCGGCGGGCCCGACCGGGCAACCGCCGTCGGCACCAAGGGAGTCGGCGAAGTCGGACTGGTCGGCCTGGCCGCGGCCATCGGCAACGCCGTCTTCCACGCCACCGGACGCCGC
>NZ_LOHS01000186.1 GCF_001642995.1 Streptomyces jeddahensis
GGGTATGGAGCTGTTGCCGCTTGAGTGGGCTTGAGCGTGTTCTGGTGGGCGGGAGTGAGCATCGGCGGTCTTTGGCGCGGCGTGCCTGTTGGCCCATGGCGTCGGCGTTTCGGATGAGAACGGGAGTGCCCGTGTCGAATGCGTGACCTTTTGCGGGCGGGCTTCGTTGGACGCGGGGACGGGGTGTTGGGGTCGGAGCTGGGTGGGGGTGGCGGATGGGCGGGCTGAGGGAAATAGCGGAGTCGTTCGTTGCGTCCGGGCCGAGTGGTGTTGCGATCCGTGCCCGGCTCAAGCATCTGCCGTGCGAGGACGAGAAGGTGCTGTGACTGGTGGGCGCGTATCTGGGCTCGCTGGCGTCGCGGGACCTGGCTGCCCGCTGCCGGGACGGTGTGGAGCACTGCGCGCAGACGTGGGCGGCTCGTAAGCGGGAGCTGACGCCCATGTCGTCGTCGCGGTGGGCCGGAGCGATCACGAAGGCGTCGCATGATCAGTGGGCACTGGCGCGCCGGTGCCAAAGGGCGCACATGCAGTCCCTTCAGGCCGGTGTCGCGGCCGTCCGTTACCGCCTGTCCCTCCCGGTCGGTGAGCGCGGTTCGAAGAAGGCTCCGGGCGGCTACCGCTCCCGCCAGGAGTGGCATGCCAAGTCCCGCCGTCTGGCCGCCCTGGAGGACCGGCTGGAGCGCGAGCGCGCCGGGCTTGAGGCCGGGCGCGTGCACGTCGTGCGGGGCGGGAAACGGCTCGCACGCATCCGGCACAACCTTGACGCCGCGCAGCTCACCGAGACCGCATGGCGGCAGCGGTGGGAGGCCGAGCGCTGGTTCCTCCAGGCGGATGGGGAGTCGGGAAAGCGGTACGGCAACGAGACCATCCGCGTCACCCCTGAGGGCGAGGTGTCCATCAAGCTGCCCGCGCCCCTGGCCGAGTACGCCAACGCCCGCACGGCCGATACGTCCTGGCCGGCCGCGTGGGGTTCGCGCATCGGGGCTCGGAGTGGGCCGACCGGGTGGAGGCCAACCGGGCCGTGGCCTACCGCATCCACCTGGATCCGGCACGCGGGCGCTGGTACCTCACCGCGTCCTGGCAGATCCCTCCCACCCCGATGATCCCTCTCGAGGCCGCCCTGGAACGCGGCGTGATCGGGGTGGACACCAACGCCGATCACCTCGCCGCCTGGCGCCTGGACACCTGCGGCAACCCGATCGGCGACCCGCGCCGGTTCTTCTACGACCTCACGGGCACCGCCCAGCATCGCGACGCCCAGATCCGGCACGCCCTGACCCGGCTGCTGCACTGGGCGCGGGCCTGTGGCGTGAGAGCGATCGCGATCGAGGACCTGGACTTCGCTACGGACAAGACCCGCGAGAAGCACGGCCGCAACAAGAGGTTTAGGCAGCTCATCTCGGGCATGCCCACGGCCAAGTTGCGCGCCCGACTCACGTCGATGGCCGATGCCACCGGCATTGCGATCATCGCGGTCGATCCCGCGTACACCTCCAAGTGGGGAGCCCAGCACTGGCAGACCCCGCTGACGAGCGCAAACCGCAAGACCACTCGCCACGACGCTGCCGCCGTGGCGATCGGAAGGCGCGCCCAGGGGCACCCGGTCCGGCGACGGAAGGCACCGCCCCGCACCCACCAGAGCGATGGGTGCGGGCATCGGACCATCCAGGCCCAGCCGGCCGCCCCTGGGCGTGAGGAAACCCGCCCCCGCATTCCCGGACCACGGACACGATCCGTGCGCGCCGGATGCGGAGCGAACGCGGGGAACCAGAACACCCAACACCGTTCGGGGCGTTCGGCGGAGCATGTGTTCTGGCAACAGGACTCACTCCCGCTCAGTCCCTAGGAACGGT
>NZ_LOHS01000187.1 GCF_001642995.1 Streptomyces jeddahensis
CGGTATCCAGCGTGCGCACGAGAGTGCGCTTGGCCAACTCCACCTTGAATGCGGTTCCAGGTAGCGGCCTGGCCCCATCGAGGGCCGCCTCCGCCGCCGTGCGGAAGACGTCGGCCCCCGCGTGGGCGCCGCGCAGGACATCCTCCGCGTTCCAGGCGCGCCAGGGGATGGTGCCGACCCCGCCCAGTGCCACGCGCGCCTCCTGAATGAGGCCGTCTTCGATGACCAGAGCGACGCCGGCCGAGGTCAGCGCGAACTCGTAGGAGACGCGGTCACGGACCTTGATGTAGTGAGACCCTGCGCCTTCGGGAAGCAGCGGGATCTCGACTGCAGTGATCAGCTCACCGTGCCGCAGCACGTTCTCGATGTGGGGTGTGTCGCCCGGCGGCAGGTAGAACTGCGTCAGGGGAATCGACCGTGCACTGTCAGGGCCCTGGATGTGGACGATCGCGTCGAGCGCGGTCAGCGGTACCGCGACATCCGAGGCGTGCAGGGCGATGCAGTGGTCGCTGGTGCCGAGGATGGCGTGCATCCGCTGGATTCCCTTGATGGCGGCACACCCCGAGCCGGGGGTGCGCTTGTTGCAGGCGGCGACGGTGGGGTCTCTGAAGTACCGGCACCGGGCTCGCTGCAGCAGGTTTCCGCCGATGGTGGCCATGTTGCGCAACTGGGTCGAGGCGCCGAGCAGCAGGGCTTCCCGGACGAACGGCAGTCTCTCTCGTACGACGGGATCGGCGGCCAGCTCCTCCATCGTCGTGAGCGCGCCGACCCGGATCGCCGAGTCGGTGTGCGTGATGCCGCCGAGGGGGAGGCCGGTGATGTCGATGAGCCGTTCGGGGTGGAGAACCCCGTCCTTCATCAGGTCCAGCTGCGTGGTGCCGCCGGCCAGGAACGACGCGTGCGGATCAGCGCTGACAACGGCCACGGCCTGGTCAGCGTCGGTGGCCCGCGCATACTCGAAGGGGTGCATCGTCAACCTTCCGTTGTCACTTCGCGAATCGCCGCGCGAATGTTCGGGTAGGCGCCGCACCGGCAGAGGTTGCCGCTCATGAACTCGCGGATGTCCTCCTCCGAGTTCGCACGCCCCTCAGCGATGAGGCAGACCGCGGACATGATCTGCCCCGGCGTGCAGTAACCGCACTGGA
>NZ_LOHS01000188.1 GCF_001642995.1 Streptomyces jeddahensis
CTCGCGGTCACCGTGCCGACGCCGGCCGCCACCTTGAGGCCGCGTGGGTGCCTCAGGCACCACCCGCTGGAACAGCTCCCACAACTCATCCGGCACCAGCCGCTCCACGATCCCCACCACGGCCTACAGCCTATCGAGCCAAATGAGATGGCCTCTTAGACCTGACCTTCGGCCGGTTCGTCGTCCCCCATGCCGTGCGCACCCCCGAGCGGCGGTCGGTGCGGCCTGAAAATCGAGGGCGGGGCGACATCCGGCAGCTCCTTGGCGAGGCGTGTCACGCGCGCGTGGGCTTCAGCACCGTGCCTGGCTTTCGCGTCCGTGGCGCAGCTTGATCGTCGTCAACAGTCTGGTGCCGACACGGAGCAGCAATCGGGCGGCCGACCGACAGACCTGGGAGGACTGCGCTCGATGCGCCAGTTCTTGATGCGACGGTCACGTAATTCCCCAGGGCAAACGTCACGTAATTCCCCACCCCGCGGATGCACGGCGCCCGAGCCGAGGTCGGTGCCATCGGCCGGAACCGCCCTGGCAGACTTCGCCGCATGGGATTGTTCAAGCGAGCCGGCAAGCCGGAAAGCGCCCCGCAGGGCCCCGCCCTCGTGGGGCTGAGCACGCTGCTCCTGCAGGGCGAAGACATGATCGACCAGCTGGCCCGCGCACACATGTCCTGGGGACTCGGCTCGGCGGACCGGTGGGGACTCGATCAGCGAACCGGGGTCATCACTTGGACGTTCCCTGACAAGACCGCTACCGCCCCAGCGCAGATCCTCGGCAGCTGGAGCCCCTCGTCGTCCTCATGGCGGTGGGCATGGGCCAACGAGAGCATCCTGCCCGAGATGAGCCGCGACGCCTGCGCCGTTCGTGACTGGGCCGAGGCCCACGGCCACGATGCTCTCGCGGCGCCGGAGGTCGAGGCCGACGAGCAGACGGCAGCTACTCTCGCGGCTCTGGCTGTCCGGATCACCAAGGCGACAGGCTTCTATCGCGGGCGCGGCGCGAGGTCGATCGCGATCATCACGTTCGGACCGGTCACCTTGACCGCCCAGGACGGCAGCACGTCAAGCTTCAAGATCGATAGCGAATAGCAGCCGTTGCCGGG
This sequence comes from Streptomyces jeddahensis, assembly GCF_001642995.1. Taxonomy (GTDB): domain Bacteria; phylum Actinomycetota; class Actinomycetes; order Streptomycetales; family Streptomycetaceae; genus Streptomyces; species Streptomyces jeddahensis. The sequence continues at coordinate 1,100 of NZ_LOHS01000188.1, forward strand.
AACGATGGCCCCGTTCGGCCGCCTGGCCGAGGTTGTGCCCCACAGGTGCCAGCGATCGGCGACCTGGAGGGCCTGCGGGGCGCCGAGTGTGGCGCCTTCGGCGTAGAACGGGGCGCGGTCCCGGCAGACGACCTTGATCTGCGGGTGCTGGGCGAGCCAGGCGGCGAGCGTCTCAGGCTCCCGGTCGGGCAGCAGCTCCACCGGTCGGCGGCTCTCCATGTCCACCAGCACGGTTCCGTAGAGTCTTCGCCCTTGCGGCGTCTGTGGGGCATGACGAGGCCGGTGCCGGGATAGCCGCTGTCGGCAATCGTGACCCTCTTTCCGACGGCGGCCTTGGCGCCGGATTCCTCCCATGCCTTGCAGTCGTTGCGGTTGCCGCGCAGAGGCCGGCCGACCGCGAGGACCAGCCACGTGTGCGCGTCGATGACGACTTGGTGGTTGGTGGAATAGCGGTAGTTCTTGGACTGCTCGGC
>NZ_LOHS01000189.1 GCF_001642995.1 Streptomyces jeddahensis
CTCAGCAGGTCCTGAAGAACGTCGAGGACCTGGTAGAGAGTCAGGCCGGTGTGCGGACTTTTGGGTCGAGCCGCCTGAGGGTGAGGAATGCCTGGGCAGCGGTGACGAGGGTGACGTGGTGGTGCCAGCCGTGCCAGGTGCGGCCCTCGAAGTGGTCCAGTCCGAGGCCATGCTTGAGTTCGCGGTAATCGTGCTCGATCCGCCAGCGCATCTTGGCCCACCGCACCAGGTCAGCGGCCGGTGTGGTGGCGGGCAGGTTCGATATCCAGTAGTCCGTCGGGGTGTCCTGGCCGTCCGGCCATTCGACGAGGAGCGTCTGGACGGGCAGGGACGCCGTCCCACCGGTTGCGGCCGCCGCCCGCCTCCTGAGCCGCGGCCAGGGACTGTTTGCCCGCGGGCCGCACTGTCAGCACCGCGAACCGTGAGGTCATCGCGCCTTTACTGCCCTGCCTCCAGGTCACGTCGGTGAACCGCTGTGCATCCGCCTCCGCAGCGAGGACGGAAACGGCTCGCGGTGGGGTGCGGTAGCGGGGAAGAGTGGGTGGTCCGAGCCCGCCATAAGCGGGCTGGTGCGGCTCGGCATCCTCCGGGTGGGGCGACTTCCTTCCCGTTCAGGGCCAGGACATAGGACAGCCCCCGCTCCTCAAGGCCGAGCCGGAATGGGGTGCTGACGCCGTAGCCGGCGTCGGCGACCACGACCGGCGCCTTCAACTGCCACCGGGCGAGTGTGTCCAGCAGGCCGAGCGGGAGCCGCCACTTCTCCCGGTGCACCACGTCGTCGGGGACTCCTGCCCTGCGGCATCGGTCCGGCTCGTCCGCCCACTCACGCGGCAGATACAACTGCCACTCCAACGGGCACGAGGCGGTGTCGGTGGCGGCATGGACACTGACCGCGACCTGGCAGTTCGCCCGTTTGCCGACCGCTCCACAGTACTGGCGGGCCACCCCCACCGACGCTGTGCCGCACTTGGGGAACGACACGTCGTCGATCACCCACACCTCGGGCCTGACAACTCCGGACAGCCGCTCGGCGATCCGTCGCCTGACCGGTAACGGATCCCACGGCGACTGGTTCACGAACTGCTGCAGGGCCTGCATGTTCCCGTCCGGCAGACGATCAGCCATCGGCTGGATCGACTTGCGCCGGCCGTCGAGCATCAGGCCTCGCAGATAGCACTCGCCCCACCGCCGCTGATCCCGCCGCGGAACCGACCCGAACACATCGGCAACGAACTCCGTCAACTCACCCCGAAGCCGTTCCACTTCCCCCAACCTCACTTCGGGAAACTGCCCACGATCAACCGAGATCACTCAACGTAACGAAGCACTACTAGTGG
>NZ_LOHS01000190.1 GCF_001642995.1 Streptomyces jeddahensis
GGAACGGCGCGACCAGCCACGACGGCGCCGCAGCGAACCGACGGCACATCGCGGCCCCGCGGCGGAGCCGCACATCGGCACAGCCTGCGGAGCTAGAGGTGGCGGCGGATGTCGGCGGCGTGGTGGTCGTAGGTCTTGCGGGCCTCGACGGCCGCCTCGCGCGACGCGACCTCGGCGACCGGCACGTCCCACCACGCCTCGGCGCCGGGCGCGTTCGGGTTGGTGGTGTCGGTCTCGACGTACACACAGGTCGGCCGGTCCGAGGCCCGGGCCGCCGTCAGCGCGTCGCGCAGCTCGCCCACCGTCTTGGCGCGGATGACGTCCATGCCGAGGCTGGCGGCGTTGGCGGCGAGGTCGACGGGCAGCGGGTCACCGGTGAACGTGCCGTCGGCGGCGCGGTAGCGGTAGGCGGTGGCGAAGCGCTCGCCGCCGGTCTGCTCGGACAGTCCGCCGATGGAGGCGTAGCCATGGTTCTGGATGAGGACCATGTTGACCGGCAGGCCCTCCTGCACGGCCGTGACGATCTCGGTGGGCATCATCAGGTACGTGCCGTCGCCGACCAGCGACCAGACCGGGGTGTCCGGTGCGGCGAGCTGGACGCCGATGCCGCCGGGGATCTCGTAGCCCATGCAGGAGTAGCCGTACTCCAGGTGGTACTGGCGGGGCGAGCGGGCGCGCCACAGCTTGTGCAGGTCGCCCGGGAGCGATCCGGCGGCGTTGATCACCACGTCCTCGTCGCCGACCACAGAGTCGAGGACGCCGAGCACCTGGGTCTGGGTGGGGACGGCGCTGTCGTCGTCGGCCCGGTAGGCGGTGTCCACGACGCGCTCCCAGCGCTCCTTGCCCGCGGCGTACTCGGCCTCGTACGACGCGTCCACGCGGTATCCGGCGAGCGCCTCGGTGAGCGCTTCCAGTGCGGCGCGGGCATCGGCGACGACGGTCGTCGCGGCCAGTTTGTGGGCGTCGAAGGAGGTGATGTTGAGGTTGAGGAAGCGCACGCCCGGCTCGGCGAAGAGCGTCGACGACGCGGTGGTGAAGTCGGTGTAGCGGGTGCCGACGCCGATGACGAGGTCGGCGGTGCGGGCGATGTCGTCGCAGACCGCGGTGCCGGTGTGGCCGATGCCGCCGAGGTCAACGGGGTGGTCGTGGCGCAGCGATCCCTTGCCTGCCTGGGTGGAGGCGACGGGGATGCCGGTGGCGTCCACCAGCGCCTTCAGTGCGTCCTCGGCCTCGCTGTGGTGGACGCCACCGCCCGCGACGATCAACGGGCGCCGAGCGCCCTGTACGAGCGCGGCCGCGGCGGCGATCTCCGCGGGCTCCGGCGCCGGGCGGCGTACGTGCCACACGCGCTCGGCGAAGAACTCCTCGGGCCAGTCCCAGGCCTCGGCCTGGACGTCCTGCGGCAGGGCGAGCGTCACGGCGCCGGTCTCGGCCGGGTCGGCGAGCACCCGCATGGCGTTCAGCGCGGACGGGATCAGCGCCTCGGGCCGGTTGATCCGGTCGAAGTAGCGGGAGACCGGCCGCAGCGTGTCGTTGACCGAGACGTCCGCCGACACGGGGTGCTCGAGCTGCTGGAGCAGCGGGTCCGCGGTGCGCGTGGCGAAGTAGTCCCCGGGCAGCAGCAAGACCGGGAGGCGGTTGACGGTGGCGAGGGCGGCACCCGTGACCAGGTTGGTGGCACCGGGGCCGATGGAGGTGGTGACGGCCTGGGCGGAGAGCCGGTTGAGCTGGCGGGCGTAGCCGACGGCGGCGTGCACCATGGACTGCTCGTTGCGGCCCTGGTGGAACGGCATGGCCTCCTCGCCGGCCTCGAGGAGCGCCTGGCCGAGCCCGGCGACGTTGCCGTGGCCGAAGATCCCCCAGGTGCCGGCGATCAGCCGGCGCCGGACGCCGTCGCGCTCGGTGTACTGCGCGGACAGGAACCGCACCAGCGCCTGGGCAACTGTCAGGCGACACACTGGCTGGCTCGGGTGGCTCATCGGGACCTCACTGGCTCTCTGAACGAACGGGGGACGGGGCGGAGTAGAGGGGCAGGCGCGGATCGACGGGCTGGTCCTCCCAGCTGCCGCGGATCCAGGCGTGGTCGGGGTGGTCGCAGATCAGCCAGTCGCGCTCGGCGCCGGGGCCCGCCATGACGTTGAGGTAGTACATGTCGTGACCGGGCACGGCCATCGAGGGGCCGTGCCAGCCGTCGGGGATGAGGACGACGTCGCCGCCGCGCACCTCGGCCAGCACATCGGTGTTCTGGCCGCGGCCGGACGGGGAGACGCGCTGGTAGCCGAGGCCGGGGGTGCCGTCGTGGCCGGCGATCTCGAAGTAGTAGATCTCCTCGAGCTCGGACTCCTCGCCCGGGCGGTGCTCGTCGTGCTTGTGCGGCGGGAAGGAGGACCAGTTGCCGCCCGGCGTGATCACCTCCACGGCGATCAGCTTGTCGCACTCGAAGACACCCGCGGCACCGAAGTTGTTGACCTGGCGGCTGCAGTTACCAGTGCCGCGCAGCTCGACGGGCACGGCGGAGGCCGGGCCGTAGCGGGCGGGCAGACGGCGGGTGCAGCGGGCGCCGGTCAGGGCGAACCGCCCGCCGTCGCGGGACGCGAGCGACACCTCTGCCTCGATCGGGGCGTACGCGAAGTCGCTGACGCCGCTGAAAACGCTCTCACGGCCGGCCAGTTCGAAGGTGCGGCCGTCCACCTCGACCGTGCACGAACCGGACAGCGGAAGCACGATCCACTCGCTGTCACCAGTGTCGAACGTGTGCCGCCCGCCCGGCGGGAGTTCGAGCACGCGCAGGCTGGAGTAGCCCCAGCCGGCCGTCTCGGGACTGATGTCCACGGCGTACGGGCCGCCCGAGGCCTTCCCCGTGGGCAGGTGGTACTGCCGGTGCTGCGCGGCGGTCATGGTGTGGCTCCTCCAGGTGCGGTCACAACGGGTGATGCGGTCACGACGGGCATCGGTTCACAGCAGGCCGACGGCGGTGTCCACCGCGGTCTCCACACTGCCTTCGGCGGGGTAGAGCAGCGACCGGCCGACGACCAGCCCCTGGACGGTGGGCTGCCGCAGCGCCTTGCGCCACTTCTCGTACGCGCTCTCCTGGTCCCTGCCCACCTCGCCGCCGAGCAGCACGACGGGCAGGGTGGAGGTCTCGAGGACCTGGGCCATGTCGTCGGGGTTCTCGGTGACGGGCAGTTTCAGCCAGGTGTACGCGGATGTGCCGGCCAGGCCCGAGGCGATGGCGATGGACCGGGTGACGGCCTCGGCGCTCAGATCGTTGCGTACGGCTCCGTCGACGCGGCGCGAGATGAACGGCTCGACGAAGACCGGGAGCCGCAGCGCGGCCATGTCGTCTATGGCGCGGGCCGTGGACTGCAGCGTGGTGAGGGAGCCCGGGTCGTCGTAGTCGATGCGCAGCAGCAGCTTTCCGGCGTCGAAGCGGAGCCGCTGGATGTCCTGGGGCCGGTGCCCCGTGAAGCGGTCGTCCATCTCGAAGGAGGCGCCGGCGAGACCGCCGCGGTTCAGCGAACCCATGACGATCTTGTTGTCCAGGACGCCGAGGAGCAGCAGGTCCTCCAGGATGTCGGCGGTGGCGAGGACGCCGTCCACGCCGGGCCGCGACAGCGCGATGCACAGCCGTTCGAGGAGGTCGGCCCGGTTGGCCATGGCCAGGCGCCGGTCGCCGACGCCGAGCGCGCCGCGCGCCGGATGGTCGGCGGCCACGATCATGAGGCGTCCGCTCTCGCCGATCAGGGGGCGGCGGGTGCGATGGGCTGCCGCTTCGGCGATGGTTTCGGGCTGCCGGGCCCGCACCGAGACGATGTCGGGGATGCTGATGGCCAAGGGATGCTCCCTTTCTTCAGTATCGGTGGAGGTCAGCCGCGCGCGAGGAGCTGCTCGACCTCTTCGGAGGTCGGCATCGCGGAGGAGCAGGCGAGGCGGGACGCGACGATGGCGCCGGCGGCGTTGGCGTGGCGCATCACCTTCTCCAGTTCCCAGCCGGCGAGCAGGCCGTGGCAGAGAGAACCGCCGAAGGCGTCGCCCGCGCCGAGGCCGTTGACGACCTCGACGGGCACGGGCGGGACCTCGGCCGTGGTGCCGTCGCGGTGCACGGCGAGCACGCCCTTGGGGCCCTGCTTGACGACGGCGAGTTCCACGCCGGCGTCCAGCAACGCCTGGGCGCAGGCGCGGGGTTCGCGTACGCCGGTGGCGACCTCGCACTCGTCGAGGTTGCCGACGGCGACGGTGACGTGGCGCAGCGCCTCGGCGTAGTGGGCGCGGGCCTCGTCCGGGTTGCGCCAGAACATCGGACGCCAGTCGAGGTCAAAGACGGTGATGTCGGCCTTGGCGCGGGCCTCGAGTGCGGCGAAATGCGCGGAGCGGCTGGGTTCCTCGCTCAGTCCGGTGCCGGTGATCCAGAAGATCCGGGCGGCGCGGACGGCGCCGAGGTCGAGCTCCTCTGTCCTGATCTCCAGGTCGGGGGCCTTGGGCTGCCGGTAGAAGTACAGCGGGAAGTCGTCCGGCGGAAAGATCTCGCAGAAGGTGACCGGGGTCGGATAGTCGTCGACCGGGGTGACCCAGCGGTCGTCGACGCCGAACTCCTTGAGCGCCTTGTGGACGTAGGTGCCGAAGGGGTCCCGGCCGGTTCGGCTGATCACCGCGGCGGAGCGGCCCCGCCGCGCGGCGGCCACCGCCACGTTGGTCGCCGATCCTCCGAGAAACTTTCCGAAGGTCTCAACTTCTGGCAGGGGAACACCCGTCTGAAGGGGGTAGATATCAACGCCGATTCGCCCCATGGTGATCAGATCAAACGGCTCGAACGATTCAGCCATGCGCGACGCTCCTAGGAGGGGGGTTACGGGCGTCCGGGGCAACCCGGCACTGCGCCGGGGCGTAGCCCCTGGCGTCTCATAGGTGTAGGACCCACAGCGAGCAGGTGTCAATAGTTTGTTCTGACATTCGAACCTGAACGTGAAATGATGTCTTAACAAAGTATTGACAGTGGGGCACACCACGGGCTTGTATCCCGTCCCAACGAAAGAGCCGCGTCATCGGCACGAACGACCCGGGCTCCCAGCCCGGCCGCTACCCCCCTACCCCTCTGTCACACAGTGAGGTGCCGGAAGATGGACCGCACGTCCCGCCGCCGTCCCCGCAGATACGCCGCGATCGCCGCCGCCACCGCGGCTGCAGCACTCCTCGCCGCAGGGTGCTCCAGCAGCTCCGGCGGCAAGCAGGCCGAGGAGGACAGCGGGACCACCTCGGCAGGCAAGGCCAGCACTCCCCGTATGACGGTCGCGCTGGTCACGCACCAGGCCCCCGGCGACACGTTCTGGGACATCGTCCGCAAGGGGGCGCAGGCCGCCGCAGCCAAGGACAACATCAAGCTGGTCTACTCCAGCGATCCGAACGCGGGCAACCAGGCCAACCTGGTCCAGAACGCGATCGACCAGAAGGTCGACGGCATCGCCGTCACCCTCGCGAAGCCGGACGCCATGAAGGACGTCGTGGCCAAGGCCGAGAAGGCGGGCATACCCGTGGTCGGCCTCAACTCCGGCCTGAGCGACTGGAAGAAGCTCGGCATGCTGGAGTTCTTCGGTCAGGACGAGACCGTCGCGGGTGAGGCGTTCGGCAAGAAGCTGAACGAGGTCGGCGCCAAGAAGGCCGTCTGCGTGATCCAGGAGCAGGGGAACGTCGGCCTCACCCAGCGCTGCGCCGGTGTGAAGAAGACGTTCGACGGCACGACGGAGACCCTCTACGTCAACGGCACCGACATGCCGTCGGTGAAGTCGACGATCACCGCCAAGCTCAAGCAGGACAGCTCCATCGACTACGTGGTCGCGCTCGGCGCCCCGTACGCCCTGACCGCGGTGCAGTCGGTGAGCGACGCGGGCAGCAAGGCGAAGATCGCGACCTTCGACCTCAACAAGGACCTGACCAGCGCCATCAAGAAGGGCGACATCCAGTTCGCCGTCGACCAGCAGCCCTACCTGCAGGGGTACCTCGCGGTCGACTCCCTGTGGCTCTACAAGAACAACGGCAACTACAGCGGCGGCGGTGAGCAGCCGGTGCTCACCGGTCCGGCGTTCGTCGACAGCAGCAACGTCGACACCATCGCCAAGTTCGCCGCGAAGGGCACTCGGTGATGACCGTGACCCAAGCAACGGCACCGGCGACGAGCCCCTCGTCGCCGGCCTCGCCGGCCGCCCAAAGGGACGGCCGCACCGCCCAGCGGTCCCTGGGACGCAGGCTGCTCGCCCGCCCCGAGGTCGGCGCGCTGATCGCGGCCGTCGGCGTGTACGTCTTCTTCTTCGCGGCCGCCCCCGCCTTCCGCGAGGCGAGCGCCCTGTCCACCGTGCTCTACCAGGCCTCGGTGATGGGCATCATGGCGCTGCCGGTGGCCCTGCTGATGATCGGCGGCGAGTTCGACCTGTCCGCCGGTGTCGCGGTCACGACCTCCGCGCTGACCGCGGCGATCCTCAGCTTCCAGCTGTCGGTGAACGTGTGGACGGGTGTCGTCGTCGCACTGGTCGTCTCCCTCGCCGTCGGCGCGTTCAACGGCTGGCTGTTGATCAAGACCGGCCTGCCCAGCTTCCTGGTGACGCTCGGCTCCTTCCTGGTCCTACAGGGCGCCAACCTGGCCGTCACCAAGATCTTCACCAGCAACGTCGCCAGCGACTCGATCAGCGACATGGACGGCTTCGACCAAGCCAAGACGATCTTCGCCTCCGAGTTCAGCGTCGGCGGGGTGAACGTCAAGATCACCATCATCTACTGGCTGGTGTTCGCCGCGGCCGCCACCTGGCTGCTGCTGCGCACCAAGTTCGGCAACTGGATCTTCGCCGTCGGCGGCAACAAGGACAGCGCCCGCGCGGTCGGCGTCCCGGTGAACCTCACCAAGATCGCCCTGTTCATGGGTGTCGGCGCCGGCGCCTGGTTCGTCGGCATGCACCTGCTGTTCTCGTTCAACACCGTGCAGTCCGGCGAGGGCGTCGGTAACGAGTTCCTCTACATCATCGCGGCCGTCATCGGCGGCTGTCTGCTCACCGGCGGCTACGGCTCCGCGATCGGCCCGGTCATCGGCGCCTTCATCTTCGGCATGGTCTCCCAGGGCATCGTCTACGCCAACTGGAACCCCGACTGGTTCAAGGCGTTCCTCGGCGTGATGCTCCTGGTCGCCGCCCTCGTCAATCTGTGGGTCCGCCGCACGGCGACCCGGAGGTGATCTGCCCCATGACTACCACCAACGGATCCTCGCCCAACGGCACACTCGTCAAGGACACCGCGCCCCAGGACGGCAAGCCCGTCGTCGAACTGCGCGGCGCCGGCAAGTCCTACGGCAACATCCGCGCCCTGCACGGCGTCGACCTCTCCGTCCGCCCCAGCCAGGTCACCTGCGTCCTGGGCGACAACGGCGCCGGCAAGTCGACGCTCATCAAGATCATCTCCGGGTTGCACCAGCACACGGAGGGCGAGTTCCTCGTCGACGGCGAACCGGTGCGCTTCAGCACCCCGCGCGAGGCCCTGGACAAGGGCATCGCCACCGTCTACCAGGACCTGGCGACCGTGCCGCTGATGCCGGTGTGGCGCAACTTCTTCCTCGGCTCCGAGATGACCAAGGGCCCCTGGCCCCTGCGCCGCCTCGACATCGACCGCATGAAGAAGACCGCGGACGAGGAACTGCGCAACATGGGCATCGTCCTGGACGACCTGGACCAGCCCATCGGCACGCTGTCGGGCGGTCAGCGCCAGTGCGTCGCCATCGCCCGCGCCGTCTACTTCGGCGCCCGCGTCCTCATCCTGGACGAGCCCACGGCCGCCCTCGGCGTCAAGCAGTCCGGTGTGGTGCTGAAGTACATCGCCGCCGCCCGCGACCGCGGCCTCGGCGTCATCTTCATCACCCACAACCCGCACCACGCCTACATGGTCGGCGACCACTTCTCCGTACTGCGCCTGGGCACCCTCGAACTCAGCGCGGCCCGGAGCGAGATCACCCTCGAGGAGCTCACCAACCACATGGCCGGCGGCGCCGAACTGGCCGCGCTCAAGCACGAGCTGGCACAGGTCCGGGGCGTCGACGTCGAGGAACTCCCGGAAGAATCCGACCTCCAGGTCACCCCCGCCGCCGGAGGCTCCTCGGCCTCCGACGCGACCCGCTGATCCCCGCCCCTCCCCCGCCCACCCGGGTGAAAGGACAGTCCCGATGACTGCCGCCAACTCCGCCCCCGCCCCCCTGGACCGCATCAGGGTGGGCTCCGCCCCGGACTCCTGGGGCGTCTGGTTCCCCGACGACCCCCAGCAGGTGCCCTGGGAGAGGTTCCTCGACGAGGTCTCCGAGGCCGGATACGAGTGGATCGAGCTGGGTCCGTACGGCTATCTGCCGACCGACCCGGCCCGGCTCACCGAGGAGGTGAACAAGCGCAACCTGAAGGTCTCCGCGGGGACGGTCTTCACCGCGCTGCACCGGGGGCCGGGGGTCTGGGACTCCACCTGGGAGCACGTCAGCGACGTCGCCGAGCTGACGCAGGCCATGGGCGCGAAGCACCTCGTGGTCATCCCCTCCTTCTGGCGGGACGACAAGACCGCCGAGATCATCGAGCCCCCCGAGCTGACGGGCGAGCAGTGGGCGCACCTGACGAAGGGGATGGAGCGGCTGGGCCACGAGGTCCGGGAACGGTTCGGTCTGGACATCGTCGTGCACCCGCACGCCGACACCCACATCGACACCGAGACACACGTCGAGCGCTTCCTCGACTCGACCGACTCCGACCTGGTCAACCTCTGCCTCGACACCGGTCACTACGCCTACTGCGGCGGCGACAGCGTCAAGCTCATCGAGACCTTCGGCGAGCGCATCGGCTATCTGCACCTCAAGCAGGTGGACCCGGAGATCCTCGCCGACGTCGTCAAGAACGAGGTCCCCTTCGGTCCGGCCGTCCAGCGCGGCGTGATGTGCGAGCCGCCGGCCGGCGTCCCCGCCCTCGAGCCGGTGCTGGCCGCGGCGCAGCGCCTGGGGGTCGACCTCTTCGCCATCGTCGAGCAGGACATGTACCCGTGTCCTCCGGACAAGCCGCTGCCCATCGCGGTGCGCACCCGTAAGTTCCTTCGCTCCTGCGGAGCCTGACGGACCGGCACCGGAAGGGACGACAGCCATGACCCAGCGCGGAACGCTCGGCGTCGCTGTGATCGGCACCGGCAAGATGGGTGCCGACCATGTGCGCCGCCTCCATGGGGTGACCGGCGGAGCGCGCGTGGCCGCTGTCGTGGACATCGACGAGGCGCGGGCCGAGAAGATCGCGAACGCGATCGAGGGCTGCACCGCGTACACCGACCCGTCCGCCGCCATGGCGGCGGACGGGGTCGACGCCGTACTCATCGCCTCACCGGGGCCCGCCCACGAGGCGGCCCTGCTCACGGCCCTCGAGTACGACCTTCCCGTCCTGTGCGAGAAGCCGCTCACGCCCGACGCGGCCTCCGCCCTGCGGGTCATGGACGCCGAGCTGAAGCTGGGCCGCCGCCGTATCCAGGTCGGCTTCATGCGGCGGTACGACACCGAGTACGTCAAGCTCAAATCGCTGCTCGGCAACGGCTATCTGGGCCGGCCGCTGATGCTGCACAACCGGCACCGCAACGCCGCGGCGCCCACCGGCTTCACCAGCGCGAATCTCATCAACGACTCCGTGGTGCACGAGGTCGACGCGACCCGCTGGCTGCTCGGCCAGGAGATCACGGCCGTCACCGTGCTGCGCCCCACCTCCTCGGAGAACGCCCCCGAGGGACTGGACGACCCGCAGTTCGTCATCTTCGAGACCGACGGCGGCGCCCTCGTCGACGTCGAGATCTTCGTCAACTGCGGATTCGGCTACCAGGTGCAGGCCGAGGTGGTCTGCGAGCGCGGCACGGCCAGGATCGGCGAGGGTCACGCCATGGTCACGAACATGGCGGGCCGCTGGGGTGGCACCATCGCCCAGGACTTCACGGAGCGCTTCGAGGACGCGTACGACCGGGAGGTGCAGGCGTGGGTGGACGCCACCCGGCGCGGGGAAGTCACCGGTCCCAGTACGTGGGACGGGTACGCCGCGGCGGCGGTGTGCGAGGCCGGGGTGCGCTCGCAGACCGAGGGTGGGCGGGTGGCGGTGCAACTCGTTGAGCGGCCGGCGCTGTACGGCTGACGCCGCCCCCGCCGGGGGTGCGGGTACTGGGCCAGGGCACCCGCCGTCGTGGTGTTGTGCCCACCCGTTCCGCCCTGCGGAACGATTGCCCACAACAGTCGGCCCGCAGGCGCTCTCCGGCCGAAGGGGACGTGGTGGGATGTGCGCCCGCAGCGGCTGGCGCGACGTCTGGGCTCGCCCGACGACGTACGGCTAGGCGCCAGACCGAGGACGTACATCCCGGCGCGGCCCCGACCCACCCACCGGCAGGTGGCGAACCGACCACCGGCCGGACGCCGCGCACGCACCACCCGACCATCGATCGGCCCCGGCGGGCCGTTCACGGCCCAACCACCCGCGCTGGCTTAACGCGGCCCCGCGCCGGCCCGTCGAGCACGCCGCCACCGGCCCCGAGGGCTTCGGCGAGGTGACCGTGCCGGAACCGGAGACGGCGCAAGGCCTGACGCCGGCCGCCGGTGACCACGGGCCCTGTCGGACCGTCAGCGGCCCGAACGGTCAACGGCGGCACGGTTCGGCAGCGAAGGTGACGTACGCCCTCACGCGCCGACGATCCGTCAAAGCCCTGACGGCGGGCCGTCGCCCGACAGACCTGACACCCGAACAGCCGGGGAGACACGGAGGCGGTTCAGCCATTTGCTCCCGCCGTGCCGTCAACGGGTTACCCCGTGTGGCGAGCGGGGGTGAACGAACCTAGCTTCGCCTTCATGACGACTCGAAAGATCAAGTACCTCGGATGCGTCGCAGCGGTCGCGGTGTCGGGGCTCGGTGCAGCCCCGCCGACGGCCGCCGCGGCGCGTCACGTGGTGCTCCCGGGACAATCGATCCAGCAGGCGGTCGACGCCGCCCAGCCGGGAGACACCATTGTCATCGCACCCGGCACCTACCGTGAAAGCGTCCTGATCACCAAGTCCCGGCTGACGCTCCGTGGGGCGGGGAGCCGGACCGTGATCATGCCCCCGGCGAGCGGAGCCGGAGCCGGCAACCGCTGTGCGACGGCCGGCAACGGCATGTGCGTACTGGGCACGGACGCCCAGCCCGTCCAGGGCACCACCATCCGCTCCCTCCGGCTGTCCGGCTTCAAGAAGAACGCCCTGTGGGCCTCGCGGACCGACCGGCTGACCGTCCAGGGCGTGATCGCCGAGAAGAACGGCCAGTGGGGCATCGCCGAGGAAAGGTCGACGCGGAGTCTGTTCTGGGGCAACACCGCCCGGGACAACGCCGAGTCGGGCCTGTTCCTGTCCAACACGATCGACACCGAGGCGGGAGCCACGGACACGCAGGGGACCGTGGTCCGGTACAACCTCCTGCAGCGCAACCGCATCGGCGTCACGGTCAGGCGCCTGAGGAACCTCACCGTGGCGAACAACAGCGTCACCGGCAACTGCAACGGGGTGTTCGTCGTCGGCGACGAAGGGCGGCCGCAGGCCGGGGACATGGCCATCCGGCGCAATACGATCTACTCGAACAACAAGTACTGCGCGCAGACGGCCCGCCTGCCGTACATCCAGGGCTCGGGGATCGTTCTCACCGGCGCCGAGGACACGCTCGTGGAGGGCAACGTCATCCGCGGCAACGAGGGCAAGTCCACGTTCTCCGGCGGAATCGTGCTTTACAAGAGCTTCGTGGGCGCGGTCAACCAGCGCAATGTCATCCGCGACAACATGGTGCTGGGCAACACGACGGCCGACCTTGCGAACCGGGACACCACCGGATCCGGCAACCGCTTCAGCGGCAATCTGTGCAAGGTCTCCGAACCCGCGGGCATGTGCTGACCGGCCGGCCGGTGCTCCCGCTGAACCAAGCGAATCGAGGCGCTAAATGACCACGGTAACTCTCCGCCCCCAGCCGGCCCCGGCCCCCCAGCCGGCCATGCAGCTGAGGGAGCTCGTCTTCGGGGCGGCGTGCGCGGCGGCCGTACGCGCGACCGCCAAGCTCGGCGTCGCCGACGCGCTGGGGGAAGATCCCGCCACCGCGGAGGAACTGGCGGCCGCGCTGGGCGTCGAACCCCGTCCGCTGAGGCGGCTGCTGCGGGCCGTGTCGTGCTACGGCATCTTCGCCGAGACCGAGGACGGCAGGTTCGTCCACACCCCCATGTCACGGCTGCTGCGCGACGACGACCCGAACAGCCTGCGCTTCATCTCCCTGTGGTGCACGGAACCCTGGACCTGGGCCGCCTGGCCGCGGCTCGACGAGGCGGTGAGATCGGGCGGCAGCGTCTTCCACGATCTGTTCGGCAAGGGGTTCTTCGACTACCTGCACGAGGACGCGCACGAATCGGCCCATGTGTTCAACCGGGCCATGACCACATCCAGCATGCAGTCCGCGCGGGACCTCGTGGAACTGCTCGATATGACAGGGGTGTCGACGGTCGCCGACATCGGCGGCGGCCAGGGTCACGTCGTGGCCGGGCTCCTCGAGAAGTACCCGCACATGCGAGGCACCCTGCTCGATCTGCCGCGCGTGGTGGAGAAGGCGGATCCGCGGCTGCGCGAGGGCGGTGCGCTCGCGGACCGGGCGGACATCATCGGTGGCGACTGCCGGGAGGACATCCCGGTCGAGGCCGATCTCTACATCATCAAGAACATCCTCGAGTGGGACGACGACAGCACCCGCAGGACTCTGCGGAACGTCATGGCGGCGGCCCGGCCCGGCGCCAGGGTCGTGATCATCGAGAACATCGTGGACGACACCCCGTCGATGAAGTTCACCACGTCCATGGACCTGCTGCTGCTCCTCAACGTCGGCGGAGCCAAGCACACCCAGGAGAGCCTGGTCACCCGCATCAGGGAGGCCGGTCTGACGGTGGGTGAGATCCGCCCGGTCAACCCCTATCTGCACGCCTTCGAATGCACCGTCCCGAGCTGACCGGCGCTGCCCGCCTGTGGGCAGTCCTGGTGCCCCACTGACCGGCCGAGCCCGAAACACCGTCGCCGGCTCCGCGGAGATTCCGCGGAGCCGGCGACGGTGTCTTCCGTGCGGGTACGGGCCGTCAGGCCGAACCGTCCCGTTCCCAGAGGTAGAACTGCTGGGCCATCGCGTCCTTGGGGCTGCGCCAGGTCTCCGGGTCGTACGCGCTCACATAGGCGGAGAGCCTGTCGCTGATGTCCCGGAAGGCGGGGTGGCCCGCCACCTTGGCGATCGCCGGGCCGGGCGGCCGGTCTGCCTCCACCAGATGCATATACACGTCACCGAACTGCCAGAGCGTGCGTCGCGTGACCCCGACGAGGTGCGGCAGCTCGCCGCTGTCGGAGTCGGCGAACACCTTGGCGATGTCCGGGGCCGAGCCCGGTGCCATCCGGGCCACGATCAGGGCTTGGTGTGTCAAAGGGGTTCCTTTCGTCGGCGCCAAGCCGCGCGGACCGCCCGGAAGGCGGTCCGCAGGGCGACTGGCGACCAGGTGGTCAGTCGGTGGTGACGGAGGCGGTCGGGCGCGCCTGGTGGGCGCGCTCCTCGATCTTGTCCCGGATGAGCTGCATCTGGACGACCGAGTTGCGGTTGATGTTGTCGGTCATCCAGGCGTCGTCCACGGGAGCCTCGGGCTTCATCGCGAAGTCCTGCGTCCAGTGCATCCGGACTCCGTCGGGGGTCTCCGAGTACACCCACTCGATGTTCATGTACTCGAAGGGGCCGGTCTCGACCCGGCGGGCCCTGACCTTCAGGGCGTTCCGGTCGGCGACCCGCTCGGAGACCCAGCTCCAGACCTTGCCGTTCTCATCCGGGTGCATGGTCAGCCGGAAGGTCGTCTTGTCGCCTTCCCGCTCCAGGACCTCGACGGACGCGTACTCGCTGAAGAGCTGCGGCCAGTTCTCGATGTCGTTGGTCATGTCCCAGACGAGGTCCAGGGGCGCGGCGATCGTGATCTCGTTCTCGGTGTGCCCTGACACGTCAGGCCCCCGCCATCAGGCTGCTGTTGACGAGGTTGAGGAACTCCCTCGGCGTCTTGCAGCGCTCCGCGTCGGTGGGCAGCGCGCGGCCGTGGCTGTTCTCCAGCTCGCCGACGATGCCGAGCAGACCGAGCGAGTCCAGCCCGATCTCGGAGAAGCCGGTGTCGAGCCGGCGCTCCATGTCCTTGGCGTCGACGGTGACGCCGGCCGCCTTCTTCATCAGAGCCGTGAGCTCCTGGACGGTCAGTTCGCTGTTCATGAGGATTTCTCCTTCTACGAGAGGGCATCGGTCCCGTGCCGGAGCACGAGCGCCGCGTTCGAGCCCATGAGGCCCCGGCTGAGGACCAGCGCCGTGCGCAGCTCGGCGGGCCGGGCACGGGAGGTCACCAGATCGAGGTCATGGCAGATCTCGAACACGTTGGGGGTGGGCGGGACGAGGCCGTGCTCCATGGCGAGAACGGCGGCCGCCGTGTCGAGCACGGGCGCGCCGCAGTAGGCACGGCCGGTTCCGGTCTTGGGCGCCGTCACCGGCACGCGGGTGCCATGCGGGCCCAAGGCGTCGGCGATCGCCAGCGCCTCCGCGCGATCCGCCTCCGGTACGCCGAGCGCGTCCGCGAACACCACGTCGATGTCCTCGGGCGCGCACCGCGCCTGCTCCAGCGCGCCGCGGATGGCCTGGGCCAGTCCCTCGCGGGACTGCTCCCAGCGCGACGCGCCGGTGAAGGTCGCGGCATGACCGGCGATGACCGCGCGCGCCCGGGCGTCCCTGTCCCGGGCCGCCGTCGCTTCCTCCACCACGAGCATGGCGCCGCCCTCGGCGGGCACGAACCCGCTGGCGCCGGTGGTGAAGGGACGGTATGCACGCGCGGGGTCGTCGCTCGGACTCAGCTCTTCGTAGCCGAGTTGGCAGACGACCGAATAGGGGGCCAGCGGAGCCTCCGCGGCGCCGACCACGACTGCGTCGGTGCCGCGCCGGATGGCTCCGGCGGCGTGCGCCAGCGCGTCGAGGCCGCCGGCCTCGTCGCTGGCGACGACTCCACACGGGCCCTTGAAGCCGCCCCGGATGGAGATCTGTCCGGTGCTGGCGGCGTAGAACCACGCGATGGACTGGTACGGGCCGACGAAGCGGGAGCCCTGTCCCCACAGCTTCTGCAGCTCGCGCTGGCCGAACTCGCCGCCACCGGAACCGGCCGCGGTGACCACACCCACCGCGAACGGGTCGTCGACGGTGTCCGCGCGGCCGAGCCTGGCGTCCTCCCGGGCCATGTCGGCCGCGGCCATCGCGAAGTGGCTGAACCGGTCGGTCTGGACGAGGTAGGTCTCCTCGATCAGGTCCGCCGGCTCGAATCCGCGGACCTCGCCGGCGACCCGGAGCGGCAGGTGCTCGCACCCCTCACGGGTCACCTTGTCCAGGACACTCGTGCCGGCCTGAGTGGCCTTCCAGAACGCGTCGGTGGTCGTTCCATTGGGTGCGACGACGCCGATGCCGGTGATCACCGACTGGCGTCCGGGCTTGGAGCTCATCGTGTCCCCCCTTCGGGTCGGGTCAGCAGCACCGCGGACTGGAAGCCGCCGAACCCGCTGCCGACCGACAGGACGTTGCGGAGCTTGAGCGGGCGTGCGGTGCGCGGAACGTAGTCGAGGTCGCACTCGGGGTCGGGCGTCTCGTAGTTGGCCGTCGGCGGCACCACTTGGTGGACGAGGGCGAGCACACAGGCCACGACCTCGATCGCCCCGATGGCGCCCAGCGAGTGGCCCACCATGGACTTGATCGAGCTCATCGGCACCTCGTAGGCGTGCGCTCCGAGGGACCGTTTCACCGCGGCCGTCTCGTGCCGGTCGTTCTGCTGGGTGCCCGAGCCGTGCGCGTTCACGTAGTCGATCAGGGAGGGGTCGACACGGGCGTGGGCGAGCGCGTCGTCGATGGCGTGGGCCATCTCCAGGCCCTCCCGGGTGAGACCGGTCATGTGGTACGCGTTGCCGTAGGTGGCGTAGCCGCTGATCTCGCTGTACACGTGCGCGCCGCGGGCGCGGGCGTGTTCCAGCTCTTCGAGGATCAGCACGGCTCCGCCCTCGCCCATGACGAACCCGTCGCGGTTCGCGTCGAACGGCCGGGACGCGTGCTCCGGGTCGTCGTTGTTCGGCGAGGTCGCCTTGATCGCGTCGAAGCACGCCATCGTGATCGGGGAGATCGGCGAGTCGGATGCGCCGGCGATGACGACGTCGGCGCGGCCCTCCTCGATCGTGTGGAACGCGTAGCCGATCGCGTCGAGGCCCGAGGTGCAGCCCGTGGAGACCGTCTGTACGGGGCCGTGGGCGCCGAACATCTCGGCCACCTCGGAGGCGAGTGCGCTGGGCGAGAACGCCCGGTGCAGATGGGGACCGGCCGCACGGTGGTCGACGTCCCACCGACGGCCTCTCTCGCTCACCGCGACATAGTCGTGTTCGAGGCGCGTGGTGCCACCGACCGCGGTGCCCAGGGACACGCCCATGCGCCAGGGGTTCTCCCGCTCCGGGTCGAGGCCTGCGTCCCGGACCGCCTCGCGGGCGGCGACCATGGCGAACTGGACGTAGCGGTCGGCTCGTTGCGCCGTCGCCACGTCGATCCCGTGTGCCGCCGGGTCGAAGTCGCACTCGGCCGCGATCCGCGAGCGGAGCCCCTCAGGGTTGAAGAGCGTGATGCCCCGCGTCGCGGTACGTCCGTTGGCGAGGAGATCCCAGAACGCCGGTACGCCGACGCCGCCCGGGGCAACGATGCCGACACCGGTGACCGCCACGCGCCTGGTCATGACAGTGCCTCGGTTCGCTGAGGCGTCCTGGCCTGTCCGGCTCCTTCCGTGGCGTCGGTCTCCTCGGTGTCGACGTGCCCGAGCGCGGGGCGCGGCGCGAGCGGTCCCAGATGGAACACCAGACGGGCCTCCTCGTCCCCCACGTTGCGGAACCGGTGCCGCATATAGGGGGGAATGAGCAGGGCCTGGTCGGGCTTGATCGGATGCGTCTCACCATCGAGGTCCACTTCGAGCGCACCGCACACGACGTACACGAATTCCTCCGAGTACGGGTGGTAGTGCTCACCGATGCGGTCGCCGGGCTGGACGATGGCCAGGCCCATGAAACCGCTCTTGGCGCCCACCGCCATGGGCGTGAGCATGGCGCGCAGATCACCTCCGCGCTTGGTGTTGGGCTGAGTCTCGCTGAGGTCCACGATGCGTGGGCGGTGCTTGGTCATGTTTGCTTCCTCCAGATGACGGGTGCCGACGGCGTCCGCGCGTCCGGCCGTGACACGGCCGGACGGGTCCGGGTCAGGAGTCCGATGCGCGGCGGTCGGTGATCAGTTGCATGTCGGAGCGTTCGAGGAAGCGCAGGAGGTCCTGTTCGTCCGCCGACGCGCCGTCCACGCCCAGGGCGTCGACATCGAGCAGACGCCCCAGGACGGCTGCCTTGCGTTCGCCCTTCAGCCCGAGCGCCGCGGCCGGGTCGGCTTCGAGGGGGCCCCGCATGTCGACCAGCCGGACGACGATGTCGTCGCGCTGGAACACGGTGCTGCTGTGGATGGGGCTGCCGGGGTCGTCCGCGGCCGCCTCGTCCTGCCGGGCGAGCAGCTGCGCCAGCGGCAGACCGCACCCCTCCTTCGCGGGATACAGCAGCGCGTGCCGCTGCACGTCCTCGGGCACCGGGCCGCCGAGCGCCACATGGTGCACGGAGGGCAGCGCGGCACGTGTGAAGAAGAGCCGGGCCGATCCGGGGTTGCTGAGGTCCCGGTCCTGCTCGAGGTAGGGGTTGATGGCCTCCTCGATGGCCGTGACCTCGGGCTGGCGTGCCACGTAGCGCAGGGCGGTCATCAGGTCGCCCTCCACCTCGATGGCGCGGACCAGCCGGTTCCCGTGCATATAGACGGAGGTGCGGCGCAGCTTGGTGGTGTCGTCGACCCGCGGGTTCGGCGCGGTGTAGCCGGACATGATCTCGCGGACGACCGGCTCGCTGCCCGGCTTCACGGTGAAGGTGAGGGCGTGGCGCACCACGCCGTCTCCCAGCCGTGGCGAGACCTGCAGATGGCCTTTGGCCGATTCGGGCAGGGGCCCGGCGACATTGCCGGTCTCCCGCAGGATGCTGAAGCGCATCGAGCGTGTGTCACGGACGCAGCTGTGCATCGGCTGGACCGTCTCCACGTGCTCTTCGCTGTTCACCCAGGCCAGGAAGGGCAGGGCGCTCTCCCACTCGCTGGTGATGAGCCACTGCGAGGGGTTCTCGATGGACTGGCACAACTGGTCGCTGATGTGACCAGGCACCGATGCCACATGGTTGCGCAGGCGCTCGTATGCCTCCAGAAACTCCTTCTGGGCGCCTTCGTAGAGGTCCAGTAGAAGGACGACCCGAAGTCTGGAGCCGTCGAACGCGGACTGCGACACGCGTTCCGAGATTGTCATCGTCATCCAGCACACATCTCCTTCGAGACAGCAAGGACGCCACATCTCCTGATGCGGCGTCAGGCCGCTTGGAATCCCGGAGGCTGTCCCCGGATTCCGAGGGTCGTCCCCCGAGAGCGAGGGCGACGATCAGCACGGAATCGATCATTGGTCGGTACCGGGAGGCGCGCGAGTTGCGTGAACCACGTGGGTGACGGCTCCGGCGAAGCGGGTGACGCGCGGGGCTGAACCACCTGGGGGACGCGGGCGGCGAACCGGCTGAACCAGCCGGGTGAATGGGGCCCACGAAGCCGTCGCCCCAAGCCCCGTCAGGGCATGGAACCTTCATCCCCGAACGTGGGGGGACCCCAGCTGGAGGCACTGATGAACGAAGAAGTCGACCACCGCGTACCGGTCCTCATCGTGGGCGGCTCCCTGGTGGGGTTGTCCGCCTCGCTGTTCCTGGGCCGACTGGGCATCGAGCACATGGTGGTCGAGAAGCACTCGGCCACATCGATGCATCCGCGTGGGCGCGGCAACAACGTCCGCACGATGGAGCTGTTCCGGGTGGCCGGTGCGGAGGAGCGGATCCGCGAGGCCGCGTCGATCCTCGCGGACAACCACGGCATCCTGCAGACCCCGTCGCTTGCCGAGGAAGGCGAATGGCTGTTCAAGGAGATGGACCCGGGTGGCGGGCTCGCCCGGTTCAGTCCGAGCGGCTGGTGCCTGTGCAGTCAGAACGACCTGGAGCCGGTGCTGCTCCAGTGCGCCCGTGAACTCGGGGGCGACATCCGCTTCTCCACCGAGATGCTCTCGTTCGAGCAGGACGCCGAGGGGGTCACCGCGGTCGTGAAGAACCGGGACACCGGCGAGCACACCACGGTGTACGCGGAGTACCTCATCGCCGCCGACGGGCCGCGCAGCCCGGTCCGGGAGCGGCTGGGCATCGGCCAGACGGGGCCCGGCGAGCTGTTCCACAACGTCAGCATCACCTTCAATTCCAAGGCGCTCGCGGACCTGGTGGGCGACCGGCGCTTCATCGCCTGCTACCTGACGACGCCCGAGGCGGACGGGGCGCTGCTGCCGGTGGACAACGTGGAGAAGTGGGTGTTCCACGCGCCCTGGCAGCCCGGCCGTGGCGAGACGCTGGAGGACTTCACCGACGACCGGTGCATCGATCAGATCCGCAGGGCCGTCGGCGCACCGGACATCGACGTCGAGATCACCGGCAAGGCACCGTGGCACGCGGCGGAGCGCGTCGCCGAGTCGTATGCGGCGGGACGGGTGTTCCTGGCCGGGGACTCCGCGCACGAGATGTCGCCGACCGGGGCCTTCGGGTCGAACACGGGAATCCAGGACGCCCACAACCTGGCCTGGAAACTCGCCGCGGTACTGAACGGCTGGGCGGGCCCCGGACTGCTGCAGACCTACGAGACGGAGCGCCTCCCGGTCGCCCAGGTGACGAGCGCGCGTGCATCGGCCCGTTCCGTGGAGCACAGCCACCCCGGCTATGCCCCCGCGCCCGGTGCCGGCGGCGGGCAGCAGGGCGGTGTGCTCAAGGTGGCCCTCGGCTACCGCTACCCGCGCGGCGCCGTCATCGGCGCCGACCCCGCGCAGCCCGTGGTGCCGGACACCATGCAGCTGACCGGCGAGCCGGGCAGCCGGGCTCCGCACATGTGGCTGCTGAACTCCGGCGTCCGCACGTCGACGCTCGACCTGTACGAGCGTTCCTGCGTGCTGCTCTGCGGTACCGGGAGCATGTGGCACACCGCGGCGAAGCGAGTCGCCGAGCGGTTGTCCATCCCCCTCGAGTCGTACCGGATCGGCAGCGGACCGGATGCGGACCTCGCCCCCGCGGACGGCGGCGACTGGGCCGCGCTCCACGGCGTGACCGGCCAGGGCGCGGTGCTGGTGCGTCCGGACGGCTATGTGGCCTGGCGTTCGGAGAGCGCCGTCGCCGACCCGGAGGCGACGCTGTACGAGATCATGGCGTCCTTGCTGGACCTGGCCTGAGCCCCGCTTTCCGCGGCAGAGGCCACGCCGCCTCCCGGTGATGTCGTCACGGGAGGCGGCGGGCGGCTTCGGCGCCTTCTGTCCCGAGGCCGTGCCTGCCGGCCTCGGGACAGAACCGTGTCTAGGCAGTGGTGCAGTCCGTCCCGTTCAGCGTGAACCCGGTGGGCGCGGTGTTGGCGCCCGACAGCGTTCCGTTGAATCCGAACGTCACCGTGGAGCCCGGCGCGACGGACGCGTTGTACGAGGCGTTGGTGGCGGTGACCGCACTGCCGGACTGGGTGACGGTGGCGTTCCAGGCCTGGTTGACGCTCTGGCCCGACGGCCAGCTCCACGCCAGCTGCCAGCCGTTCACGGCGGTCGTTCCGGAGTTCTTGACGGTCACCTGGGCGGTGAAGCCGGTGTCCCACTGGTTCTGCACGGTGTACGTAACCGCGCAGCCGCCCGTCGGGCCCGGCGTGGTGTCTCCGGTCCAGCCGAGGGCCTCCGCGATGCCGTAGTAGGCGGGCTTGGGCTGGTAGTTCTCGTCGTACGGGGTGGCCGCGCCGTACCCGTCGAAGAAGTCCGGGATCCAGGAGTCGGAATCGGTGAAGCCCCAGACTGTGATGCCCTTGCAGCGCGCGACGGCCACGCAGGCGCTGGTGACCGCCTTGTAGTCGGCCTTCTGCTGGGCGAGCTGGGCCTCGGTGGGCGGGACCGTCATCCGGATGTCGAGCTCGGTGATCACGACGTCGACACCGAGGTCGGCGAAGCGCTGGATGTTGGCCTGCAGGGTGGACGGGACCTGGCCGAGGATCAGGTGGGCCTGCAGACCCACGCCGTCGATCGGGACGCCCTGCTCCTTGAACGACTTGACGAGGTCGTACATCGCGGTGCTCTTCGCGTTGATGCCCTCGACGTTGTAGTCGTTGAGGTACAGCTTGGCGTCGGGGTCGGCGGCGCGGGCGGCCCTGAACGCGTCGGCGATGTAGGAGTCGCCGATCGCGGTCTGGAAGATCGACTGGCGGCGGGTGCCGTCTTCATTGAACGGCTCGTTGACCACGTCCCAGTGGTCGATGCGGCCCTTGTAGCGGCCGGCCTCGGTGGCGATGTGGTCGGTCATGACCGTGCGCAGGCTGTCCGCCGTCCAGGTGCCGTTCTCGACCCAGCTGGGCAGCTGGCTGTGCCAGACCAGCGTGTGTCCGCGGACCTTCTGGTCGTTGGCCTCGGCGAAGTCCACGACGGCGTCGGCACCGGACCAGTTGTAGCTGCCGCGGGTGGGCTCGACCGAACCCCACTTCATCTCGTTGCCCGGGGTGATCGAGTCGAACTGCTCGGTGACGACGCTCGCGTAGGTGCCGTTGAGCTTGGACGCGCTGACGGCGGTTCCGTAGTAGATGCCCTTGGCGGCGGCCAGGTCCCGCAGTACGGGCGCCTCGGCCGCGTGACCGGAGGGGGCTCCTCCGATCAGTAACAGGGCGGCGGCCGAAACCCCGACCGCGGCTCTGCGCAAGCTCTGCAGCTTCATGGATGTGTCCCTCTCACTGATGGCTTTACGTGACTCCCGGTTTCCGGAAGGCTTCTGCAAAGTTTCGAGAGTGCGTCCGGAACGGTAGAGGCGTATGAGCGAACCGTCAACGGAGGAGGGGGAATTGGCAGCAAGGGATGCTGTTGGCAGAGTGACCCGAGGGACCGGGCACAGGGTCACGATCGCCGAGATCGCCCGCGAGGCCGGGGTCTCGGTGCCGACCGTGTCCCGGGTCGTCAACGGGCGCTCCGACGTCTCGCCTCAGACCCGGGCACGGGTCGAGGCCCTGCTGCGCCGGCACCGCTACCGCAGGCGTGTGCCGGGCCCCGGCGACCGCGCGGCGCTGATGGACCTCGTCTTCGGAGATCTCGGCCACCCCTGGGCGGTCGAGATCATCCGGGGCGTGGAGGAGGTCGCGCAGGCTGCGGGGATCGGCACGGTGGTCTCCGTCGTCCACGGCCGCGCCGATGCGCGCCGGTGGATGACGAACCTGCGGGCACGCGCGTCCGACGGGGTCATGACGTCGGTACTGGAGCCGGTCCTCCACAAGGAGCTGCGCACGCTCGGCGTACCCCTGGTGGTGATCGACCCCGCGGGTTCGGCCGGCCTTGAAGCGCCCACCGTGGGCGCCACGAACTGGGCGGGCGGCATGGCCGCCACCGACCATCTGCTCCGGCTCGGGCACCGCCGGATCGGCATGATCGCGGGCCCGGCCGGGCACCCGTGCTCGCGCGCGCGGCTCGGCGGCTACCGTGCGGCGCTGCAGGGCGCCGGCGTCCCCGTGGACGCCGGGCTGATCGCTCGTGGCGACTTCCGCCACGCGTCCGGGTTCGCGTGCTGCAACGCGCTGCTGGATCTGCGTGAGCCGCCGACCGCGCTGTTCGCGGCGAGCGACCCGATGGCGCTGGGCGCCATCGAGGCGCTGCGCCGACGCGGGCTCAGGGTTCCTGAGGACATCAGCGTGGTGGGTTTCGACGACCTTCCGGAAGTCCGCTGGTGCGCGCCGCCGCTCACCACGGTCCGTCAGCCCCTCGCGGACATGGGCAAGCTGGCCGTACGCACCCTGCAACGCCTCGCCCGCGCCGAGAAGCCGGACTCCCACCGCGTGGAACTCGCCACGGAACTGGTCGTACGGGCGAGCACGGCGACGCCTACGACGAGGGGGTGACGCGCCTACGGGGCGTCACATCGTCGGCTGGTACGCCACCTGCTGGTGGGGGGTACCGTTGTGGGCAATCGTTCCGCAGGGCTGGGGGCACCTCCCAGCGGTAGCTGGGGGAGGGTGGGCACAACCCACGACGGCGGGCGCCCCGTCACGAAACGGCGCCGCCCCGGCCGCCGGCGCTGCACCGACGGCCGAGGGGCGACCGTTCAGTCGCCGGTCTGCGGCGCGACGGCGAACGTCGCGTGCAGCCGCCGAGTATGGTCCACCTGCCGCACCGGCCCCGTGAGGGTCACCGTCGCCGTCAGCCGCGGCTCCGTGCAGGAGGCGCTGAGCCGCAGCTCCAGCTCACCCGGCTCGACGATCCGCCGCCCACCACGCCCGGTGAAGGACGCGAGATCCGCGGGCACGGTGACGCGGACGCGGCTCGCCTCTCCGGCCGCGAGTGGCACCCGTACGTATCCGATCAGGCGCTGGACCGGCTGCACGACCGAGGCGACGGGGTCGTGCAGATAGAGCTGTACGACCTCGGTGCCCTCGCGGTCACCGGTGTTGCGGACCGTGAAGGCGAGCGCCACCTCGCCGTCGGTCGCGGCCTCCCCGTCCTCCACGAGGAGGTCGGACCACTCGAAGGTGGTGTACGTCAGGCCGTGTCCGAAGCCGAAGGCCGGCGTGGGGTCGGTGCTGGACACATCGCTGATCTGGCCGAGCGGGGCCGCCAGATAGGTGGACGGCTGGACTCCGGGCCGGCCCGGGATGCTGACGGGGAGCCGGCCGGCCGGGGCGATGCGTCCGCTGAGCACACCGGCGATGGCCGCGGTGCCCTCCTCGCCGGGGAAGAAGGACTGGACGATGGCCGCGGACTCCTCCACGGCACGGCCGAGCGCGTAGGGCCGTCCGGCCAGCAGCGTCACGACCACCGGCGTGCCGGTGTCGAGCAGCGTGTCGAGGAGCTGCTGCTGTACGCCGGGCAGCACCAGGGACTCCACGTCGCAGCCCTCGCCGCTGGTGCCGCGGCCGAACAGCCCGGCCCGGTCACCGAGCGCGAGGACGACGACGTCGGCGCCGCGCGCCAGTTCTGCGGCCACGGCGAAGCCGCTGGTGTCCGTCGAGTCGACGCCCGCGCCGGGCGCCGTGACGATCTCGCTGCCGGGGAACTCGGCCAGCAGCGCCTCGCGAAGCGTCGGAAGCTCGATGCCGACCGGCGTCTCGGGGTGGTGCACGCCGACGTGCGCGGGGAAGGAGTAGCAGCCCAGGACCGACATCGGGAGGTCGGCGTTGGGGCCGATGAGGGCGATCCTGGCCGGGCGTGCGAGCGGCAGGGTGCCGTCGTTGCGGAGCAGGACGACGGCCTGTTCCGCGATCTCCCGGGCGATGGCGCGGTTGGCGGCCGTGTCCAGCTGCACCGATCCGCGCAGCGCCTCCGGGTCCGTCAGGTCGGCGCCGGCCAGCGCGTCGGGCACCGGGTTCCAGTCGGGGTCGAGCAACCCCAGCTCGGCCTTCTGGATCAGTACGCGCCGCAGGGCGCGGTCCACCAGCGCCTCCGGCACCTGCCCTTCCGTGACCGCGTCGAGGAGCGGCCTGCCGAACGTCTTGACGTTGGGCAGCTCCACATCGACACCCGCGGCGAGGGCTGCGCCGGCCGCTTCACCCCAGGTGCCGGCCACGCCGTGCAGGGCCTTGAGGAAGGCGATGCCGAAGTAGTCGGCCACCACCGTGCCCGTGAAGCCCCAGGTGTCCCGCAGCAGTCCGGTGAGCAGCTGTTCGTCGGCATGGGACGGCACCCCGTCGGTGTCGGTGTACGACGCCATGACCGACCGGACGCCGCTCTCCCGCACCGCCATCTCGAACGGCGGGAGCATCACGTCGGCGCGCTCCCGGGTGCCCATGTCCACCGGTGCCAGATTGCGGCCTGCGCGGGAGGCCGAGTAACCGACGAAATGCTTGAGCGTGGCGACGATTCCGGCGGACTCCAGGCCCTGGATGTAGGCGGTGGCGACCGTGCCCACCAGGTAGGGGTCCTCGCCGATCGTCTCCTCGACGCGGCCCCACCGGGCGTCGCGCACGACGTCGAGGACGGGGGCGAGCCCCTGGTGCACGCCCACCGAGCGCATGTCCCGTCCGATGGCCTCCGCCATGCGCCGGACGAGCGCGGGGTTGAAGGTGGCGCCCCAGGACAGCGGTACGGGATAGGCGGTGGCGCCCCAGGTGGCGAAGCCCGCGAGGCACTCCTCATGGGCCACGGCCGGAATGCGGAAGCGGTTCGCCTCGGCGATCCGGCGCTGGGTCCGCAGCAGGGACAGGGCTCCCAGGGCGGGATCGACCGGAGCCGTACCGAACGGCCGGGTCAGCTGACCGAGTCCGTGCGGCAGGAGGGCGTCGAGGTCGACCGGTTCCTCCATGTCGTGCTGGTGCGGCGCGACTTCCCCGCCCTCGTCGGACGCTCCGACCCAGACGCCGTACAGCTGCGCGATCTTCTCCGGAAGCGTCATCGCGGCGATGAGCGCATCGGCACGGGTCTCGGCGTCGAGGGAGGGGTCGCTCCACACGGGAGTTGCGGAATCTGTCTCTACGGACACGTTGTCGATCACTTTCCTCCGACGCCCATGAGCCCCTGGACCAGGGTGCGGCGGGCGAACAGGTAGACGAGCAGGACGGGGAGCGTGGACACGACCACAGCCGCCAGCAGTCCGGGGATGTTCATGCCGTACTGCGTCTGGAAGTTGTAGAGCCCCAGGGTGATGACCTTCGTCGACTCCGACTGGGTCAGCACCAGCGGGAACAGGAAGCCGTTCCATGCCTGGAGGGCGGAGAAGACCGAGATGGTCGAGATACCGCCCTTGGACAGCGGAAGCACCAGTTGGAAGAAGACCCTCCAGGTCGGCGCGCCGTCCATGGCCATGGCCTCGTACAGATCCGGCGTGATGTCACGCATCACCCCGGTGAGGATCAGCGCGCACATGGGCAGGGAGAAGGCCGCCGTCGGCAGGATGACGCCGATGAGGTTGTCGTACAGCCCGGCCTGGCTGATGACGTAGAACATCGGCACGATGACGGCCTGCGCGGGGATCGCCAGTCCGAGCAGGAAGAGACGGAAGACCCCCGTGGTCATCCGGCCACGGCTCCTGACGATGGCGAACGCCAGCGGCGGCACCAGCAGCAGGACGATGGCGACCACTGCCACGGTGACGATCAGCGTGTTGAGGAAGTACTGCCCGAAGCCGCTGGAGAACACGTTGGTGTAGTTGTCCAGCGTGAAGTTGTCGGGAAAGCCCAGCGGACCGTTCTCGGAGTAGTCATTGCGGCTCTGCAGCGTGGCAGCCAGCAATACGTACAGCGGCAGGGCCACCAGGAACAGCCAGAGCAGCGATCCGAAGCCGGCGAGGTAGTTGGGACGACGCTTCATCACACGCCCTCCATCGTGCTGCGCATCTTGTCGTAGCCCGAGAGGCGCACCATGACGAGCGAGATGATGGTCGCCACGATCACGAGGACGAGGGCGACGGCCGAGCCGACGCCGAAGTCGAAGCCCTTGAAGGCCTTTTGGTACATGTAGTAGGCGCTGATGGTGGTGTCGGTGCCGGGACCGCCCTGGGTGAGGATCAGGATGGTGTCGAAGGTCGTGAGGCCGCCGACCACCATGATGATCCCCGAGGTGATCATGGTGTTGCGCAGCTGCGGCAGGGTGATGTGGAAGAACTGCCGGAACCTGCCCGCACCGTCGATCTCCGCGGCCTGGTAGAGCACCTTCGGGATCGCCCGGGCCGCACCCTGGTAGATCAGGGTGTGGAACGGCACGTACTGCCAGGCGCCCACGAAGACCAGCACTCCGATGGCGCTGCTCTGCTCGCCGAGCAGATTGCCGTCTCCGAACAGCCACTTGACTTGTGCGGGGACTCCGAAGTTCGGGTCGAGGAGCGCACGCCACAGGACGGACACGGCCGTCGCGGACAGCAGCAGCGGGATGAAGAAGATCGCCGACAGGACCGCACGGTTGCGCTGCTGGCCGGCTGCCCAGACTCCCAGAACGATGCTGAGCGGCGTCTGGACGACCACGCCGAGCACGGTGATCAGCACGCTCAGCCAGAGGCTCTTGACCAGGACGGGGTCGTCGAACAGCTTGGTCCAGTTGTCCATGCCGACGAACTGCGCCGAACCGAGACCGTTCCAGGTGGCGAACGACAGCAGGGCGACCAGGACGAGCGGGACGATGGCGAACAGGACGAAGAACACGGCGGCGGGGGCCGCCCAGGCAATGCCCGGGCGGCCCACCTTGGCGGCGGCCCGGCCCGCGGGCCGCCGCCTTTCCACGGTTTTCACGGTGGTGATGGTGGTCATTTCAGTAGTCCGGCTCACGACGTCGGCAGGGCCTGCATGGCCTTGATGAAGCCGTCCGCGTCGATCTGCCCGTTGAAGAACTGCTGGATGGCGGTGTGCATCGCGTCGGCCGCGGACTGCGGGTACGCCTGGTCCCACGACAGCTGGAACGACGGGGCCTTCTTGACCAGGTCGTACTGGAACTTCGCGTACTCCGGGCTGGCGGAGGTGTCCAGGAACTTCTCGGTGTTGTTGGTCGTGGGCAGGTTGCCGATGCCCAGCTGCGCCTTCACGAACTTGTCCGAGTACATCAGCTTCAGGAACTCGGCGGCGGCCTCAGGGTGCTTGGTCTTCTTCAGCACCGAGTAGAAGTTGTTGGTGTTGCCGACGACGTTCGCCGGGTCGCCCTTGCCGCCCTCGATGGTGGGGAAGGTGGTGTACCCGAGGCCGTCCTTGGCGAACTCCGGGTTGTCCGTCTGGTGCTGGGAGTACGTCCAGGAGCCCATCAGCTCGAACGCGGCCTTGCCCTTGGCCAGCAGCGTCACGGAGCCCTGGTCGGTGTACTTGACCGAGTCGAAGTTCTTGCCGAACGCGCCGGCGTCGACCAGCTCCTTGAGCATCGACAGCGCCTTCTTGCTGTCGGCGCTGGCCCAGGCTTCCTTGTCGCCGTTGAGCGCCTTCTCGAACAGCTCGGGCCCCGCGACGCGGTCGTAGACGTACTCGAACCACATCAGAGTCGGCCACTTGTCACCACCGCCGAGGGCGATGGGGGTCTCGATGCCCTTGTCCTTCAGGGTCTTGACCACGTCCAGCAGCTCGTCCCAGGTCTTGGGCGGCTCGACGCCCGCGTCCTTGAGCACGTTCCCGTTGTTGAACAGGAGGACCGGCTGGGTGCCGCGCATGGGCACGCCGTAGGACTTGCCGTCGACCACGGCGGCGTTGAACACGGACGGCAGGAAGTTGTCCTTCAGGCCCGGGTCCTTGGCGATGAAGTCGTCGAGCGGCAGAAGGAGGCCCGCGTCGACGAACGGCTTGATGCTGCCGCCGCCCCAGTTGAAGAAGACGTCCGGGGCCTGGTCCGTGTTGATGATCGTCTGCAGCTTCTGCTGGTAGTTCGCACCGGGGATGGTGTCGAGAACCGCCTTGACCTTCGAGGTCTTGTTGAACTCTGCAATGATCTGCTTCTCCACCTTGTTGGCGGAGTCCCCGTAGACCAGGACGTGGATCTTGCCGTCGTCCCCGCCGCCGGACGAGTCACCCGAGCCGCCGCATGCGGACAGCGTCAGCCCCAGGGCGAGTGCTGTACTGATGGCGGCAGCGCGTGGGAGCCATGCCCGCTTCTTCATCGAAGCCCCTCCGAAAATTATCGTGCTCAACACCGAAATGGTTGCGCGCGGTGTGACGCTAGGCCGCGGTTGACAAGGGGTCAACCCTTCCTCCTCGGGTTACCAAAGCGTTACGGGGCTGTCGTATGCTGCCGCTCATGCGCGATGACGACGAGACGGGGCGCGTCACCCTCGCCCAGGTTGCCGAAAAGGCGGGCGTCTCCATTTCGACAGTTTCGAAGGTCCTCAACGGCCGCCAGGACGTCTCGCCGCCGACGCGGGTCAAAGTCGAGCGGCTCCTTGAGACCCATGGCTACCGGCGGACCCCGAAGTCCGCGGGTGAAGCGCCGCTCATCGAGATCGTCTTCCATGAGCTGGAGAGCACCTGGGCCATGGAGCTGATCCGGGGCGTGGAGAACGTCGCCGTGGCGAACGACGCGAGCGTGGTGCTGACCGAGAGCGGCACCCGGCACGCGCCGAACCCCGACTGGATCGAGAAGGTGCTGCGGCGCCGCCCGCTCGGCGTGATCCTCGTTTTCTCGTCCCTGCCGCTGGAGTTCAAACAGCAACTGCGTTCCCGGGCCATACCGTTCGTCATCATCGACCCGGCCGGCGACCCGGAAACGGACGTGCCATCGGTGGGCTCGGCCAACTGGTCCGGTGGACTCGCCGCGACGCGTCATCTCATCGAGAACGGGCACCGGCGCATCGGGATCATCACCGGTCCCGAGGACATGATGTGCTCGCTCGCCCGGCTCGACGGCTTCCGCTCCGCCATGAGCATGGCCGGACTGGAGATCGACACGGACCTCGTCCGCTTCGGCGACTTCCATGTCGAGGGCGGCTACTCCCGGGCGATGGAACTGCTGCAGCGCCCGGACCGGCCCACCGCGATCTTCGCGGGCAGCGACCTGCAGGCCCTCGGCGTACTGGAAGCGGCGCGCGTCAACGGACTGCGCATTCCGCACGATCTGTCGGTCGTCGGATACGACGACGTCCCCCTCGCCCAGTGGACCAGCCCGGCGCTGACCACTGTGCACCAGCCGCTGAAGAAGATGGCCGAGGAGGCGGCGCAGATGCTGCTGCGGCTCAGGGCGGGCGAACCGACCATCACGCGCCTGGAGCTGGCCACCAGCCTGGTCGTCAGGAAGAGCACGGCACCTCCGCCGCGCTCCTGAGTCCGCGCACCGGCGCTGGGCAACCACGAAGAGCGGCGCGGTGATCAGCGATCATCGCGCCGCGCTCATCGGCTGTTCATCTGCTGGCGTGCGTCAGGACGCGGTGCACGCCCCGACGATCGGTGCCGACGTGTTCCCGTTCGTCGTGACGGTGAACCCGAAGCTCGTCGAGGCTCCGGCCGCGAGGCTGCCGTTGCCGTTCGGCTTCATCGTCATCACGTTGCCGCTGCTGTCCCAGGTCGGCGTGCCGCTCCAGGTGGCGGAGATCTTCTGCGGCGAGGCCACGGTGACGGTCGCGGTCCAGCTGGTGATCGCGGAGCTGCCCGCGGTGATCGTCACCTTGCCGTTGAAGCGGTCGCCCCACTCCTCGGCCTTGCTGTAGGTCGCGGTGCAGGTGGCGCCGCTGCCACCGCCGGAGCCGGAGCCGGAGCCGCCGAGCGCGGTGAGCACGGCGGTGTAGGCCGGCTTCTTGTTGTAGTTGCCGTCGAAGAGCAGCGGGGTGCCGCTGCTGCGCCACGAGTACTTGTCCGTGATGCCCCACACGGTGATGCCGGTGCACCGGGAGACGGCCAGACATGCCTTCACCACGTTGCTGTAGCTGTTCGCCTGGGAGGTCCCGGAGCCCTCGATGTCCAGCTCGGTGATCTGGACATCGACGCCGAGGTCGGCGAAGCGCTGCAGGTTGGCCTGGAAGTCGGACGGTACGGGGGAAGCGCTGTTGAAATGCGACTGGAAGCCGACGCAGTCGATCGGCACGCCGCGCGCCTTGAAGTCCTTGACCATGCTGTAGACGGCGTTGCTCTTCGCGTTGACGCCGTCCGTGTTGTAGTCGTTGTAGCAGAGCTTGGCGTTGGGGTCGGCGGCGCGGGCGGTGCGGAACGCCTCCTCGATGAAGCCGTTGCCCAGCTTGTCCTGGAACGGCGAGCTGCGCCGGGCTCCGCTGCTGCCGTCCTGGAACGCCTCGTTGACCACGTCCCAGGAGTGGATCTTGCCCTTGTAGTGCGTCATCACCTGGGTGATGTGGTTGTTCATCGCCGAACGCAGGTCGGTGGCGCTCAGACCGCTCACCCAGCTCGGCAGCTGGGAGTGCCACACCAGGGTGTGGCCGCGGACCTTCATTCCTCTGCTCTGGGCATGGCTGACGATCCGGTCGGCGGAGGTGTAGTTGAACGAGTTCCGCGTGGGCTCCAGGGCATCCCACTTCATCTCGTTCTCCGGCGTCACGGAGTTGAACTCGGTGTTCAGCGTGGAGACGTACTGCGATTCGCCCAGGTGATTCGCGGCGACAGCAGTGCCGAAGTACCGGCCCTTCTCGGCCGCCGCGGCGCCGAGTGTGCTCGCGGCGCTTGCAGTGCCCGACAGGGCCACGATGCCGGCCGAGGCAAGGAGGCCCGCCACGCCCAGGGCCACCGCCTTTCGGGCACGCGACCGCAGTGGCGGGCCCGAAGGCACGCGAGGGCAACTTGTAATGGTCATGTCAACCTCTTCTTATTCGAGTGAGAGGTGGAACGAACGGTGGCGAGTGTGGCAGCCACTCCCCGCAACGTCAACGGCAAGTTTCAGAAAGATTTCGACGCCGGAAACACATCCGGCTGTGCCAGCACCTATGGCCCTGACCAGGACAAACACGACCAGTCAGGCAAGGGAAGGGGCCTGGAGAGTCGAGGTTGCGGGCTCTTCCAGCGGAGAGTTACGGCAAATCCGCGAAACATTTGACGCAGAGTTACCGAAACATCTCTTCAGGTACGACGTCGGGTCGACTCATGCGCCACGTCGGTGGACTGCTTCGTGCGCAAGAGGACGACTTCACCCTCATCTGCCCCACTCTGAGGCGCGCACCCGCATTCGAAACGTTTCGAGATCCATGCCGATCCAGGCATACACATAGGGACATTCGGCGACCGGCTCGCGTGTCAGGTGTCCAGACGCAGGTCGCCCAGGCGCCGGCGCAGGAATTCGCCGGCACTCAGGACGGGCTACGATACCCCTGAGGGTATAAGCGAGGGAGCCGTTGTGGAGTTGCAGTTCGAGGGCGGGGAGCTGAAGGCCGTACTGAACCGGCTGCGTCGGGCTCAGGGCCAGATCTCCGGGGTCATCCGGATGATCGAGGAGGGACGCGACTGCGAGGACGTCATCACGCAGCTCGCCGCAGCCTCGCGCGCCCTCGACCGGGCCGGCTTCGCGATCATCGCCACGGGCCTGCAGCAGTGCCTGACCGACGTCGAGAAGGGCGCGAGGAACGGCGAGAGCACCGAGGAGATGCGTGCCCGGCTGGAGAAGCTGTTCCTGTCGCTTGCCTGAAAGACGCCGGGTCGCCGGGATCCTGCCTCGCGTCCCGAGGCGGGACGCGAGGCAGGATCCCGTGACTGTGCTGCGTGCACAGGTGACTCCGTTGCGTGTCGGTTGAGGTACGGACAACGGGCCCCGGCTCAGGAGAGACCGGGACCCGTCGCGGTGCCGTTAGTGACCGCCGCCACCACCGTGACCGCCGCCGCCACCGTGACCGCCGCCACC
>NZ_LOHS01000191.1 GCF_001642995.1 Streptomyces jeddahensis
GGCAGACCGCCACGTGCAGGATCACGCCGAACGCCAATGCGTTGATGCTTGCATGTCCCACCCACGCCTCAGCGTTGGAGGTCGACCAGGTGAGCGTGTTGGCGTAGGCGAGCAGCCCGGTGCAGAGCCCGGCTCCCACCGCCACGGTGACGGCAAGGGTGGCCACGCGTTCCCTGGCGGCGGACAGATACGGGCGCAACGCTCCTTCGAAGAGCATGCCGACAAGCACCCCGGCGGCACTGAAGCTGGTGGCGGCCGCCAGGAGGGCGGGCGGCTCCACCCCGCCCGCGCCGTACGCGAGCGCGTAGGTGAGCGCCGCGCCACCGAGCACCAGCACGTTCCCCACGACGATCCGAAGCCATCGCTTCCGCAATGCGTTCATGGGCCAACCACGCCAGACGATGAACAGCCACACCTGCCACGAACCGCACACGGCGAGCACAACGGAGATGTCCTCCCGGGAGAACGGCCCACTCTGGCTGAACAGGCCGGAGTCCGGCGGGGCGGGAAAGTCGTAGGCGACGTACTGCACCAGGAGAGCGACGGCCCAGGACAGCGTCAGTGCCGCGATCCCGCCGGCGAGCCGCGGCAGGCGCTTGAGCGGCCAGCCCTCGAAGGCAAGGGTCAGTTGCAGGATCGCCGTGAAGGCGGTCAGTCCCAGGGGCAACGAGGCGGGATACAACGGCGAGTGACCGGGCCCCGGAGTCGGATCGAAGATACCGGCGGCGTCGACATGACCGATCACCCACTGCCCCGTCACCGCCAGGGCGATGCCCGCTGCCGCGATCAGGAGTATGTCCACGCATGCTGACCACTTGGGACGCAGGCTGGAACCCGGCCAGTCCTCCCACCAGAAGGCGATCACCGTCAGGGGCGGCAGCGCGAATGTGACGAGAGGCGCGAGGACGACAACC
Source organism: Streptomyces jeddahensis (assembly GCF_001642995.1). Taxonomy (GTDB): domain Bacteria; phylum Actinomycetota; class Actinomycetes; order Streptomycetales; family Streptomycetaceae; genus Streptomyces; species Streptomyces jeddahensis. Next base: position 915 of record NZ_LOHS01000191.1, read on the forward strand.
GAGTCCTCCGCGCCACCCAGCCCGAACGCGAACAGCAAGGCGACCGGAACGACCATCAGGAGGCCCGCCACGCCGAGGCCGGGCTGCGTGGCTATGCGGGCACGTTCGGCATCGAGAAACGCTTTGGCTTGCCGGTGCGCCGGAGTCGTCACCGTCGGCTGGTCCGGCAGCTTGCCGAACTGAGGACGGGACGTGGATGTCAGTTGTTTGTCGGGCATGGCCCTTCCCTTTTCATGAATGCGGTGGCACTGCCGCAACCATGGCGCGGATCAGTCCTCGGGACATCGGTCATCTGACCGGATGCATAAGGCCCAATAAGTCGGTCTGTTTCACCATGCGGCCCACTGGATCTGTCACATGACG
>NZ_LOHS01000192.1 GCF_001642995.1 Streptomyces jeddahensis
GTGCGGGAGCGAACTGAACGGCGAGGCCGGAGAACACCGCGCCCAGCGCGATGCCGGTAGAGGTCGCCGCACTGTTGGCGGCCGCTGCGGCCTGGTGACTGCGGTCCCGGTGCAGGTCGGCCAGTGCCGAGCCCGCGCTGCTGGTGAGCAGCCCGACCGCGACGCCCTGGATCAGGCGGGCCAGGCACAGCGCCCAGGCTCCCGTGGCCAGGAGGAACACAAGGAAGCTGACGACAATGGTGACTAGTGCCACCACGATCGTCCGCTGGGTGCCCAGATGCCCGGCCAGGCCTCCGGCCAGCAGCAGGGTCAGGATCGCGCCGAGGGCGTAGCAGGCGTAGACGATCGTCGACGTGGTCGTGCCGAAGTGCCATTGCTGCTGGTAGAGCCCATACAGCGGAGACGGCGCGCTGCTGGCGGCCATGACCACGAAGACGACGCCGACCACGGTTCGAAAGTGCCAGGGGCGGTGCGGCCGGTGGCGCTGGGTGGTGTGCCGGCGCCCCTGGGTCTCGAGGGCGGTCGGCTTGCCGACGTTCATGTTCTTGCTATCTCCGGTGGGAATCCAGCGTCGGCCGTCAGCGGCCGAGGACGACCTTGGTCTCCAGGTACTCCTGCATGCCGTCGGGGCCCCATTCGCGGCCGTTGCCCGACTCCTTGTAGCCGCCCCAGGGGGCGGTCCAGTCGAACTCGGCGTTGTTGATGATCACGTAGCCCGCTTCGATCCGGGAGGCGACGTCCGCGGCGTCCGCAAGATCGCTGCCGGTGACATAACCGGCGAGGCCGTACCGGGTGTCGTTGGCGATCTGGACAGCCTCGTCCACCGTGTCGTAGGTGATGATCGACATCACCGGGCCGAAGATCTCTTCCTGGGCGATGGTCATGTCGTTGGTGACTCCGCAGAACACCGTGGGCTTGACGAAGTGCCCGTTCTCCAGGCCATCCGGCTTGCCCAGGCCTCCGGTGAGCAGCATGGCCCCCTCATTCAGGCCGGTCTGGACATAGCGCTGGACGGTCCGCCACTGCTCGCCGGAGATCAGCGGGCCCATGTCGGTGCCCTCCGCGCGCGGGTCGCCGACCTGGAGCGCGTCCACCCGCGGGAGCAGCACCGACAGGAACTCGTCCAGCCGCTCGCGCGGCACCAGGGTCCGGCTCGGCGCACTGCAGATCTGGCCGGTGTTGGCCATCAGCCAGGTGAGCACCGTGTCGACCGCAACGTCCAGATCCGCATCGGGCATGATCACCTGCGGCGACTTGCCGCCGAGCTCGGTGGCCACGCGCTTGGCGCTCTTGGCCGCGGCGGCGTTCACCTGGAGCGCCGCCTCACCCGAGCCGGTGAAGGACACGACGGCGACGTCGGGGTGCGAGGCAAGCGCGTTTCCGATCAGCGAGCCGCGGCCGGTGACGAGATTGAACACACCTGCGGGGACGCCAGCGGCCTCCAGGATCTCGGCCAGGACGACAGCCGAGTACGAAGCCAGCTGAGCTGGCTTGAGGACGACGGTGCAGCCGGCTGCCAGCGCCGAGGCGGTCTTGCCAGCCGGCTGAAGGGCGGGGAAGTTCCACGGAGTGA
>NZ_LOHS01000193.1 GCF_001642995.1 Streptomyces jeddahensis
AGGACCACTACAAGCCGAAGGGTGGCGTCCACGCCGGTGGCGGCGCTCTGGCCCTGAACCGGGCCGGTGACGACGACTACTACGACAAGAAGGACGACTACGGCAAGGACGACGACAAGAAGGACGACTACGGCAAGAAGGAGCACGACTACGACAAGAAGGACTACGACAAGGGCTACGACAAGAAGGACTACGACAAGCCCAAGGGCGGAGTCCACGCCGGTGGCGGCGGTCTCGCACAGTCCGGCAGCAGCATCGCCGCGGGTTCCGCGCTGCTGCTCGCGGGCATCGGCGCCGGCACGTACATCCTGCGGCGTCGCAACGCCTCGGGTGTCGCGTAAGCCTGATTCAGGCAACACGGCACAGGCCTGATTCAGGCACCCTCGCCAGTCGCTGCGCTGTCGCGGTCGCCCTCGGAGGGCGGCCGCGGCCGCGGCCGTTCACTCGGACCGCTCTCGCGGCCCCGCTTCACCGCCTCCCATTCATGAAAGGCACAGTTCCATGGCCGCCCCGCAGTCGCCCGAGCCGAACAAGACCCGGACCACGCCCGCTTCCCGCACCCTCGTCCGCGCCATGTTGTGGCCCGTGGCAGCAGTGGTGCTGGGCGCTCTGCTCATCCACAACTCCCTGGAACCGCCCGCGGATCTCAAGCCGCAGGCCCGTCCCTCGGTGATCGCCTCCGCCACGCCCAGCCCGTCCCGGGCGCCCAGCACGCCGAAACCGAGTCCGTCCCCCACCGGTCCGGTACTGACCCGCTCGGTGCCCAAGCGGATCTCGATCCCGGCGATCTCGGTCGACGCGCCGTTCACGTCGTTGTCCCTCGCCGCCGACGGCCGCATCAACCCGCCGCCCGTGAACAACGACAACCTCGTCGGCTGGTACAAGGGCGGTGCCTCGCCCGGTGAACGCGGCACATCGATCGTCGTGGGCCACGTCGACACCAAGACCGGTCCGGCGGTGTTCATGGGGCTCAGCGAGCTCAAGCCCGGAAACAGGGTCGACATCACGCGCGCGGACGGCAGCGTCGCGTACTTCAAGGTCGACTCCGTCGAGACCTTCAGCAAGGCCGAGTTCCCCAACGACCGGGTGTACGACGACACGCCCGACCCGGAACTGCGCCTCATCACCTGTGGCGGCGACTATGACAGGGCAGCCCAGGACTACGAGGACAACGTGGTCGTCTTCGCCCACCTCGACTCGGTCAAGCGTGCCTGAACCCGGCCGGTTCAGGCCACGGACCGTGGGTGCCCGCCCGGTCTCCGGCGGGCACCTGCGCATGTTCGGGGCGCATGCTCCGTGCGCATGGTCCGCTCGAGGAGCATGCGCCGTGGGTCACTTGAGGTCGTCCGCGTTGATGTAGCCCGAGTCGATGAGGACGTCCCGGTAGTTCCCCTTGTCGACGCTCACCGGCTTGATGAGGTACGCCGGGACGACCTTCTTCCCGTTGTTGTACGACGTGGTGTCGTTGATCATCGGCTTCCGGTGGTGGAGCACGGCGTTGACCATGCTCGCGGCGACCAGGGCGAGGTCGCGGGTGTCCTTGTAGACGGTCTGGGACTGCTCCCCGTCCATGATGGACTTGACCGAGGGAACCTCGGCGTCCTGGCCCGTGACGATGGGCAGGGGCTTCGCGGCGGTTCCGTAACCCTGCTTCTTCAGCGCGTTGATGATGCCGATGGACATGCCGTCGTACGGCGAGAGGACCGCGTCCACACGGTCGTTGGCGTACGTCGAGCGGAGCATCGCGGTCATTCGTTTCTGCGCGGTGGCGCCGTCCCAGCGGAGGGTGGTCACCTTCTCGAACGCGGTCTGCCCGGACTTCACGACGAGTTCCTTGTCGTCGATGTAGGGCTTCAGGACGCGCATCGAACCGTCCCAGAAGAAGCGGGCGTTGTTGTCGTCGGGAGACCCGGCGAACAGCTCGATGTTGAGGGGGCCCTTCGCGGTGCCGTTGACCAGTCCGAGGTGTTCCGCGATGTACTCCGCCTGGAGTTCGCCGACCTGCTCGTTGTCGAAGGAGGCGTAGTAGTCGACGTCGGGGCTGTCCAGGATCAGCCGGTCGTAGGCGATGACGGGGATGTCGGCGGCGGCGGCCTTCTGCAGGACGTCGGTGAGCGCATGCCCGTCGACCGAGGCGATCACCAGGGCGTCCACGCCCTGGTCGATCATCGCCTCTATCTGTGCGACCTGGGCCTTCGGGTCGTTGTCGGCGTATCTCAACTTGCTCTCGTAGCCGTACTCCTTGAGCTCGTCGACCATGTTGTTGCCGTCGTCTATCCATCGCTGCGACACCTTCGTGGGCATCGCTATGCCGACCGTCGCGCTCTCGCTGCTGGCTGTGCCGCTGTCCGAGCCGCAGGCGGTGAGAGTGAGGGAGAGAACCGACGCGGCGATGGCCGCAGCGAGCGGGGAGCGGGCGCGCATGCTGATCGTCCCTTGCGATTGAGAGGCAGACGGTGAAACGTGGCTGATCGGGAGTCCCGTGGGGGGTTCCGGGATTCCGGTGGTGGTTCGGGGAGTTCGGCGGTTCGGGGAGTGCTGCAGTTCGGGGAGCTTGATGCTGGGCCGTGCTGAGTCCCCGCGCCGGAGGACGGGCGCCGTACCGGACTAGTGCGTGCGGCTCGTACGTCCGGGTGATCGCCGCTCGGTGACCGGCACCTGGATGCGGGGAACCATCCAGGGACGGCCGTCTCACCGGATCTCGGTGAGGCGCTGGAGCGTCGGACCGGACGGTGTGCGTCAAGCCGGCACTCGACTGATCCGCGCGGAGACAAGGCCGGTTGACCGTGCCCCGCTGGCGTGGCCCTCAGGTGTGGAGTGGCGGGCAGCCTACCTCAGACACACATATTCACCACAGCCCCTTCCATGACCCCCGTATACGTCACCAAACCGACCAGTCGGAAGGTGGCGGCCGACATGTCGCGCGCGGCCGGCGTCCTCGACCCGTTGTACTCTCGCGGCCTGACCACAGCCATGAAGATCATCGATGCCTTCGCCGCCCTGTCCCGGGGAGCCCTCTTGTGCGGGACGCGCTGCTTCGCGCTGCTGTACGAGGGACTGCAGGCGGCAGGCTCCGTATGGGTGCACCCGCTGCCGCCCGAAGCCCGATCGGCCCCCGCGCCGGAGCCGCCACGGCGCATGCTCGACACCCCACCCGACGGGCACCCGGAACGGCTGTGCCCCCACACGCCCCCGTCCCCCGACGAGATCGACATCTGGACACGCCTCCACGGCGACCCCTGAGCAGCGCCCATGAGTCGCTGAGTCGCTGATCGGGCTGTCGAGCGCGGATGCGGAGGGAGTGCGACGTCAGGGCGGGCCCTGCGCGTTGTGGTTCGGCGCGTCGGGGCGCGCGAGGTGCTGCCGCCGCTGCGGTACGCCGACGGGGGTCGTAGGGCGACGCTCGACCGCGCGGCGTACTGCAACCCATAGGTTGCAGGCGCGAGGCCGATGTGCAATCGTTGGGTTGCAGATTGATGCCCGGGAACGCCCAGGGAGGAAGCCATGAACGACACCACCTACACCGACGCCGAGCTCGCCGAGCTCGACCGGATCGCCCGGCAGATCGACATCGACGCCCCAGCCGAGCGGGTCTGGGAGTTGATCGTGCGCCCCGGCTGGTATGTCAACGACGGTGCCGTCGAGGCCGACCCGGATCTGCGCTACGAGGGCGACGTGGCCGTGGTGCACCATCCGACGCTGGGCGAGTTCCGATTCCGGACTGTAGAGCTGGACAAGCCGCGCTACGCGGCGTTCCGATGGATCGGCACCCCGTTCCGGGACGAGTCGACGCCCTCGACCCTCGTCGAGTTCTGGATCGACGAGCGGGACGGCGGCGGGGTGACGCTGCGCGTCGTCGAGAGCGGGTTCTCCGGCCTCGCCGACGACCCGGCCGCGTGGCTGAAGGAGCGCGAGGGCAACGACAAGGGGTGGCTCGCCGAGCTGGAGGCCGCGAAGGTGTTCGTCGAGAAGTCCGCGCCGGCCCCGACGACGCGACCGTGACCGCAACCCTCCCCGTCGTGTGTGCCGCGCTCGGCGACCCGACGCGATGGGAGATCCTCACCCGGCTCGGCGAGGGCCCCATGTCGGCGTCCGCGCTGGCCAGGGTGCTGCCGGTGAGCCGTCAGGCGATCGGCAAGCACCTGGAGGTGCTGCGCGAGGTCGGGTTGGTCGAGTCGGAGCAGCGCGGGCGCGAGGTCGTCTACCTCGCCGTCGGCGCCCGGCTGGGCGCGCTGGCCCGGGAACTGGACCGGATCGGCCGCTCCTGGGAGACCCGCCTGCTGCGGATCAAGGAGTTGGCGGAGCGCCCCGGCCCGGCAGCCTCCGAAGCCCCGGAAGCCTCCGACTGACGGAAGCCGACTGATGACTTAAGACGATTGGACACGATCGTGACCGAGTACGACAGCACGACGGCGGACCCCGACAGCGCGCCGGCGCTGCCGCCGGTGGCCGACCGGGCCGTCTTCCAAGCCGAACTGGACAAGCTGCGGGTCCGCGAGAAAGCGCACACCCGGGAAGGCGACGCGATCGCCGCGACCCGGCGCCGGCTGCCCATGGTCGAGGTGGCAGCCGACCTCGAACTGACCGGGCCCGACGGGCCAGTCACCCTCCTCGACGCGTTCGAAGGGCGCCGGCAGCTCATCGCCTACTACTTCATGTGGCACGACGGCCACGATGCGGCCGGGCAGTGCGAGGGCTGCACCTGGGTCACCACCCAGGTCCAGGAGCTGTCCTACCTGCACTCCCGCGACATCACCTACGCGGTCTTCTGCCAGGGCCCGTACGAGGAAAGCCGCCGCTACCGGGACTTCATGGGCTGGGAAGTGCCGTGGTACTCGGCCCTCCCGTCGCAGGACGAGCTCCTGGTCGGCCGTCACGTCGGCATGATGCACCTGGTCTGCTACCTGCGCGACGGCGACCGCGTCTACGAGACGTACTGGACGACGCTGCGCGGCGTGGAGGCGATGGACTACAGCTACGCGCTCATGGACCTCACCGTGTACGGGCGCCAGGAGCTGTGGGAGGACTCGCCACCCGGCTGGCCGCGTGTCCAGGGCACACCCGCCGACCACGTCCGCCTGCGGCGCAACGGACGCCCCATCCCCCAGTGGTCCCGCATCGAGGCTGGGCGATCCGACGACCTCACGCCGCGGCCGTGACGGGCTCAGCCGGCTCGCAATCAGCTTGTTCACCGGCACCGCGAAGAGCCGACTCAGCAGAGGGCGGGGCGTTGGCCGAACTTTCGGCCCGCGGCCGTCGGTTCAAGGCTGTGCGAGGCACAACGGCAACCACGATGCTCCGCCTGCCCGCATGGGCCTCGGCGTCGCCGGGCAAAGCTCATGTGGCGGTCACTCGGCTTGGGTTCGGCACCGCGCGGCCGTGGTTTCCGGCATATCTCTGGGGAGGGGCCGATGGGTTGGAAGATGATGCGCAGAGGAGTCGTTGCCGTCATGGCCGCGCTGGGCACGTTGGTGGCGACCTCTTCATCGGCGTCGGCATACGGGGTGAAGACCAGCTATTTCCAGAACTACGACCCAGAGGTCGGGTGCCTGGACTATCGGTCCGACGTGGGGGTGTATACCACCCGCTGCAACCTCGGGGAGTACCAGCAATGGATCTGGAACAACACCCCAGGGATCGCCACCCCGATGCGCCAGGTAGCGACACAGAAGTGCCTGGAGCTGAAAGAGTCGATGTCCGGGGGTTGGTATCCGGGAATGAGCACCTGCGACTCCACCGATCGGTGGCAACGGTGGTACGTGCGGTATCCCTCCAGGGGAGGCATCCCGTTCATCGTGAGCGCCGCCGTTGAAGAGCAGTGTCTTCAGGGCCTCGGGGACGGTGACAGAGTCACGGCGACCTGGCATTGCGTGTCCGACAAGCCACGCGTGCGCTGGCGGGTCTTGTCCCTGTGAGGCCAGCAGGCGCCTATCCAGGTCTGCGTTCCAGTCTGTTGCCATAGGCGGTAGCCGTGGGCCTGTTCCGTGAAATCGCGGAACTCGGCGGCCCGCTCATGCCGTCCCAAGTCAGGCTGGACGGCGGAGACTACCGCGTCGCCCATCCCGATGTCATCGACATGGCCGCGCACTTCCCCGAGCCGAGTGCTCGCCGGACCACCCAAGGTCGGCAAATCCCGGCTCTCCCTCGGACTGGGCCTGTCGGTCGCGGCCGGAGGCAAGGCGTTCGACTCCGTACAGGGCGGCCCGGTGCTCCAGCTCGCCCTGGAAGACACCCCGCGCCCGCGGACAGGCGGACGGCATCCTGCACGTCACCGGCCGCGACGTGGACGAAGCGCGCTACAAGGAGCGGCTGCGCTGCACCAGCCGCGAAGGGGAATCGTCAGCCGATCGCTAGCTGGCCCTGCCGGCTCCCGGAGAACTTCCCCGCGTATTTACCGCAGCCACCCACAGAAACTGGGTGGCAGCCGGACGGCTCCGGACCCTCCCCGCGATCGCTAGGGGGCCGGCGCTGTTCTGGGTGGGGCTGCACATGCTCTGAACAGCAAAAACGCCCTCCCGTTGGGAGGGCGAGGCATGGCGCCCCCGGCAGGACTCGAACCTGCGGCCAAGCGCTTAGAAGATGCGGGCACACCCCAGCGGCCCGGCCCATCGGGTCCGCGCCGCTTCCGCGGCAAGCTGCCGGGTGCCGTCGTCGTCCGCACTCGTTGCCGTCAGCGTTGCCGTCACTGCCGTCGGCGTCTTGGTACGTGACCACCGCCTTAGGAGTTCGATCAAGCTTCTGCGGACTCGGCGTCTGTATGACGTGCGTCGTACGCCGTTTTGCAGGGGGTACGCCGCTGTCCGAGGTCGTTGATGTCAACGATGGATGTCAGGCGTTGGTTCGATGACTATGTCCGACGCGCGCTCGCTGCCCTTCTCGGCACCCCCCTGCTGCTCCTGGAACCCAGCCTGCGAGAGTGGTGCCGTGCTGCTGGATCCTCAGAACACTCTGTTCGTCCATGGTGCCACGCCCGTGCTCCTGCTGGCCGACGCGCCTGTCCACGATGCCCTGCCGCTCCTGACCGCGCCCGATGGGGCGGTGCCCCTGTGTGCGGGGTGGAGCATCGTCCCTCGACTCACCCTGTGCGTCGTAGACGGACCTGGAGAACACGGACTCGTCGTCCCCGCTCTCGCTGCGCCGGTGCTAGGCGGGGCCGACGGCGCTGCGGCATCGAGCAGCATGGCCGACTGGTGCGCGGATGCCGAGCAGGCCGGCGGAGCAGTGGTTCTGTCCTTGAACCAACTGCCCGAGGCGCTCGACTGGTCTGCCCTGCTGTCCTCGGGCACCGCCCGCGGCGGCTTCGTGCCTGCCCTGGCTTGACCTCAGTAGGCGCCGGACTGGCGGAGCCAGCATTGGTGGTTGCTGTACCTCTCTGCTGTACAGCACCAGCTTGAGGATGTACAACCACGCCGTGACGACTCAACCAACACGGGCGATGTGGTGGGCCGAATTGGCGGTCTTCCTCGTTGGGGCAGCAGCGACCCTCACGTTGATCATGTTCCTGTTGTCGCTGGCGGCCGGGCGCCACTCGGTCTCTCTTGGCGTTGGGCCCTCATCCGTGCTGCTCGCTCTGTCCGTCGGTGTCGGCATCTTCAGCAGCGGCCGGTTTAGGGCTTGGGCGTTGCGCCGCCAGGCTGCGTCCCTCGTGACACGATCCTGAAAACCGTCGTGGCGCAAGCCACCGTGGGTTCAAATCCCACACCCACCGCCAGGCGAAACGGCCCCTGATCAGGTAATTCGGTCAGGGGCCGTTCAGTTGGATGCTGCCCGTGAGTGGCCTCTGTTGCCCGCGGCTCCCCGTTGGATCGGGCACGGCTGGGGCACGGCTGGTGTTGTCAGACCGCCCCCTCGATGCGGACTACGCGCAGGGCGGTTGTTGAGGTCTGCCGAGCACGTCAGCCGGTCCCCTGGGGCTGGTGGCGGTCAGTCGTGGGCGCGGTGGTTGCTGTACTTCGCTGCTGTACAGCCGCTCCTGAGCACAGACACGAAGACGGTGCACCCGCGAGTGAGCGACCCCGTGAACCGGGCCTGTTGCAAAGGAGATCATTCGCTGCGAGGGTGTCGCCGTGTGGATGGCGCTCATGTCCTTGATCCTGTTGCTCGGTGCGGCTTCGGCGATCAACAAGGCACGCAAAGGACAGTGGTACACCGCAGGAGGGATCTTTCTCCCCATCCTCGGCGTGGGTGTGATGCTGTTCGGCGGACTGGAACGGCATAGCCCGCTGCTCTTCTGGCTGGGTGTCGCCCTCGCTGTCGTCGGATTCGGTGTGGAGTTCATCGCTTACCGGAGAACTCGTCCATCTGTGCCCCAATAGACGACCAAAGCACCAGTTTGGAAGATCGCGTAACCGGATCCGGGCTGACGTGGCAAGACGCTGACCTGTGCGTTCCCAGAGCGCTCGCCGACGGTCCCCGTTGGTCCCGGCCACTCGCCGTCCG
>NZ_LOHS01000194.1 GCF_001642995.1 Streptomyces jeddahensis
CCGGCACCCCCTCATCGGTGCTCGCGCTGTCGTCCACCGCGTTCGGCACGGTGTTCGGATCCGGCTCGGTCGCGACGACGTTGATCGCGTGGACGGAAGTCGAATAGTCGCTGTTGTAGTGGTAGGACGAACCAGAGAAGTCGTAGACCAGCATGGAGAGCGTGCTGCTTCCCGCACCAATCACTTTGACGCGCACCGTCACGTCGAAGGTACCGCCTGCTTTGTCGGCCCCAGCGCAGCTGCGATAGCCGGCCGCTGTGGGGTCGCTGACCCAGCCGCAGGCGTCGACGTAGAACTGGGAGACCGACTGACCGCTCTCGACGTTCATCTCAACGGACTGCACCTCGAAGATCGTGGGGTCGAAAAAGGCTTGGGCAGCTAGTTGTTCGTAGGTCGTGGAGGTCATCCCGGTGAAGGTGTACGTGTAGGTCTGACCTACGGTGGCGGTCGTCTCGCCGGTCGATCCGGTGATGGTGTTCCGGTTCTGGCTGACCAGCCTTTCGACGTAGATCTCGCGGGGGGTGGGGGTGGACACCGAGCCGACGCCCGCCGCGGTCGCGGTGATGTGGAACTGTCGTGCCTGGTCGAAGGAGGACGCCTGCGGCAGCACCTCCACCCCGAACCACGCCGACGCACATTCACTCGGCTCCAAGTCGGGCAACGCTCTGACGGCCGGTCCCTGGAGGGAGATAGCGGGGTTCGCGGTGTCCCAGGACCATTGCGCCTCGACGCCGGTCGCCGGAGCATCACCCGTGTTACACACCCGTGCGCCGATGTGGAACCGGTTCGGGCCGCTGGCCGGATTGTTGGAATCCAGGCCCACGACGTTCCACTCGAGCGGGGTGATGCTCAGTGCGGGGGCGGCGGCATGAGTGGCAGGCGTGCCGATCCAGAGCATGCCGAGGATGGCAGCTGCCACGACTCTGAGAGCTCTCCCGGCGCTGGATGTGGGAGGGGGCGAAGGGTGCGTCATGGCGGCGCACTCTACGCAAATAGGGACATAACTGGCGCCCGAAATACGAGGACAGAGCGCTTCCACCCGGTTGTGTGGCACAGGTCTGGCCAAATAGCTGATGCCGATCCTCCGAGCGGGCGCCTTGTCCTGCGCCGGTGCTGGCCCGGCTAAGGCGAGAGCGCCCCCGCGCTCGTGAAGGAGACCGGCGGCGTCTTGCGATCGCCTCGGCCGTGGCGAACGCGCTTCGTCAACTATGGGCAAATATGTGGTGAGATAGACCTAAAGCCCAGCCCAGACGGTGTCTGAGCTGGGCTTTCTCGTTTACCGAATGCGGCAAGTGACCTTGCATCGCCCGGCGCCAGTACGGTTATGCGGGGCCCAACACGAAGGGAACCGGACCCTCCGTCCGGCTCCCTGACCTCGCGTTTGACGTAGACGGCCGGGCCGTCTGTGGGCCGTCCGAGGGGGGCCAACGACGACCGACAACGACAGACAACGACGGTCCTACCCCTGCTCAGCAACGGTGCGTCCGGTACCGACCCAGGTGCCGATTCCCGAACGTAAGTTGAGGAAGTCCAGAGCTTCGGCGCAGGATGGCCGCCATGACCTCCTCTTCCGGCTCCCCAGACCCGTCCGGCGCGCAGCGGCGCCCGCTGCTCAACCGCCGTCTGGCCGAGTTCGGTACGACGATCTTCGCGGAGATGTCCGCGCTCGCCGTACGGACCGGCTCCATCAACCTCGGCCAGGGCTTCCCCGACACCGACGGCCCGGAGGAGGTCCGCGAGGCCGCGGTCAGGGCGCTGCGCGACGGGCGCGGCAACCAGTACCCGCCGGGTCCGGGCGTGCCGGAGCTGCGCCAGGCCGTCGCCACGCACCAGCAGCGGCGGTACGGACTGTCGTACGACCCCGACACCGAGGTCCTCGTCACGGCGGGCGCGACCGAGGCCATCGCGGCCGCGCTGCTGGCGCTCCTCGAGCCGGGCGACGAGGTGGTGGCGCTCGAGCCGTACTACGACTCGTACGCCGCGTGCATCGCGATGGCGGGCGGCACCCGCGTGCCCGTCACGCTGCGCCCACACGAGGGCACGGATGGCGACGGCGGCGCGGTGCACCGGCGGTTCCGGCTGGATCTCGACGAGCTGCGCGACGCGGTCACGGGCCGCACGCGCGTGCTGCTGATCAACACCCCGCACAACCCGACCGGCACGGTGCTCACCCGCGAGGAGCTCTCCGCGATCGCGGAGCTGGCCGTGGAGCGCGATCTCCTCGTCGTCACGGACGAGGTGTACGAGCATCTGGTCTTCGACGACGCGGAGCACATCCCGCTCGCCACGTTCCCCGGGATGCGTGAGCGCACGGTCACCATCGGTTCTGCGGGCAAGACCTTCTCGTTCACGGGGTGGAAGGTCGGCTGGGTGACGGCCCCGGCGGAGCTGGTCGGCGCGGTCCGCTCGGCCAAGCAGTTCCTGACGTACGTCTCGTCGGGCCCGTTCCAGTACGCGGTGGCCGAGGCCCTGGCGCTCCCCGACGCGTACTTCGAGAGCTTCCGGCAGGACCTGCAGGCCAAGCGCGACCTGCTCAGCGAGGGGCTGGCTGAGGCGGGGTTCGCCGTCTACCGGCCGGCGGGCACGTACTTCGTGACGACCGACATCCGGCCGCTCGGCGAGTCGGACGGTTTCGCGTTCTGCCGGGCGCTGCCGGAGCGCGCCGGTGTCGTCGCCATCCCCAACGCCGTGTTCTACGACCACCGGGCCGCGGGTGCGCCCTTCGTCCGCTTCGCGTTCTGCAAGCAGAGGGAGGTCCTCGAGGAGGCCGTGAAGCGCCTGCAGCACCTGGCGTACTGAGCTCAGAACCGGGAGAGCACCGAGCTCCTCGGATCACTTACTCGGGGCCGGCGCGAACTGGGACAGCACCTGCTGCCAGGTCTGGCCGATGAGCACCAGGTCGGCCCAGGAACCGTCCGCGAAGTGGAACCGCAGAGTGGCCTTGTGCGGCATGCCCCCGGCCCACTCGAGGTGCTCGATGCCACGGACCTGTTCCTTCGGCAGGGACCAGCCCGTCTCGGAACCCAGCTCGCCGACGTACACGAGGTGGAGTCCGGTACGGCCGGACACCAGGAAACGCCGTGCGGAGGTGTGGTGAGCCGCAACCAGTGAGCCGGCGATGCTCCCCCAACCCCCGTGCAGCGCACGCCTCTTGCGGCGGAAGGAGATGGTGTCCAGGAGCCAGTCGAAGAAGTTCCCGATCGGATCGGTCACGTAGTAGACGGGGGCGAACACGAACCAGAACAACCGGTCCAGCAAGCCCTTTTTCGGCTTCTGGACCACACCAGGATTCGGCCACCTGCGACGCGGCGGCGTCTTCGCGCGCCCCGTGCCCTGACTCGGCCCGAACACCACTGGCTGGTCAACGCCGGCCAGCGCCGCCTCGACCTGGCCACGCAGCTCCTGCGCCACCTGCTCCGCCTTGTTACTCATCACGCTCTCTGCCCCAAACCCTCAACCGAAGTCCTTTTCGACCTTCTCCTTGGCCGAAAGCCCGTCGTTCATGCGGTCCTCGAAGCGACGGGAGGCATCCTGCGGAAGGGGGTCCTTCGGCGCGACGCCGGGGGCGCCTTCGGGGCCGTAGTTCTCGTAGCCCTGCCTGAGCACGTCGCCCGTCTCGACGCCGAGCAGCGGGTACAGGACCTCCTTTTTCACCGTACGTTTGGCCATCCAGTACTGAGCGGCTGCCTGGAGGTCGTCCTTCGAGCCGCCCTCGATACCGTCGAACTTCCCGCGGTACCGCTTGAGCGCGTTGCGGTGGCTCATCGGGTTCTTCTTGTCGTTGAATTTCCTCAGCGTCGTGCGGAGCTTCGCCATCTTTCGCAGGGCCTGCATCCGCTTCGCCAGGTCGGCCAGAGTGTCGGCGAGCTTCGCCGTGATCTGCACGGCCTTCAAAGCCTTGTGTGCGATCCCCGCAGCGGCGATCAGGGGCCCGATCGCGGCAGCCGCACCCGCTGTGAGCACGGACAGGACCGCGGTCGTCGCGGCCGCGGCCAGAGCAGCCTGAACGATCTCCACGATCAGGTCGATCATGAGCTGCTCGGCCTCAGCGCACGCCCCGGCCGCGGTCTCCAGCAGCTCGGCGATCTGGTCCATGTCCGCGGCCTCACCCTCGAGGGCCTCCTCGAATGCGGACATCTCCTTGTGGAAGGCGTCTGCCGCCTCCCCGGCCCAGGCGCCGTTGAGACGCTTCCGTTCAAACTTGAGGTCGTCCACGACACCGCGCAGATCCCGGGCCGCATCCCGGTAATCTCCGGCGACCTGCATGAGACGTTCGTTGTCGCCGGACACCTTCTCCAGGTCGTCCTCAAGGCCGAACTGCTTGATGATCCCGCGAACGGCCTCATCGAGCACGTCCGAGAACGGCCCGGAGATGCTGATCCCGAGCTTGCTGAGGATGTCCATCACTGGCCCCCGAAGCTCACGTTGATGTCGTCCTCGGTCTGGTCGTACGCGTTCGCCGTGTCCCTCATCGCGTCCACGATGGCTTCCAGGGTGCTGGCCGCGTCCTTGAGGTCATCCATCGAGTCACTGCGCTGTTTTTCGTAGTCCTTCGCCAGCTCGTCGGACTCGGGCAGCCTCCCGAAGGCCCCGGGCGACAGCGTCACCTGGTCAATCTTGTTGCGGATGCGCCGGATCCGCTCCACATCCTTATCAACGTTCCTCGCATACGTCCGCAGAGCCTGCGGATCCACATCGAACTGCGCAGACAACGTCGCTCCCCCATCGCCCCGGCTCTTGGTCGTCCCCCAACGCTAGCGCCACAGCCGCAGCGGAATAACCCTGCGCGTTCGGACTCCGTCACCGTGCCCGGGGCGCTGCGCCCTTCGTCCGCTTCGCGTTCTGCAAGCAGAGGGAGGTCCTCGAGGAGGCCGTGAAGCGCCACAGGTCGTAGGCGACCGGCCGTGGGCGGCGGCGCACCCGACTGGGGGATTTCCGGTCGCGCTGGCGTGTCGGTCGACGGAAGGTGCGGATGTGACCTTCCCGCGCACTGTTGCCCCTGCTCCGCTCGAGGCGGCCGGTACCGCGAGTTGTGCCCACCCGTTCCTTCGCCAGCGCCTCAAGCGCCTGGCGGGACCCCGGACGGAACGCCTCATGGCGACGGCGGCCACGGCTCTCGGGCTGTTCGTGGCTGCCCGGCTGTGCGGCGCGCTCGTCCTCGCCGCCGCCGCGCACCTCACCGGCAAGAGCACGTTCGCGCTGCTCGGACGGTCCTGGGACTCCCTGTGGTACCTCGGGATCGCCGCCCACGGCTACGGCCGCACCCTGCACTTCCAGCCGGGTGTCGTCCACAGCGACCTGGCGTTCTTCCCGCTCTACCCCGGTCTCGTGCGGATCGTCACGACCGTCGTCCCGGTCAGCGGAGGCGCCGCCGGACTGCTGGTGTCATGGACGGCCGCCATGGCCGCCGCATGGGGCATGTACCGGGTCGGGGTGCTCCTGCACGGGCACGGCGCGGCCACCCTGCTGGTCCTTCTGTGGGGCCTGCTCCCCCACTCGGTCGTCCTCTCCATGGCCTACACCGAGCCGGTGCTCACCGCCTTCGCCGCCTGGTCGCTGTACGCGGTGCTCACCGGGCGCTGGCTGTGGGCAGGGGTCCTGGCGGCCCTCGCCGGGGCGTCGCGGCCGAACGGGTTCGCGGTGGCCGCCGCGGTCATCGCAGCGGCGGGCTGTGAGGTGTGGAAGCGCCGCGGCCGCGTTCCCCACAGCCTGTGGACGGGCGCCGCGATCGCACCGGTCGGCTGGTGCGCCTTCGTCCTGTGGGTGGGATTCCGCAAGGGCGATCCGCTCGGCGGCTACTTCGCGGTGCAGCGCGGCTGGGGCTCCCGCTTCGACTTCGGCGCCGACTCGCTGCTTTTCGTACGGCATCTGCTGCTCGAAGGCGACCGGCTGGTCTTCCCCGTGACGATGGTGATCGTCGCGGCCGGCGTGCTCCTGTACGCGCTGCTGATCGCCGACCGCGCTCCGCTTCCGCTGCTCGTCCACAGCGGCGCCCTGCTGCTGATCACCGTCGCCGGCTCGGGGTTCTTCGAGTCCAAGCCGCGCTTCCTGCTGCCGGCGTTCCCGCTGCTGCTGCCGCTCGCGTGCGCGCTCGCGCGAACGGCGAGAGCCCGGCCGGTGCACGCCGTCCTGGTGGTCGGCGCCCTGGCCGGGCTCTCGATGGCGTACGGCACGTATCTGGTCGCGATCGCGGATACGCCTCTGTGACGCCGAGCGTGATCTACGGGATCTACTCGTCGTCCTCGGGCTTCTCGGTGTTGTCGATCTCCTTCTCGAGTCCCAGCTGCTCGACGAGCCAGCGGTCGAACTCGATGGCGGCCCGCACCCAGCTGACGGTCGACGACACGAAGTGCTCCAGGCTGACGCCGGTGCCGACCAGCATCTGCGCCTCGCCGATGAGCCGGACCGTGCCGTCGTCGTGCGTGTGGCTGTAGACCTTGGGCCACAGGGTGCGGCGGTTCCAGTCGTCGATGGACTCGAGCAGCTGCGGCTTCTCGTCGATCTGGTGCGGCCGGTCGTAGAACGTACGCACAGAGAAGACCTGCTGGTCGCCCTCGCCGCGGAACATGAAATACGTACGGAACTGCTCCCACGGCGCCGCGAGGTCACCCTCGTCGTCGACGACGTACTTCAGCTCCATCTGGTCGAGGAGCTGCTTCACGAGGTCCTGATCCGGGACGACAGGGCCGGCCGGTCCTTGGGGCTGCTGCGGCCCCGGCTGGCCCCCGAAGTTCGGAATCGAGGACGGGTCGATGCTCACCGTGTTTTTCCCTTCGTACGGATCCCGCCATCCTCCCTCAGGAGGGGCGGGGCATGGCAAGCCCCGCCCCCGGTGGTTCGGGCATCTGTGGCCGGATTCCGCTCAGAGCGTCCGAGCGTCCCCGGCCGGAAGGGCCTCCGGTGACCCGCAGGTCAGAGCGTCTTGCCCGTGGCCGGGCCGACCAGCAGGCCGTCGCCGAACGTGTCCACCCTGACCGTGTCGCCGTCCTTGACCTCACCGGCGAGGATCTCCTTCGCGAGCCGGTCGCCGATGGCGGTCTGCACGAGGCGGCGCAGCGGCCGTGCCCCGTACGCCGGGTCGTTGCCCTCGTCCGCGAGCCAGGCGAGCGCCTCGGGGGTGACGTCCAGCTGGAGCCGCCGTTCGGCCAGCCGCTGGGCGAGCCGGTCGATCTGGAGCTTGGCGATGCGCTGCAGCTCGTCCTTGTCCAGGGCGGAGAAGACCACGATGTCGTCGAGCCGGTTGAGGAACTCCGGCTTGAAGGACGCGCGGACGATCTCCAGGACCTGCTCCTTCTTCTCCTGCTCGCCGGTCGTCGGATCGACCAGGAACTGACTGCCGAGGTTGGAGGTCAGGACGAGGATGGTGTTGCGGAAGTCCACCGTCCGCCCCTGGCCGTCGGTCAGCCGCCCGTCGTCGAGGACCTGCAGCAGGATGTCGAAGACCTCGGGGTGCGCCTTCTCGACCTCGTCCAGGAGGATCACCGAGTACGGGCGACGGCGTACCGCCTCCGTCAGCTGGCCACCCTCCTCGTACCCGACGTAGCCGGGAGGCGCGCCGACGAGACGGGCGACGCTGTGCTTCTCGCCGTACTCGCTCATGTCGATGCGGACCATGGCCCGCTCGTCGTCGAAGAGGAAGTCCGCGAGGGCCTTGGCCAGCTCGGTCTTGCCGACGCCGGTGGGGCCGAGGAAGAGGAACGAGCCGGTGGGCCGGTCCGGGTCGGCGATGCCGGCGCGGGTGCGGCGTACCGCGTCGGAGACCGCCCGCACCGCCTCGCTCTGGCCGATGAGGCGCTTGCCGATCTCGTCCTCCATGCGCAGCAGCTTCTGCGTCTCGCCCTCCAGCAGGCGGCCTGCGGGGATGCCGGTCCAGGCGCCGACCACCTCGGCGATGTCGTCGGAGCCGACCTCCTCCTTCACCATCGTGTCCTTGGCGACCTCCTCCTCGGCCTCCGAGGCGGCCTCCAGCTCCTTCTCCACAGCCGGGATCTCGCCGTACAGCAGCTTGGACGCGGTGTCGAAGTCGCCGTCACGCTGGGCGCGTTCGGCCTGGCCGCGCAGGTCGTCGAGCTTCTCCTTCAGCTCACCGACGCGGTTGAGGGACTGCTTCTCCTTCTCCCAGCGTGCCGTGAGACCGCGCAGCTCCTCCTCCTTGTCGGCGAGGTCGCGGCGCAGCTTCTCGAGGCGCTCACGCGATGCCGGATCGGTCTCCTTCTCCAGCGCCAGCTCCTCCATCTTCAGCCGGTCGACCGCGCGCTGGAGCTCGTCGATCTCGACGGGGGACGAGTCGATCTCCATACGGAGGCGGGACGCGGCCTCGTCGACCAGGTCGATGGCCTTGTCGGGCAGGAACCGCGAGGTGATGTACCGGTCGGACAGGGCGGCGGCGGCCACCAGGGCGCTGTCCGCGATCTGCACCTTGTGGTGCGCCTCGTACCGCCCCTTGAGGCCGCGGAGAATCGCGATGGTGTCCTCGACCGTCGGCTCACCGACGAAGACCTGCTGGAAGCGGCGCTCCAGGGCCGGGTCCTTCTCGATGCGCTCGCGGTACTCGTCGAGCGTCGTCGCGCCGATCATGCGCAGCTCGCCGCGCGCCAGCATGGGCTTGAGCATGTTGCCCGCGTCCATCGAGGAGTCGCCGCCGGCGCCCGCACCCACGACGGTGTGCAGCTCGTCGATGAACGTGACGATCTGCCCGTCGGAGTCCTTGATCTCGGCGAGGACGGTCTTCAGCCGCTCCTCGAACTCTCCGCGGTACTTGGCGCCCGCGACCATCGCGCCGATGTCCAGCGCCACGAGCCGCTTGTTCTTCAGCGACTCGGGGACGTCGCCCTTCACGATGCGCTGGGCGAGGCCCTCGACGACGGCGGTCTTGCCGACGCCGGGCTCGCCGATGAGCACGGGGTTGTTCTTCGTACGGCGGGACAGCACCTGCACGACGCGGCGGATCTCCTGGTCCCGCCCGATGACGGGGTCGAGCTTCCCCTCGCGCGCGGCCGCGGTGAAGTCCGTGCCGAACTTCTCCAGGGCCTTGTACTGACCCTCCGGGTCCGGTGTGGTCACGCGGCGCCCTCCCCTCGTCTTCTGGAAAGCGTCCAGCAGCTTCTTGGCGGTCGCGCCCTGCCGGGAGAGCAGCTCCCCGGCCTGGCCGCCCTTCGCTGCGATGCCGATGAGCAGGTGCTCCGTGGAGATGTAGTCGTCGCCGAGGCTCTTCGCGCGCTCCGTGGCGTCGGCGATGACGGCCAGCAGGTCGCGGTTGGGCTGCGGCGGTGCGACCGTGGACCCGGTGACGCTGGGCAGCGCGGAGAGCAGGCGCTCGGTGCCCGCGCGCACGGCGGCCATGTCGGCCTCGACCGCGGCGAGCAGGTCGGTGATGTTCTCGTTGTCCTGCCCCTCGAGCAGCGCGAGGAGCAGGTGGGCAGGGGTCAGATCCGGGTGCCCGTCGGTCACGGCCCGGTTGCTGGCCGCGCCGAGCGCGTCCCGGCTCCTGTTGGTCAGCTCGGCGTCCACGTTCGCTGTCTCCTCCTTGCGTCAGCCCATCCTTGATGTGACTAGGGCAACGTACACAAAGTTGAGTCTATTCCACTCAAGGCGGCCTCGGAAGCGAACCGGGACCCAGGAAGCAGAGACCCGTTGAAGTAGATTCGAACTCATGGCCGCGTACCCCGTCGATCCGCTCCGTCCCGACCCCGCCTACCTCAGCTTCTGGCGCGAGCGTCACCTGTGCACGTTGACAACGCTCCGGCCCGACGGCACGCCGCACGTGGTGCCGGTCGGCGTGACGTACGACCCGGAGGCGGGCCTGGCACGCGTGATCACGAACAAGTCGAGCGCGAAGGTGGGGCACGTGCTGGCCGCCGGGCCGGAGGGCGCGCGGGTCGCCGTGTGCCAGGTCGACGGCCGCCGGTGGGCGACCCTCGAGGGGCGCGCGACCGTACACACGGAGGCGTCGCGCGTCGCGGAGGCGGAGCGCCGCTACGCCGAGCGCTACGGCCGCACCCCGTCCCCGAACCCCGACCGCGTGGCGATCGAGATTCGCCTGACGACGGCGATGGGCCGCGGCTGACCCGGACCGCCTCCGCTGTGGGCAGTCAGGGGGGTGAAGCCGCGCGCAGCGCAAACTGCAGCGGCGCCACCGTGTTCAGGTCACGGTGACGCCGCTGCGGGGGGAAGCACCTGAGCGATCTGTTACGACGGGGGAATCGCGTCAGGCACTGCGGGGGGTGGCGGAAATGGTTTCTGGTGCCTCCTGCTCGACCGGCTGATGGTCCCGCTGGTCGAGGTTCACAAAGATCATTCCGTACCGGACCGCACACCGCACGGGCCGTGGTGCACCCCGCGGCCGCCGCAGGCACCGGTACGCCCGTACGTCCTCGTCCTCCTCGCGCACGACGACGATCGACTCACCGACTAGCGTCACCATCAACGAGTCGCCGCGGTGCGGAATCGCCGTGACGAGATCGATGAAGTGCCAGCCCGATCGATAGGCGGTCGCCATTTCGCGGCGGAAGATCCGGTCGTCGGGTGGGATGGTCATGCGTCCGCGCCCACCGGGGCCGCGTCCCAAGCGAGGTCCGGCGGCGCGATCGCGACGTTCACGTCGGCCGGCGCGCTGTCCCAAGCGAGATCCAGGGGGCTCACTGCGCCGAAGAGCAATCCAGCGGAGAAGGCTACGGCAAGCACCGAGCGAAGCATTTTCTTGCACATAGTGGGCTTCGTCCTCACTTCCCAGATGTCTCTCCCCCGCCCTCAAGACGATGGCTCATCAACCCACGTCAAAGCCACAGAAGCGATGCATCATGTTCCTGCACGTTCAGGACCCTGAGGGGGGGAAATCTTGCCCAAAACAACTACACACCGGACACATCCCCATGGGCTGACCGAACTGTGCGATGCAGGGAAGCGTTTGTACGCCGACGCACTGCGCCTGGGGCGCATAGGGCGCACGGAGATCGCACCCGCGCCCTGCCTCCTGGAGTTCGCGCTCCTGCACCCCGATCCGGACGACCCCGACTGGCTCCGCCCAGTTCCACCCACGGCGGCGCTGGCGCAGAGACTGCACCCCATCGAGCGCGAGATCCAGGAGCGCAGGGCCCTCGCCATCGAACTGACCGACTCCTTCGAGCCGTTCATGGGCATCAGCGCCCAGGACCCTCAGGCCACCGCTGCGGTGACGGTGCTCGAAGGCATCGAGCGGATCAACGAGGCCATAGACCTCGCGATGACCGAATGCCAGTCCGAGGTGCTCACCGTGCAGCCGGGAGGCGGGCGCAGCGAACACGCGCTCGGCACGGCGCTGAAGCGCGGCCAGGCCATGATCGAACGCGGCATCTCGATGCGCACGCTGTACCAGCACACCGTCCGGCACAGCCAGGGAACCCTCGCCTACGCCGAGATCATGGCCAAGGGCAAGGTGGAGATACGCACCCTCGAAGAACTCATAGAACGCCTCATGATCTTCGACCGGACCGTGGCGTTCATCCCCGCCCGCGACGACCGCCGCGTCGCCCTGGAGCTGCGCCACCCCGGCCTGGTCGAGTACCTCGCGAAGGTCTTCGAGCAACTCTGGCGCCGTGCGGTCCCCTTGCTCGACGAGCCTCCCTACGCCCCGGCCACGGACGGCATATCCGGTGTCCAGCGGTCCATAGCCAAGCTCCTGGTCGAGGGCCACGTCGACGAGGCCATAGCCCGCCGCCTCGGCATGAACGTGCGCACGTGCCGTGCCCACATCGCCAAACTCGCCGCCACCCTGGGCAGCGGCAGCCGGGCACAACTCGGGTATCTCATCGCGCAGTCAGGGCTCCTGGAAGAGCACGACTGAGCGAAAGTAGTCCCCATCGGTCCGCACCCTCGTGAGCTGCCGGAAACCACCGGGTGACCGGGATGTTACGTATGACATCTAACGTCGCGCCATGGCGGACATATTTGACGCATACGCGTTGGCCGATGCATGGGACGAAATGTTTGAGCGGCCGGGTGAAGTCAGGACCGCCTATGAGCCGGTGCTGGCCGCACTGCAGCCGATGGATCCGGCCGAACTGCGGTTCCGGGCCGACCAGATGGCACGGTCGTTCACCGACCGGGGCGTGACCTACGCCTTCGCGGGCGAGGAGCGGCCCTGGCCGCTGGACCTCGTGCCGCGCATACTCGACGCGCTCGAGTGGGACCTGATCTCGCGTGGTGTGGCCCAGCGTGTGAAGGCGCTGGAGGCGTATCTCGCCGATGCCTACGGGCCGTGCCGGGCCTTCGAGGACGGTGTGGTGCCGTGGCGGCTGCTGCTGAACTCACCGCATTTCCATAGAGCGGCGGGCCCCGTCGAGCCACCGGGCGGGGTGCGTATCCACGTCGCCGGCATCGATCTCGTCCGGGACGAGCAGGGCGATTTCCGGGTGCTCGAGGACAACGTACGGGTGCCGTCCGGGGTTTCGTACGTCATCGAGAACCGGCGTGCGATGACCCGGATCTTCCCGTCGCTCTTCGCCGAGCAGCATGTGCTGCCGGTCGACGGCTACGGACAGCGGCTGCTGGCCGCGCTGCGGGCGGCCGCGCCGGACGGGGTCACCGATCCCCGGGTGGTCGTGCTGACACCCGGCCCGAACAACGCGGCGTACTTCGAGCACGCCCTGCTGGCGCGGCTTATGGGTGTGCAGCTGGTGGAGGGGCACGATCTCGTCTGCCGGAACAACCGGGTGTGGATGCGGACGACGCGCGGTGAGATGCCGGTCCATGTCGTATACCGGCGGCTCGACGACGACTTCCTCGATCCGCTGCACTTCCGCCCGGACTCGGTGATCGGCTGCCCGGGCATCATGAGCGCCGCGCAGGCGGGCACGGTCACGCTCGCGAACGCGGTCGGCAACGGTGTCGCGGACGACAAGCTGCTCTACACGTACGTGCCGGACCTCATCCGCTACTACCTCTCCGAAGAACCGATTCTGCCGAATGTGGAGTCCTACCGGCCGGACGAGCCGGGGCAGTTGGAAGCCGTACTGGACCAGCTGGACCAGCTGGTCATCAAGCCGGTCGACGGGGCCGGCGGGCAGGGCATCGTCATCGGACCGCAGGCCGACAAGGCCACGCTCGACCGGGTCCGCAAGGAGGTCGTGGCCGATCCGCGCGGGTGGATCGCCCAGCGACCCGTCGCCCTGTCCACCTCGCCGACCCTGGCGGGCGACGGCATGGCGCCGCGCCACATAGACCTCCGCCCGTTCGCCGTGAACGACGGCCGCGACGTGTGGGTGCTGCCCGGCGGCCTCACCCGGGTGGCGCTGCAGGAGGGCAACCTCATCGTCAACTCCAGCCAGGGCGGCGGCTCCAAGGACACGTGGGTCCTCACGGACGGCGGCCCGGCGTCCGCGGCGGACCCGGAACCGGCCGGCACACCACCGCCGGTCGCACCCCGCCAGCTGGGACCCGACGGCACCACCCCCAAGGGCGTACAGGAAGGGGCGCAGCAGCAGTGAAGACCATCCCTGCAGGACCGCCGGGACCGCCGGGACAGACGTCCGGACAGCCCTCTGCCACAGGAGGCACCGCCGTGAACGACGTGATCCTCTCCCGCATCGCCGAGGCCCTCACCTGGACCGGCCGCTACGTCGAGCGTGCCGACGCCACCGCCCGCATCCTCGACGCGTATCTGCACCGCCTCCTCGAGGACCCGTGGCGCGACGAGGACACCGCGTGCCGCTCGCTGTACGCGATCCTCGGGCTGGACGCGGGCGGCGAGCCCGTCGACATGCAGCAGGTCCTCGACCAGCTGGCCTTCGACGCCCGCTCCACCGGCTCCATCGAGGGCGCGCTCGGCGCGGCCCGGCTCAACGCCCGCAGCGCCCGCGAGGCCGTCTCCTCCGAGATGTGGGAGTGCCTCAACTCCACCTGGCACGCGCTCGCAGACCAGCGCACGGCGGCGCGGCGGACCGGCCCGTACGCGTATCTGGAGCTGGTACGCCGCCGGGCCGCGCTCTTCTTCGGCCTTGCGGACTCGACGATGAGCCGGGACGACAGCTGGCGCTTCGTGGTCCTGGGCAGGAGCCTGGAGCGCGTCGACATGACGGTCAGGCTGCTGTCCGTACGCGTCCTGGACGCCGCCCACGCCCCCGACTGGCCGACGCTGCTGAGCGCGAGCGGCGCGGACGAGGCGTACGCGCGCGTGTACGGCGGTTTCGGCGACACCCCGAGGGTGGCCGAATTCCTCATCCTCGACCGGGACTTCCCGCGCTCGGTGCTGCACGCGCTGACGACCGCGGAGGAGTGCCTGACCGCGCTCGGCCGCCCGCGCCAGGACCCGGCGCGCCGCCCGATAGGCCGGATGCGGACGCGCCTCGAGTACCTGGACTCGGCCGCACTGGAGGATGGCCTTCCGCATCTGCTGCGCGACCTGCAGCAGGCGTGCATGGCCTCCGCGGAGGCGGTCGCGGAGAGGTTCTTCCCGTATCAGGGCCCGGTCGAGTGGGCCCGGGAAGGAGCGTGAGCGGGATGACGGGAAGGACGACGACCGTGGACATGATGAGCATGATGGGGCAGCGGACGAGCAGGCTCCGGATCAGGCACGAGACGCGGGTGTCGTACGCGCAGGCGGCGATCTCCTCGCACAACGAGGTCAGGATGACCCCGCTGACCCTGCCGGGCCAGACCACCCTGGACGCGCGCGTGACCATCAGCCCGGCGACGGCGACGTGGGCGTACTGGGACTACTGGGGCACCCAGGTCACCGGCTTCGACCTGATGGAGCCGCACGAGGACCTGACGATCACGGCACTGAGCCTGGTGGAGACCTCGCCTCCGGCGCCTCTGCCTACGCCGCCCACGTGGACGGAGGTGGCCGAACAATCGTCGAGCTCACGCCTGTTGGAGTACGCGGTTCCCACGCGGCGTACCGCCGTGACCGAGGAACTGACCGATCTGGCCCGTGCCACGGCCGACGGCCTGGACCCGCACGAGACGGCGGTCGCGGTCTCGAACCTCGTGGCCGACCGGGTCGCGTACGTCCCCGGCGCGACGGGCGTCCAGACCGTCGCCACCGAGGCCTGGGAGCAGGGCGCGGGCGTCTGCCAGGACATCGCCCACCTCACGGCGGGCCTCCTCCGCGCCCTCGGCCTGCCCACCCGCTACGTCTCCGGCTACCTCCACCCGGAGCGCGACGCGGAACTCCACCGCCCGGTCGCCGGCCAGAGCCACGCCTGGATCGAGTACTGGGCGGGCGACTGGTCCGGCTACGACCCGACGAACCGCACCCGCGCGAACGAGTCCCACGTGATCGTGGGCCGGGGCCGGGACTACGACGACGTGACACCGCACAAGGGGGTGTACCGGGGGGTGGCGGGCGGACCGCCGGAAGTGCTGGTGGAGTTCACGCGGGTGGCGTGAAGCGCTGAGAAGGCGCGGGGGCGATCACGCCGTGACATACCAGTTGTCGTCAGTGGCCTGATTCTCGTCGTTGATCGCCCGCCACCGCGCTGCAACCCTGGTCGCCGCAGACCCGGCGCCGCCCTGACGCCGGGCGGTCGGTGAGAAGGGGGAGGACGAGAATGCAGTTCACCTTGGTCGGCATGGCCGTGGCGGCGGAGGATCCGGCGCGCAGCGCCGCATGGTTCAGTGCACACTTCGGGTTCAAGGTCGGCATCGACCTGGGGTGGTACGCGAACACCCAGCACCCCGAGCACGCGAACCTGAGCCTGGACTTCGTCCAGCGCGACCACGAGTCGTGGCCGGCGGCGACGCGGGGCAAGGCGGTGGTCGGCACGCTCCTGGCGTTCCTGGTCGAGGACGTCGACGCCGAGTACGAGCGGTTGGGGACGGCCGGACTCGAGGTGGTCCTGCCGCTGGTCACCGAACCGTGGGGTCAGCGCCGGTTCCAGGTCGCCGGGCCCGACGGGCTGCTGGTGGAGGTGCTGCAGACGGTGGCACCGGATCCGCAATGGCTGGCCGACAACGGCTTGGCCTGACGAGCGGAAGAGCAGCGCCGCCGCCTGCACCCGACGATCAAGAACCCGAGCCGGGACTAGCAGAACCCGAGCCTCCCGAACCGCGACCCCCACACCGTCGCGTTCACATGGCGCTCGTTCACGATCCACGCCCGCTGGCCGACGGGGCAGGTGCTCGTTCCGACCGGGTCGATCGAGACGGCGGAGTAGTCGCCCCAGCGTTCGACGGTGTCGGAGGACGGGTTGTACGCCGTGGAGGCTCGGGCGAAGGTCGTGCCGCCGGTGACGTTCGCGGTGTCGGTCGCGAGGCGGCCGCTGCCCTTCATCGTCGCGTGGTGGGCGGCTCCGCTCGCGACACTCGTGGAGGTCCAGGTGAAGAACATCCGCCCGATCGGGTTCGCCGAGGTGCCTCCCACCGCCGACCCCGCCACCGAAGGATTGAAGTCGTCCGAGGTGGCGGACTCGAGGACGTATCCGGAGCGGCCGGCAGGGACGGTGTTCGTGGCCGTGTCGATCTGGTACCACTTCGCCGTCGGGCGGTTGCCCGCGTTGATGGTGTGGACGTTCAGCAGGTGGCTGCCGATCTGGGTGCTGACGTTCTGGAAGCGGGCGTTCAGGGTGTCGAGCCGGTCGGTCGTACCCGGCTGGCGGGCGTCCGGCGGGACGGCGAACGCCGACACCGGCACAAAGGCCTGGAGCACGATGGCCGGGGCGCTTCTGCCGAGGCCCGTGGCGCGGAACAGCCTCAGACGGGTGGGATCGCCGGCACTCGCCGACACGAGGAACGCGTGCGCGTTGTCGTCTTCCACGATCGGAGGCGCCACGGTCCCCGGCGTACCGAGGTCGAAGTACGGACGGCCGAACGAACGGCCGTTGTACGCGGCCGCCTTGGGGATGCCGAACGCCCGGGAGCGGACGTAGGTGGTCCCGCTGAAGATGTTGGCGGTGACGATCAGCGCGTCCTGGTCCATGCCGAGCTGGGGGTAGTCGAAGAAGTCACCCGCCGGCTCCGGCACGTCGAACCTGTAGAGGTAGTACGCGCCCGTGGGGTCGGAGGTCCTGGACACGCCGAGGAAGACGTTCTGGACCGTCGAGCTCTCCTGGAAGGCCACGGCGAAGACGACCCAGCGGTCCCACCTCCGGTCGTACACGATCCGGGGATCGAAGATCGTCCTGGCCGTGTAGCCGAAGAAGCTGTTGAGCGTCGTGTTCTTGACCAGGGCACCGTCCGACTTCCGGAAGACGCCCACCCCCCTGTGGTTGGTGATCTCGACGAAGTGGTTCACGCCGACGGCTCCGTGGGTGTCCGGCGGGCGGGCGCAGCACGAACCCGCGTTCAGGCCCTCGAAACCGGCCTGGGCGGCGGGCGGGACCAGGCGCCGGGGCATGTCACCCGTTCCGTCCTCCGGGCGCTCCTGCGGTCTGAGCCTCATGGACCTGCGCAGCTGCTCCTCGGTCTCCGTGGGCCTGGGCCCGAGCGGCGGCGGCTGCGCGGGACGGAAGTGCCCGGAGGGAGTGGCGATCCTCGCCTCGGGCGCCCGGATCTCGTCCGTGGCCTCGATGGCTCGCTCCACGGAGGGTTCCTGAGCCTTCGTCGGGCCAGGCGCGAGGCCCAGCAGCAGCCCGAGCACGACCGGCAGGACGGTCAGGACGGGCAGGAGGTGACGCGCTCTTCGGCTGACCGCTCTTCGGCTGATCGTTCTGCGCCTGATCGTCACAGTGGGACCTCTTCTCGTCACCGAGGGATGCGCATCGCCGCGTACGGATAGGCGCCCTGCCGGACACCTTGGTGAGCGAGCCGAGGTCAGAGTCGGAACGACCGGGCGATTCCTCCCGATGTCACCCTTTCCAGCCAGGTTGTGGGCTCCGATCAGCGCTGGTCAGTGTCCGGTATCAGCCGCTAAAGTGCCCCCACCGGCGGACTCTTCAGCCCCACCTGACCCGCAGGTCCCCCCACGGTCCCGCTGTCCCGCCTCACCCGCCCGCGCGCCACGGCATCCCACGCCGCTGTCGGTCCGGGCCTGAAAGAGCCTCACACGTGACCACTCGTGCCCGTACGACCGCCGTGTCCGCGGCGGTCGTCCTCGCCACCGCGGGCGGCCTGCTCACCGCGGTCTCCGCCTCCGCCGCCGTAAGCTGCACGTCCCCCGTCTACAAGCGGCAGTTCTTCGCGAACACCACCTTCTCCGGTACGCCGAAGAAGACCGACTGCGACTCGAAGATCGACCAGAACTGGGGCACCGGAGCCCCGGCTTCGGGTCTGCCCAGCAACAACTTCGGCGTCCGCTGGACCGTCACCCGCGACTTCGGCTCCGGCGGCCCGTTCGCCTTCTCGGTCGAGTCGCGCGACGGCATCCGGGTCTACCTCGACGGCGTCCGCAAGGTCGAC
The DNA here is from genome assembly GCF_001642995.1 of Streptomyces jeddahensis. GTDB lineage: Bacteria > Actinomycetota > Actinomycetes > Streptomycetales > Streptomycetaceae > Streptomyces > Streptomyces jeddahensis. The sequence continues at coordinate 18,313 of NZ_LOHS01000194.1, forward strand.
CTCTGGAAGAACGTCTCGACGACGCAGAAGAAGACCGTCAACGTCACCATCCCCTCCGGCAAGCACACGCTCCGGATCGACTTCGTCAACTGGACCGGCGCGGCGAACGTCAAGTTCACCTATGCGCCGAGGACTTCTGCGGACGTCGACAAGGTCAAGCCCCTGGCGCCGACGGGGTTCACGGCCGCGTACGCGAACGACACCCAGCAGGCCAAGCTCACCTGGTCGAAGAACGTCGAGATGGACCTGGCCGGATACCGCGTCTACCAGCGCGTGGCGGGCACCACCAGCTGGCTGATCCTGCGCGAGCTGGGGGCCACCACCACCTCGTACACCGACACCCCGCCCGCCACCGGGGAGACGTACGAGTACATGGTCCGGGCGTACGACAAGGCCAGGAACTACTCGGCCGACACCTCGCGCGCCACGGTGACCAGCATCGCCGTCACCACGCCGACCGGCCTCACCGCCACCGGTACCGACGCCGGGATCGCCCTGCGCTGGGACGCGGTGCCCGGGGCGGTCAAGTACCGGGTGGTCCGCTCGTCGCACTACATCGACGGGGGCGCCACCTGGCAGCCCACCGGAACCTCGCTCACCGACACCAGCGTGACCCGCTCCGCCCAGCACGAGTACCGGGTCGCCGCGATCGACGCGAGCGGCCGGGTCACCGCCTACTCCACGGCCAAGACCGCCCGCCGCCTGGTGGCCGCGCCCACGATCGGCAAGGCCTTCCCGCACACCAGCGCGGTCACCGTGACCTGGGACGCGGACCACAAGACCGGCGGGTCTTACTCGGGCTTCCGGATCTACCGCGCCACCGGCACGAGCACCGACTGGGTCGAGGTGACCGAGCGCTGCCACTGGACCGAGCGCGAACTCCCCGACGGCACCGACCAGTACCTGTGCACCGACTGGTCCGCCGGCACCAACACCGCGTACCGCTATGCCGTCAGCGGCTACGACGTCAACGACAGGGAGGGCCTGCGCAGCGGCGAGGTGACGGCCACCACCGGCACCGACAAGCAGGCGCCCGCGGCTCCGGCGTCCGTGACCGCGACCACCGAGGACTGGGGCACGACCCTGACCTGGTCACAGGTGGCCGACGCCGATCTTGACGAGTACAGCGTGTGGCGTGGCACCACCGTCGACGGCGTCTGCACGGACACCGAGAAGCTCGGCGACACCCGCGTGACCGAGACGTCTTGGCGGGACGTCAACGTCGCGGACGGCGAGAGCCTCTGCTACGTCGTGCGGCCCGCCGACTTCGCGGGCAACCTCAGCGCAGGCACCACCGTCCACGTCACCGAGCACGATCTGCGGCCCACGGTGGAGACCCCGGCCGGGGCCACCCACGCCGCCTACGCATCGCTCTCCGCCATCGGCAATGTGCAGGTGAGCGCCTGGTCGCCCGCGGGCACGGAGGAGTACGCGAGTTTCCGGGCCGCCCGCTGGAACCCGGGGACCGCGACCTTCGACGCGCTGCCCGCCTCCGACCCCCTCTACGACGCGAGCGTCCCGACCGGAACGTCCCTGTGGTACCAGGTCGTCGGCGTCCACGAGGACGGCACCACCTCGCTGCCGGTCCTGGTCAGCGTGGCCGTACCGCCGTCCTCCTGACGGCATGACGAAGGGGCCCGGAGGTTCGGCCTCCGGGCCCCTTCGCATGGTTGACGTGCGTCAGTCGGACTGCTGCTGCCGCTTCGGCCGCCACACCACCAGCGCGCTGGTCTGCTGCACCTCCTGGTACGGCACCAGATCCCGCCGGTACGACGCATGGACCGCCGCCTCACGCTGCCGCATCGCCGCCGCCGCTCCGTCCAGCGCGTCCTCGAGCTCCGCGACGCGCTGCTGGAGCGCGACGACCTGGTTCTCCAGCTCGATGATGCGCTTGATGCCGGCCAGGTTGATGCCCTCGTCCTGCGACAGCTGCTGCACCTGGCGGAGCAGCTCGATGTCACGGGCCGAGTAGCGCCGGCCCCGGCCCGCCGTGCGGTCGGGGGAGACCAGGCCGAGACGGTCGTACTGCCGCAGGGTCTGCGGGTGCAGCCCGCTGAGCTGGGCCGCCACCGAGATGACGTACACCGGCGTCTCTTCGGTCAGTTCGTAAGGGTTCCGCCGACGGCTGTCCATGTGCGTCATGCTCCCTTCGCGGCCTGGAACAGCTCCGCCCGCGGGTCGTCGCCCGCGGTCGCCTCGCGATACGCCTCCAGGGCGTCCCGAGCCTTGCCCGTCACATCCTTCGGCACGGCGACCTCGACCGTGACCAGCAGGTCGCCGCGGGTGCCGTCCTTGCGGACCGCGCCCTTGCCGCGGGCGCGCATCGTGCGCCCGTTGGGCGTGCCCGGCGGCAGCTTCAGCGTGACCGGCGGACCGCCGAGCGTGGGCACCTTCACCTCACCACCGAGCGCGGCCTCCGCGAAGGTGACGGGCACCGTGACCGTGAGATTGTCGCCCTTGCGGCCGAAGACCGGGTGGGCGTCGACGTGCACGACCACATACAGGTCGCCCGCCGGGCCGCCCCGCTCGCCGGGTGCGCCCTTGCCGCGCAGCCTGATCCGCTGGCCGTCCGTCACCCCCGCGGGGATGCGGACCTGCATGGTGCGGGACGACTTGGCGCGGCCGCTGCCGTTGCACTCCAGGCAGGGGTGCTCGGCGATCAGGCCGCGGCCCTTGCAGTCGGGGCAGGGGTCGGTGAGCGAGAAGCCGCCGCCCGAGCCGCGCGCCACCTGGCCGGTGCCAACGCAGGTCGGGCACACGCGCGGCGTGCCGTTCTTGTCGCCGGTGCCGGAACAGGCCTTGCACGGCGCCTGCGAGGACATCCGCAGCGGGACGGTCGCGCCGTCCACCGCCTCCGTGAAGCTCAGCGTGACCTCGGACTCGATGTCCTGGCCGCGCCGCGGCTGCGTCCGCGTGCCCGCGCCGCCGCCGCGGTTGAACAGTCCCCCGAAGACGTCACCGAGACCGCCGCCGAATCCCCCGGCGCCTCCGCCCTGGGCGCCTCCGCCGAAGAGGTCGCCCAGGTCGAAGTTGAACGTTCCGCCCCCGGCGCCCGGACCCGGACGGAACCCGCCGTTGCCGAAGAGGGCGCGCGCGTCGTCGTACTCCTTGCGCTTCTTGGGGTCGCCGAGGACGTCGTTCGCCTCGGAGATCTCCTTGAAGCGCTCCTCGGCCTTGGCGTTGCCCTTGTTGGCGTCCGGGTGGAACTCGCGGGCGAGCTTCCGGTACGCCTTCTTGATCTCGGCTTCGGTGGCGTCCTTGGGGACGCCGAGGACCTTGTAGTAGTCCTTCTCGATGAAGTCCTTGGTGCTCATCCCCGACGTCCCTCCTTCCTCGTCCGTACGGCGATCCGTACTGTGCGTATGACGTCAGCCCTCGTCCGGGCCACCGTTCTCCTTGCCCGTCGCGTCCGTCGCTTCCGAAGACCCGTCGCCCGCCTCGGCCTTGTCGGCCTTGACGGTCTGCGCGCCGGGCTGCGGCTCGGCAACGGCCACCCGCGCGGGGCGGATGGTGCGCTCGCCGAACCGGTACCCCGGCTGCAGAATCGCCACGCACGTCGTCTCCGTGACGTCGGGCGCATACGAGTGCATCAGCGCCTCGTGGATCGTCGGGTCGAAGGGCTCGCCCTCCTTGCCGAACTGCTGCAGGCCCATCTTGGCGGCGACCGTCTCCAGCGATTCGGCCACCGACTTGAACCCGCCCACGAGCTCGCCGTGTTCCCGCGCGCGACCGATGTCGTCGAGCACGGGAAGGAGCTCGGTCAGGAGGTTCGCGATGGCGATCTCCTTGACCGCGATCCGGTCGCGCTCGACCCGGCGGCGGTAGTTCTGGAACTCGGCCTGCAGCCGCTGGAGGTCCGTCGTGCGCTCGGCGAGCGCGGTGCGCACCTGGTCCAGCTCGGCCGTCAGGCCTGCCGTCTGGGTTGCGTCCCCGGCCGGGGCCGCCGCGCCCTCCTTGGGCTCGGCGGCCTTCGACTCGGCGTCTTCTGCGGTGGCGCCGGAGGGGACGTCGGGCTGCTCGTCGAAGCCCGGGGTCTCCTCCGTCACGCGGCACCGTCCTTACGGTCCTCGTCGACGATCTCGGCGTCGACGACGTCGTCGTCAGCGGCCTTGGCCTGACCGGCACCGGCGTCACCGGCACCGCCCGCGGCCTGCGCGCCCTGCGCGTCGGCGTACATGGCCTGACCCAGCTTCTGCGAGACGGCCGCGACCTTCTCCGTGGCGGTGCGGATCTCGGCCGTGTCCTCGCCCTTGAGCTTCTCCTTCAGCTCCTCGACGGCGGCCTCGACCTCGGTCTTGACCTCGCCGGGGACCTTGTCCTCGTTGTCCTTGAGGAACTTCTCCGTCTGGTAGACGAGCTGCTCGCCCTGGTTGCGGGTCTCGGCGGCCTCGCGGCGGCGGTGGTCCTCCTCCGCGTACTGCTCGGCCTCCTGGCGCATGCGGTCGACCTCGTCCTTCGGCAGCGAGGAGCCGCCGGTGACGGTCATCTTCTGCTCCTTGCCCGTGCCGAGGTCCTTGGCCGTGACGTGCATGATGCCGTTGGCGTCGATGTCGAAGGAGACCTCGATCTGCGGGACGCCGCGCGGGGCCGGGGGCAGACCGGTCAGCTCGAACATGCCGAGCTTCTTGTTGTACGCCGCGATCTCGCGCTCGCCCTGGTAGACCTGGATCTGCACGGACGGCTGGTTGTCCTCGGCCGTCGTGAAGATCTCCGAGCGCTTCGTCGGGATCGTCGTGTTCCGCTCGATGAGCTTGGTCATGATGCCGCCCTTGGTCTCGATACCGAGGGACAGCGGGGTCACGTCGAGGAGCAGGACGTCCTTGACCTCACCCTTCAGGACACCGGCCTGGAGCGAGGCGCCGATCGCGACGACCTCGTCCGGGTTCACACCCTTGTTGGCCTCCTTGCCGCCGGTCAGCTCCTTGACGAGCTCGGCGACGGCGGGCATACGGGTGGAGCCGCCGACGAGGACGACGTGGTCGATCTCGCCGAGCTGGATGCCGGCGTCCTTGATCACGTTGTGGAACGGGGTCTTGCAACGCTCGAGCAGGTCGGCGGTGAGCTGCTGGAACTGGGCGCGCGTGAGCTTCTCGTCCAGGTGCAGCGGGCCCTCGGCGGACGCCGTGATGTACGGCAGGTTGATCGAGGTCTCGGTGGACGAGGACAGCTCGATCTTGGCCTTCTCGGCGGCCTCGCGGAGGCGCTGCAGGGCCATCTTGTCCTTGGACAGGTCGACACCGTGGCCGTTCGCGAACTGCTTGACCAGGTAGTCCACGACGCGCTGGTCCCAGTCGTCACCACCGAGGTGGTTGTCGCCGTTGGTGGCCTTCACCTCGACGACGCCGTCGCCGATCTCCAGGAGGGACACGTCGAAGGTGCCGCCACCGAGGTCGAAGACGAGGATGGTCTGGTCGTCCTTGTCGAGGCCGTACGCCAGGGCGGCGGCGGTCGGCTCGTTGACGATGCGCAGGACGTTCAGACCGGCGATCTCGCCGGCCTCCTTCGTCGCCTGGCGCTCGGAGTCGTTGAAGTATGCCGGGACGGTGATGACCGCGTCGGTCACCTTCTCGCCCAGGTACGCCTCGGCGTCCCGCTTCAGCTTCTGCAGGATGAACGCGCTGATCTGCTGCGGGTTGAAGTCCTTGCCGTCCAGGTTGATCTTCCAGTCGGTGCCCATGTGGCGCTTGACCGACCGGATGGTCCTGTCGACGTTGGTGACCGCCTGGCGCTTGGCGACCTCGCCGACGAGCACCTCGCCGTTCTTGGCGAAGGCGACGACGGACGGCGTGGTCCTGGCGCCCTCGGCGTTGGTGATGACGGTGGGCTCACCGCCCTCCAGAACGCTGACGACGGAGTTAGTCGTGCCCAGGTCGATGCCGACCGCACGTGCCATTTCAATTCCTCCAGCATGACTTGAGTGGAACAGGCTCAAGGATGCATGAAGGCCGGGGGCGAGTCAACAGAGCTGAGTCGAGGGGGCTCAACTTTTATCCGGGGCTTACCGGCAAGCGCGCGACGGCACCCGCGGCGCTGGCGCTGGGCACCCCGATGCTGGCATCAGGTTGGAGCTTACGCCCCTTTTGTCGGGCGAGGTCGGGCCCGAAGGCCCTCGCTGCGAGCCCTTGGGTCCATGTGAGCCGAGGCCACAGGATCCCGCGGTGGGGTCAGACGCCCCTGTCGCCGAAGAGGCTCCCAGCCGTGACGCCGGAGAGCGGCCTCGTGGAGGCCGGGTCCAGCAGCCCGGCGAGCCGGGTCACGAGGGTGTCGATCTCGTGCGCGCACGCGCGCAGGACGCCGATCGGCTGCGCCCACGGGTCCTCGACGTCGTCCTCCGGACCGGGAACCGCGCCGAGGAGGCCCCGGCGGGCGGCGGCCTCGGCGACCACGTCCCCGGTAGCCCCGTCGGCCAGCCGTACGAACTCCTTCAGCGTGAAGCAGCGGCGCATCGCCAGCGGCGAGATCCGCACCGCGGCCTCCCGGTGCTCGCGCGCGAGGCCGAGCACCAGCCCGGCCTCGCCCACGCGTTCCTCGGTGAGTGGGCGCGAGGCGAAGCCCGCACCGTCACCGCCCAGCTCCTCGAGAACCCGCCGGGTGGCCGGATCCATACCGCTGCGGTGCCGCGCCCCGGTGCCGGCGCTCTCCGGCCGCACGGGCGAGCCGGGCGCGAGCCTGGCGGCCATCAGCCGCTCGGCGAGCGCCGAGCGGTGCACGTTGCCCGTGCAGACGAAGAGCACCCTGGTCATCTGAAGCGCACCCCGGTCACTTGTCGCCCGCGAGGTGGGTCAGGGCGGGCTCGGCGGCCTCCTTGCGGCGGCCGGACGGGCGGGGCGCGGGCAGATCGCCGTAACTGCCGTAGGCGCCGTAGCCCTTGCCCTTGTTGAGCGGGGCCATGCTGAAGACGGTGCCGAGGGTGCGTACGCCCACCCGGCTGAGCGCTTCGGCGGCCGAACGGACCTGGTCGCGGCCGGTCTTCGAGGCGCGTACGACGAGCAGCGCGCCCTGGGCGAGCGGGGCCAGACCGACGGTGTCGGCGACCGGCAGCAGCGGAGCGGTGTCGACGATCACCGCCTCGTAGCGGCCCGCGAGTTCACGCAGCACCTCGCCCATCCGGTCCGACGAGAGCAGCTCCGTCGGGTTCGGCGGCACCGCGCCGCTGGTGAGCACCGACAGGCGGCTGCCCGCCTGCTGCATCACGTCCTCGATGCGCGCCTGTCCGATGAGCACGGTGGTCAGCCCGGCGTTCTGCACCAGACCGAAGGTGCGTGCCACGGACGGCCTGCGGAGGTCGGCGTCCACCAGGCACGTCACGATGCCCGCTTCGGCGAGTGAGAGCGCCAGGTTCGCCGCGGTGTTCGTCTTGCCCTCGCCGGGCACCGGGCTGGTCACGACGATCACCCTCGGCCGGTCGTCGACCTGCGCGAACTGCAGGTTCGTGCGCAGTTTGCGGAACGCCTCCGCGCGGGTCGAGTGCTTGGCGGCACCGGTGGCCAGCGGCTGCTTCGCCGCGTCCTTGTCGAACGGGATGGAACCGAGGACCGGCAGCCGGGTGAGCTCGCTCAGCGCCTCGCTGGTCTTGAGGGTGGTGTCGAGCGTCTCGCGCAGGATGACGAGCGCGGCACCGAGCAGCAGCCCGGCGAGCAGCCCGGCGGCCAGGTTCAGCAGGTGCCGAGGCGAGACGGGGACGCTGGGCGCCGTGGCCTGCTGGGTGATGCCGAGCGAGACGGGCGACACGGCGGCCGGAGGAGCCGCGGCTTCGGGGGCCGGGCCGGCAGGGGACGGCGCGGGTGCGGGCTCCGCCGCCTGCTTCGGCGTCTCCAGCTGCTCGACGACGGCGCTGAAGCGCACCGCCACGGCGTTGGCGATACGGGCCGCACGCGACGGGGACGCGTCGCGGACCGTGATGTTGATGAGCACGGTGTTGAGCGGGACGTTCGCCGAGATCTTGGACGCCAGCTGTTCCGGTGTGGTCGGCAGCCCGAGCTCGCGCACCACTGGTTCGGTCACCTGGCGGGTGGCCACGATCGCCGCGTACGACTGGACCCGGGCCTGCGAGAAGCTCTGGCCCTGGTTGAGCTCAGCGGTGTCGACACCCGACCTGGTGGCGACGAAGAGCTGAGTGCGGGCCTCGTAGACGGGTCTGATCAGCTCGTTGGCGGCCTGGCCCGCCCCGATGCCGAGCAGCAGGCAGACCAGGACGGTCGGCCAGCGTCTGGCGAGAACCTTGAGATATCCGCGGAGATCCAACGTGCACCCCTCACAGGGCTGTAGAAATGGTCTGGGTCGGCCGGATGGTCTGGGTAGGCCGGTTTGCTCCCGATGTGCACCGCAGAGGATAGGCACTTGGGCACTTCAAACCCCGGAGTCACCCGAACGACGGCACGTCATGCGGACGGCACGTGACAGCGCGGCCGGAACCGACGGGCGGCTCCCCCGGACGACCGGCCACCGGTCATGAAACCGCCAGCCCTGACGGGGCAGTTGCGGGCGCCGCCACCTCCGCCAGCACGCCCGCTCCTTTCCGCCGTTCCGCAAACCACTCGATGGTCCGCAGCAGCCCCTCCTCCACCGGAGTTCTCGGCTGCCAGCCCAGCTCGGCGGCGGCCAGCGCGATGTCCGGACGGCGCCGCCTGGGGTCGTCCTCGGGGAGCGGCACCTGCACGATGGCGGAGCGCGATCCGGTCAGCCGCCGGATCCAGTGCGCGAGTTCGAGCATCGTCACCTCGTGTGGGTTGCCCAGGTTGACCGGTCCGGAAATGGACGCGCCGAGCATCCGCAGCACGCCGTCGACCAGGTCGTCCACGTAGCACAGCGATCGGGTCTGCGAGCCGTCCCCGGTGACCGTCATGGGGGCTTCCTCCAGCGCCTGCCTGATCAGGTTGGGGACCACGCGGCCGTCGCCCGGGCGCATCCGCGGACCGAAGGTGTTGAAGATCCGGACGATCCCGGCGTCGACGCCGAGCGAGCGCCGGTACGCCATCGTCAGCGCCTCGGCGTAGCGTTTAGCCTCGTCGTAGCAGCTGCGGGGGCCCACCGGGTTGACGTTGCCCCAGTAGGACTCGGGCTGGGGATGCACCTGCGGATCTCCGTACGCCTCGGAGGTCGAGGCCAGCACGAAGCGCGCGCCGTGGGCGGCCGCCAGCTCCAGTGCGTGCCGGGTGCCCTCCGCGCCGACTCGCAGGGTGGCCAGCGGATGGCGCAGGTAGTCGGCCGGCGACGCGGGGGACGCGAAGTGCAGTACCGCGTCGACGGGGCCATCGATCTCCAGGCCGTCGACGACGTCGGAGACCAGCAGCCGGAATCCCGCACGCCCCGTCAAACGCGCGATGTTGGCCGGCTCTCCGGTGATGAAGTTGTCCACGCACACGACGTCGTCGCAGACGGATTCCAGCAGTCGCTCGCACACATGAGAACCGATGAACCCGGCTCCCCCAGTCACCACGGCACGCATGCCAGCTACCTCTCGACCTCTGGGACTACCTCTGCCGCCCGGTCACGCGTGGCGTGCCGATCAATCACGGACATCGTGAGAGAGTCCTAGCCGCAAAACAGACCTTTCGTGATGACACGTGCCAAATACCCACGAACGGATGCGGCGCAATGGTGATCAAGCGGCTGGTCGACATCGTCGGCAGCCTCGCCCTGCTTCTGCTGGCAGCTCCTCTGAGCTGCGTCATCTGCCTCGCTGTCGCCACCACCTCACCGGGCGGCGTGCTCTTCCGGCAGACGAGGGCCGGGCTCGACGGACGCCCCTTCACGATGCTCAAGTTCCGCACCATGCACGCCGGGGCGGAAACCGAACGGTCCGAGCTGACCGCGCGCAACGAGACGAACGGCCATCTGTTCAAGCTCCGCGACGACCCCAGGGTCACGCGCGTCGGACGGCTGCTACGCCGGCTCTCGCTCGACGAACTCCCCCAGCTGGTCAACGTGTTGCGCGGCGAGATGTCCCTGGTCGGCCCCCGCCCGCTGCCGCTCGCGGACTCCGGCTACACCGGCCGTGCCCGCGCCCGTCTGTCCGTACCGCCCGGGCTGACCGGCCTGTGGCAGATCAGCGGCCGGTCCGCACTCCCCTGGGAGGAGATGGTGAGGCTCGACCTGCACTACGTCGAGCACCGCTCGATCGGCATGGACCTGGCCATCCTCGTCCGCACGGTCCCAGCGGTGCTGACCGCGCGGGGCGCACACTAGGAGCCCTTTTGGAAGCCGCCCGCATCGCCGTTCTGATGACCTCCCACAACAGGCGCGAGAAGACCCTGACCGCCCTGGCCGCACTGCGCCGGCAGCGCGGCCTGCCGCCCGGCACCGCGCTCTCCGTGCATCTCGTGGACGCGGGCAGCAGCGACGGCACCGCCCGGGCGGTCGCCGAGCGCTTTCCCGACGTCGACGTGACGACGGTCGGTACGGACGTCTTCTGGGGCGAGGGGATGCGGCTGGCCGGCCACAGCAGCGACCGCCCCGACCTGCCGCCCTGCACTCACCGGTTGTGGCTCAACGACGACGTGACACTCGACGACGACGCGGTCGCCGAACTGCTGGCCACGGCGGACCGGCTGCCCGCACCTGCCGTGGTGGTCGGCGCGGTGCGCGCATCCGACGGCTCCCGCACCACGTACTCGGGCCGACGGCGTACCCGCCCCCGCTGGCATCCGCGGTCGCACGACTTCGCCCTCGTCGAGCCGACCGGGCGCCCCGAGCCGTGTGACACCTTCAACGGCAACGTCGTGCTCGTGCCACGCGCCGCATACGACAGGCTCGGTGACATCGACCGCCGCTTCCGGCATTCGATGGGCGACTACGACTACGGGCTGCGCGCCCGCCGCGCGGGCATCCCGGTCCATGTCACACCGCGCCACGTGGGTGTCTGCGACACGAACCCTCCGGGCACGGGCTCACGGGAGCCCGGCATCGGGGTACGCGAGGCGCTACGCCGGGTCACTTCCCGGCGCGAACTGCCCCTCGCCGCCTGGTGGTCGTACTGCAACCGCCATCTGTGGCCCTGGGCGCCGGTGTGGATGGTCTCGCCGTATCTGCTGACGGCCGCGCGGGCACTGACCGGTGGCCACGACCGGGCGGAGCGATGACGGCGCTGGTGACCATGGCCCCGCAGACACTCTTCATGGCGTGCGCCGGACTGCTGGTCTTCGGCGCACTGACCGTCATCTACATCCACTGTTCCGGCCTCGGCATCGGCCTGTTCGGTTGCACGGCCGCATGGGGCGTGGTCGCCGGCGCGCCGCCGTCCGTCCCGCTGGGCATCGACGCCCAGCCGGCGGACATCCTCGTCCTGGCCGCCCTGACGGCGGCACTGTTCACCCTGGTCAGCGGTCCGCGCCCGCCGTGCACGCCGGAGCTCGGGGCACTCGCCGTGCTGATGCTCCTGGTCCTCGGCTCGCTGGCCGCCGGGGCGGTCGCCCACGGTCTGCAGGCGGCCGGCAACGAGGCGCGTGTCTCGTTCCTCCATGTCTTCGGGGTCGCGGCCTACGTCGCGGTGGCGCGCCCGGGGCTCGACCTGCTGCCGGCCTTCCGCCGTGTGTGGATCGGGCTCGCACTGCTGAGCGCGCTGGTGGCGCTGATCGGCTGGTCGCGGTACGGGATCGGCTCGAACAGCAGCCAGGTGCTGATCGACGGCCGGCTGGCCAACGGCCGCCCGGTCACGGCCGTCGCGGCACTGCTGATCTGCCAGGCGGCGCTGATCATGCTCGTTCTGGGCAGGCGGTGCGCCCGGCTGCTCGCCGGGATTCTGCTGCTGGTCATGGTGCTTCTGCAACACCGGTCCGTATGGGTCTGCGCCCTCGTCATGGTGGGCGGCTGGCTGCTGCTGCGGCCCCAGCACCGGCTGCGCGCGCTGGCCGGAACGGCCGCCGCCGTCGCGGTGGCCACGGTCGTGGTGCTGCTGGGGCACGGACTAGCGCTGATGGAGACCCTGGCCCAGTCGGCATCGGACGACCGCACGATGAACTGGCGCGTGGCGGGCTGGGCCAGCCTCCTCGAACAACTGCGGGACCTGCCGGACTGGCTGCTGGGGCGGCCCTTCGGCACCGGATTCGCGCGGCTCGGCAGCGCTCACGCCGTGATCGACGTGTCGCCCCACAACTACTACCTGCAGCTGCTGCTGCGCATCGGGCTCGTGGGGCTGGCCGCGCTCGCCCTCCTGCTGGTGTGCGCTCTGTGCCGCGTAGGGCGGCGGGACAGCGTCGGGCTGCTGCTGTGGCTGCTGGTGCTCGGCGAGCTCGTCTTCTGGATCACGTATGCGCCGGGGCTCACCGGCGGCCTGCTGATCGGCCTGCTGCTGCGGTACGCCGCAGAGACGGGCCTGCGCCGGCCCGGGCGCGCGGCGCCACCGCCCCCGGTCCGGACCCTCCCTGCGACGGCCCTCGTGCAGCGTCCCGGCCGACAAGAGAACTCCCACGTACCGGTCTGACTGGAGGTCCCCTCCCATGGCGCCGCCCACCGTCCTTCACGTGACCAACGACAGGGTCCTGGACCACAACGTCAGCTTCGGCAGAGGATTCGCCGCTCTCTGCCAGGAGGGCCTCATCCGGCACCACGCGGTCGCCCCGTCCGCCGATGCGCTGCGGCACGGCCCCGCCCGGGCCTTGCGTGAACTGGCCGATGTGGCCGGGGAGATCCGGCCCGACGTGATGTTCGTCCAGCCCATCGGCTCCCTCCCGTGGACCGACGACTACCTGGCCGCACTGCTGCGCCGGGCGGGCTCGCCGCACACGCTCTTCTGGGAGGGCGACGCGATCTGCGAGGACAAGGCGAGGCGGAGCCACCGCCTGGTCTGGTACCGCGCCTCGGACACCGTGTGCGCCACGGGACTGGGCGCCACGCGCCGTGTGCTGAGCCGCTTCACCCGCCGCTCCCCGCGCTACGTCCCGAACGTGGTCCCCGGTCGGCTGCTCACCCCGGCCCCCATCCCGCCCATCGCCGAAGCGGTGCACGACGCCGTGCAGATCGGCGGTCTCTATCTGAGGTTCGGCCTGTACGAGGGCGTCGCGGGCGCACGCGAGCGGCGCCGTACCGTGCAGGGCGTCCGCCGGCTGCCCGGTTGCCGCACGGCTGTGTACGGCACGGGATGGCGCGGCCGCGGGGCGCTCGGCCCACTGCCGTACGACGCGCAGGTCAGCACGTTGCGCAGGGCGAGGTTCAGCTTCAGCTGGAGCCACTTCCCAGGCCGGCTCGGCGAGTTCTCGGACCGGCTGCCCATCAGCATGTACGCCGGCCGCCCGCACATCGGCACCCGGCCCGGCCCGGTCGGCTGGCTACCCGGCCGTGATCAGGGGCTGCTGCTGGCCGACTCGCCCGCCGAGGCCGTCGCTCTGGCGCGGGAACTGCTGGGCACCGACGACGCCACGCTCGACGCCATGGGCCGCGCCCTGCACGAGTGGGTCCGCGACCGGCTCACGGAACGGAACGCGCTGCTGCACATGCTCGGCCCGATCCTCGGCCTGCCCGCACCGCCCGCCGATCCATGGGACGCGATCACCGCGATGGAGACCCAGGACAGGGACGGGGACCGGGTGCACGCATGACGCCCCTCACCGCGCTCACGGTCCGGGGGATGCGCTGGACGTACCTCGGCACCGCGGCCGGACTCGCCGTCCAGCTCCCGTACACGGTCGCCATGGCACGGCTCCTCTCGCCCGCGGACTTCGGCCTCATGGCGATGGCCGGGCTGACGCTGCGGCTCGTCGACCACTTCGCCCGGTGCGGCCTGAGCACCGCCGTGGTGCAGCGTCCGGCGCTTACCCAGCGAGACGTCCGGGCCGTGTTCACCCTGGCCATGGCCACCGGCACCGGCGGCGTGACGGTCCTCTGGTGCATCGCCCCCTATGTCACGCGCCTGCTCCAGGCATCCCCCGAACTGACGTCCCTGTCGCGCGTCCTCGGGCTGTCCCTGCTGACCACGGCTCTGGGCGCCGTGGCGAACGGGCTGCTCCGCCGCGGCATGCGCTACCGCACCGTCGCCCTGGTCGACTTCGTCTCGTACGCCGCCGGGTACTGCGGCATCGGCCTCACGTCCGCACTCCTCGGCAGCGGTGCCTGGAGCCTCGCCCATGCCGCCCTCGGCCAGAGTCTGTCGGCGGCTCTTCTCTCGTACCTGCTGGTCAGGCACCCGGTGAAGCCGCTGTTCGACCTGCGGGCGATGCGCGGGGTCGCCGGCTTCGGCGCCACGGTCTCGGTCAACGGATTCCTCGAGTTCCTCACCGCGAACTTCGGCGGCTTCGTCATCGGCCGTTGCGCGGGCGCCACGGCGGCGGGGCTCCACAACCGTGCCGCGTATCTGACCGCGCTGCCGCTCGAGCAGCTGTCGGGCGCAGCGAGCAAGGTCCTCTTCCCCGCCTTCAGCCGCATCCAGGGCCAGAGCGGCCGGCTCGGCGCCGTGTACGCCGACTGCACCGCGCTGACCACATTGCTCTTCCTCACCCTCTCGGCGGTCATCGCGGCGAGCGGCGACCAGCTGGTGGCGGTGCTGCTCGGCGGCCAGTGGCAGGGCAGCGCGGAGCTGGTGCCGGTGCTGGCCCTGGCCTCGGCACTCAGCCTCGTGGTGCACTTCCCGGCCGTGCTGGTGGAGGCCATGGGAGCGGTGGGCGGCAAGGCCGTCATCCAGCTGGTGCAGCTGGCCGTGCTCGTGGCAGGAACGGCCATCGCGCTGTTCCTCGGCTGCGGGGTGTACGGACTGGTGGTGGTCGTACTCGTCGGACGCCTCACCGAGCACGCCCTGTACTGCTGCTGGCTGAACCGGCTGTTCCCGGCCGCCCGGCGGGCGGTGGCCAGGGCGTACGCGGAGGCCGCGGCGGTCGCCGCCGTGGTGTGGGGCGCGGTGTGGACCATCGGACGCTCGCTGGAGGGTGCGTGCCCGCCGACGGCGACGCTCACCGCACAACTGACGGCCGCGGGCGTGCTGATGCTGTGCTGCCTGCGGTACGGGACGGGGCTGTGCGCGGTGCGGGTCGCGCGCGAACGAGGACTGCTGCCGACGGTGTTCAGGCGGAAGGAGCACCAGTTCGGGCGGAAAGAGCACGAGTTCGGGCGGAAAGCACAGGAGAACGCATGAGGATCGCACTCGCGGGACCCGCGGACATCCCCCTGCTCGCCCGGCTCCTCGCCCCCGCGGCAGAACCCGGGCTCCCGCCTGGTCTCGGCAGTTCGATCATCCCGCACCTCGCCACCGAGTTCTCCCACGGCGGCCACGAGGTCACCGTGGTCACCCTGAGCCGCGGTGTGGAGCAGCCCGTACGGTGCCGGATCGGCCCGGTCGACGTGGTCGTCGGCGGCTTCCGGACACGCCATTACGCCCGGGACGCGCTCCGCGCGGAGCGCCGCACCGTAAGCGCGCTCCTGGACTCCCTCGACGTGGACCTCGCGCACGCTCACTGGACCTACGAGTTCGCTCTCGGTGCCCTCGCGACCCGCCATCCCGTCCTGGTCACCGTGCACGACTGGGCTCCCGCCGTTCTCCGCCGACGCCGCGACGCCTACCGGGCCATGCGCATGGCGATGCAGGGTGTCTGCGTTGCCAGGGCACGGCACATGACGGCGGTCTCGCCGTACGTCGGGCAGGCCCTGGCGCGCTTCGTGCCCCGCGCGGCCGCCGTCGTGCCGAACGGGGTGCCGGACGACTTCTGCGTCCCGGACGTCCGTACCACCCGCGGCACAGGCCATCGCGTCCTTTCCATCAGCACGGACTTCGACCGGCTCAAGAACGGCGCCGCCCTGATCGCCGGGTTCGCCTCCGTACGGGCCGAACTACCGGGAGTCCGGCTGACCCTGGCCGGCCACGGCTACGAGCCCGGCGGCCCTGCCGAGACCTGGGCCCGGGCGCGCGGACTGGCCGACGGCATCGTGTTCGCCGGGCCGGTACCGGCCGAGCGCGTACCCGTGCTCCTGGATGACGCGGATCTGTTCGTGGCCCCCACCCTCGAGGAGTCCTTCGGCATGACCGTTCTGGAGTCGATGGCGCGAGGACTTCCCGTCGTGGGCGGTCACCGGTCTGGGGCGGTGCCGTGGCTGCTGGACGGCGGGCGCGCGGGCGTTCTGGTCGACGTACGCAGGCCGCGGGACATCGCCCGGGGAATCCTCGGCCTCGCTCTCGACTCGGCCGGCCGGGAACGGATCGGGCGGGCGGCACTCGCGCGGGCACGCGAGTTCACCGTGTCCGCCTCGGCCGCGCGCTACCTGCGGCAGTACCGGCACGTCGTACGGGGGACGACGCGAGGCGCCCGCTGAGTCCGCCGCGTTCCCCCATCCCCTCGCCCGCCGTGAAAGCCGTACGACCGGAGGACCGATGACCCACCCGAGCGCCCCACGTCCCCTGCGCGTCCTGCACGTCTTTCCCGAACTCCGGGCGTCGGGAGCGGAGGTCATGCTGCGTTCCGCCGGAGCGGCATGGCGGGAGCACGGGATCATCCCGGACATCCTGGCCATTGGTCCTTCCACCGGCCCCTACGCCGCCGAACTGCGCGCCGCGGGTTACCGGATCCTGCACGAGAGCGACAGAAACCGTGGGCGTCTGCTGTACGGCCTGCGGAAGCTCGTCCGCTCAGAGCGCTACGACGTCGTGCATCTGCACACCGAGTGGGCCAACTTCTGGCTCGGCGCCGCCGCCCGCGCCGCCGGAGCCGGAGTCGTCCGGACCGTCCACAACGTCTTCGAGTTCGAACGGCTCCTGCGCCTCGAACGCGCCGTGCAGCGGCGTATCACTGCCAGGGCCCGTTCCTGGACCCACGTGGCGGTCAGCGCCAGCGTGGCCGCCAACGAGGAGCGCCGTTTCGGCCCCCGCCCCCGGGTCATCGACAACTGGTGCGACGGCTGCTTCGAGCCGCCCACACCCGGCCGGCGTGCCGCCGCCAGGTCCGCGCTGGGACTCGCCGACCACCACATCGCCCTGGTGAGCGTCGGCAACTGCGCCCCGCAGAAGCGGCACGAAGCCGTCCTCCAGGCCATGGGTGACCCCTCCGCACCGGACGACCTCGTGTACGTACACGTCGGCCAGGAGAAGCCGGACCAGGGCGAACGGCAGCTCGCCCGCGAGCTCGGCCTCGGGGAACGCGTCCGGTTCCTGGGCTGCGTGCACCCGCTGGACGCGCTGCACGCAGCCGACGTCTTCGTCATGCCGTCCACGCACGAGGGCTCCAGCGTGGCCGCCATCGAGGCGCTCTCCACCGGACTGCCGCTGGTCCTCGCGAATGCGCCCGGCCTGCGGGACCTGGCGACGCCCTCAGAGCCCTCGGTCATCCTCACCGAGGTGGATCCCGCCGCGCTCCTGGACGCCCTCGCTCGCGCGTCCCGCGGCAGGGCGCCCTTGCCCGGGCAGCGGTTCAGCATGGCGCGGAGTGTGGCGCAGTACGCCGAGCTCTGCCACCAGGTCGCCGCCACCCGCCGACCACGGGTGGCCGGAGGCCGGGCCTCTGTCGGTCCAGCAGCCTCTCGCGCCGCGCGGCACGATGCGCATGAAGGTCGAGCGTCTGCCCGCTGAGACCAACCGGCCGCTCGACCGGCCTGAATCCCGTAGCCGACTCGACGCCGAAGACCCGACCCCCATCCGGCGGCACAGCAACCGCCGACGGATCCTGCACCTGCCGACCGGGCCGACCCGGGCTCCGCGATCGCTCCGTCGCCGAGCTGCTCCTTCAACGGGCCGCCAGCAACCTCTCGATGCCTTCCACAGACCGGGCGCTCATGCCCTCGACGGTGTAACGGGCCGCATCGCTCCGGCAGGCCCGGCGCAGTGTCTCCAGCAGCGCCGGGCGGGTGAGGAGTCCGGCCACGGCTTCCCCGTACGCCCGCGCGCCGCCCGGCACGATCAGCGCGTTGCGGCCGTGCTCCAGGTAGCCGAACTCCGGAGCGTGGTCGGCGTCCGGGGACGCGACCAGCGGACAGCGCAGCGCGAAGGAGTCCACGGCGGCGAGCCCCACCAGGCCGGGCAGCATCAGCACGTCCGAAGCCGCGCCCGCCAGTGCCTTGGCCCGCCCCGACAGCGGGCCCAGGTACACCACACAGCGGCCTGCCGCCTGGGCCGCCCGCACTCTCGCTCTCTCCTCTCCGTCGCCCGCGACCAACAACCGGAAACCGGGCAGGCGTTCAGCGGCGTGCGCGGCCGCGGCCAGCAGGAACGGAATCCGTTTGGGGCCGTCGAGCCCTCCGAGGTAGAGGGCGGTACGACCGGGTTCGAGTGCGTGCCTGCGGCGGAACGCCGCCAGTTCCTCCTCGGTGACCGCGTCGACGGCCGCCGCCAGGGCCGTGGTGTCGATGGCGTTGTCGACGACGGTGATCCGATCGGCTGGGAACCCCTCTCGTGCGACATGCCGCGCACCCTGTTCCGTATAGGCGAAGAACCAGTCCGCCCTGCGGGTGAGCGCGGACTTCGCGGCACGCGCCAGCGGCCCGGCACGCCGGGTGTACGTGCGGCCGTGGCCGAAGAGCGCGACGGCGGGTCCGCCACGGCACGCCAGCCACGGGTAACTCTCCAGATTGCGCAGCGCCTGTTCGAGGATCAGCACGTCGGCCCCCCGGGCAAGGTCACCGATCCGCCGCCACAACAGCTCCCGGCCGCCGATATGGAACACCCGCTGGGCCAGCTGGACGGAACCCGGCAGCCGACAGCTGTCGCCCCGGGCGGCGAGTGCCCCGGTGGGGCGGCCGTGCGCCACTGTGAGGTCGATGCCCCGCAAGGCGAGGTCCGCCGCCAGGCGTTCGAAGAACGGCACCCTGTAGCGGGCGAGATAGGGCTGCACCACGGTGACATGTGTCATGCGGGTTCCCTCACACCGGCCTTCTTCGCTGCTCCGGTTGAGGCGGCCAGGTCGGCGTACAAGGCGGTCATCCGGTCCGTCCAGATCCTCTGGGCGAAGTGGTCCGCGTACATCTGGCGGCAGTGGGCGCGCAGAGCGGGGAACCGCGCTGCGGCCTCCGCCAGCACGGGCGAAAAGGGACGGCCCCACCGCACGACGAGGCCCGTGCCGCTCTCGCGCACCGACTCCGCCACCGAAGAACCGTCGAAGGCGAGGACCGGCAGGCCCGCGGCCAGGGACTCGATGTAGACGAGCGGCACCGCACCCTCGTACACCCGGCTGGAGAAGACCAGTCCGCGCCAGGAGGGCATCCGCCGGCGCAGTTCGGACCGGTCAAGGCTGCCCAGGAACCGCACCGACCCGGGAGCCGCGGCACGGCAGGCCGCGAGGAGCGGGCCGTCCCCGACAACGTCCAGCGGCTGGTCGTCCGACCATTGGCCGAGGAGTTCGAGCACGCCCTTCTCGGGCGTGAGGCGGGCGGCGACCAGCCAGCGGCCGGTGTCGCCGGGCGGGTCCTGGTGGAGCGGTGCTTCGACGAAGTTGGGTACGAGCGCGAGGCGTTCGGCCGCCACTCCCGCGCGCAGATACGTACGCAGGCTCAGCGTGGACAGCACCACGAGCCGGTCGGCGCGGGCGAGCAGCGGATCCGCCGCGGCGCCGTGCCGGCCCGCCCAGGCCAGGGGAAGCGTCGCGAGCCGCGAGTCCCGGTAGCAGCCGTGGCGCAGGCCCGCCCACCGCTCGCCGTCCAGGCAGCGGGTGCACTCCGCGCCCTGGCGGTAGAGGGTCCCGGCGGCGCACAGCGACCGGTAGTTGTGCAGCGTCGCGACGAGGGGACCGGCCCAGTCCCTCACCCAGGACCTGCCGAAATTGGGGAAGAGGTTGTGGACGTGGACGATGTCCGGGTCGTAGGCGCGGAGCAGGTGGAGGGGGTCGGCACCCCGCCCGGCCGCCACGCGCACGGCGGCCCGCAGCGGGTAGAGGGGGTCCCGGGCCAGCTCGTCGGTGTGGGCGGCGAACAGCTCCACGTCGTGGCCCGCCGCGCGCAGCGCCCGCGTCTGGTCGAGTACGGCCTCGTTCTCGCCGCTGGGCTGCCCGGAGGCGTAGAAGCTGTGGACGAGTGCGATCCTCATGCGCTCAGACTCCTCATGCGCTCAGAGACCTCATTGCGCTCAGCGGCCGAAGTCGATGTCGGCGGCCGGTCCGGTGACCACGCCCATGCCGAGGACATACCGCTCCTCGAGGCCGTGTTCGGCGACGAAGCGCCGGTAGCCGACGCGCGCCTTGTAGTCGTCGCCCTCGGGACAGTCGTCGACGACGATCACGCCGCCGGGTGCGAGCCTCGGATACACCTTGGTGAGCGCGGCGTGCACCGGCTTGGAGAGGTCGACGTCCACCAGGCAGGCCGAGATCTGCCGCGGAAGCCGCGCGGCGTCCATGCGGCAGATATCACCCTGGACGAACCTGATGTCGGGGGCGCCCATCTTCCGCGCGGAACGGCGCACGGCGGGCAGCGAGATGTAGTCGAAGGTCTTGCGGAGCCGACGCGGCGTGCCGAGGGCCACGTCCGCGTCGAACTGCTCGGGCACGAAGCCGCTGAAGGTGTCGATCGCGACGTACGGCTTGTGGACGCCGGTCTGCCGCAGCATGCGGTCGCTCCACATCGCCGTTCCGCCGAGCGAGCAGCCGACCTCGACGACCGAGCCGGTCACGTGGCGGGTCCGCATCAGGACATGGGTCCATACGTAGAGCCGCTCGGGACCGATCCTGATCGGCGGGCAGTTGTTCACGTAGGGGCCGAGAGGGGTGCGCTTGACGAGCCCGTACAGGCGGGCGCGCATGAGGCTTTCCATGGTCGATCACTCCTGGAGGGCGCGTTCCTGAAGCCGTGGAGGCCGCAGCGCGACGCGCGCCAGATAGGCGGGGTTGTTCCGGAGATAGCGGCGCCACAGCCTGCGCGGCTCCTTCGCCAGGCGGTACGCCCACTCGAGGCCGCGCTGCTGCATCCATGCCGGTGCCTGCGGTTTGAGGCCCGCATGGAAGTCGAACGCGGCGCCGACGCCGAGCAGGACGGGCGCGTCGAGACGGTCGCGGTGCTCGCCCATCCACAGCTCCTGCTTGGGTGTGGACAACCCGACCCAGACCAGATCGGCACCGGAGTCGTTGATGGTGGCGACGGCCGCCGCCGACTCCTCGGCCGTCAGCGGCCGGTACGGCGGCGAGTACGCGCCCACGATCTTCAGCCCCGGAATCCGTCCCACCAGTCGCTCGCCGAGGAGTTCCGGCACCCCCTCGGCACCGCCGTACAGGAACGACGACCAGCCCTCCTCGGCGGCCCGTTCGAGGACGGCGAGCATCAGGTCGGGCCCGTAGACACGGCGCATCCACGTCGCCCCGGCCCGCCGGCCGGCCCACACCATGGGCATGCCGTCGGGAACGGTCAGGCCGGAGGAGTTGTGGATCCGGCGGAGCACGGGGTCGCGCCGGCACTCCATGACGCCGTGCACGCCGGTGACGCACACGTAGGTGCGCCTGCGGGTCTCGACCCAGTGGGCGATCTCGTCGAGGGCCGTGTCCGGGTCGACCGCACTGATGCCGACGCCGAGCACGTCGACCCGCGGAGGGGCGGGCATCAGCGCAGGTAGGGACGGTTGTCGAGCTGTGCTTTCAGCTGGTCGTGGACCCAGCGGTAGGTGATCTCCAGGCCGTCGAGCAGAGATGTCTCCGGCTCCCAGCCGAGCTCCTTGCGGATACGGGTGTTGTCGCTGTTGCGGCCGCGTACGCCGAGCGGGCCCGGGATGTGACGGTGCTTCAGCCGCACCCCGGCGATCTGCTCGACGATCGCGTACAGCTGGTTGATGGAGACCAGCCTGTCCGAGCCGATGTTGACCGGATCGACGTGCTCGCTGCGCGTCAGGCGCAGCGTGCCCTCCACGCAGTCGTCGATGTAGGTGAAGCTGCGAGTCTGCTCGCCGTCGCCCCAGATCTCCACCTCGCGGGCGCCGGTCAGGACGGCGAGGGCGACCTTGCGGCACGCGGCGGCGGGTGCCTTCTCGCGGCCGCCGGTCCAGGTGCCGTACGGGCCGTAGACGTTGTGGTAGCGGGCGACGCGGGTGGCAAGACCGTAGTCCTCGCGGAAGTGGCGGGCCATGCGCTCGCTGAAGAGCTTCTCCCAGCCGTAGCCGTCCTCGGCCATCGCCGGGTACGCATCCTCCTCCCTCAGCGCGGGTGCGTACGCCTCGCTCTGCTTGTGCGCGGCGTACACGCAGGCGGAGGAGGAGTAGAAGTAACGGCCGACTCCCATGTCCCGGGCGGCAAGCAGCATGTGCGTGCTCGACAGCACGGACAGCATGCAGGCGGCCTTGTTGTTCTCGATGAACCCCATGCCGCCCATGTCGGCCGCGAGATGGTAGACCTCGCTCGCGCCGCCTTCGAGGACCCATAGGCAGGAGTCGTACGACGAGACGTCGGCGACCATGTTCTCAGCGCCGTCGTGGGTCTGGTACCACTCGTCGACCGGCTTGCGGTCGACCGCCCGCACGGTCCTGCCCTCGGCGAGCAGAGCCTGGGTCAGATGACCGCCGATGAAGCCTCCGGCCCCTGTCACCACCGCATCGATGGCAGCCAACACTCGCCTCCCTGACGCTCTGTTAGCAATGCGAGGCGATGGTACGTTTCGGTACATATTGCAATTTGCCGCCGCTCCGACAACGGGAGCAATCCGCGGGATCTCCACCCTGCTGGCGGGCCATCGCAGGCATCCGAGGGACAAGCAGGGGCCGCCCCTGCGCCATCGGGGACCGAGTGCTACACCATCCGGTTGTTCTGAGGGATGTCCGCGTTACTCGAGCCGCCCGCGTCCCATCTATGCAGGTATCCGATCTTGCTGTCACGGCCTGCGCTGCCGCCGGGCCTGACCCAGTTGAGGGAGCGTGGAGAAGATGACGACCTCGTCGAGATGGCGGGCAGCTCTGGCCTCGGCAGCAACCGCCGCCGTTCTCGTCGCCGCACCGCTCGTGGGGGCCGGTACCGCCCACGCGCAGTATCCGCCGGGGCCCCCGAGTCTGGGCCTGAACGCCAGCACGGTGACCGCGGGAGGCACGCTCACCTTCAGCGCGACGGGCTTCGCCGCCGGCCAGGAGGTCATCGCGTCGATCCTCTCGCGGGAGGTGGTCGTCGGCGAGTACTACGCCAACGCCGAGGGCGCGGTGTCCGCGACGGTGACCATCCCCAGCTACATCAGACCGGGCCGGCACACCTTCCAGCTCGTCGCCCACGATCCCGACCTGACCCTCCGGGCCAACATCATCGTGAGGGGGTCCGCCGGGAGGCCGGGCGCTCCCGGAGGCGGGGGACACGGCAAGGACAGGCCGCCCTATCTCGCGGACACGGGTTCGGACGACGACACCACGCTGATGCTGTCCGCCGCAGCCGGAGGGCTGGTCGCACTAGGCGCCGGAACCATGGTGGTCATGCGCCGGCGCGGGCGCCGATGACGGAGACCGCAGGATGCACTTGCCACGCTTCCCAAGGCGTCCCGGGCGTGCCCGGGACGCCTGCCGCGTACGGCTCGGTGGCTTCCGCCCTTCAGCACGACACCTGCTGCCGGCTGCCGCGGCTGTGCTCCTGACGGGCGCGGCCTGGATCGTCGTCACCGGTCTGCTCGCCCGCGCCGAGCTGCTGGCGGCCCAGCGCGACCTGGACCGGTTGCGGCAGTCGGTCGCCGGCCGAACGGCACCGGACGGCGGCGCGTCAGCCGCCGTGCAGACTCCCGCCCCGGACGCGGCGCTGCGTTCCGCGGCGTCGCATGCCGCGCGAGCGCATCGCCTCACCACCGGTCCGGCCTGGTATCCCGCCGCTCACCTGCCTTTCTTCGGCGGCCCCGTCCGCACGGTCCGCGGCGCCGCACACGCCGCGGACAGGCTGACCGGCGACGTACTGCCCCCGCTGGTGCGTACCGTCCCCGCGCTCACGGCCGGCTCACGCGAGGGTGGCGTTCCGCGGATCCTTTCCGCGCTGCGGGAGCAGGCCCCGGCGCTCGCCCGGGCCGCGCGCGTCGCGGCCGAGGTGCGGGCCGAGGTCCGCGCTCTCCCCCGTTCCACCTGGCTTCCGGCCGCGGACCGGGCCCGGACGCAGCTGTCCCGCCAACTCAACCGTCTCAGCCCAGCGGCGACCGACGCCTCGGCCGCGGCCCGCCTGCTGCCGCCGATGCTGGGCGCGGATGGAACACGCCGCTATCTCCTGGTCTTCCAGAACACGGCCGAGGCGCGCGGCACCGGCGGGCTGCCGGGCGCCTTCGCCGCGGTCACGGCCGACAAGGGCCGGCTGCGCTTCGAGCGCTTCGGGAACGACACCGAGCTGGCACACGCCAGCGCGAACGTGAGCCTCGGTGCCGAATACACAGCCCGGTACGGGAACAACGCTCCCACCAAGGTCTGGGTCAACTCGAATCTCAGCCCGCACTTTCCCTATGCGGCACGTATCTGGACGGCGGCGTGGCGCGAGCACAGCGGCCGGCGCGTGGACGGCGCCGCCGCTCTCGATCCCAGCGCCCTGAGTCGGCTTCTGCGCGCCACCGGACCGGCCCGTCTCCCCGACGGGACCGCTCTCACGGCCGACAACGCGGTGGACCTCACCGAGCGAGCCAGTTACGCGGCCTACCGGGACACCGCCGAACGCAAGGCCTTCTTCCTCGACGCCGCCCGCGCGGCCGCCGCCCGGCTCATGGACGCGGCGGACGACCCGCGCCTGCTCCCCGCCATGGTCGCCGCGATCCACGACGCACAGCGCGACGGGCATCTCAAGATGTGGAGCTCCCACCGGGCCGAGCAACGCCTGCTCGAAACCCATCCGCTCGGCGGCGCACTCCCGAACACACCCGGCCCGTTCGCCGGACTCGTCGTGAACAACGCGGCCGGCACCAAGCTGGACTACTACCTCGACCGCCGCCTGACCTGGGCGCCGGGGCACTGCACCGCCGACGGGCGGTCGGTCACCGCGACCATCACCCTCGCCAACCGGGCGCCGGCCTCGGGCCTCCCCCACTACGTCACCCAACGCGTCGACAGCCCGCCCTACCGCACACGGCCGGGCGACAACCGGCTCCTGGTGTCCTACTACGCCAGCAGGGGCGCCGGCCTGACCAGGGCCACCCTGGACGGCCGCCCGGTCCTGATGTCCCCCGCCGTGGAGCGCGGTCATCCCGTGTACACCCTCGACCTGGAGCTGCCGGCCCGATCGAGCCGCACGCTGGTGCTGCACCTGCTGGAGCCGGGAGCCGAGCGCGCCCCCGCGGTGCTGCGCCAGCCCCTCGTGACGCCGCTCCGGGCCACGCTGCCGCCGGGGCCGTCGTGCCAGGCCTGACGGGCGGCGGGGTCCGGCCACGGCGCCGGCACCAGGTCCGGCGCCACGTTCGGGCCCGGCCACCGCGTCGGCCCGCGGCCCGGCGCCACGTGCGGGTTACCCCCGTCGCCATGGCGGCGGTCCTCACCGGAGCGCTGATCACGTCGTGTACGGCGGAGCGCGACGCCGGAAGCCGGACGGCGGGCGCGCCGGCCCGCGACCCGGAAGGCGTCGAGCAGCTCGGCGTCAAGGTGCTCGAGGTCCTGCCCCATGATCCCGAGGCGTTCACCCAGGGCCTGGAGATGGCGGGCGGCACGCTCTACGAGAGCACCGGCATCGTCGGGCGGTCCTCGGTCCGGGCGGGCCCGCCCGGCAAGAGCCCCACGGTCCGGGTCATGATGCGCGCGCCTCTGTTCGGTGAGGGCATCACCGTCGTCGGCCGGACCCTGTGGCAGCTCACCTGGCAGAACGGCGTCGCGATCGAACGCGACGCCAGGACGCTGGCCGAGCTGCGCCGGGTCGCGTACCGGGACGACGGCTGGGGCCTGTGCCACCAGCGGGAACACGACCGGCTGGTGTCGAGCAACGGATCGTCCCGCCTCACCTTCCGGGACCCGGCGACGCTGGCGAAGACGGGCGAGGTCGCCGTCACGGTCCGTGGTCGGCCGGTGTCGGGGCTCAACGAGCTGGAATGCGTCGGCAACACCGTGTACGCCAACGTCCTGTTCACCGACCGGATCGTGCGCATCGACGCCGCCACCGGGGCGGTGACCGGTGAGATCGATGCCGCGGGCCTGCTGCCCGCCGAGGAGAAGAAGCACGGAGCCGTCCTGAACGGTGTCGCGGCCGTCCCCGGCACCGATCAGTTCCTGCTCACCGGGAAGCTGTGGCCCAGGTTGTTCCGCGTCGTTTTCATCCCTCTCTGATTCATTTGATGAATTTCCCTTGCTTAAATTCTCGTTGCCCGAATTTCCGCTGTTATCGCCCACCCAGTGAGCAAAGGAGCCACCGTGATCCCCACCCGCCTGGTGCAGCACTACGAGGCCAAGTACGCGGCCGAGCGCACGGCACCGCCCCCGGAGCCCCTGCCGGTCCGCGCCCCCCGCCCCGCGGACCGCTGCGCCGCCGCCGTCACCACTCTGGCCAGGCTGCTGCCCCACGGCGCCGACGTCCTGGAGCTCGGCGCGGGCAACGGAGTGGTGGCCGAGAGCCTGCGTGCGGGCGGCGTGCCGTTCCGCGGCTACACGATCGGCGACATCTCCACACCCCGCCTCGAGGGCCTGCGCCGCACCCTCACCGACCCGCGGATGCGCTTCGCGCAGGTCGACGCGGAACAGCCGACCGCCACGGTCGACGGCCCCTTCGACGCAGTGGTGATGATCGCCCTGATCGAGCACCTCATCGATCCGCTGGGAGCGATGCGCAAGATCCGTGGACTGCTCAAGCCGGGTGGCTTCGTCTACATCGACACACCCAACATCGCGAAATGGACCCGGCGGCTGAAGCTGGCCGCCGGACGCTTCCCGTCGACCGCCTCCGCCAACGAAGGCCTCACCACCTACGGAGGGGCCGCCGCCGACCTCCACGACGAGGGACATCTGCACTACTTCACGCACCGCTCGCTGGCGCTGATGCTCACTCGGCGGTGCGGTTACACGGAGGTGGAGTTCCACCCGTACTTCCAGAGCCCCCGGATCCTCGGCCGCCGGACGGGCACGCTCCTCGCCCGCACCCGGCCGACCCTGTTCTCCGAGATTGCCTGCGTCGCCCGGATCCCCTCGGACGGCGGACTTCCGGCTCCGGCCACGGCCCCGGACGGCGCTGTCCGCCGCTAGCAAGGCAATCCTCAGCGACGCAGATCACCGCACGCGCGACTACAGCGCGGCGGCATATGTTGGGTAGTCTCAGACGGACTGCATAAGTTACTGCTTAGTAATCACCGAAGATCCGAAGACAGACCGCTGAAGCACTCCGCTGAAGCACACCTCGCAGGCCCGAGGAGCCCCTAAATGCAACTCGCCGCGATCATCGTGTCGCTGGTCCTGACCGTGGTCGGCGTTGCGCTGCTCGCACGCGCCATCGGTCAGTTCGTCCGCTACTTCAAGCTGGGCCAGCCGGTCCCCGCCGGCAGCCGGACCGACAACCCCTACCAGCGCAGCGTGACGCTGGTGAAGGAGTTCCTCGGCCACACGCGGATGAACCGCTGGGGGATCGTGGGCATCGCCCACTGGTTCGTGGCCGTCGGCTTCCTCACCCTGCCCCCGACCCTCGCCCAGGCGTTCGGCCAGCTCTTCCAGGCCGACTGGACGCTGCCGGTCATCGGCGGGTTCCTGCCGTTCGAGATGTACATCGAGTTCATCGGTGTGATGACCGTCCTGGGCATCGCGGTCCTGATGGTGATCCGCCTGCTGAGCCTGCCGTCGCGGGCCGGCCGCAAGTCCCGCTTCGCGGGCTCCAAGGCCGGGCAGGCGTACTTCGTCGAGTACGTCATCCTCACCATCGGCCTGGCCATCTACGTCCTGCGCGGCCTCGAGGGCGCGCTGCACCACGTGGAGCATTACGAGGCCGCGTACTTCGCCTCGTATCCGCTGGTCCTGGCCTTCAAGGGCCTGTCGGTCGGCGCGCTGCAGAACCTGGTCTACCTGGCCGCGATGATCAAGATCGGCACGTCCTTCGTGTGGATGATCGTGGTCTCCCTCAACACCAACATGGGTGTGGCCTGGCACCGCTTCCTCGCCTTCCCGAACATCTGGTTCAAGCGGAACGCGACCGGCGAGACGGCGCTCGGCGCGCTGCAGCCGATGACCTCCGGCGGCAAGCCGATCGACTTCGAGGACCCGGGCGACGACGACGTCTACGGCGTCAGCCAGATCGAGCACTTCTCCTGGAAGGGCCTGCTGGACTTCTCCACCTGCACCGAGTGCGGCCGCTGCCAGTCGCAGTGCCCGGCGTGGAACACCGGCAAGCCGCTCTCGCCGAAGCTGCTGATCATGTCGCTGCGCGACCACGCGCACGCCAAGGCGCCGTACCTGCTGGCCGGTGGCGGCAAGACCATGGAGGGCGAGGAGAAGGCGACGGCCGAGCAGCTCGCCGAGGTGCCCGCCGCCGCGCTGGCCGAGGCCGAGCGCCCGCTGATCGGCACCGTCGAAGAGAACGGCGTCATCGACCCGGACGTGCTGTGGTCCTGCACCACCTGCGGCGCCTGCGTCGAGCAGTGCCCGGTGGACATCGAGCACGTCGACCACATCGTCGACATGCGCCGCTACCAGGTCATGATCGAGAGCGCCTTCCCGAGCGAGGCCGGGACGATGCTCAAGAACCTGGAGAAGAAGGGCAACCCCTGGGGGCTTGCGAAGAAGCAGCGCCTGGAGTGGACCAAGGAGGTCGACTTCGAGGTTCCCGTCGTCGGTAAGGACATCGAGGACCTCAGCGAGGTCGACTACCTGTACTGGGTCGGCTGCGCCGGCGCCCTGGAGGACCGGGCCAAGAAGACCACCAAGGCCTTCGCGGAGCTGCTGCACATCGCGGGCGTCAAGTTCGCGATCATGGGCGGCGACGAGAAGTGCACCGGTGACTCGGCCCGCCGCCTGGGCAACGAGCCGCTGTTCCAGCAGCTCGGCCAGGAGAACGTGGCCATGCTGAACATGGCGTTCGGCGAGGACGACGACGACCCGGAGACGAAGAAGCCGAAGTCGGCGAAGAAGATCGTCGCCACCTGCCCGCACTGCTTCAACACGATCGCGAACGAGTACCCGCAGCTGGGCGGCGAGTTCGAGGTCATCCACCACACGCAGCTGCTGCAGCACCTCATCGACGAGGGCAAGCTGATCCCGGTCACGCCGGTCGAGGGTCTGATCACCTACCACGACCCCTGCTACCTGGGCCGCCACAACAAGGTCTACACGCCGCCGCGCGAGATCATGGACAAGGTCCCCGGCCTGCGCCAGCAGGAGATGCACCGCCACAAGGAGCGCGGCTTCTGCTGCGGCGCCGGCGGCGCCCGGATGTGGATGGAGGAGCGGATCGGCAAGCGCATCAACACCGAGCGCGTGGACGAGGCGCTGTCCCTCAACCCCGACATCGTCTCCACCGCCTGCCCGTTCTGCCTCGTCATGCTCACCGACTCCGTGAACGGCAAGAAGAACGATGGCCAGGCCAAGGAGTCGCTGCAGGTCGTGGACGTGGCGCAGCTGCTGCTCGACTCGGTGAAGACACCCGTCGACAACCAGCCCCCGGCCGGTGAGGCCGAGGAGGAGAGCGAGTCGGAGCCGGAGCCGGTCAAGTAGCCGGGGTTCGTACAGGTTCGTACGCACGCGAAGGGCCGGGTTCCCGTCTTGGGGGCCCGGCCCTTCGGCGTCCCCACCCTGACGTGGGCCCTTACGTGGTCAGTGAAACAAGAGCATCATGAGCCGATCGTTGTCGTCCGTGACGCTGGTGCCTTCGAGGTGGGTGGTGCACATTCCGAGCACAGGGAGCAGGAGACATCGCCGTACCCGCGCCGGTCTGCGGGCCGCTGCCGCCACCGTCGGCTGCAGCCTGCTGCTCACCGCCTGCGGCACAGCCACGCATCACGGCCCGCCCGCCGCGAAGCACCGGCCCGTGAGCACACCGGGCAAGGCCGCTGCGCGCCTGCCCATCCCCCTCGGCAAGGGCAGCCGCGTCGCCGACGACTTCAACGGCGACGGCCACCGTGATCTCGTCCTCAACGACCTGGTGAAGGGGGCGGACGACTTGCACGGCGACGACCCGGGGATCGGGATCGTGTACGGCGGGAACGCGGGCTCCGGGCAGGGACGGGGACAGGGGCAGGGACTCGTGCCGGGTGCACGTCAGTTGCTGAGCCCGGCCGAGTACGCCGCGCCGACCAAGGGGCAGCTGCCCGCCGTCTTCGACGCCGAGGCCTCCTGCGATCTCGACGGGGACGGTTTCACCGATCTCGTGGTCTCCACCGACCCGCCGTACGACGGTCAGGGGCAGCCGCCGGTGCCGTTGCAGCTCCTCTTCGGCTCGCCCAAGGGACTGACCGGAAAGGCGGTGAAGCTGCGCATCCCCGCGCGTGCCCGGTTCGGCAACGACTGGCCCGACCAGCCCGTGTGCGGCGACTTCGACGGGGACGGTGCCAAGGACCTCGTCGTGCACGCGTCGGGCAGCCGGATCAGTTATCTGCGGGGGCCGTTCAGCCGCGAGGGCTCCCCGCGGGCCGCGGGCACACCGCTGGCCGCGCCCGGCAACGTCCCCGTCGGACCCTCCGTCGGCCCCTCCGTCGACGTCGACCGCGACGGCTACGACGACCTGCTGGTGCGCGCCACCGCCGCCGACGCATCGGCGTCGAGCCTCGTCCTCGGCGGTCCGGCCGGCCCGACCCGGACGGGGGCCGTGTTCCCGGCGGGCTCCACCGTGGCCTTCGGCCGTTTCGGCAAGGGCCGGGGCACGGACGCCGCGATCGGCTCCGGCACCGGGATCGCCCTGCGCTACGACGTGCCGGGCGGCACCCTGCGCGGGAACCTCTCGCGGCCTGGCGCCTCCCTCGCCTCCGGCGACTTCGACGGCGACGGGCTCAGCGAACTCGTCGTGGGCGACGGCGACCGGTTGCAGATCTTCAAGGGGCGCCCGAAGGGTCTTTCCGCGGCGTCCGCGGTCACCGTGACACCGAGGGCGCAAGGCTCCACCCAGATCGTCGCCGTCGCCGACTTCGACGGGGACAAGCGGGACGACCTCGTCGTGCGGACGTATCGCGGGGAGACGAGGGATACGGTGGCGGTGTTTCCGGGGAGGAAGAGCGGGCTGGTTGTGGGCGAGCCGGAAGTGACGTTCTCCACCGCCGAGTTCAAGGGCACTGCATGACGCTGGGGCACAGCAGGACGCTGGGGGGATCTGCATGACGTCGAGGCGCGCAGAGGCGCGCAGAGGGGCCTGGCAGTCCGCCGTCGCGGTCACCCTGTGCTGCACCATGGCGCTCACCGCGTGCAGCGGGGGCGGGGGCGGGGGAGATGACGGCGGCAGCGGAGGAGGCGACGCCGGGAAGCCGAGCGGCTCCCCGGCCCCCGGCAGGCCCGCCGCCGACCCGGACCCCGGCGACTTCAACGGCGACGGTTACGACGACTACGTCCAGGTCGTCAGCGCCACCTCCCGCGACCGCAACCGGTCCAAGGCGACCCTGATCGTCGTGTACGGCTCGAAGGACGGCCTCAACCCCGACTGGTCGGTGCGCATCCCCGCAGGTTCGGGCAGCGCGTCGTTCACCACGCCGCTCCTGCGCGCCGACCTCGACGGCGACGGCTTCACGGACCTGGTGGGCAGCCGCGGCCCGTCGGTATTGGACGGCGCGTCACCGCGCCGGCAGACGTTCGTGATGTACGGCGGGGCGCGGGGACTGGACACGCCCCAAGCGCTCGACGTCCCCCAGGACACCCGCCCGCTCGCCGTCGCGGATTTCGACGGAGACGGCTCGGCCGATCTGCTGGATGCCGGCACCGGTGGCTCCGGGCCGCCGATGGGTGGCACACCGGCCACCGACGGGCGTCTGCTCTACGGACCGTTCGGCCGCTCGGGAAAACCGCAGCGGACGGCCGAACTCGATCTCGGCCAGCACGGTTACGCCGCTCCGTCGACCGCCACCACCGGCGACTTCGACGCCGACGGCCGTGCGGACGTCGTCCTCACCTACGGCTTCGACGCGGAGGAGGACGAGAGCGCACCCTCCGACCTGCACACGGTCGCGTACTACGAGGGCGGCGAGCAGGGCCTCGTACGCGACCGCGCCCGGGAGGCCCGTATCGCCGGCGCCGTTGCGCTGGCCGACGGCCCACGGGTCCCGGCCACGGGCGACGCGGACGGCGACGGCACCGACGATCTGCTGCTGCCCACACAACTGCCCACGGCCCCGGCGGACGGCGGCGGAGGGGCCCTGACCATCCTGTACGGCGCCACGTCCGGTCTCGGCACGGGACGGCAGGCGACCGTCATCGGCGGAGAGCGCCGAGCGGACTTCGGTTCATCGCCCGCCGTCGGCGACGTCAACGGCGACAAGCGGCCCGACGTCGTGGTGAACACCCCGGGCTTCCGGAGGAACGACGGCAAGGTCACGCTCCTGCCGGGCGGCTCGGCGGGCGTGCCGTCCACCACGGGTGAGCAGTCCGTCGACGCGGCGACCGAGGGCCTGCCCGGCACCCCCAACCCGCACTACTGGAACGCCTTCGACCATCAGCCGCCGCTGCTCGACGTCGACGGCGACGGGCGCTCCGACGTGATCGTCTTCCTGCCGCTGTACGAGAAGCGGCGCGGCGAGTTCCTGGTACTGCGCGGCACCGGCGAAGGGCTCGATCCACGGCAGGCCCAGTACTTCACGCCTGCCGACATCGGCGTCCCACTCCGGCTGAAATAGGAGCTGAAATAGGAACGTTCCAGCACCGGTGGGGCGTACGGGAAGGGCTTTCATCCCCTATGCCCCCACTCACCTCAGGGCCTCAGAAATTCTCCGCGTTCCCGTGCAACCCTCAGACACCTTCAGCGGTCTCCTGTTCGCCAACCGACCCGCGAACCCCAGGAGAAGTCCGGGCAAACGCGGTCGTACAGCAGCCCATTGACTGCGGACGCCCCGCCAGGCGTCCCCCGCATGCCGCAGGAGAATCCCGCATGCACAAGAAGCACCTGCGACTCGCCCTCGCGACGGCCACCGCTGCCGCGCTGACGGGCGGACTGCTCACCTTCACGGCCGCGACGGCGACGGCGGCCGACTCCGTCCACCACCCCGTGGCGGACTTCAACAACGACGGCTACGGCGATGTCGCGTACTCCGCCGGCTCAGCCACCGTCGGTGGCAAGAAGGGCGCCGGCCAGATCGTCGCCCTGTACGGCTCGGCCAGCGGTGTGACGTCCACGAAGCGCGCCACGATCAGCCAGAACACCACAGGCGTCCCCGGCACCGCCGAGACCAACGACGGGTTCGGCTGGATGAGCGCGTACGGCGACTTCAACGCCGACGGATTCGACGACCTCGCCGTGTCCGCGGACCTCGAGGACGTGGACGGCGACACCGACGGCGGCACCGTCCTCATCGTGTGGGGTTCGGCGAGCGGTCTGTCCGGTGCCACGACGATCAAGGATCCGGCAGTCTCGTCCCACGACCGCTGGGGCAAGGCGCTCGCCGCGGGCGACTTCGACGGCGACGGCACGGAGGACCTCGCGGTCGGCTCCTCGTCGAACAGGGTCTACGTCTTCAAGGGCGGCATCACCAAGTCCGGTAGCTACGGTGGCCGTTACTCCTTCACGACGGACATCCACTCCGGTGGCGACTCGGGCACGCTCATGCTCACCGCGGGTGACGTCAACGGCGACAAGCGGACCGACCTGGTCGTCGACGGCTACGAGACCGACAGCGACTACGGCTACAACACCAACTTCTACGTGCCCGGCACGGCCTCGGGCCTGGACGCGGCGTACGCGCAGGAGCTGAAGCGCGGCGTCATCACCGGCATCGGTGACGTCAACGGCGACGGCTTCGGCGACATCGTGACCGGTCAGGACTGGGACCCGTCCAAGGACGGCAGCGAGCCGTCCGTCCCCGAGTCGTCCACCGGCGGCAAGGTCCACATCATCTACGGTTCCGCCGAGGGACCGGCCACCACCGTCGCCGTGACCCAGAACAGCGGCAACGTGCCCGGCTCCTCCGAGCGCGGCGACTGGTTCGGCAGCGAGCTGTCGCTCGGCGACATCAACGGCGACGGCAAGACGGACCTGGTGGTCGGCGCGCCCGGCGAGAACCTGAACGGTGTGGTGAACACGGGCGCGGTCACGGTCCTGTACGGCTCGGAGTCCGGCGTGAACACCGCCTCCGGCTACCAGTACTTCGCCCAGTCCACGGCCGGTGTCCCCGGCTCGGACGAGAAGGACGACGCGTTCGGCGGCGAGGTGAAGCTCACCGACGTCACGGGCGACGGCAAGGCGGACCTGACGGTCGGCGCGTACGGCGAGAACACCGGCAACGGCTCGGTGGTCTACCTGCCCTCCGACGGCACCAAGATCACCACCACCGGTGCCCGCTCCCTCTCCCCGACCTCGGTGGGCGTCTCGACGGACGCGTACCCGCTCTTCGGCGCGAACGCCGCCAGCTGACGCGCACTCCCGCTAGTCGGGCCCGCACCCCCACCGGGGTGCGGGCCCTCCCACACCCCGGAGCCCCACCTTGCGCAAGCGCACCCTCCTGCTGGCCGCCACGCTGACGACCAGCCTGCTCACCACCCTTCCCGCCACCGCCTCGGCCGCCCCCTCGGGCCTGCCGGGCGACTTCAACGGCGACGGCTACCGCGACCTCGCGATCGCCGCACCCATCGCCAAGGTCTCCACCAAGTCCGGCGCCGGTTACGTCGCGGTCGTCTACGGCACCGCGAGCGGCCTGGACACCTCGAAGCGGCAGGTGATCAGTCAGGCCACCACCGGCATCCCCGGCACCCCGGAGTCGTACGACTACTTCGGCGACCGCCTGACCACGGGCGACCTGGACGGCGACGGCTACACGGACCTGATCGTCGGCGTGCACGGCGAGCGGATCGGCTCGACCGACGAATACGGTGCCCTCACGGTCGTCTGGGGCGGCGCGGACGGGCTCAAGACCGCCACCGACATCACCTCGCCCCTCCCCGAGAACCGCAACGAGCTGGGCTGGTCCGTCGCCACCGGCGACTTCGACGGGGACGGCGACACCGACCTGGCCGCCGCCAACCTCGCGTACCCGGAGCTGAACATCTTCAAGGGCCCGATCTCCCGCACGGGCGCGGCCACCGAACTCGTCGGCATCGACACATACGAGCAGACCGGCATCAACACCGACAAGCTCGTCGCGGGCGACGTCACCGGCGACGGTACGACGGACCTCCTGGTCATGGGCCAGCAGGAGATCACCGACGGCTACCGCACGCGCAGCGTCCTCTACAAGGGCTCGGCCTCCGGCCTGATCGCGGGAAGCAAGGTCGCGGGCGGCTACGACGCGGTCATCGCGGACGTCGACAAGGACGGCTACGGCGACATCGTCACGGGCAACTTCATGGAGAAGTCCACCAGCGAGCCCAACGGCGGCCTCGGTGGCGCGATCACGGTGACGTACGGAGCGTCCACCGGCCTGAGCTCCCGCACCCCGGTCCGCATCACCCAGGACACCACGGGCGTGCCCGGTGCCGCCGAGAAGAACGACGCGTTCGGCTGGAGCCTGTCGGCGGGCGACGTGAACGCCGACGGGTACGCGGACATCGCGGTCGGCGTCGCGAGCGAGTCCATCGGCTCGGCAACGCGCGCGGGCTCGGTGGTCGTCCTGCGCGGCTCGGCGTCGGGCCTGACCGGCAGCGGCGCCAAGGCCTTCTCGCAGAACACCTCGGGCGTGCCCGGCACAGCCGAGTCCGAGGACCACTTCGGCGACGCGGTCCACCTCACCGACGCGAACGCCGACGGCCGTACGGAACTCGTGGTGGGCGCGATGGGCGAGAACGACGGCGCCGGCGCGGCCTGGCTGTTCAAGACCACCTCCAGCGGCATCACCGCCACGGGCTCCAAGTCCTTCAACAGCACGACGCTGGGCGGCCCTGCGGGCCTCGCGTACTTCGGCAACGTCCTCGCGGGCTGACCGGGAAGGAACCTCCATGCGCATCCGCACCACCACGACCCTCGCCGCCCTCCTGGCCGCGGGACTCACCCCGCTGACCCTCACCACCTCCGCCTCCGCCGCGACCGCCAAGCACTACGACGACTTCAACGGCGACGGCCGCCGCGACCTCGCGTACGCCCACGCCTACAGCGGCATCTCCGGCGCGGACGGCTGGCAGGGCGGTGCCGTCACCGTCGTGTACGGCGGTGCGAACGGCCTCGACACCTCGCACACCCAGGTCGTCCACCAGGACAGCCCCGGCGTCCCCGGCGCGGGTGAGGAGGACGACATGTTCGGCGAGAGCCTGACGAGCGCGGACCTCAACAAGGACGGCTACGCGGACCTCGTCGTCGGCAATCCCACCGAGCACGTGGGCAGTTACGAGTACCGCGGCTCGGTCACCATCGTCTGGGGCTCCGCCTCCGGGCTGTCCGGCGGCACCATGGTCACCCCGAAGAGCGCCGCGTACGGCCACTTCGGCAGCGACCTGGCGACCGGCGACTTCACCGGCGACGGCTCCCCGGACCTCGCGGTCATCGGCAGCCAGGAAGCCTGGCTGTACCGGGGCGCGTTCACCAAGTCCGGCACCACGGGCAGCGTCAGCAAGATCGACAAGACGGACGCCGGCTGGTCCTCGACGGGCCTGGCCGCCGGCAAGGTCAACGGCGACGGCAAGACGGACCTGGTGGTGCTGGGCACCCAGTTCTACGGGTCCGAAGTACGCGCCCGCGCCTGGTACCTGAAGGGAACGTCCACCGGTCTCTCCTCGGGCGCCTCCAAGACCGTCGACAGCGACTGGAACGGCGGCCTCGGCCCGAACGCCGTCATCGGCGACTTCGACAAGGACGGCTACGGCGACATCGCCCTCGGCGACCCCGACGAGAGCGGCGGCAAGGGCTCGGTGACCATCTGGTACGGCACGTCCTCCGGCCCGAGCAGCACCCGCTCGACGAAGCTGACCCAGGCCACGTCCGGTGTCTCCGGCTCACCCGAGGCCGACGACAACTTCGCCTACGCCCTCTCCGCCGCCGACTCCAACGGCGACGGCTACGCGGACCTCGCGGTCGGCGTCCCGCACGAGGACGTCTCCGGCCAGGAGGACCAGGGCGGCGTGCACGTGTTCCGTGGCGGCTCCGGTGGCCTGTCCGGTTCCCGCTCCGCGTGGATCCCGCAGTCCGTGACGGGCACGCCCGACTCGTACGAGTCCTTCGGCCACAGCCTGCGCCTGCGCGACGTGAACGCCGACGGCAAGGCGGACTTGGCCGTCGCCGCGTCCAGCGGGGGGTTGCTGCTGCCGGGTTCGACGACGGGTCCGACGGCGACGGGCTCCGTGGAACTGCCCGAGGTGGGGCATCCCTTCGTCGACTAGTCCATCCGCAAGTGGCGTATGAGGGCCGCGAGTCCGGTTGCGGTGGTGGTCACCACCGTGCCGGGCTCGTCGCTTTCGCGGAGCCACAGGGCTCCTTGGGTGGCGGCGAGCTCGATGCAGTTGGGGGCGTCCCCTCCGTCGGAGAACGACGACTTCTGCCACGCCACGACCGCTGTCACTTCGGGACCCCTCACATGCTTTTCGCCAGTTGGTGGATGAAGTCCCTGGACTCTACGACTCCAAGCGCTGCGCACTCCACGTCGGCGATCACCTTGCGATACAGGGCCAACTGCGCCTCCGTATCCATGAACGTCCCCCCATGCACGGAGTCGAGAAGGACGGTGTCCAGCTGCGGAACAAGCCCACCCACGAGCAACACCGGGTTGCCGATCCAGGTGAAGCCGTCAACGTCGAACGGGACGACGTTCACGGTGACTTGAGGTCGCTCTGATTGCTCCAGGACATGGAGCAGCTGACGCCGGGCCACTTCGCGGTCGGCGACTCTGACACGTAGAGCCGCCTCATGGATCACCACCGCGCAACGGAACTCGGACCTTTCGAGCACCTCTTGTCGCCGCAGGCGGAACCGGACGCGTGCCTCAACCTGCTCCTCGGAGAGCGCTGAGACGGCGGAGCCGTACATCGCCCGCAACTGTTCCTCGGTCTGCAGCAGACCAGGAATCCGTACGTTCTCGAACGACTTCAAATACGCGGCGTGATGCTCGAGTTCGGCCAGGTCGAGAAAGCCGGGCGGGAGCAGACCTCGGTACTCCTCCCACCAGCCGCGCTCCCGTTCGGTGGCCATGGCCACCAGGACATCGACGTACACGGCATCGTGACAGGCGTACTCACCAGCCAGGTAGCGCACACGCTCCGCGCTCACGCCGACTCGGCCCGCCTCCATCATGGAGATCTTGCTCTGCGCGATGCCCGTGGCCTCGGACGCCTCCCTGATCGATGCACCGGCCCGTTCCCGCAGCTTGCGCAGCTCGGCCCCAAGCCGCTCCTGCCGGGCGGTGACCAGATTCCTAGCTGGCATGTACCCCTTCTTCCACGGGAGTTGAGGGACTCGAGTATTCCAGTCCAGCTTGACCGGGGTGACATCTCACCCCTACCTTAAGTGACGCGCCGCACACGCTGCGGAATCACCGGGACCCCGGAAGCGCACCGCCCCGCCCTGCCAGGGCGGCCGCGACAGAGCCACCGCCCGACTCCGCCGCCCCCAACCCCTCCCTCCTCCCCACCGGAGTCCCGTATGCCCGAATGCGATGGCGAACCCTGGGAGTACACGCTCTACATCCCCCACGACCCCCGCGCCGTGGCGATCGGTCGCCGTACCCTCCGCGACATCCTCACCACCCACCACCTTCCCGCCCTCCTAGAACCCGCCGAACTCCTCGCCTCCGAGTTGCTGAGCAACGCCATCCGGCACACGAAAGGGCCCGCCGCCCTGAAACTGAGGCAGTCCCGGGGGGCCCTGCGGCTGGGGGCGTGGGACACGGACCCCGCGCCGCCGGAGGTGCCCGTCGCGCCACCGCTCGCCGCCGAGGCGGGCCGCGGGCTCCGGCTCGTGCGGGCCTACGCCGACGACTGGGGTTGGTTCCAGGTGAATCCCGGGAACGGCAGCACCTCGGGCAAGTACGTCTGGTGTGAACTCGGGACGAGTCCGGTAACCCCTGACGTAAGCCCGGCGTAAGCCTCTCGCGTCCCCCAGAAATCCCCCAGAGTTCCCCCAGGTCCCCCGGAGGGTTCCCCGTAAGGGATGTCACAGCTCGGCCGCAAAGCCCACCCCTTGCCCCAGGCTGGGCACGTCACCCTTCGGGACCAGGTACGTTCGATTACGTGGCTGGATTCAGGATCGGACGCGGCCGGGACAACCGCACACCGCAACAGCAACCGCGGCAGCAGCAGGCGCCCGGACAGCAGGCCCCGCACGGCGGCGGGCAGGCGCCGTACGGCTACCCGCCGCGCGGCCCGCAGGCGCAGCAGTACGGCGGGTCTCAGCCGGGCGGACCGCAGTACGGCGGACAGCAGTGGACCCAGGCGAACGGCGCCGGCGGCCACGGCGAGCCGGAGTACTTCGGCGACGACGGCGGCTACGCGCCGCACGGATATCAGCAGGGCCCCGACGCGGCGAACAACCCCGGTCACACCCAGGCCTTCTCCGTCGGCGAGGATCCGTACAGCCAGGGCGGGACCTACCGTGCCGGCCAGGCCACCGCCCCGCCCGCCGGCCCGCGCCTGCACTGGAAGGAGCTGCTCAGCGGCATCGTGCTGCGCCCGGGCCCGACCTTCCTGCAGATGCGCGACTACACGGTGTGGGGCCCGGCCCTCATCGTCACGTT
The DNA here is from genome assembly GCF_001642995.1 of Streptomyces jeddahensis. Lineage (GTDB taxonomy): Bacteria > Actinomycetota > Actinomycetes > Streptomycetales > Streptomycetaceae > Streptomyces > Streptomyces jeddahensis. Next base: position 57,799 of record NZ_LOHS01000194.1, read on the forward strand.
CCTCTACGGCCTGCTGGCGCTCTTCGGCTTCGACGGCGCCCGCGAGGACGCGATCAACGCCACGCTCTCGGCGGCGATCCCGTACGTCCTCTTCACCGGCGTCGCCATCGTCATCAGCTTCTTCGTGCTGGGCGCGGTCACGCACACGCTCGCGCGCCAGCTCGGCGGCGACGGGGCGTGGCAGCCGACGGTCGGCCTGTCCATGCTGATCACGTCGCTCACGGACGCCCCGCGCCTGGTGGTCGCGCTGTTCCTCGGCGGCGACGCGTCGTTCGTCCAGGTCATCGGCTGGGTGACGTGGATCGCGGCGGGCGCGCTGCTCACGGCGATGGTGTCGAAGTCGCACGACCTGCCGTGGCCGCGCGCCCTGGCGGCCTCGGCGATCCAGCTCATCGCCCTGCTGTCGCTGATCAAGCTCGGCACGTTCTGACGACGCCCCCGCAGCACAGCGCCCCCGGCTCCGGCTCCCTCGGCACTATGCCGCAGGGGCCGGGGCCGGCTTGACGTTCTGGGTCGCGTGGAAGAGGTTGTGCGGGTCGTACGTCCGCTTGATCTCCGCCAGGCGGTCGTAGTGGTCGCGGTACGTGGCCTTGACGCGGTCCTCCGCCTCGCCCTCGCCGAGGAAGTTCACGTAGGAGCCGCCCATCGAGTGCGGGTGCATCTCCTCCCAGTAGTCGACGCACCACTGCTTCACCGTCCCGGCGTTGGCCGGATCGGGGTCGATGCCGGCGAACACGCCTGACCAGAGGGCGTGCCGATACGCCCATGCCGTGTCCTCCGGGGCCACGCGGTGGGCCGCCCCGTCGACCGGATACAGGTGCATCAGAGACAGGTCGGTGGGGATGCGCTCCGCGTGCTTCGCGTGGACGGCGATGGATTCGTCCGTGATCCGGTCGAAGAAGTCCCCGCGCCAGTACCACTGGTAGCCGGGGGGCAACAGATCGTCGAACATCGACTGCAGGGCGGGGTACGGCATCGGCGCGGCGAAGTGGAAGACCGGCTCGGCGGGCTGGTTCACCGCGGCGAAGGCCTCGTCGACCCGGCCCATGTCCCCCGTCCAGCACCACACGACGCCACACATCCTCTGGCCGTGGATCTCTTCCGGGAACGGCGGCACGGGCGGCACGACGAAAGAACTGAAGAAGCCGTTCAGGTCCTCGTCCGCCTGCGGGATGAAGTCCCGGTACCACTCCAGCACCTCACGGATGTGGTCGAGACTCCACAGCGTGGTCCCGGCGGCCACGGTGTGCACGGGGTGGAGCTGGAAGGTGAAGGACGTGACGACCCCGAAGTTCCCGCCGCCCCCGCGCAGCGCCCAGAAGAGGTCCGCGTGCTCCTTCTCATTCGCGGTGACGAAACTGCCGTCGGCCAGGACCACGTCCGCGGACAGCAGGCTGTCCACCGTCAGGCCGTACTTGCGGGTGAGGTAGCCGTGTCCGCCGCCGAGGGTGAGGCCTCCGACTCCGGTCCGCGAGTTGATCCCCGACGGGACGGCGAGACCGAAGGCGTGCGCGGCATGATCGAGGTCGCCGAGCAGACTGCCGGCGCCGACCAGCGCGGTCTTCGTCGCCGGATCGACGCGCGCCCAGCGCATCGGCGAGAGATCGATGGTGACGCCGCCGTCCACCAGGCACAGTCCGGCGCCGCTGTGTCCGCCGCCGCGGACGGCGAGCTCGAGACCGTGGTCCCGTATGAAGTCGACCGCGTTCATGACGTCCAAGGCGTCCGAGCAGCGCACAATGGCCGCCGGCCTGCGGTCGATCATCGCGTTGTAGATCTTGCGGGCCCCGTCGTACTCGGGGTCCTGCGGTGAGATGACCGGACCGCGTAGTACGGTCCGCATCGCCTCCAGGGTCGTGTCGTCCATCCTGGCCATGACGATCTCCTTGCGAGGAAGGCAAGGTACGGGTACGTGGGAGGTCTCGGTCCGGCGCCTCATGGGCCGCAGTGCACAACCGACGCCACAGGGCTGACCTCACCAGCGTCCCGCCGGACGGGAGGACTCGCAATCGCCGCCCTCGCGCGGCCCGGATCGCGAGCGCACCATGGGTTCATGGGCGGACGCTACGAAGACGCAGACGAGGCCCATGAGGGCCGAGAGACGCAGGCCCAAGAGGCGCAGGAGGGCCCAGAGGCCCAGGAGGCGCCGGAGGCGCACATCACGACGGGGGCGCACATCACGACGGAGGCGCACATCAGCGCCATACGGGCCCTCAGCGCACCCGCGCGCGTCGCCGAGCCCGCCGAGGGGATCAGCCACGAGGAACTCGCGCTCGCGGCCCGCAACCACGGGCTGCCGCTGGAGGCCCTCCGCTACGACCTCACGCCGCCCGGACTGCACTACGTACTCGTCCACTACGACATCCCCGCCGTCGCCGACGACTGGACGCTCACCGTAGGCGGCCGCGTGCGTACCCCGTTGCGCCTGGACATGGCGGCCCTGCGCTCGTTCCCGGCGGTCACCCACCGGGTGACGATGGAGTGCGCGGGCAACGGCCGGGCCCGGCTCACCCCGCGGCCCGTGAGCCAGCCCTGGCTGGTGGAGGCGGTAGGAACCGCCGACTGGACCGGGGTCCCGCTGCGGACGCTGCTCGCCGAGGCCGGGGTCGAGCCCGACGCCGTCGAGGCCGTCTTCACCGGCGCCGACCACGGAGTCGAACGCGGCGTCGAACAGGACTACCAGCGGAGCCTGCCGCTCGCGGACGCCACCGCCGCCGCTCCCGATCCGGAGGTGCTGGTGGCGTACGAGATGAACGGCGCCCCGCTGCCCCCGCAGCACGGACACCCCGTACGGCTGGTGGTCCCCGGCTGGTACGGCATGGCCCATGTGAAGTGGCTGCGCGACATCAGCCTGACCAGCACCCCCTTCACCGGCTTCCAGCAGGCGGTGGCCTACCGCTACCGCCAGTCGGCCGACGATCCCGGCGAACCGGTCACCCGCATCTCCCCGCGGGCGCTGATGATCCCGCCGGGCTTCCCGGACTTCATGTCCCGGACCCGCGTCGTACGCCCCGGACCGGTCCGCCTGGAGGGCCGGGCGTGGTCGGGCCACGCCCCGGTCACGATGGTCGAGGTGAGCACGGACGACGGGGAATCCTGGCAGGAGGCGGAGCTCAACGGGACGGAAGACCCCGCCGCATACGCATGGGCCTGGCGAAGCTGGCGCACGACATGGACGGCGGCACCCGGCACCCACGCGCTCATCGCCCGCGCCACCGACGCCGCGGGCCACTCCCAGCCCCTCACCGAGCCTTGGAACCGCGGCGGCTTCGGCAACAACGCCGTCCAGCGCGTCACGGTGTTCTGCCTGCCGCAGGGCGACTGAACCGTCGACGTGCGCTGTCCCCGAGGGACGGCAAAACTGGGGTCATGGCCACCAAGGCAGGCGCACCAGGCGACAGCAACGCAGCCAAGGCTGACAAGGCAGCCCTCGAGGGCGGCCCGGACGATCTGCGCGAGCGCATCGTGCCCCTCTCCGCTCCGGAGCCCGCCGAGAAGCAGGACCTGAAGATCCCGCACCGCGGCGGCTACGAGCACTACCGCGCCACCCGCCGCCAGAAGGAGACACCGGAGGGGAAGGTGCCGGTCTACGAGTGGTGGGAGCGGACGGAGATCGCCGAGTAGCGCCATGCGGTTGCGCAGCGTGCGGCAGCTCCCCGGATAGGAACCCGGCTCCCCACATAAGAACCGATCTGGGCGGGTATGACCGGTTTGTGGGCTCGCTAAGGGGTAGCTCGGTGGCCATGGCGTGCGCCGTGGTGGCGCCGCTGCTCGTTTGCCTGGCGCTGGTGCCGGTCCGGACCAGGTTCCCCAGCACCGATGCGGCCCTCGTCCTGGTGGCGGTAGTGGTGGCTGTGGCCGCCCAGGGGTACCGCCTCGCCGGCGTGATCGCGGCGGTGTCGGCCACCCTCTGCTTCGACTTCTTTCTGGTCCGCCCATGGCAAAGCCTCTCGCTGGCAAGCGCTGAGGAAGCCTGGACGGTTCTCCTGCTGCTGGTCATCGGGGTCGCCGTCTCGGAGCTGGCCATTCGCGGCCGCAGCCAACGGGAGCGGGCGCTGGTGGCTCATGGCCGCCTCAGGCTGCTGCACGACGCCAGCACGGCCGTCGGCACCACCCTCGACGCGGAGCGGACCGCCCAGGAGCTGGTGCAGATAGCCGTGCCCCGGTTCGCGGATTTCGCCACGGTCGACCTGGCGGCGTCCGTGCTGCTCGGCGAGGAGCCTGAGGACGACCCCAAGGAAATGCGCCGGGTGGCCATGGCAGGCATCCGGGACAACCATCCGCTCCACCCGGTGGGCGCGCTGACCGGACGCACCTCCTCCACTCCGCCGGCCCGCGGCTTCCGCAGTGGGCACGCGCGGATCGAGCCCGATGTGCGCGCCTCCACCGCATGGCGGTCTCTGGTCCTCGATGACCCAGGGAGAGTGCTGGACGACGGCATCCGCTCGCTGATCATCGCGCCGCTGGGGGCACGGGGCGTGCCACTGGGGGTGGTCAGCTTCTGGCGTTCACAAGAAGCCGAACCCTTCACGCACGCCGATCTGTCCGATGCCGAGGAACTGGCCGCCAAGGCTGCCATGGCCATCGACAACGCGCGTCGCTACACCCGTGAGCGGGCTACCGCGCTGGCTCTGCAGCGCAGTCTGCTGCCGCAACGGCTGCCCGGGCAGACGGCAGCGGATGTGGCCTTCCGGTATCTGCCGGCGGGCTCGCAGGCCGGGGTGGGCGGCGACTGGTTCGACGTGATCCCGCTCTCCGGCAGCCGCATCGCCCTCGTCGTCGGCGATGTCGTCGGCCACGGCATCAACGCCTCCGCCACCATGGGACGGCTGCGCACCGCCGTACGTACCCTGGCCGACGTCGATCTGCCGCCCGACGAACTCATCACCCACCTCGACGACCATGTCATCCATCTCACCGATGACGAGGCCGGCATCGCCGAAGGTGATGCGGCGGCGGCCGGCGATGTGGGAGCGACCTGCCTGTACGCGGTCTACGACCCGGTCTCCCGGCGCTGTGCGCTGGCCTCGGCCGGTCATCCGCTGCCCGTCCTCCTCAACCCCGACGGGATGGTGGAACCTGTCTCCGGGTTCGTGGGCCCGCCACTCGGTCTGGGCGGCCTGCCCTTCGAGACCACTGAGCTGGACTTGCCGGCGGGCAGCGTGCTCGCCCTCTACACCGACGGCTTGATCGAGTCCCGTGAGCACGATTTCGACGCCGGCCTGGCCGAGTTGTGTCATGCACTGGCGTTGCCCGCGGCGTCGCTGGACGCCGTCTGTGACACCGTCATCCAGTCGCTGGTGACCGATCGCCCCGCGGACGACGTGGCCCTGTTGCTCGCTCGCACCCGTGCGCTCACCCCGGACCGGGTCGCCACCTGGGACATCCCCGCCGACCCGGCCCTGGTCGTGCGCGCACGGAAGCTGGCCCTCGAACAGCTTGACGCGTGGGGGCTGTGGGAAGCGGCGTTCACCACCGAGCTGCTGGTCAGCGAGCTGGTCACCAACGCCATCCGCTACGGCGAAACCCCGATCGAGCTGAGACTGATCCGCGACCGAAAGCTGATCTGCGAGGTCTCCGACGCCAGCAACACCGCTCCCCACCTGCGCCGCGCCCGGATCTACGACGAGGGCGGCCGGGGACTGCTGCTGGTCGCCCAGCTCAGCCAGAAGTGGGGAACCCGCCATGCCGCCACGGGAAAGACCATCTGGTGTGAGCAGAACCTGCCGGCCGCCTGACGGACGGCCCGCGCGTCCGCACTGGTTCCGGTGCGGACACGCGGGAGACCCTCGTTGATCAGGTCAGAGCGCTTCCTTCGACGGAGTGATGCGCTCGCCGGACTTGCGTACCGGAGGCAGCACACTCCACGGGAAGTTGATCCAGTCGTCGGTGCGCTTCCACACGTACTCGCACTTCACGAGCGACTGCGACTTCTCGTAGATCACGGCGGACCGCACCTCGGCCACGGTGTCGAGGCAGAAGTCGTGCACGAGCTTCAGCGTCTTGCCGGTGTCGGCGACGTCGTCGGCGATCAGCACCTTCTTGTCGGTGAAGTCGATCGCGTTGGGCACCGGCGCGAGCATGACCGGCATCTCGAGGGTGGTCCCGACGCCGGTGTAGAACTCGATGTTGACCAGGTGGATGTTCTTGCAGTCGAGCGCGTACGCGAGCCCGCCCGCCACGAAGACGCCGCCGCGCGCGATGGACAGCACGATGTCCGGTTCGTACCCGTCGTCGGCGATCGTCTGCGCCAGCTCACGGACGGCGACGCCGAAGTCCTCGTACGTGAGGTTCTCGCGCTGCACGGAACTGCTGCTTATCGAACTGCTGCTCATCGAATTGCTCACACCTGGGTCCGGTGGAAATTGACGAACGAGCGCGAGGCGGTGGGCCCGCGCTGCCCCTGGTAGCGGGAGCCGTAGCGCTCGGAGCCGTACGGGAACTCGGCGGGCGAGGTGAGCCGGAACATGCACAGCTGGCCGATCTTCATGCCCGGCCAGAGCTTGATCGGCAGCGTGGCGAGGTTCGACAGCTCGAGCGTCACGTGGCCGGAGAAGCCGGGGTCGATGAAACCGGCGGTGGAGTGCGTCACCAGCCCGAGCCGCCCGAGCGAGCTCTTGCCCTCCAGCCTGGAGGCGAGATCGTCGGGCAGCGTGATCACCTCGTACGTCGACGCGAGCACGAACTCGCCGGGGTGGAGGATGAACGGCTCGTCGCCGTCCGGCTCCACGAGGCGGGTCAGATCGGCCTGCTCGACGGAGGGGTCGATGTGGGGGTAGCGGTGGTTCTCGAACACCCGGAAGAAGCGGTCGAGACGCACGTCGATGCTGGAGGGCTGCACCATCGACTCGTCGTACGGGTCGATGCGCACACGCCCCGCGTCGATCTCGGCCCGGATGTCCTTGTCTGAGAGAAGCACGTCCTGAGGATACGCAGAGCGCGCGGGCCCGCCGAAATGCGGTCTCTGCGACACCGCGGCAGGCCCACGCGCCCCGGACGTACGCACGCACGTGCGTGCGCGCGTGCCGCTACCGCTTCTCGAGCTCCACCGGGACGGCGTTCCTCAGCCGGGAACACCGCGGGCACCGGATGAGCCGGCCGGGGCCGAGCCGGTCGGCCTGCTGCATCGGGAACGAAGAGGTGCTGAACACGTGCCCCTCGGCACAACGGACGACGGTGCGCTCCACCAAGATCTGGAGTCCTTCCCACGAGCCGCTGACTGACGACGGGCGTCACATTACGGGATGAACAGGACGGCTCCTTCAGCGGCACTCCGGCCACACCCGAGCCCTCTCGAACCCGCGACCCGGACGCCACCGTACGCCCCAACTCGCGCCATCCGCAGCCAAGTCCGAGTCAAGTCCGCATGGCGCGCGAGCCGCACCCGATCCGTGGTCGGTCGCCTGCGGACCGCGCCAGGCCGCCGTCCGAATCACCCACCCCCGGAACGCGAGCAGGCCCCCGGCGTCTCAGCATCGGGAGCCCTTCATGGGGTACAGTGTGCGACGGTAACGACACCGATCCGGTCGCCGTTTTTCAGGGTCGCTGTCTTACGCGGGTGTAGTTTAATGGTAGAACATCAGCTTCCCAAGCTGAGAGCGCGAGTTCGATTCTCGTCACCCGCTCCAGTGGTAAGGCCCAGGTCAGAGACCTGGGCCTTGTTGTTGTGTGCGGTGATCACTCGCCGCGTGCCAGATTCGTGCCAGAAGACTTCTCGGCCGCCTTCTGCGCTGCCTCAGCCCGAGCCTTCCGAACGGTGGCGTCGAGATCGGCGGCGACCTCTTCCTGTCACTCGTCGGCCGAGTGCCGGTAGATCAGCGCGCCCTTCTCCGAGGACTGCCCGGCGCGGACCATCGTGTCCTTGAGGGCGGCACCGGTCTCCCCCACGGGGATCAGCCCGTCCGGCCCCGGCTCGGCGTACTTGTCCAGTCCAATATGGGGGGCGGCTTGCCCTCTGTGTGCCTGGAGCAGCGCGCTGGTGGGCGCGCAGGATGGTGGAGTCAGCCGGCGCCGTCGAGTCGACGGCGCCGGCCACACCCGCGTTCGAAGGTGCCGTCGGCCTACCAACCGAGGGGACCAGGTAGACCGGTAGCTGATGAGGACGTATCCCCCGGACTATGACTCGCCGACCAAGTTCACCTGACGCCAGGCCCTAGGCGGACGCCGGCACGAAGACCGTCTGCGAGGTGGCCGACTGGAAGTTGGCGTCAGCGTCGAACACAGCCCGGTAGTAGCCGGCACCGCTCTGGTTGAGGTCCGCGGCGAAATCGTTGCCGCTGCCGCCCCAGGAAGCCTCGACCGTGGTGAGCGTCGACCAGTTCACGCCGTCGGGCGAGTACTGGATATGGACGTAGATCCAGGCAGGCGTCCACCCGTCGGGGAAGTCGATGAGCCCCTCGGCGTGTACCTGTTCCGTGTCGGAGCGGGTGGCCGTGAAGGCCGTGAACTTCGAAGCCCGGTGCACGTGGACGACGTCGCTCGTACCGATGCCGGCCTGGAGGAACGGGTCGTCCGAGGTGTCCAGGGCAAGCTGGAAGTAACCGCCCTGCCACGGCGTGTAGTCCATGGTGAATGTGCCGTCGTCAGCGGTGGTGAAGCGGCCCACGAGATCAGTCTGCGCATCATCGGGGCCGAACAGGACGCCTCCGGAGCGCCCGGCCAGCGGCACCCAGCCGTCCGCCGTCTTCTGTTCCACCTTGACGCTCAGCGTGACCGGTTGACCGAAGTCGACGTCGGTCGCACTCACCGTAGACGTGAAACGGGTGGGAACCTGATCGACACCGATCTGGACCGTCTCCGACTCCCCGTACAGCACTGCCGGCGTGCCACCGTCCATCCTGAACACGGCCTGGATGGGCGCGGCGGCGTCGAGCCGCACCGAGGCGGTGAAGTGACCCTGGGCGTCGGTGGTCACAGTGGTCTGCGTCCAGTAGTCGACATCGATGTCGACGCGGCGTGCCGCGAGAGGCTTCACCTGACGGGTCGGCCACCGCCCGTACAGCGTCCCCTCGACCTGAACGTCCCGGTGGTCCCGGTCGATGGACGTGCGGTCGACGGTGAGCGCGCCGAACTGCGCCACGACGTAGTAGGCGAAGTCCCCTGCGGACTGACGCAGCACGTGGCCGCCATCGGCGTCCTTCACGTCCACGTCGATGCGGTACTGGCCGAACTCCGGCAGCTTCAACGGTTCCTTAGTACGCCAGATGCCGTCCTGACGAGTGCCGGAGAAGAGCCGGAAGTCCTCGGTCCCTACCTTGGCGACCTCGGTCTGCGAGGTGTACGAGACCAGGTGCGCCGTGATGCTTCTGATGTCGGCCCCGGACCGGGCATTGATCTGCAGGATCCCGAGGTCGTCCGACACGCTCCCCGCATAGGTGACCTCCGGCTGGTCCGCGGCCTGCGCGGCTGTCACACCTCCCATGCCGAACGCGGCGGCCACGACGGCCACGGTGACCCATCTGAATATTCTCCGCAACAACACTCTCGATCCCCACCCCTGACTCTTTCGAGACGGCGGGGACCTCTACGGAACGCCCGCCCGGCCGCCCATCTTTATATCCGCCACTCAGCACGAACGCAGCGCGATTAGAAGCGTGCGCGGAACTTCGAGGAACCCAAGTGCGCCTGAACAATGACGACTTGTCCCTCCTCGTCGTCGGGCCGGTCCGGACACGGATGTCCGTCCGCGGGCTGTCCCCAGCAGACAAGCTGCTGGCAGCCGCCGATGTCGGGGTGCGCTCCTGTGAGGCAGCCCATGCGCAGTTGCACCGTTGACAGGGCACCCCCTCCCGAAGTTCCGTGCCATTCAGACCACCCGAGCGCTCTCGCTTCCCAAGCTGAGAGCGCGAGTTCGATTCTCATCACCCGCTCCATGGAGAAGGCCAGCGAGCGTCGTCTCTGCAAGGCGCCTCGGCTCAGACCTTCTCCGCACTCACGCGTGGATGCTCGACAGTGAGCAGCCCGATGTCTTCTACGTCGGAAGTCAGGATCGTCACCCGGCCGGGATGCTGCAGGGCGGTCGCGCACAGCATGGCGTCGATGGCGTACTTGTGGCCGTGCAGCCCCGCTGCGCGCAGCAGTGCGGCAGCGGACTGCGCGACGGCCTGGGTCACCGGCTCGACTCTCAGGCGGGACAGAGTCCACTTCAGTGCGGCGTCGTTGATCTTCGGGTGGATCACCTCGACCAGCACGGCGGCTGAGGTGATGACCGGCAGATCCGCGTCGCGAGCCGCCGTCAGCCACTCGTGGATTTCCCGATCACGCTGTACGGCCTTCGCCAAGCCCTCGCTGTCCAGGACCATGGCACCGCTCACGCGACCGCTCCAGCATTTGAAGCGCCACCGGTCAGCCGGGCACGCTTGGCCGCCACGGCCTCCGGGTCGGCCGGGCCGTGCACCTTGTCGAAGTCCGCGATCAGCTCGTCCAGGTTGTCCCGCTCGATCTGCCGCTGGGCAGCCTTCTCCAGGAAGGCCGAGACGCCCCGCTTGCCGACCCGCTCACGGATCGCCTGCAGAGTCCCGGCAGTCAGGGTGACGGAGATACCGCTGGTGGGGCCGTCGCCGGGCAGGAAGTCCACGTCGTCATCAGTCACGCTTCAAGTATGCCATTCAAAATGGCATAGCGCGTGCCGAGTACACGGGATTCCGAGCGGATGACGGAGGCATCCAGGGCGGCGGTTGGCGGGCCTATGCATATGCAACGCCGCTTCAACAGCCGATCTCCGCACGGGGGCGGCCCGTGCGGAGTTGCCAGTGGCGCCGGCCTGCCCTCTCTGGGTTTATGTCTAGACCAATTACACCGCCGGGTCGCCAGGCTGCGGCTTGGGGACGCCCACAGCCGTAACAGCTGTACTGGGGGTCCACGCCCAGTCGGCGAGCAGGCCCGGGAGCCGGTCCTACTCGCCGGATGACATGTCAGCGGACCACGGACAGCTGCGGCCGGCTGTGCGCACCGCCGTGCCGTTGCCCCTCTCCCCCCTGCGCGGTGACAACGCGCCCGAAGATCAGGTCGTTGAGGCCGGCGGGCCGGATCGGTGGATCGAGCACCAGCAGCCAGACATGGGATGTTCACAGGCCGATGCCGGAGAGGGAGAGAGCAGCGAACAGACCATAGGAGCAGCCGCGACGAGACGAAACGATTCGCCCTTGTGCCACCGATCCGCGATTTCTGGCATTCATGGGATGTCCCAGACGGGGATCTGCGTGGTATCTGTACGAGTGCGCTTGTGGGGCCGGTTCGGGTCGACCGCTCGGTACAGGGGGGACAGGGCAGACGGGACGCCGGACAGGCTCGGTGTTGTCAACGCTCACAGCGCAAGAGGCTCCCCACCCACGCCGTTCTGCCAGTACGTCAGGCGGCCGCCGACGCCGACGGGACGGCACGACGGCCGAGCTGCTGACACGAACGGCGATCAGCCCCGTGGATTCAGCACTTACTCGCAGAAGAGGACGCCTGCATGAGAAAGTCTTGGTTACTACCCCTGGTCACGCTTGTCACTGCCGCGCTCGGGGTGACGGCGGCAGGTGTGGCCCCTGCCTCCGCCGCCTCCAACACACCTTTGCGGGTCATGCCGTTGGGCGACTCGATAACCTGGGGCGTGGGAAGCAGTACGGGCAACGGCTACCGGGGTCCGTTGTGGAACGAGCTTGCGGCGGACGGCCATCCGCTGGACTTCGTCGGCACGCTGCGGGGCGGTTCGATGTCCGACCCCGACAACGAAGGCCACTCCGGATACCGCATCGACCAGATCGCCGCACTCGCCGACGCTTCGCTGACCCGCTACCGGCCCAACGTCGTGACCCTGCACATCGGTACCAACGACCTCAACGGGAGCTACCAGCCCTCCACCGCCGCCGACCGGCTGAGGTCGCTGGTCAACCAGATCACCGCCGACGTCCCCGACGCAACCGTCCTCGTCGCCTCCCTGGTCGTGTCCACCAGCGGCTCGGAGGAGCAGTACCGTGCCGCGTACAACCAGGCCACCCGGCAAATCGTCAGCGACGCACAGGCCGCGGGCAAGCACGTCGCATTCGTCGACATGAGCAGTCTGACCACGGCCGACCTGGCCGACGCCCTGCATCCCAACGACTCGGGCTACCAGAAGATGGCAGACGCCTTCCACCGTGGTGTCCAGTCCGCGGACAGCGCCGGATGGCTGAAGAACCCCGCCCCCGCCCCCTCCCGCGTGCAGTCCGGCATCGCCGGCAAGTGCATGGACGTCAACGGCGCCAACACCGCTGACGGGACCGCCGTCCAGACGTGGAGCTGCGGCGACAGTGCCAACCAGTACTGGTCCGCCTACACCGACGGCACCCTGCGCTCCATGGGCAAGTGCCTCGACGCCGCCGGCTACGGCACCGCCAACGGCACCAAGGTGCAGCTCTGGTCCTGCCACGGCGGCTCCAACCAGGTCTGGCAGCCGTACAACGGCGGCTACCGCAACCCCGCCTCCGGCCGCTGCCTCGATGTTCCGGGCTCCTCCACGGCCGACGGCACACAGCTCGTGCTGTGGGACTGCAACGGCGGCTCCAACCAGAAGTGGACCACTCTGACCGCCGGATGACCCCCGCTCCCGGGACCTGAGCCCTTTCCGGACCCCGGTCCCGGAAGAACATCGGTGGCGGGCACCGCCGGGTGCGGCGCCCGCCATGGCCGTCTGTGTCCTTCCGGGAGAGGCCGTCGACACGGGCACCAGCGTCGCCCGGATGCTGATCAACACCTACCGCACCACGAGGTGACCTGAAAAAAGTTGCGGGCGAAAGGCAACCCTTTGCGGAGTCTGTGACCACAAGGGGTCGGATCCGGCCATTGCGGTGCCTGGATCCGCCTTCCTCTGGTGAACGGCTTGCAAGGAGAACACCCCCCATGAACAACCCCACGAACGGCGGGCGCCGCGGGCGTCACCGCCGTCGCTGGACCGCCACCGCTCTGCTGCTCGGCGTACCCCTCGCCGTCGTGCCGTATCTCCTGTTCGCGCAGGAGGACTCGCAGGCCGCGACGGTTGACGGCAGTGCCTACTACCGGCTGGTCTCCGTGCGCAGCGGCAAGGTGATGGAGGTCAACAGCTTCTCCACCGCCGACGGCACACGTATCCAGCAGTGGACCGACCAGAACACCGCCAACCAGCAGTGGAGGTTGAGGCCCACCGGGGACGGCTACTACGAGCTGGTGAACCGCAACAGCGGCAAAGTGCTGGGCATAGCAGGCAATTCGACCGCACAGGCGGCCGCCGCCGAGCAGCAGACCGACAGCTCCTCCACCTCACAGGAGTGGAAGATCAAGGAGTTGAGCGGTTCCGGCGCCGTCACCTTCACCTCCCGCAGGAGCGGTCAGGTCCTGGACGTATCCAGGGGCTCCACAGCCGACGGCGCGGCAGTCGTCCAGTATCCGAGCAGGGGCAGCACCAACCAGCAGTGGAAGCTGGTGAAAACGCCCGCGTCGCAGGCCGGCGGGGCGCAGACCACGGCCGCGGCCGGACCGTATGTGTGGAAGAACGCCCAGGTGGTGGGCGGCGGTTACGTCACCGGCCTGGTGTTCAACCCGCGCGAAAAGGGCCTGCTGTACGCGCGCACCGACATGGGCGGCGCCTACCGCTGGGACACCGCGGCCGAGCAGTGGATCCCGCTGACCGACTGGGTCGGCGAGAAGGACTGGAACCTGCTGGGCATCGACTCGCTGGCCACCGACCCCGTCGACCCCAAGCGGCTCTACCTCGGGGCGGGCACCTACACCAACGAGTGGGCGGGCAACGGCGCCATCCTGCGCTCCACCGACCGGGGCCGCACCTTCAAGCGCACCAATCTGCCCTTCAAGCTGGGCGGCAACGAGGACGGCCGCGGGGCGGGCGAACGGCTCGTGATCGACCCGGCCCACCACGGCACCCTGCTGCTGGGCACCCGCAAGAACGGCCTGTGGCGCAGCACCGACTACGGCGTGACATGGAGGCAGGTCTCCTCGTTCCCCGTCAAGGACGGGGCGAGCAGCGGCGGGGGCATCTCCTTCGTGACGTACGGCCCAGCCGGCAGCAAGACGGTCTACGTCGGCGTCGCCGACAGGTCCACCTCCCTCTACCGCTCCACCGACGGCGGCAGCACCTGGCAGGCCGTCTCCGGGCAGCCCACCGGCCAGATGCCGCAGCACGGCGTGCTCTCCGGTGACGGCTCGCTGTACCTGACGTACACCAACGCCCTCGGACCCAACGGCGTGACGGGGGGATCGGTGTGGAAGTACACGCCGGCCCGCGGGGCGTGGAAGGACGTCTCCCCGTCCAAGGGCAGTTACGGGTTCTCCGGTCTGGCCGTCGACCCGCGCAAGCCCTCCACGGTGATGGTCACCACCCTCGACCGCTGGTGGCCCGAGGACGAGATCTACCGGACCACCGACGGCGGCACGACCTGGAAGGCACTGGCCGACAAGTCGGTGCGGGACGCCTCTGCCGCTCCTTACGTCGGTACCGGCATCGGGCACTGGATGACCGCCCTGGCCATCGACCCCTTCAACTCCGGGCACGTGCTGTACGGCACCGGCAACGGCATCTGGCGCAGCAAGGACGTCACCGCCACCGACAGCGGCGGCACCAGTCACTGGAGCGTGGGGGCCCGAGGGCTGGAGGAGACCGCGCTGGCGGACGCCATCGCCCCTCCCGGCGGCGCCACCGTCATCACCTCCATGGGCGACCAAGGCGGTTTCCGCCATGGCTCCCTGACCAAGGTCCCCGCCGGGCGGCTGAAGAACCCGATGATGACCAACAGCACCGACATCGATTTCGCCCAGTCCAACCCCGCGGTGATGGTCCGCGTCGGCCGTGGCGGCGCGCAGGACGGCGCCTACTCCACCGACGGCGGCCGCAACTGGACCGGCTTCAAGGCAGAGCCGGTGGGCAGCGCCGAAAGCGGCCATGTCGCGCTCGCGGCGGACGGCTCCACCATCGTCTGGACCGAGGCCGGTCAGGCCCCGTACCGCTCGACCGACAAGGGGGCGAGCTGGTCGAGGGTCAGCGGCCTGGGCACCGGCGCCGTGGTCGTCGCCGACCGCTCCTCGGCCAAGACCTTCTACTCACTGTCCGGCGGCACGCTCTACGCCAGCACCGACGGCGGCGCGACGTTCACCGCCCGCGCCGGCAACCTGCCCTCCGGCCGACTCACGGCCGTCCCGGGCATCGCCGGGGACCTGTGGATCGCCGGCGGTGACAAGGGGCTGCTGCACTCCACCGACGGCGGCCGGACCTTCACCACGCTCAGGTCGGTGCAGTCCGCCTCCGCCCTCGGCTTCGGCAAGGCCAAGCCGGGCACCAGCTACCAGGCCCTGTACCTGATCGGCACCGTCAAGGACGTCACCGGAGTCTTCCGCTCCACCGACAAGGGCGCCACCTGGCTCCGCATCAACGACGACGCCCACCAGTGGGGCGCCATCGGCAGCCTCGGCATCATCACCGGCGACCCCGACACCTACGGCCGCGTCTACGTCGGCACCAACGGACGCGGCCTCCAGTACGGCGACCCGTCCTGACCCCAACGCCCGAGCGGGGCCGCAGGCACAACGGCCTGCGGCCCCGCCATGGCCGAGTACCCGCTTCAATCTGCGCGCGCTCCCGTCGCCGGGCTGTCCGGGCGATGTGCAAGGCGGACCCGTATCGCCGAGGCGAGGAGGAGCAGCAGAACCAGGACGACCGAGTCACCGCAGTTCGCCAGGCGACTCGTCGCCCCCACGGATGAGGGATCTCGGCCGGCCAACCCTCCGAGATCCTTCTCGGCCCTTCACGCACTGAGTCCACTCGCGGCCGACGGCGGAGCACGAACTCCGTGAGACGGCATCCATGTGCACTCGCGACGGCGCCATTCAGCTGGCACGGAGGCCAAGCCTCCAGCGCATGGAAGCGGCACCACAGATACGTTCCTCGCGCGTTCTGCGGTCCGGTGCCCTAGCGTGCCCGTAAGGGCGGTCAACCACGGTCAACAAGGGTTCGATCCGAACAGAACAGCCACTTCGACACCTGACATCTCCGCAGGTCAGAGCAGTAGAGGCCACTCAAGCGCCGTCGCTTCCCAAGCTGAGAGCGCGAGGTCGATTCTCGTCACCCGCTCCACGACCAAGGCCCGGGTCATCCGACCCGGGCCTTCTCGTTGTCCGCTGTGATCAGTAGTCCAGGGCGTCGGCCATGGTCGACTGCCAGTACGAGACGCGGATCGAGTCGTCGACGTACACGCCCTTCGCGGGGAGTGACGGGTGGGCGGCGGCGCTCGCGCTCTTGTCGAAGTAGACCGCGAGGGACTTGGCCGTGTAGCCGCCCGAGCCACTGCCGTCGGCGGCCGAGAGAAGGACGCTCGCATAGCCCGACTCGCCAGGGGCCAGCGTGACCACCGCCTGCGGCTTGGAGTCCTCGAAGGCCGGCGGGACGGACTGGGCCTCGCCGAATCGGACCGCCGGATAGCCGGTGAGGTTGCAGTTCTTCGAGCCGGTGTTGGTGACGGTGAGGAGAAGGTGGTTCAGGGGGCGGGAGACCTCCGTGGCGGTCGTCCGGGTGGAGGCGGGGGAGCAGGGGGTCCTTGTGGGCTCCGAGTCCTTGGAGCCCGTGGAACCCGACGAGTCCGAGGAGCCTGTTGTGCCGCTCGAACCGGCCGTGCCGCCGGTCGAGCCTTCGGAGGTCGAGCCCGCCGAGTCGGTCTGACCCGTCCCCGTGGAGGTCCCCCCGCTCGCCTTGGGCGAGGGCGTGGTGGAGGCCGTGGGCGCCGACGTGGACGTCGATCCTGCAGATGCCCCCTCGTCCTGGACGCCCTCTCCACTGTTGCATGCCGTCACCATCAGCGTGGCGGCCGTGAGCGCGGCGGCGACGAGCATGCGGGTGCGGTGGGTGCGTGTGGACATGTGATCCCCCTTGTGCGGACGGGTGTTGGCATGGGCCGCTCGACGGGGTGCCGGAAACGGCGTGCCGGGAGCGGCGTGCTTGGATGGCCCAAGCTTGTGCGGTGGTCCGTCCCGGCCGCCACGGCTGCCGGGGTATCCGGGACGCTGGAACGCTTGCGATGGCTCTGACCTGGGGGAATGACCTCCCCCTGGAATGGGGGTCCGGGACGTGGGGAGAGGGAGGAACGGTGGCGGGGGACGAGTTCTCGGAGCTGTTGGGCCGGTTGAAGGAGCGGTCCGGGCTCAGTTACGGGGTGCTCGGGAAGCGGCTGCACACGAGTGCGTCCACGCTTCACCGGTACGTCAACGGGGACGCCGTACCGACGGACTACGCGCCCGTGGAACGGTTCGCGCGGGTGTGCAAGGCGACGCCCGAGGAACTGGTGGAACTGCATCGGCGGTGGGTGCTCGCGGATGACCGGCGGAGGCAGAAGGCGGGCGGGGCCCCTGCGGAGGAGGAACCGCGGGCGCGGACAGCGGCGGAGGCCGGGGCCGGGGCGGACGAGACCGGGCCTGGGGCAGCGAAGGCCGGGGCCGAGACGTCGGGGACCGAAGCAGCAGCGGCCGAGGCCCGTCCCGAGGGTGAGCGGCGGCCCTTGGCGGAGGCTCCCGTGGCGCGGCGGCGTACCGTCGTTCCCGCCGGGGCCGCCGGGGCCGCCGTGGCCGCCTTGGCCGCCGTCCTCGTGTCGGCCGCGCTCGTGGTGAATGGTGTGCCCGGCGAGGGGGATGACGACCGGGGCGGGACGCAGTCCATGGGGGCTGGCTCCCAGTCCGCCGGCTCCGTCGATTCCGTCGACGAAAACCCCGGCGCCTCCGAGCCGGCCGGCGCGAAGGGCAGATCGGCCTCGCCATCCACCTCACGCAGCGGCACTCCCACGGCTCCCGCCTCCGCCTCCGGGAGCAGTGGGGCCGGGGCGGCGGCCCGGGGCGGCGGTTCCGAGAGCGGGGCCACCGCACCCACCGTCGCCGTCAATCCGTACAAGTGGGAAGACCCGTGCAGCCAGCACTACCTGGTCGACCGGCAGCCCGAGCAGGTGCCTCCGCCGCCGGGTGAGCCGGACGCGCGCGGGTGGGTCACCGCGCTCGGCGGGGTCGCCGCCGGGGAGCAGATGCTCGCGCTGACCGTGCAGGGCACCGGGAAGGCCACCGTCGTCCTGGAGGAACTGCACGTGCGGGTGGTGGAGAAGAGCGCGCCGCTCGCCTGGAACGACTTCGCGATGGGCGTCGGGTGCGGTGGCGGCGTGGAGACGACGGCATTCGGGGTGGACCTCGATGCCGGGCGGCCCGCGCTCTCCCCCAAGGCCGGTCAGCGCGACTTCCCGTACAAGGTGAGTGAGTCCGATCCCGAGGTCTTCTACATCTTCGCGGACGCGCGGGCGCACAACGTGAGCTGGTACCTGGAGCTGGACTGGTCCAGCGGTGACCAGCGGGGCACCATACGCGTCGACGACAACGGCAAGCCCTTCCGGACGAGCGGGAACGTGGGACGGCCCGCGTACAACTATCCGCTCGGTTCCTCCGAGTGGGGGCGGGATGAGTCGAACCCCGGCATTCCCGGCTGAGCGCCCGTGCGCACTTCGCCGGACAACCTGTGCACGCGCGAAGGCTCCCCGGAGTCGGACATCCGACCAGCCTAGCCAAGCGCGGAGCCCGCTCGTGCACGCCCGCCGACCACTGTTCCTCGAATCCGTGCCCACAGCGTGCCCGTAAGAACGGTCAACCACGGACAACAGTGGTGCGACCTGGCCCGCGCAACAGCGCCAGCACACCATGTCCACGCAGGTCAGCAGCCATGTGACCGCGCAAGCGCCGTCGCTTTCCAAGCTGAGAGCGCGAGTTCGATTCTCGTCACCCGCTCCAGTGGTAAGGCCCAGGTCAGAGACCTGGACCTTGTTGTTGTGTGCGGTGATCACTCGCCGCGTGCCAGATTCGTGCCAGAAGGCTTGTCGGCCTTCTTCTTGGCGGCCTCCGGCCCGGGCCTTCCGGACGGTGGCGTCAAGGCCCGCGCACGGGTCGCATCCACCGCCCTGGAAGCGGCCAAGGCCCAGCACACCGCACTGCCCGGCCAGGACATCGCTGCACAGATCGTCGCCGACCTCGCTACGCAGATCCTGGCCCTGGACGACCGTCTCAAGCGCATCGACGGCCAGATCCGCCAGACCTTCCGCGCCCACCCGCAGGCGGAGATCATCGAGTCCCTGCCCGGGATGGGCCCTATCCTCGGAGCCGAGTTCGTCGTTGCCGCGGGTGACCTGGCCTCCTACACGGATGCCGGCCACCTGGCCTCGGCGGCCTGGTGCCCGTTCCACGCGATTCCGGACGCCGCACCGGCAACCTGCACCGGCCCAAACGCTACAACCGCCGCCTGCGCCGGGTGTTCTACCTCTCCGCGCACACCAGCATCATCCGCGAAGGCCCCAACCGCGATTACTACCTCAAAAAGCGCGGCGAGGGCTGCAAGCACGTCCAGGCTGTCATCGCCCTCGCCCGCCGCCGCGTCGACGTCCTCTGGGCCCTGCTACGTGACGACCGCCCCTTCACCACCAGTCCACCAGCAAGGACACGCACCGCTACAGCAGCTTGACTCGGTCATTAAGACTCCACCGACCGCAGTTCGTCGTCTGCCGCTGGGCCCTGCCGAGCCCGAGGG
>NZ_LOHS01000195.1 GCF_001642995.1 Streptomyces jeddahensis
GCCGGAGGCGATCCGCCCAGCAGCGTCATCGGGCCACGTTCCAGCTTCGGCGCGGACAGGTGGGTGATAACGGTCAGCACACCCGGCGCCGCCAGGGCCTCGGCTACGTCGATGCTGCGGATGCGCCCGGCAGCGATGGTGCTGCCCACCAGGGCGGCGTGCACCATACCGGGGAAGGAGAAGTCGTTGGGGTACTGAGCCGATCCGGTCACCTTCAGCGGGGCGTCCACGCGGTCCAGGCCCGCCCCGACGATCTTGCCGGTTTCGAGAGTCGTCATGACAGCGCTCCTGCAACGGTATCCAGCGTGCGCACGAGAGTGCGCTTGGCCAACTCCACCTTGAATGCGGTGCCAGGCAGGGGCCTGGCACCTTCGAGTGCGGCCTCCGCCGCGCTGCGGAAGACGCCGGCATCCGCACGGGCCCCTCGCAGGACGTCCTCGGCGCCCCAGGCGCGCCAGGGGATGGTGCCCACCCCGCCCAGCGCCACCCGCGCCTCCTGGATGACGCCGTCCTCGATGACCAGAGCGACGCCGGCCGAGGTCAGGGCGAACTCGTAGGAGACACGGTCACGGACCTTGATGTAGTGAGACCGCGCTCCTTCGGGAAGCAGCGGGATCTCGATCGCGGTGATCAGCTCACCGTGCCGCAGCACGTTCTCCACGTGCGGCGTGTCGCCCGGCGGCAGGTAGAACTGCGTCAGGGGGATCGACCGTGGGCCGTCCGCGCCCTGGACGTGGACGATCGCGTCGAGCGCGGTCAGCGGTACCGCGACGTCCGAGGCGTGCAGGGCGATGCAGTGGTCGCTGGTGCCGAGGATGGCGTGCATCCGCTGGATTCCCTTGATGGCAGCGCATCCCGAGCCGGGATTGCGCTTGTTGCAGGCCGCGACGGTCGGGTCTCTGAAGTAGCGGCACCTGGCTCGCTGCAGCAGGTTGCCGCCGATAGTGGCCATGTTGCGCAACTGGGTCGAGGCGCCGAGCAGAAGAGCCTCTCGGATGAACGGCAGCCGCTCTCCGACCACGGCATCGGCGGCCAGTTCCTCCATCGTGGTCAGCGCGCCGACCCGGATCGCCGAGTCGGTGTGCGTGATGCCGCCGAGGGGGAGGCCGGTGATGTCGATGAGCCGTTCGGGGTTCAGAACCCCGTCCTTCATCAGGTCCAGCTGTGTGGTGCCGCCGGCGAGGAACGACGCGTTCGGATCAGCGCTGACCACGGCCACGGCCTGGTCTGCGTCGGAGGCCGAGGCGTATGCGAAGGGGTGCATCATGAACCTTCCGTAGTCACTTCGCGAATCGCCGCGCGAATGTTGGGGTAGGCGCCGCAACGGCAGAGGTTGCCGCTCATGAACTCGCAGATGTCCTCCTCCGAGTTCGCACGTCCCTCGGCGATGAGGCAGACCGCGGACATGATCTGCCCCGGCGTGCAGTAACCGCACTGGA
>NZ_LOHS01000196.1 GCF_001642995.1 Streptomyces jeddahensis
TACGTCGTGGGTTGTGCCCACCCGTTCCGCCCTGCGGAACGATTGCCCACAACGGTAGCGGCAGCGCTGCCCACCCGCCCTCCGGCCGAAGGGGACGTGGCGGGATGTGCGCCCGCAGCGGCTGGCGCAAAGTGTGGGCCAACCCGACGACGTACGGCTCGGCGCCAGACCGAGGACGTACATCCCGGCGCGGCCCCGCCCCACCCACCGGCAGGTGGCGAACCGGAGCGGACCCGCAGACGCGCACGACCCGCCCCACCCACCGGCAGGTGGCGCACCAGAGCGCACCCGCACGGGCGCAGCATCAGTCCCGGGCGGAGCCCGCGGGGGTACCTCACGTCGCCCCGCACCCCACCGGGAGGTCCCCGTACCGGCTGCGTAACGGGCCACACCGCAGCACGTAACACGCCCGACGCACGCTGGCAGCATGCACTCTGCCCCCGCGACGCCGACCCCACCGCCGACGGCGCCCCTCACGCCGACCCTGACACCGACACACTGCCCCTACTGCTCCCTGCAGTGCGGCATGAACCTGTCGGCGAACGAGGGCGGCGGCGTGGACGTGGTGGAGCGCACGGAGTTCCCCGTCAACCGGGGAGCGCTGTGCGGCAAGGGCCGCACAGCGCCCGCCCTGCTCTCCTCCCGAGTGCGCCTGACCGAGCCGCTGGTCCGTCGCCCTGCCACCGGCGAGCTCGAACCGGCCACTTGGGAGGAGGCCCTCGACCGTATCGCCGAGGGCCTGTCCCGCACGCGCACGGAGCATGGCCCGGACGCGTGCGGGGTCTTCGGCGGCGGCGGGCTGACGAACGAGAAGGCGTACGCGCTCGGGAAGTTCGCCCGGGTCGTGATGGGCACGTCGCAGATCGACTACAACGGCCGGTTCTGCATGTCGTCGGCGGCGGCCGCGCACAACAAGGCGTTCGGCCTGGACCGGGGGCTGCCGTTCCCGCTCGAGGACATTCCGCGGACCGGCTGTGTGATCCTGGTCGGTTCGAATCTTGCGGAAACGATGCCGCCGGCGCTGCGCTATCTGACGGAGCTGAAGGAGAACGGCGGCAAGCTGATCGTCATCGACCCGCGGCGCACGCGCACCGCCGAGCAGGCGGATCTGTATCTGGCGCCGCGCCCTGGCACGGACCTGGCACTGGCGCTGGGGATGCTGCACCTGGTGGTGGCGGAGGGCCGGACGGACGAGGCGTTCATCCAGGAGCGTACGACCGGCTGGGAGGACGCACGGGCGGCGGCGATGGCGCACTGGCCGGAGTACGTGGAACGGATCACGGGGGTGTCCGTTCCCGAACTCCGCGAGGCCGTGCGGATGTTCTGCGACGCGGAGTCGTCGATGGTGCTCACCGCGCGCGGACCGGAGCAGCAGTCGAAGGGCACCGACACGGTGGGCGCGTGGATCAACCTGTGCCTCGCCACGGGCCGCGCGGGCCGCCCGCTGTCGGGCTACGGCTGTCTGACGGGCCAGGGCAACGGCCAGGGCGGGCGCGAACACGGCCAGAAGGCGGACCAGTTGCCGGGCTACCGGAAGCTGGACGACCCCGAGGCGCGACGCCATGTCGCCGAGGTGTGGGGCGTCGACCCGGACAGCCTGCCGGGCCCGGGCCGCAGCGCGTACGAACTGCTCGACGCGCTGGGGCGCGACGTGCGGGCGCTGCTGCTGATGGGCTCCAACCCCGTGGTGTCGGCGCCGCGGGCCGCCCACATCGAGGAGCGGCTGCGCTCCCTGGACTTCCTCGCCGTCGCGGACGTGGTCCTGTCGGAGACGGCGGCGCTGGCGGACGTCGTGCTGCCGGTGACGCAGTGGGCCGAGGAGACGGGCACGATGACGAACCTGGAGGGGCGGGTCCTGCTGCGCCGCCAGGCGCTGACCCCGCCGCCCGGTGTCCGCTCCGACCTGGTCGTCCTGAACGAACTGGCCTCGCGGCTGGGCGTGGAGAAGGGCTTCCCCACAGACCCGGAGGAGGTCTTCGACGAACTGCGCCGGGCGTCGGCGGGCGGTCCCGCGGACTACTCGGGCATCGACTACGGGCGGCTGGCGCGGGAGCAGGGCGTGTTCTGGCCCTGCCCGGCGACCGGCGGGCCGCTGGAGGACAGCGAGGACGCCGCGTTCGACGTACTGCCGGACGACCCGGCGGGCGACGCCGGAAGTCCGCGGGATGCCGGTGCTCCGGGGGACGCCGCGAGCCCGCAGGATGCCGGTGCTCCCAGGGACGCCGCGATTCCGCGCGACACCGGTGCTCGCGGAGAGGCCGCGAGTGCGCCGGGCTCCGTCTCCCACCCCGGGACCCCGCGCCTCTTCCTGGACCGTTTCGCGACCCCGGACGGGCGGGCCCGGTTCGTGCCGGTCACGCACCGGCCGCTCGCGGAGGAGCCGGACGCCGAGTACCCGGTGCTGCTGACGACCGGGCGGGTCGTGTCCCAGTACCAGTCGGGCGCCCAGACCCGCCGCGTGGACGAGCTCAACTCGGCCGCGCCCGGGCCGTTCGTGGAGATGCATCCGCGGCTGGCCGAGCGGCTGGGGGCCGCGGAGGGGGACGCGGTTGCCGTGGTGTCCCGGCGCGGGAAGGCCGTCGCGCCCGCGCGCATCACCACCGCGATCCGGCCCGACACCGTCTTCATGCCGTTCCACTGGGCGGGCGAGGGGCGGGCCAACACCCTGACGAATCCGGCGCTCGATCCGACGTCGCGGATGCCGGAGTTCAAGGCGTGCGCGGTACGCCTCGAATTGGCGGCCACCCCGACGACGGCCTAGCGGCCGCCGCCACAGACCGCCGCCGCTGTGGGCAATCGTGCCGCTAGGGGCGGCACGGGTGGGCACAGCGGCACCCCGCGACGTCGGGTGACGCCCCTTACTCCCGGGCCACCCAGTCGTCGGGTGCCCAGGGACACTGCGGTACGGCGTCACCGTGGAAACCCCAGGGCACCGTACGACGTGGGCTGTGCCCACCCGTTCCGCCCTGCGGAACGCCTGCCCACAGCGGTGAGGTGCGGCCACGCGCGTTCCGCCCCGCGGAGCGCCTTCCCACAGCGGTGAGTGCGGCCACGCGCACGCGTCGCCGTGGCTCAGGAAGCCGTCCAGGCGCCGCCCTCGATCGGCTTGCCGTTCGCTCGTAGGTCCGCTGCGACCGCCGGCGCCGCCACGTACACCCAGGCCCGCACCACCCTGCCGTCGCCGCACGTCACGGGGCGGGCCACGCGCTCGTAGAGGTTGGCGGGGTCGCCCGGGGCGTAGCCCTCCAACCGGTCGAGTCCGGCCAGCAGTCGGTCGTAGGCGTCGGGCGCCGCGGTCACCAGCTCCCCGTACACGACGCCCTCGTCCTCCTCGACGGCGTACGGATAGCCGGGCCCCTCGTACAACACCGCGCCCGCCAGCCGGGCGGCCTCCTCGGCGACCGTCCGCCCGCGCAGGAAAAGGTCGTGGTTGCACTCGCCGGGCCGCAGCGTCCCGTAGACGAAGAACGGCAGGCGCATCACGCCCCGGACTCCCCCGTCTTTCCGGCCCTCCCGGTCTCCGCCGCTTCGCCAGACCCAACGCTGTCGCGTGTCTCCCGCGTCACCCACTCCAGGTACGCCGCGCTGCCGCGCGCCACCGGCGTGGCGATGATCTCCGGCACGTCGTAGTCGTGCGCCTCGGTGAGCCAGGACTCCAGCGCCTCGTACCGGTCAGCCGTCGTCTTGAACAGGACCTGCCACTCGTCCGCGGTCTCGACGGTGCCCTCCCAGCGGTAGACGGAGGTGACGGGGGCCGGGATCTGGGCGCAGGCCGCGAGCCTCGCCTCCACCGCTCCGCGGGCGAGCCGCCGCGCCTTCTCCTCGTCGTCCGTCGTGGTCAGCACGGTCAGCCACTCGGCCGTGGTCATGTACGGGTTCCCTTCGCAAGCCGATCCGGTCCGACGAACCCATCGAACCCGTCCGCCGGAATCGCCGGTCCAGTCCGACGGGACCGCAGATCCGGTCCACGAACCGATTGTCGCCCCCCGCCTGCGTCGCCTGCGCGCCCTCCTCGCGCCTTGCCTGTCTGCACTCCTCCCCCCACCCGCGCACCACAGCTCCACGACAGCGGCACAAGATCGCTATGGACATGACATGTCATGAGCTCGTAAACCTGAGCGAACGTCAGCGCGCTTACCGCGCAGGCCAGCCCCCACCGTCCCCAGCCCCCCGGCCAGACGCCGGGCCCCAGCCGAGGAGATCGATGAGACGCCCGACGACTGCGAAGCGTTCGACCCCACCGGCCCCGACGACCTCGACCTCGCCGGACCCGAGCACCCCAGCGCCCCTGACAACCTCGCATCGCAGCGCCGCGGGCATCGCCGTGGCGGCCACCGCCTTCCTGGCCGGCGCCCTCACCCCCACCGCGGCTGCGGCCGACCAGCCGCTGCCCAGCCGGGCCGACGCGATCCGCCACGCGCAGACCGCGATCGCCTCGCTCGCCGGACGACTCGGCATCACCGACGCGCAGTCGACCACTGTGCGCGACGTCGTCGTCGACGCGGACGGCAGCCAGCACGTCCGCTACGACCGCACGTACCGTCAGCTGCCCGTCCTCGGCGGCGACTTCGTCGTCCACTTGACGCCCGACGGCGGCTACCGCGGCGCCGACCGGGCCGTGCGCGGCGACATCGCCGTGCCGACCGTCAAGCCCTCGCTCTCCGCGCCGAAGGCCGCGGACCTGGCCGCGGCGGCCCTGCGCGCGGTGAACCTCGGCGAGACGCTGCGCAAGATCGTCGTCACGCCCCAGCTCGTCGTCGACGCGCTGCACGGCGAGCCCAAGCTCGCCTGGCGCACCGAGGCCACCGGGCAGGACTCGCTCGGCAACCCGGTCGCCCGCGTCGTCCTCACCGACGCCCGCACCGGCCGGCAGATCGACGCCTGGGACACCATCGAGACGGCGACCGGCGACGGCCAGTCGCTCTACAGCGGGACGGTGCCGCTGCAGACGACCCAGTCCGGCTCGTCGTACCAGCTCAAGGACGCCACGCGCGGCGGCACCTACACCGGCGACGCGCAGAACAAGACGGACACCTGCCTCCTCGTCCTCTGCGTGGAGCGGGCGCCCGCGGCGGTCTTCACCGATGCCGACAACCACTGGGGGAACGGGGCCGCTTCGGACCGCGCTTCCGCGGCGGTCGACGCGCAGTACGGCACGGACACGACCTGGGACTACTACGAGAACGTGCACGGGCGCAGCGGCATCGCCGGCGACGGCAAGGGGTCGTACAACCGTGTGCACTACGGGACCGACTACAACAACGCCTTCTGGGACGACAAGTGCTTCTGCATGACGTACGGCGACGGTGACGGGACGACGTTCGGACCGCTCGTGTCCCTGGACGTGGCCGGGCACGAGATGTCCCACGGCGTCACGTCCAAGACCGCGGGACTCACGTACTCGCGTGAGCCCGGGGGCCTGAACGAGGCGACGTCCGACATCTTCGGCACGCTGGTGGAGTTCTACGCGGCCAACCCCGCCGACCCCGGCGACTGGCTCATCGGCGAGAAGATCGTGAAGCCGGGCTTCGGCAGGTCGGCCCTGCGTTACATGGACCAGCCGTCCAGGGACGGCAAGTCCGCGGATTGCTGGAGCTCGTCGGTCGGCAGCCTCGATGTGCACTACTCGTCGGGCGTCGCGAACCACTTCGCGTATCTGCTGGCCGAAGGCAGCGGCCCGAAGACGATCGGCGGGGTGCAGCACAACGGCACCACGTGCAACGGCGCGACGGTGAACGGCATCGGCAAGGACAAGCTGGGCAAGATCTGGTACCGGGCGCTGACCGTCTACATGACCTCGTCGACGGACTACGCGGGCGCCCGCACGGCGACGCTCAACGCGGCGAAGGACCTGTACGGCGCGGGGAGCGCGGAGTACGCCGCGGTGGGCGCTGCGTGGTCGGCGGTTTCGGTGGGCTGACCGGCCCGGCAAACGCCCCTGCCGACCCGGCGAGCGACCCGGCGGGGGACGGCCCGCGCACCCCGGCCGTCCCCCGCCCCCCACACTCCCGTGCGCCTCGCCCGCCTGGCCTCGTACACGTCCGCCGTTGTGATGAACTCGCAGACATCGCCGCCGGTACGGCGGATCGACGACACGCACTTCACGGTCGGCGAGAAGCTCGAGAAGCCAATGAAAGGGCTGACGGGCCTGTACCCCTCCGTGCCGTGGGAGGCGCTCTGACGCGCCGGACGGCGCGGGTCCGTCACCCGTTCACCGTCTCGCCGCGCCCTTTGGGGTTCCTTTTCGCCGACACGCCGGTGACCTGCTGGAACGTTCGCTCCTGAGTGTCCGGAGAGCGCCTGCCGCGCGGTTTCTGATGTGTCATCAGCAGGCGTGTGCCGCCGGGTGCCACTTACCTCGGAAGGGCAGGGACGCGACCGACTCGGCGGCACATGGGGATGCCGCGGGCCGCGCCCTCTCGGAGGTGCAAGCACCATGCGCAGACGCCGCCTGCTGACCGGTACCGTGCTCGCCGCCGCCGCGGCGGGCCTGTCGGTCGCCCCTGCCCACGCGAGCGACGCGAACGCCCTGGACCTGTATCCGTCCACCACGGCACCGGGCGCAACGGTGTCGGCGAACACCAAGGCCTGCGGGGCCGGGGAGACGGCGACGGGGGACGCGAGCGCGGTGGGTGCGGGCATGTTCACGCTGGCGCCGAGCGCGCACGAGGGGGAGGCGATCGGCCAGTTCAAGGTGCCGGCGTCCGCGCAGCCGGGCACGTACGAGATCGTCGCGAAGTGTTTCCGCGGAGACAAGCAGGTGGCGGGCGATCTGAAGGTCATCCTGGCCGTGGCCGGGGAGCAGGCCCAGCCCAAAGGACGTGTAGAGACGGGGGTCGGCGGCGCGCTCGGCCCCGACCCCGTGCAGACCGCGGCGGGTGTGGCGGCGCTGGCCGTGGCCGCCGCGGGCGGTACCTGGCTCCTGCATCGCCGGGCGAGAGGCGACAGGATCTGACGGACGCCCTCCGCTGTCCGCCGGTACCGCTACCCCGCCCCCTCCGGGCCCGTAGCCCCTCGCGGCGCCCGGAGGGGACGCGGAAGCCCAGCATCCGGCCGCCCGGCATCCGGCCGGGCGCCGGGCGGCCACCCCGAAAGGCGGCCACCGCGAGCCGCGACCGGCAACCGCAAGCCGCGACCGCCCACCACCAGCGACCATCAGCCACCAGCGCCTATCAACCAGCAGCAACCATCAGCCATCGGATCAGCCAACCGGACGAGCCACCCGGAGGTGCCCATGCGCATACCCTGCAGGGCGAGGCCGGCACGGACGAGCACGGCACGGCATGCGCGCGCCGGCCGCCGCCGAAGGGTCCCCGACGCCGCGATAGCCGCCGTCACCGCCGTCGCCCTCTGCTCCGGCATATGGCTGATACGCAACGGCACCGAGGGCCCCCCGCCGCCGCAGCCGTCCGCCGCGCAGGCCGGCGACGCCTCGTCGGCCGGGACCGGCGGCGAACCGCCCGCGGCGCCCCCGCTGCCGCCCTCGCCACCGGACCGCATACGCATCCCCGCGATACGCGTGAACGCGCCCCTCACAGGCCTCGGCCTGACCTCGTCGGGCAGCCTCGAGGCACCGCCGGCCGAGAAAAAGAACCTCGCGGGGTGGTACGAGGCCGGGACGACGCCCGGCGAGACCGGAACCGCCGTCGTGGCCGGACACGTCGACGACGCCGAGGGCCCCGCCGTCTTCTACAACCTCGGCGCGCTGAAGAAGGGCAACACCATCGAGATGGACCGGCGGGACGGGTCGGTCGCCGTCTTCACGGTCGACGCCATCGAGGTGTTCGACAGCCGGAACTTCCCGGACGAGAAGGTCTACGGCCCCGCCCGCCGCCCCGAACTACGGGTGATCACCTGCGGGGGCGGCTATTCGAAGAAGACGGGGTACCAGGGGAATGTCGTGGTCTTCGCGCACCTGACCGCTACCCGCTGAGCGCTCCGTTGGTTGTGCCGCGGTGTGCCGCCGTCGGTTCGCTGCCGCGCTGTCGTGGCTGGTCGCGCAGTTCCCCGCGCCCCTTTTTGGGCGCTGCCGCGCCCCTTCAGCACGGCCTCACGCCACCCACTGCTCATACGCCAAGTTCGCCACCAGTGCGAACACCACCGTCAGCAGCACGATGCGGACGAAGCCGCTGCCCTTCTTCAGGGCCGTGTGCGCGCCCAGGGTGCCGCCCGCCAGGTTGAACACGGCCATCAGCGCGGCCAGTTGCCACAGCACCGTGCCCTGCCAGGCGAACATCGCGAGCGCTCCGGCGTTGGTGCAGCAGTTGACGATCTTGGCCGTCGCCGAGGCCGTCACCAGGTCTAGGTGGAGCACGGCGGTGAGCGCGAGCACCAGGAACGTACCGGTGCCGGGGCCGATCAGCCCGTCGTAGAAGCCGATGCCGAGCCCGGCCAGGCCGATGGCGGCGAGGATGCGGCGGCGGGACGCAGGACCGGCGGCCGGGGCGGTGCCGAACGCGGGCTTGAGGATCACGAAGGCCGCGACGCCAAGCAGCACGACCATGATCACGGGCTTCAGCACCTCGGTGCTCATTCCGGCCGCGAAGAACGCGCCGCCCATCGACCCGGCGACGGCAGCGAGCCCGATCCGGACCGCCGTCCACACGTCCACGGGCGCCTTGCGCACATACGTCACCGCCGCGCCCGTCGTGCCGACGATCGCCACCGCCTTGTTCGTGCCGAGGGCGTACGCTGCCGGGGTGCTGCCCGGGAGGCCGAGCAGCAGAGCGGGAAGCAGCAGCAGTCCGCCGCCACCCACCACGGCGTCGACCCATCCGGCCGCGCCCGCGGCGAGGCAGAGCACGAGCACGGTCATCAGGGATATGTCAGGCATGATCGCGACCCTAAGGACGCGATAAGTGTCCCGTCCATGGAATACGACGAGGCTTGAGACGCATTTGAGGTCCGGACGGCCGGAAACAGCCGCGACCAGGGCATACCGGCCTCGGAGAGCACCCCGCACCGCCCCCACATCGGACCCCCTCGCGCAAACCCTCACACCGGCCCCCGGCCACTGCTGAGCGCAGCGTTCCTCTCGGGAAACAGAGGGGATGCCGACGGGTAACACCCACGACGCACGCTCAAGGCATGACCTCGAAAACGCGTGTGGTGGTGATCGGCGCCGGCCCCGCGGGCGCCCGGCTCGCCCAGCGGCTGGGGCCCGACGCCCTGCTCATCGGCGAGGAGGAGCACGCCCCGTACAACCGCCTGCTGCTCGCCGAGGTGCTGGCGGGCAGGTACTCGCCCGAGATCATCGCGCTGCCCGCCCCGACGAGCCC
This sequence comes from Streptomyces jeddahensis, assembly GCF_001642995.1. Lineage (GTDB taxonomy): Bacteria > Actinomycetota > Actinomycetes > Streptomycetales > Streptomycetaceae > Streptomyces > Streptomyces jeddahensis. The sequence continues at coordinate 9,279 of NZ_LOHS01000196.1, forward strand.
CCAGCTGCGTGCCCGCGTCGTCCGCGTGGACCGCGAGGACCGGCTGGTGCACTGCGACGACGGCAGCGTGATCGCATACGAGACGCTGGTCCTGGCGACCGGCTCCAACCCGGTGCTGCCCGCGCTGCGCGGCCTGTTCGAGCCGGGTGCGCGCGACCTCCCCAAGGGCGTGCACGCCTTCCGCACGATGGACGACTGCCTGGCGCTCTCCGCCGCGGTACGCGAAGGGACGCGCGCCGTCGTGATCGGCGGCGGCCTCCTCGGCGTCTCCGCGGCGCGGGCGCTCGCCGAGCGCGGCGCCCAGGTCGTCATGGCCCAGCAGGGCGAGCGCCTCATGGAGCGCCAGCTGGACGCGAAGGCGTCGGAGCTGGTGCACCGCCACCTCACCGGCATGGACGTGGAGATCCACACGGAGTGCCGCGTGCGCGGCATCCACTGCACCGACGGCACGGTGCACGCGGTGGAGCTCGCCGACCACTACCGGCTCGAGGCCGACCTGGTCGTCCTCGCCTGCGGTGTCCGCCCCCGTACCGGCCTCGCCGTCGCGGCGGGCCTCGAGGTTCGCAAGGGCATCGTCGTCGACGACGAGCTGCGCACCTCCGACCCCCACATCAGGGCCATCGGCGACTGCGCCGAACACGACGGTCACGTGTACGGCCTGGCCGCACCGGCCCTCGACCAGGCCGACACTCTCGCGGCGCTCCTCACCTCGGACCCCGCACCGCGCTACACCGGCACCCGCGCCCTGACCCGGCTCACCCTCGCCGAACAGGGCACAGGACCGCTGGACCTCGCCGCCTTCGGGGAGACCGAAGCCCTGCCCGGCGACGATGTCGTGCAGCTCACCGACGCCACCCGCCGCACGTACCGCAAGGTCGTCGTCCGCGACGACCGCCTGGTCGGCGGGGTTCTCATCGGCGAACTCGGCACCGTCGGCGCGCTCGCCCGCGCCTGGGAGGGAGCAGAGCCGCTCCCCACGGACGGCGCCCCCCTGCTCCACCTGCTCACCAACCATGGAGGCTCCTGATGTCCACGACCGCACCTGTGGGGACCGGCCCCCGCCCCACGATCGTGCTCGTCGGCCACGGCATGGTCGGCCAGCGCTTCCTCGAAGCGCTCGCCGAGCGCGGCCTGACCGCCACGCACCGCGTGGTCGTGCTGTGCGAGGAGCCGCGCCCGGCGTACGACCGCGTGGCGCTCACCTCGTACTTCTCGGGCAAGACGCCCGAGGACCTCTCGATGACCGACATGGCGTTCATCGAGAAGGAGGGCATCGAGCTGTACATCGGCGACCCGGCGGAGACGGTCGACCGCGAGGCCCGCAGGGTGACCGCCAAGTCCGGCCAGGTCTTCGAGTACGACATCCTCGTCCTCGCCACCGGCTCCTACCCGTTCGTGCCGCCGGTCCCGAACAAGGACGCCGAGGGCTGCTTCGTCTACCGCACGATCGAGGACCTGCTCGCGATCGAGGAGTACGCGAAGACGAAGGCGACGACCGGTGCCGTGGTCGGCGGCGGTCTGCTCGGCCTGGAGGCGGCCGGCGCCCTCAAGGGCCTCGGGCTCAACGCCCACATCGTGGAGTTCGCGCCGCGCCTGATGCCGGTGCAGGTCGACGACGGCGGTGGCGCCGCGCTGCTGCGCACCATCGAGAACATGGGCCTGACCGTGCACACCGGCGTGGGCACGCAGGAGATCGTCACCGACGAGTCCGGCGCGGTCACCGGCATGAAGCTGTCCGACGGCTCCGAACTCGCCACGGACATGGTGGTGTTCTCCGCCGGTGTCCGCCCCCGCGACCAGCTGGCCCGCGACTGCGGCCTCACGGTCGGCGAGCGCGGCGGCATCACCGTCGACGAGCAGTGCCGCACGGTGAACGACCCGCACGTGTTCGCGATCGGCGAGTGCGCACTGGCAGCGGACGGCCGGGTGTACGGCCTGGTGGCCCCCGGTTACGAGCAGGCCGAGACCGCCGCCGCGACCATCGCCGCGGACGAGGCCGCCTTCACCGGCGCCGACCTGTCCACCAAGCTGAAGCTGCTCGGTGTCGACGTGGCGTCCTTCGGCGACGCGCACGGCGCGACCGAGGACTGCCTGGACGTCGTCTACTCCGACTCCCGCGCGGGCCTGTACAAGAAGCTGGTCATCGGCCGCGACGGAACCCTGCTCGGCGGCATCCTGGTCGGAGACGCGGAGGCGTACGGCACGCTGAAGGCCTTCACCGGTTCGGTCCCGCCGGTCTCGCCCGAGTCGCTGGTGCTGCCCGCCGGCGCCGGCGAGTCCGTCCAGCTCGGCCCGACCGCGCTGCCGGACGACGCGATCATCTGCTCCTGCAACAACGTCCGCAAGGGCACGATCCGCAGCGCCGTCACCGACCACCAGTGCACGACCGTGCCCGAGGTGAAGAAGTGCACCAAGGCCGGTACGACGTGCGGCAGCTGCGTCAAGGTCCTCGGCCAGCTCGTCAACGCCGAGCTGGAGGCGTCCGGTGTCGAGGTCGACAAGGGCCTGTGCGGCTGTTTCGGCCAGACCCGCCAGGAGCTGTACGAGATCGTCCTCGCCCTGCGCATCACCTCGTACCAGGACCTTCTCGACCGCTACGGCCGCGAGGGTGCGCGCGGCGGCGACGGTTGCGAGATCTGCAAGCCCGCAGTGGGCTCGATCATCGCCTCGCTCGCGCCGACGCTCGGCGTCAGCGGCTACGTCCTGGAGGGCGAGCAGGCATCGCTGCAGGACACCAACGACCACTTCCTGGCCAACCTGCAGAAGAACGGCTCGTACTCGATCGTGCCGCGCATCCCCGGCGGTGAGATCACCCCGGAGAAGCTGATCGTGATCGGCGAGGTGGCCCGCGACTTCGGGCTCTACACGAAGATCACCGGTGGTCAGCGGATCGACCTGTTCGGCGCGCGCGTCGAGCAGCTGCCGATGATCTGGGCGCGGCTGGTGGACGCGGGCTTCGAGTCGGGGCACGCGTACGGCAAGGCGCTGCGCACGGTGAAGTCCTGCGTGGGCCAGACCTGGTGCCGCTACGGCGTGCAGGACTCGGTCCGCATGGCCATCGACCTGGAGCTGCGCTACCGGGGCCTGCGCTCCCCGCACAAGCTGAAGTCGGCGGTCTCCGGCTGCCAGCGCGAGTGCGCGGAGGCCCAGTCCAAGGACTTCGGCGTGATCGCCACGGCGAACGGCTGGAACCTGTACGTCGGCGGCAACGGCGGCGCGACCCCGCGCCACGCGGACCTGCTGGCCCAGGACCTGTCCGACGCCGAGCTGATCCGGCTGATCGACCGCTTCCTGATGTTCTACATCCGTACGGCCGACCGCCTCGAGCGCACGTCGACCTGGCTGGAGCGCATCGAGGGCGGCCTCGACCACGTACGTGACGTCGTCGTCCACGACTCGCTCGGCATCTGCGACGAGCTGGAGAAGCTGATGGCCGACCACGTCGCGAACTACCGCGACGAATGGGCCGAGACCATCAACGACCCGGAGAAGCTCGCCCGGTTCGTCTCCTTCGTGAACGCGCCCGACACCCCGGACCCGTTGGTCAGCTTCGTCCCGGAGCGCGACCAGATCAAGCCGGATCTGCCGCTTCTGACGATCGGCACCCGACCCCTGGAAGGAACCGCCACCCGATGACGCTCGCCCCGGAAACCACTGATCTGAAGGTCCAGCTGCTCCTGGACGGGACCGGCGACTGGTTCACGGTCTGCGACCTGGCGCGTCTGACGCCCGGCCGCGGTGTCGCCGCGCTGCTGCCGGACGGCCGGCAGGCCGCGATCTTCCTCGACCGGTCGGGCCGTCTGTACGCGATCGACAACCGTGACCCGTTCACGGGCGCGGCGGTCCTCTCGCGGGGCCTGCTCGGCTCGGCGCAGGGACGCCCGTTCGTCGCCTCGCCGCTGCTCAAGCAGCGCTTCGACCTGGAGTCCGGGAAGTGCCTGGACGACGAGGAGGTCGCGGTGACGGCGTACGAGGTGCGCAGCGCGGGCGTCGCCGCCTGAGCGTGCCGTGATCAGGTGAGGGCCCCGCCCGCTGCTGTGCGGAAGCGCGGGTGCGCGGCCTGAGCGACGAACAGGTGAAGCCCCACCGGCTGCTGACGCCGGTGGGGCTCACACTTTGAGCGCGTCGTACGTGACGCCCGTCAGCTCTTCCGATGCGGCCCACAGTCGCTCGCCCGCCGTGTCGTTCAGCGTCCACGGGGCGCGCCAGGACGGTGCGGGCGCGCCGCGCCAGCCCTGCAAGCGGGGGCCGGTGAAGGAGTCCGGGGCGACGCCGGGTGCCGTGGCCGCGTACAGCGTGGGCAGCGCACCGGCATCGGCCGACTGGGCGAAGACCCGGTTGCCGAGGGACACGACGCGCTCGACGGCCTTGCGGCCCTCCATCCTCGGGCCCTTGGTCTGCAGGTTCGTCGAGGCGTAGCCGGGGTGCGCGGCGGCCGCCACGACGCCGGAGCCGACGGCGGCGAGCCGGCGCGCCAGTTCGTGGACGAACAGCAGGTTCGCGGTCTTGGAGCGTGCATAGGCGATCCAGCGCCGGTAGCGGCCCTCGCTGTTGAGGTCGTCGATGTCGATGTTGGCGAGCGCGTGAAAGCCACTGGACACGCTGACGACGCGAGCCTCGGGGGCGGCCAGGAGCCGCGGCATCAGCAGCCCGGTGAGCGCGAAGTGCCCGAGGTGGTTGACGCCGAACTGCGTCTCGAAACCGTCCGCCGTCCGGCCGTACGGCAGGGCCATCACGCCCGCGTTGTTGATCAGCAGGTCAAGCCGGCCGTGGTCGCGGTCGTAGGCGGAAGCGAACTTCCGTACGGAATCGAGCGAGCCGAGATCGAGCGGGACGAACTGCACGTCGGCGTCCCGGACTTCCGCCCGGATCCGGTCCGATGCCTCGATGCCGCGCGTCTCGCTGCGGCAGGCGAGGAGCACCCGGGCTCCGTGCCGGGCGAGTTCGCGTGCCGTGACGTATCCGATGCCGCTGTTGGCGCCGGTGACCACGGCGACACGGCCGCTCTGGTCGGGGATGTCGCTCGCCTTCCAGCCCGTCATGGGGGAGCTCCCTTGTGGCGATGGTGGTTACTTCACCGTACGACGGCTGGACGGTTCCTTCTCGGCCATCCAGCGCCAGGATCGCGTCATGCGTTGTCCATGACCCGTCAACTCGGCGCGCCTAGGGTCCCTGACCGGCCCCCCACGCTCGACCCTCGGCACCGCCCGGTGCCGGGACGGTCACGACACCCCCTGGAGCGAGAGTGGAACGTCGTACCTTCCTGCGCGGAGCAGTCATCGGCACGTCGGCCGCCGCCTTCGGCGGCACCCTGATGCACGGCGCCGCCTACGCGGCCCCGGCCCAGAAGGGCCCCGGCCCGTACGGGGCGCTGGGCACCGCCGACGCCAACGGCATCCAGCTGCCCAGCGGCTTCACCAGCCGGGTCATCGCCCGGTCCGGCCAGCGGGTCGGCAGCACCTCCTACACCTGGCACAACGCTCCTGACGGCGGCGCCTGCTTCGCCGACGGCACGGGCTGGATCTACGTCTCCAACTCCGAGATCAGCACCGGCGGCGGCGCCGGCGCGGTGAAGTTCAACTCCTCGGGCTCCATCACCGGCGCCTACCGGATCCTGTCCAACACGCGGAACAACTGTGCGGGCGGCGCAACGCCGTGGAACACCTGGCTGTCCTGCGAGGAGGTCTCCCTCGGCTACGTCTACGAGACCGACCCGTGGGGCGGGAAGGCCGCCGTCCGCCGCGACGCGATGGGCCGCTTCAAGCATGAGGCGGCCGCCGCCGACCCGGTCCGCAAGGTCATCTACATGACCGAGGACGAGAGCGACGGCTGCTTCTACCGGTTCATCCCGGCCATCTGGGGCGACCTGTCCGCCGGCACCCTGCAGGTCCTCACGGCCGGCACGGCCACCTCCGGCAGCTTCACCTGGACGACCGTGCCCGACCGCGACGGCTCGCCCACCGTCACCCGCGACCAGGTCTCCGGCGCCAAGATCTTCAACGGCGGCGAGGGCTGCCACTACGCCAACGACACTGTCTGGTTCACCACCAAGGGCGACAACCGCGTCTGGCAGCTCAACCTGCTGAACAGCACCTACGAGCTGGCCTACGACGACTCCCTCGTCAGCGGCGGCGGCGCCCCGCTGACCGGCGTCGACAACGTCACCGGCTCCTCCTCCGGCGACCTGTTCGTCGCCGAGGACGGCGGCAACATGGAGATCTGCATCATCACGCCGGACGACATCGTCGCGCCGTTCCTGCGCATCACCGGCCAGTCGAGCTCGGAGATCACCGGCCCGGCCTTCTCCCCCGACGGCAAGCGCCTCTACTTCTCGTCGCAGCGCGGCACGACCGGCAGCTCGTCCGGCGGCATCACGTACGAGGTGACGGGGCCGTTCCGCGCCTGACCTCCTCCGTGTGGGCAGCGCCCGTGGCGCACGGGTGCCGCCCTTCGTCGTGCCCGCGCCGCCAGGCGGCCGGCGACCTGAGGGCCGGCGTGTCGCGGCTACGAGCGAGGTGGTGCGGTGCTGCCGCGGATGACGAGTTGGGTCGGTACGACGACGTCGTGGTCGGTCTCTTCGCCGCGCAGGATGTTCAAAAGCATGCGCCCGGCGAGTTCGCCTTGCTGCCGGACGGGTTGCCGCACGGTGGTGAGGTCGGTCAGTTCGGCGAGGGGGTGGTCGTCGATGCCGGTGACGGACATGTCCTCGGGGATGCGCAGGCCCGCGCGGCGCAGGGTGCGGACGGCGCCCAGGGCAACTTCGTCGGAGTGGGCGTAGACGGCGGTGGGTGGTTCGCGCTGGCTCAGCAGCCTGGCCATTGCGTCGGCGCCTTCGGCACCGCCCCAGTTGACGGTGGCGACGAGCTGCTCGTCGCTGGGGATGCCCGCGTCGCGCAGCGCGGCATAGTAGGCGTTGGAGCGGCCCGGTGGTGCCAGTTCGCCCGGTTGGTCGGGGTCGACGGCGGCGATCATGGCGATACGGCGATGGCCCAGGAAGATCAGATGGTCCATGGCCTGTCGCCCGGCGGTCTCGTCGTCGATGCACACGTTCGGGTACGGGGCGTGCTGGCCGCCTGCGGCGATGATGGTGACGCCCATGAGTTCCAGTCGCCGCTGCTCCTCTTCCGCGACGGGGAAGGCCAGGACAACGACGGCATCGACCTTGCGTCTGGCCGGCAGCCGGTGGAAGAAGTCGTGCCGGTCCTCGATGCCGTCGACGTGGTAGAGCAGCACATCGAGGTCGGCGGCACGCAGGACCGCCTCCAGCCCTTCGAGCAGGGTGGCGAAGAACCAGCGGGAGATGTGCGGCACGACCACCGCGACCCGCCCGGTGGCGCCGCCGGCCAGACGCGATGCCTCAGGGGAGACGACGTAGGAGAGTTCCTCGGCGACCGCCAGGACGCGGCGCCGTGTGGATTCGGCTACGCCGTTTTCGTTGTTGAGCGCGCGCGAGGCGGTGGCCATCGAGACGCCCGCCCTGCGGGCCACGTCCGCCATGTTGATCTTCCGGGAATTCTGCGCCATGCCGGAAGGCTAACCCACAATGGGAAACGCTTCCATTCCTCTCGGAAGGACTTCCGAAGGGCTCCGTGCGACCAGCCGTTTCCCTCGCGAGGGGTATCTCATCGTTTCAGCACGTCAAAACGATGTTGCGGTTTCGTTACTTGACAGCCCTGACTTGGGCGCTCAGTCTTTCGGCAACGGAAACGCTTCCGAATGAGTCCGACACCTCCCTGCGGCCCTCCGGGAAGCACGCCGAGAATCCGTCTGCCGACCGTGAGCGGCAGCCGCATGGATGCGAGGAGGCATCATGCTTGAGCACCCCACCCCCTCCCCGGCCAGATCAACCACCGGCGCCGCCGGCAAGCGCCTGCGCGCCGCGCTCGCGGCCGTGGCCGCCGGGTCCGCGCTGGCCACCCTGGCGGCGTGCAGCGCGCCCGGCTCGGGCTCCGACTCCGGCTCGCCGGCCGATGCGACGCCGACCGCGGTGAACACCGCCGTCGGCGACACCCCGGCGACACTGACGCTGTTCTCGGCGGCGGGCCTGCAGGCGTACGAGCAGGGCCTGGCCGACGCCTTCGAGGCCAAGTACCCGAAGATCAAGGTCAAGCTGCGGGTGGAGGCGGACAACAACTACAACACCGTCCTGCCGAGGGTGCTCGCCTCCGACTCAGCGCCCGACATCGTGCAGCCTTACGACCTCCTCGGCGGCGTCAAGGACAACCTGCTCACCAACCTCGACGCCTACGACAAGGCGTACGGCTGGAGCTCGAAGGTCCCGGCATCCGCGCTCGCGCCCGGCCGGGTGTCGAACGGCGTGATCGGTTCCGGGCCGCTGTACCAGGCAGGCGGCTCGGCCGGGCCCCTGGTCGGCGTCTTCTACAACAAGGAGCTGGCCGCCAAGGTCGGCATGAAGACCCCGCCCGCGTCCGTCGCCGAACTCGAAGCCGTCATGGCCAAGGCGAAGAAGCAGGGGATCACCCCGATCGTCGCCTCCAACCAGGACGGCCTGATCGGCCACCTGTACAACCTGCTGCTCGGTGACTACATGAGTGCCCAGGCGCTCAGCGACATCGTCTACCACAAGCCCGGCGCCAGCCTGGACACCCCGGAGGCCGTGAAGGCCACCAAGACCCTGCAGAAGTGGATCAAGGCCGGGTACTTCGCCTCCGACGTCAACGCCATCAACCAGGAGGCGTCGTACGGGCAGTTCACCGGCGGCAAGGGCCTGTTCTTCTTCCAGGGCAGCTGGATCGTGCAGACCATCGACAAGAACTTCAAGGGCAAGTACGGGGTGTTCCCGATGCCGCCCGCTGAGAAGGGCGGTAAGTACGCCGGGATGACCAGCAACACCCTCGCTTTCTCGATCGCCTCGCGCTCCAAGAACAAGGACGCCGCCGCCCTGTTCCTTGACTTCCTCACCACCCCGGAAGCAGCCAAGGTCGCCGTCGACAACGGTTACGCCGCCCTGACGTCCGATGCGAAGAGCGCCGGCAAGCCGTCCCTGTCCGGCACGCTGACCGAGCAGATCCAGGCCGGCTACGCCGCGATCGCCGCCGACAACGGCTTCGACAGCTGGCTGCAGAACTCCACGCCCGAGGTCAACACCAAGCTCAACCAGCAGCTCCAGCTGCTGGTCTCCGGCAAGGTCGAACCCGCCGCGATGGTGAAGACCCTGCAGACCACCTACGCCGACGCCCTCAAGAGCAGCTGACCACCATGCAACTGACCAAGTCGCTCGGCATCAGCCGCAAGGAGGGCGCCACCGGCGCTCGGAACCGCAGCCGGAATCGCAGCCGCCGCGGGCTCCGGGCCCGGCGGTGGGCCGGCTGGCTGTTCGCCCTCCCGGCCCTGGCCTTCTACGGGGTCTTCAACTTCCGCCCGGTGCTGTTGTCGATCCAGTACTCCTTCTACGACTGGGACGGCGTCGGCGCCTCCACCTGGGTGGGCATGAAGAACTACGTCGAGGTCTTCACGGACTCCGAGCAGTTCTCCTCGCTGCTGCACGCCTTCTACCTCATTCTTTTCTTCACCGTCCTGCCGGTGACCCTGGCCCTGATCACCGCCTCCGTACTGCGGCAGCTCCAGGGTCGCTTCACCGGCGCCCTGGCCCGCACCCTGCTGTTCCTGCCGCAGATCATCCCCGGCGCCGCGGCCGGCGTGGCCTGGACGTGGATGTACTCCGACAACGGCGTGGTCAACCAGCTCCTGCGGGCCATCGGCCTCGACTCGCTGGCCCGGCCCTGGCTGGCCGACTTCACCTGGGCGCTGACCGCGGTCGGCTTCATCGGCACCTGGCTGTCCGCCGGCCTGTGCACGATGCTGCTGCTCGCCGGCATCGGCAAGATCGACGCCAGTCTGTACGAGGCGGCCCGCATCGACGGCGCGGGGCCGATCCGGCAGTTCTGGTCCGTGACCCTGCCCGGTCTCCGCGCCGAGATCGGCGTCTGCGTCACCATCACGATCATCGCCGCCCTCGCCAGCTTCGACGTGGTCTACCTCGCCACCCAGGGCGGCCCCGGTACGCAGACGATGGTCCCCGGCGTCGCCGTCTACACCCTGGCCTTCAACGACAACCGCCTCGGCGCGGCCTCCGCGCTCGCCGTCGTCCTCGCCCTGATCGTGATCGCCATCGTCGCCCCGCTCCAGCGCCTGTTCCGGGAGAAGTAACCCCATGCCCGCACCGACACAGACACTGCGCCGACGCGCGCCCGGGCTGGTACTGATCGCGGCGGCGGCGCTCTACTCCGTCGTACCGCTGCTGAGCATGGTCAGCGCCGCCCTCGCGCCCCAGGGCTCCTTCCCCAGCGGCCTGAGCTGGCCCAGCGACCCGCAGTGGCACAACTTCGCCGACGCCTGGAACGTCGCCAACATCACCACCCTGCTGAAGTCCAGCACCCTGATCGTCCTCGGCGTCGTACCCGTCGCGGTGCTGATCTCGACGATGGCCGCGTACGCGATCGCCGTCCTGGAGATCCCGCTCGGCCGCCTCTTCTACACGGTCCTCGTCCTCACCCTTACCCTGCCGTACGAGATCGTCATCGTCCCGCTGTACGAGCAGGTCAAGGCGATGGGCCTGCTGGGCACCCAGTGGGCGCTGATCCTGCCGCTGATCGGAATGAACATGCCGTTCGCGGTCTTCTGGATGCGAGCGCACTTCGCCAACGTCCCACGGGAGTTGTCGGAGGCCGCGAGCATGGACGGCGCCGGCCCCTGGCGGGCGTTGCGCCACATCCACCTGCCGCTGGCCCGCCCGGCGATCGCCTCCCTGGCCCTGCTGATGTTCCTGTCCACCTGGAACCAGTTCCTGCTCGCCCTGGTGCTCATCGACGACCCCGACAAACGCACCATGGCCGGCGCCTTGCAGGCGTTCACCACGAAATACAGCACCGACCAGGTCCTGTTGAACGCCGGAGCCCTGCTGATCATGGCGCCCACGATCCTCGTATTCCTGTTCCTTCAGCGCCACTTCGTCAAGGCGCTGCTGCAGGGCTCGGTCAAGGGCTAGCGCAGGCATCTCCCCTGCTTCACCCCCACACGCACACCGAACAGTCAGGAACCCAGCAACGTGAGCAACACAAGCGACTCCTGGTGGCGCTCCGCCGTCATCTACCAGGTCTACATACGCAGTTTCGCCGACGAAAACGGCGACGGAATCGGCGATATCGCCGGCCTCCGCTCCCGCCTGCACTACCTGGCCTACCTCGGTGTCGACGCCATCTGGATCAACCCCTGGTACCCCTCCCCGCTGGCCGACGGCGGATACGACGTCTCCGACTACCGCGACATTCACCCCGCCTACGGCACCCTCGACGAAGCCAAGCAGCTCATCACCGAAGCCCACGACCTCGGCCTGCGCGTGATCCTGGACATCGTCCCCAACCACACCTCCGACCACCACCTCTGGTTCCAGCAGGCACTCGCCGCAGGACCTGGCTCCCCCGAGCGGGAGCGGTACATTTTCCGCGAGGGGCGGGGCGAGGACGGCTCCCTGCCGCCCAACGACTGGCACGCAGCCTTCGGCGGCCCCACCTGGACCCGCACGCCCGACGGCCAGTGGTACCTGCACCTGTTCGCCCCCGAACAGCCCGACCTGAACTGGGACAACCCCGAGGTCCGCGCAGAGTTCGAATCGATCTTGCGCTTCTGGTTCGACCTGGGCGTCGACGGCTTCCGCATCGACGTGGCCCACGGCATGGCCAAGGACCCTGCGCTGCCGGACCTGGGCCTCTCGGAGTTCTCCGTCCTGGCGCGCGAGGGCCAGGAGAACCACCCGCACTGGGACCGCGACGGCATCCACGACATCTTCCGCAGCTGGCGCGCCATCGCCGACAACTACCCCGACCGCCGCGTCTTCGTCGCCGAGGCCCACGTCCGCCCTGGGCGTCTCGCCGACTACCTGCGCCCCGACGAACTGCACACCGCCTTCAACTTCGACTTCCTCAAATGCCCCCTGGAAGCAGATCGGTTGAGGGAGGTCATCGACCACAGCATCACCGACCTCGCCACCGTCGGCGCCCCCGCTACCTGGGTCCTTTCCAACCACGACGAGACCCGCCACGTCACCCGTTACGGCCGCGCCTACACCGGCGTGACGAACCCGATGCGCGACCAGGGCCACCCCTCCGACCGCACCCTCGGCACCCGCCGCGCCCGCGCCGCCACCCTCCTCATGCTCGCGCTGCCCGGCGGCGCCTACATCTACCAGGGCGAAGAACTGGGCCTGTACGAAGTGGAAGACCTCCCCGAGGAAGCCCTCCAAGACCCCACCTGGGAACGCTCCGACCACACCATCCGAGGCCGCGATGGCTGCCGCGTCCCCCTCCCCTGGACCGGCGACACCCCACCCTTCGGCTTCAGCACAACCGGCGCCACCCCCTGGCTCCCCCAACCCGAAGACTGGAAGTCCTACACCGCCGAAGCCAACCAGGCCGACCCCACCTCCATGCTCCAGCTCTACCGCTCGGCCCTGCGCCTGCGCCGCACCACGCCCGGTCTGGCAGGCGAGGAGTTCCGCTGGCTGGACAGCCCCGACGGCACGCTCGTCTTCGAACGCGGCAACGGACTGCTGTGCGCGGTCAACCTCTCCGACCAGCCGATCCCGCTCCCCGACGCCTACCGGCCCCTCCTCACATCGAGGCCGCTGCACAACGACGGGCTGCTGCCACCGGACACCACGGTCTGGCTGCACCGGGACTAACGAACCGCGGTTGACCCCGACCGTCCGCATGCGCCCCTGGTCCGCCTGAATCCGCCAGGGCCTGTCCGGTGTTCCTCCCCGCCGACCGGACAGGCCCTGGCTCACCGGTCGGGTAGCTCGGCCTCGTCCACATTTTCCCTGGTCAGCGACGTAGCTCGACAGTCTCGGCAGATGAAGCAGGAGGGGCGGCACCCCCGCACAGGGTGCCGCCCCTCCATCAGGGCACCGGAGCCGCCGGCGATCGGTTGAGGGTCGGGGACCGACGGCGGCTCCGGGGGATCAGGCGGTGGCCGGCCAACCGTCGCCGGCCACCGGTTCGCTCAGCGGTTGTCGCTGCCCTTCGCCGAGGACGCGGCCCGCCCGGCCTCCAGGCGCGCCACCGGGATCCGGAACGGCGAGCAGGAGACGTAGTCCAGGCCCACCTCGTGGAAGAAGTGCACGGACTCCGGGTCGCCGCCGTGCTCACCGCAGACGCCGAGCTTCAGGTCGGGGCGGGTCGCACGGCCGGCCTGTGCGGCGTTCCGCACGAGCGAGCCCACGCCGTCCTTGTCGATGGTCTCGAACGGCGAGACCCCGAAGATGCCCTTCTCCAGGTAGGCCGTGAAGAACGAGGCCTCCACGTCGTCCCGGGAGAAGCCCCACACGGTCTGCGTCAGGTCGTTCGTACCGAAGGAGAAGAACTCCGCCGCCTCGGCGATCTGACCGGCCGTGAGCGCGGCCCGCGGCAGCTCGATCATCGTGCCGAGCGCGAGCTTCAGCTCGACGCCGGTCGCGGCCTGGACCTCGGCGATGACCTGCTCGGCCTCGTCGCGGACGATCTCCAGCTCCTGAACGGTGCCGACGAGCGGGATCATGATCTCGGCGCGCGGGTCGCCCTTGGCGTTCTTCCGCTCGGCCGCGGCCTCGGCGATCGCCCGTACCTGCATGGTGAACAGGCCGGGGATGACCAGGCCGAGGCGGACACCGCGCAGACCCAGCATCGGGTTCTGCTCGTGCAGCCGGTGCACGGCCTGCAGCAGCCGCAGGTCGTTCTCGTTGGCGTCCTTGCGGGACTCGGCGAGCGCCACGCGGACCGACAGCTCGGTGATGTCGGGCAGGAACTCGTGCAGCGGCGGGTCGAGGAGGCGGACGGTGACGGGCAGGCCGTCCATCGCCTCGAAGAGCTCGACGAAGTCTTGCCGCTGGAGCGGGAGGAGGGCCTTGAGGGAGTCCTCGCGCTCCTCGTCGGTGTCGGCGAGGATGAGCCGCTCGACGTACTCGCGCCGCTCACCGAGGAACATGTGCTCGGTGCGGCAGAGGCCGATGCCCTGGGCGCCGAAGCGCCGCGCCCGCAGAGCGTCCTCGGCGTTGTCGGCGTTGGCGCGGACGCGCAGCCGGCGCACCCGGTCGGCGTACGCCATGATCCGGTGGACGGCGGCGACCAGCTCGTCGGCGTCGTCGGCGCCCGCGTGCATGCGGCCCTCGAAGTACTCGACGACCGGGGACGGGACGACGGGCACCTCGCCGAGGTAGACCTTGCCGGTCGAGCCGTCGATGGAGACGACGTCGCCCTCCTCGATCACCGTGCCGTCGGCCGTGGTCATCCGCCGCCGCTTGGTGTCGACCTCGAGCTCCTCGGCGCCGCACACACAGGTCTTGCCCATGCCGCGCGCGACGACGGCGGCGTGCGAGGTCTTGCCGCCCCTGCTCGTGAGAATGCCTTCCGCGGCGATCATGCCGTCGAGGTCGTCCGGGTTGGTCTCACGGCGGATCAGGATGACCTTCTCGCCGGACCGGGACCACTTCACGGCGGTGTACGAGTCGAAGACGGCCTTGCCGACCGCCGCGCCCGGCGACGCCGCGATACCGCGGCCGATCTTCTCGACCTTCGCGGCCTCGTCGAAGCGCGGGAACATCAGCTGCGCCAGCTGCTGGCCGTTGACGCGCTGCAGCGCCTCGGCCTCGTCGATCAGCCCCTGGTCGACGAGCTGCGTCGCGATCCGGAAGGCCGCGGCCGCCGTGCGCTTGCCGACGCGGGTCTGCAGCATCCACAGCTGGCCGCGCTCGATGGTGAACTCGATGTCGCAGAGATCCTTGTAGTGGTTCTCCAGGGTCTCCATGATCTGCATGAGCTGGTCGTACGACTTCTTGTCGATCTGCTCCAGCTCGGCGAGCGGCACGGTGTTGCGGATGCCCGCGACGACGTCCTCGCCCTGCGCGTTCTGCAGGTAGTCGCCGTACACGCCCTGGTGGCCGGAGGCCGGGTCGCGCGTGAAGGCGACGCCCGTGCCGGAGTCCGGGCCGAGGTTGCCGAAGACCATCGAACAGACGTTGACGGCGGTGCCGAGGTCGTGCGGGATGCGCTCCTGGCGGCGGTAGAGCTTCGCGCGGTCGCCGTTCCACGAGTCGAAGACGGCCTTGATGGCGAGGTCCATCTGCTCGCGCGGATCCTGCGGGAAGTCGCGCCCGGCCTCGGTCTTGACGATCTTCTTGAACTTCGTGACCAGCTTCTTGAGGTCGGCCGCGTCGAGCTCGGTGTCGACCGTGACCTTCTTGGCCTTCTTGGCCTTCTCCAGCTCCTCTTCGAAGAGGTCGCCGTCGACGCCGAGGACGGTCTTGCCGAACATCTGGATGAGGCGGCGGTACGAGTCCCAGGCGAACCGCTCGTCGCCGGCCTGGGCCGCGAGACCGGACACGGACTTGTCGGAGAGCCCGATGTTCAGGACGGTGTCCATCATGCCGGGCATCGAGAACTTGGCGCCCGAGCGGACGGAGACGAGCAGCGGGTTGTCGGCCTGGCCGAGCTTCTTGCCCATCTTCTGCTCGAGGGCGTCGAGGTGTGCACTCACCTCGTCACGCAGTGCCTCCGGCTCCTCGCCGCTGTCGAGGTAGACCTTGCAGGCCTCGGTGGTGATGGTGAAGCCCGGAGGGACGGGCAGACCGAGGTTGGTCATCTCGGCGAGGTTCGCACCCTTCCCGCCGAGCAGATCCTTGAGGTCCTTGTTGCCTTCGGTGAAGTCGTAAACGAACTTCACGCCCTGAGGTACGTGGGGATCTTTGTTTTCCGACACGGGACTCGACTCCTCGAGGACGCGGTGGCTGCCCTGACGGCGAGGAACATACCCAGATCGAAGGCACCTCGGTACGTCCACTTGCGCGTCATACGGCTGTAACCACCCGTCCGCCAGTAGATCGAAAGTGATGAGGCCCCTCAAGTTTGCGCCTGGATGTTTTTAGATCTTGAATTAATCAACGCCCGTAGATGGAGAGTAAACGCTCATGTGAGCACATGAACTCACACCTGCTTCCACTTCTTGAAGTCATGACCGATGGCACTCAGTGCCACCCCTTGGAGAAGTGGACCCTCTCAAGATCCGCTCATCTGAGCGCACCAGCTATCAAGGGTGGCGAGAATCACGCTACAGACGCGGGCTGGATTTCACTATCCGGACGGGCCCAGGACCCGGAGCCGTAGCGCCGGCCGGCCGTCACAGGGCCGTCACAGCCCCAGGGCCAGCAACCGCTCCTCCACCCGCTCCGGGGCGTACAGATGCTCCACGACCAGCGCCCCCGCGCCCATGAGCCCCGCCCGCTCGCCCAGCCGCGAGGTGACCACCTCAAGACGGGCCGTCGAGCGCGGCAGCGCCCGCTGGTACAGCAGCTCGCGCACACCCGTCAGGAACGGGGTTCCGGCCAGGTCGCCCGCGATCATCAGCACCCCGGGATTGAGCAGCGTGACGACGGTGGCCAGCACCTCGCCGACCCGGCGGCCCGCATCCCGCGCCAGCCGCACCGCCTCCGGGTGCCCGGCCGCCAGCAGCTCGCGCACGTCCGAGCCGGACGTGGCCGGTACGCCCGCCTCGGTCAGCCGCTGCGCGACGGCGCGCCCGCTGGCCACGGCGGCCAGGCAGCCGTACGAGCCGCACTTGCAGAGCGCGTCGGCGCCCTCCGGCACCCGGATGTGCCCGATGTCCCCGGCACCCCCGTCGATCCCGCGGTACACGGCGCCGTCGACGACGACGCCGGCGCCGATGCCGGTGGAGACCTTGATGAGCGCGAAGGCCGAGCAGTCCGGGTATCCGGTGCGCTGTTCGCCGTACGCCATGAGGTTCGCGTCGTTGTCGACGAGCACCGGCACGTCCGATGCACCGCCCGCCTGCTCGGCGAAGGCGCGGCGCAGCCGGCCCCGTATGTCGTAGCGGTCCCAGCCCGGCATGATCGGCGGCTGTACGACGCGGCCGGTGTCGCTGTCCACCGGTCCTGGCACGGCGAGGCCTATGCCGCACACGCGGTCGGCGTGGGTGCCGGTCTGCTTCAGCAAGTCGGCGAACCAGCCGCCGAGTTCGCCGAGGACCGCTTCCGGGCCCTCCTCGACGAGCAGCGAGCCCGTGTGCTCGGCGAGCACCTCGCCGGCGAGGGAGAGCAGCGCCACGCGCGCGTGGCGGGTGTCGAGGTCGGCGGCGAGCACCACCGCATGGGCGTCGTCGAACTCGAGCCGAATGGAGGGGCGCCCGCCGAGCGGAGAGGCGGACTTGTCGAAGGGACCGGCCTGGCCCTCGCGCAGCCAGCCCGCCCGGAACAGCCGGTCGAGCCGCTGGCCGACCGTGGCCCGGGACAGCCCCGTCATCTGCTGGAGCGCACCGCGGGTCGTCGCGCGCCCACTGCGCACCAGATGCAACAGGTCTCCGGCGCTCGCCTGGCCCCCGGCCATGTTTCCTCCTCCTGAACCCTCTTGCGTCGTGCAACTCCACATTACATATTGGGTTTTGCGTGTTAAATAGACGTAACCCTACGGTACCCATTGCCGAACTGGTCGGCCGTACGTCTTCGGGGAGACCTGCGTGGATCGCACAACCCAGCTCACCGCCCGTCGCAGCGGGCACGCCGGCACCGTGTGCACCGCCGCCTCACCCCCTCCGCCCGGCCGTGGTGAGAGCGCGCATAGCGGAGCGATTGCCTTCAATCCCGCGGACTCCGCGGAGTCGTTGCACTTCAGCGCCGCCCGCGTCCTGGGGGCCAACTGGACCGGCACGTCCACGGTGCCCTCGCGCGGTCTGTATCCGCACCAGTGGTCGTGGGACTCGGCGTTCATCGCCATCGGACTGCGCCATCTGTCGCCGTTGCGCGCACAGGTGGAGCTGGAGACTCTCCTGAACGCGCAGTGGGGTGACGGCCGCATCCCGCACATCGTCTTCAATCCCGCCATCGCCCTGGACGCCTACTTCCCCAGCCCGGACTTCTGGCGCTCCTCCACCGCGGGCAGCGCGGCCGGCGCGCCGCGCACCGTACAGACGTCCGGCATAGTCCAGCCACCGGCGCACGCCCTGGCCGCCTGGCTGGTGCACCGTGCCGACCCGGAGCTCTCCCGCGCCCGCTCGTTCCTTCCGCGGGTCTATCCGCGGCTCGCCGCCTGGCACCGCTATCTGCTGCACCGCCGGGACCTGGGCGGCCACGGCCTCGCGGCGGTCGTCCACCCCTGGGAGCAGGGCATGGACAACAGCCCCGCCTGGGACGCGCCCCTCGCGCGCGTGGAGCCCGCCTCCGCCCGCACCTTCCGGCGCGCCGACCTCGACCACGGCGCCGCGGAGGACCGGCCCACCGACCTGGACTACGGGCGGTACGTGCGGCTGGCGGCCGACTACCGCGACGGGCGGTACGCCGACGGGGCCGGGGAGTTCGCGGTCGAGGACCCGGCGTTCAACGCCCTGCTGATCGCCTCCGAGCACGCCCTGGCGCGGATCGCGGGCGAGCTGGGAGCGGCCGGTACCGCGCGGCACGCGCGCGCGGAGCGGCTGACGCACACCCTCGTGCAGCGGCTGTGGGACCCGGCCGAGGGGCTCTTCTTCTGCCGCGACCTGCGCGACCCCGCCGCTCGCGGCCGGGGCTCCCTCGTCCCGGCGCGCAGCGTCGCGGGCCTGCTGCCGCTGATCCTGCCGATGCTCCCCCGGTCCGTCGCCAGGGCACTCGTGGACACCGCCCGCGGGCCGCACTTCGAGCTCGGCGGCAGCGCACGCCTGGTGCCCAGCTACGACCTGAAGGGCCCGGCCTTCGATCCGCACCGGTACTGGCGCGGCCCGGCCTGGTTCAACACCAACTGGCTCCTCGAGCGGGGCCTGCGCCTGCACGGCGAGCGCCCGCTCGCGGACGGCCTGCGCTCGGCGCTGCTGAGGACGGCGGCCACATCGGACTTCGCTGAGTACGTCGACCCGTACACGGGCGAGGGGTGCGGCGCGCGCGGCTTCAGCTGGACGGCCGCGCTCACCCTCGATCTGCTGCACGGCGACGCGCGCGCCAGGAGGTTCCAGCGCGACGGGCTCGGTCAGTCCGATGGGCTCGGTCAGTACGACGAGGTCCACCAGCACGACGGGTTCGACGCGTACCACGGCTTCGGCAAGCACGACGGCTTCGAAAAGCACGACGGCTTCGACAAGGACAAGGGAGGGGACCGGCGATGACGGACCGGCATCATCTGCTCGTGCACGGCGGGACGTTCGCGGCCGTGGGCCACGGCGGCGACATCAGCGGGGTGCGCGGCAGCACCTCGCCCGACGGGCTGTTCGTGCGCGACGCCCGGCATCTCAGCCGGTGGCAGCTGACGGTCGACGGGGCCGTACCGGACGTCCTCACACCGGTCGCGGACGGGCCGAACGGGCTGCCCGGACCGGACGGCGGGGGCGCATCGGACGGGGCGGCGGCGGGCACGGCCCGCTGCGTGCTCGTGCCGCGCGGCGGCCGTCAGGAGCCGCCCGCGTACACGCTCTTCCGTGAGCAGGCCGTCGCGGACGGCTCGTTCGTGGAGGCGCTGCGCATCGCCTCCAACCGGCCCGTCCCGGCGACGGTCCGCATCGGGCTCACGGTCGACGCCGACTTCACCGACCAGTTCGAGCTGCGCTCCGACCACCGTACGTACGCGAAGACGGGCGCCGTCCGCAGTCGGCGGGTCCTGGAGGACGGCGTCGAGTTCAGCTACCGGCGCGGGGAGTGGCGGTCCTGTACCACCGTCACGGCCGAGCCCGAGCCGGACGGCGTCGAGGAGACCGGGACAGGCGCCCGGCGCCTCGTCTGGACGCTGGAGCTGGAGCCGGGCGCCACGGCCGAGCTGATCCTGCGCGTCGCGGCCCGCCCGCACGGCACCGACGAGCCGCAGGTGCCGCACTCCCCGTCCGCCGCCGCCTCCCGCCTGGCCGACATCGAGCGGGAGTTCACCGACGGCATCGCCCTCCCCGACGGCTGGCCGGAGCTGGCCGCGGCCTGCGCCCGGGGCCTGTCCGACCTGGCCGTCCTGCAGGTCCCGGCCACCGGGCCCGACGGCGAGGAGCTGCGCGTACCGGCGGCGGGCGTTCCGTGGTTCCTCACCCTGCTCGGCCGCGACGCGCTGCTGACCTCGCTCTTCGCGCTCCCCTACCGTCCGCAGCTGGCGGCCGCCACGCTCCCCGCGCTGGCCGCGGTGCAGGCCCCGGAGGCGTCCGCGGGTACGGTCGCCCAGCCCGGCAAGATCGTCCACGAGGTGCGCCACGGCGAGCTGGCGCACTTCGGCCAGGTGCCGTACGGCCGGTACTACGGCTCGGTCGACGCGACCCCGCTGTTCCTGGTGCTCCTCGGCGCCTATGTCGAGCAGACGGGCGACGCGGCCCTGGCCCGCCGCCTCGAGCCGCACGCGCGCGCGGCGGTCGGCTGGATGCTGGACCACGGCGGCCTCACCTCACGCGGCTACCTCGTCTACCGCGCGGACGAAGGCGGCCTCGCCAACCAGAACTGGAAGGACTCGCCGGGCGCCATCTGCTCGGCGGACGGCAGCCGCGCCACAGGCCCGGTGATGGCCGCGGGCGCCCAGGGCTACGCGTACGACGCCCTGCGCCGCACCGCCCAGCTCTCCCGCACCGTCTGGGGCGACGAGGTGTACGCCGACCTGCTGGAACAGGCGGCCGCCGACCTGCGCGACCGCTTCCAGCGGGAATTCTGGATGGCCGAGCACGACTTCCCGGCGCTCGCCCTGGACGGCGACGGCCGGCACGTCGACGCGCTCGCCTCGGACGCGGGCCATCTGCTGTGGTCGGGCCTGCTCGACAAGGAGTACGGCGAACTGGTCGGCCGCCGTCTCCTGGAGCCCGACTTCTTCTCCGGCTGGGGCGTTCGCACGGTCGCCACGGGACAGCCCGCGTACCACCCGCTGTCCTACCACCGGGGCTCGGTCTGGCCGCACGACAACGCCCTGATCGCCCTGGGCCTTGCCCGGTACGGGCTGCACGACGAGGCGCGGGCGGTGGCCCACGCCCTGGTCGACGCGGCAACGGCCGACGGCCACCGCCTCCCGGAGGTCCTCGCCGGCTACGACCGCTCGACGCACCCGTCGCCGGTTCCGTACCCGCACGCGTGCGTACGGGAGTCCCGCTCGGCGGCAGCGCCGTTGGCTCTGCTCACGGCGGTTGGGGGCGCGTAGGTTCTGCTCCGCCGCCTGTGGGCATGCGTTCCGCCTGGGGCGGAACGGGTGGGCACAGGCGGAACCCCGACGCGCCGGGCTGCGCACCGTACCCCCGGCCAGCCCCGACGGTGGGTTGCCCGGGGGTGGAACAGCGCGCCCTGCGCAGAGGGCTCCGCTGTGCCCACCCGTTCCGCCCCAGCGGAACGACTGCCCACAGCGGTGGCGCCGCGGGGCGACGGCCGCGCGTCAGCCCCCGGACGTGTCCAGCTCCGCCTCCTCGCCCACCCCAGCGCAGTCATAGGGGTCGGCCAACCACCCGTCCGGCAGCGCCACCCGGTTCTTCCCGGACGTCCGCCCGCGGGGCCCATCGGCCCCCGCGGGCCACTCCTGCTCGAGATCGAGCTCGGAGAGCCCCGCCTCGAGATCGGCGAGCGAAGCGGCGACCGCGAGCCGCTTCCGCATCTCGGAGCCGACCGAGAAGCCCTTCAGATACCAGGCCACGTGCTTGCGGAAGTCGATGACGCCCCGCGCCTCGTCGTTCAGCCACTCGCCGAGCAGCGTCGCGTGCCGCACCATGACGGCCGCAACCTCGCGAAGGGTCGGCCGGGCCAGGTCGTCCCGCCCCTCGAAGGCGGCGACGAGATCCCCGAACAACCACGGCCGCCCCAGGCACCCGCGCCCGACGACCACCCCATCACACCCGGTCTCGCGCATCATCCGCAGCGCGTCGTCCGCGGACCAGATGTCGCCGTTGCCGAGGACGGGGATCTCCGGCACGTGCTCCTTCAGCCGCGCGATGGAGTCCCAGTCGGCGGTGCCGCCGTAGTGCTGGGCGGTGGTCCGCCCGTGCAGGGCGATCGCGGTCACGCCCTCCTCGACGGCGATGCGCCCGGCGTCGAGGTAGGTGATGTGGTCGTCGTCGATGCCCTTGCGCATCTTCATCGTCACGGGCAGATCACCGGCCCCGCCGACCGCCTCGCGCAGGATCGCGCGCAGCAGGTTCCGCTTGTACGGCAGGGCCGAGCCGCCGCCCTTGCGGGTCACCTTGGGCACCGGGCAGCCGAAGTTGAGATCGATGTGGTCGGCGAGGTCCTCTTCGACGATCATGCGGACGGCCTTGCCGACGGTCGCCGGGTCCACGCCGTACAGCTGGATCGACCGCGGCGTCTCGCTCGCGTCGAAGTGGATCAGCTGCATCGTCTTCTCGTTGCGCTCGACCAGCGCCCGCGTCGTGATCATCTCGCTGACGAACAGCCCCTTGCCCCCGCTGAACTCACGGCAGAGCGTGCGGAACGGCGCATTCGTGATACCCGCCATGGGAGCGAGCACGACGGGCGGCTGGACCGTGTGCGGACCGATCGAGAGCGTGGAGGCTGCCATGACGGACGGAGCGGACGGAGCGGACTGTGCGGTGGACGGCGTGGGCGCGGTGGACGGCGTGGACATTCCCTCATTGTCGCCCAGACGTCCGGCGTCGGCCGAAAGCCTTTAGTTAGGCGTACTACAGGAGTACCGTGTGCGTCATGCCCGAGCTCAGCCACCGCCGTCAGATGCTCGTCCTGACCATCTGCTGCCTGAGCCTGCTGATGGTCAGCCTCGACAACACCGTCCTGAACGTCGCCCTGCCGTCCCTGCAGAGAGACCTCGACGCGAGCGTCGCGGGGCTGCAGTGGACCATCGACGCGTACACGCTGGTGCTGGCCTCGCTCCTGATGCTCGCGGGCTCGACCGCCGACCGCATCGGCCGCCGCCGGGTCTTCCAGGCCGGGCTTGTCGTCTTCACCGTCGGCTCGGCGCTCTGCTCGCTCGCGCCCAGCCTCGAGCTGCTCGTGGTCTTCCGGATGGTGCAGGCCGTCGGCGGTTCGATGCTCAACCCGGTCGCCATGTCGATCATCACGAACACCTTCACCGACCCGCGCGAGCGCGCCCGCGCCATCGGCGTCTGGGGCGGTGTCGTCGGCATATCGATGGCGGCGGGACCGCTGATCGGCGGGCTGCTCGTGGAGTCGGTCGGCTGGCGCTCGATCTTCTGGATGAACGTGCCGATCGGCGTCGCGGCACTGCTACTCACGGGGCGCTACGTCCCCGAGTCCCGCGCACCGAAGCCCCGCCGCCCCGACCCCGTCGGGCAGCTGCTGGTGATCGCACTGCTCGGCTGCCTCACGTACGCGATCATCGAGGCGCCCGCCGAGGGGCTCGCCTCACCGCTCATCCTGACCTGCGCCGCGGTCGCACTCTGCGCGCTCGTCGGGCTGCTCTGTTACGAGCCGCGGCGCGCCGAACCGCTCATCGACCTGCGGTTCTTCCGCAGCGCTCCGTTCAGCGGGGCGGTCGGGGTCGCGGTGAGCGCGTTCGCCGCGCTCGGCGGCTTCCTGTTCCTGTCGACGCTCTACCTCCAGAACGTACGCGGCCTCGACGCCCTCCACGCCGGCCTGTGGATGCTGCCCATGGCCGCGATGTGCTTCGTGTGCGCCCCGCTGTCCGGGCGGCTGGTCGGCAGCCGGGGGCCGCGGCTCTCGCTGCTGGTCGCGGGCGTGACGATGACGGCGAGCGGCGTTCTCTTCGCGGCCTTCGAAGCGGAGACGGCGAACACCACGCTCGTGATCGGTTATGTCCTGTTCGGCGTCGGATTCGGCTTCGTGAACGCGCCGATCACCAACACCGCGGTCGCCGGGATGCCGCGCGCCCAGGCCGGCGTCGCCGCCGCGGTGGCGTCCACCAGCCGGCAGATCGGCGCGACGCTCGGCGTCGCGGTGATCGGCGCGGTCCTCGCGTCGGGCGTGAGCAGCTCCGCGTACCGCGACAGCTTCGTCGCCGCCGCCAGTCCCGCCTGGTGGATCATCACGGCCTGCGGCCTGGCCGTCCTCGCCCTGGGCGCCCTGACGAGCGGCACATGGGCTCGCCGTACGGCCCGGCGCACGGCGGAACGCCTGGAGACGGCGGAGATTCAGCAGACGGCCGGGGTGCCAGGCCGCGCATAACGCGTACTTCAGGGTTCGCCGCTCGCCGAGTCGGCAACGAAGAAGGCGGCGAACACCGGGAACACGCCGTCTTGCCGCCTCCGCCTTTCGGGCAAGGACCGTACTCGGCGGCATCGCAGCACGCCTCCCTGGTCATGCCTCCTGCAGCACCGGAGCGGGCCGTTCCCCCGACCCGCGGACGATCAGTCGGGTGGGGACGGTGATGGTTCGGGCGCGGGAGCGGTCGCCGTCGACGCGGGCCAGGGCGGTGGCGGCTGCCGATCTGCCGATTTCCTCGGGATCCTGGGCGACGACGGTCAGGGCCGGTTCGAGTGCCTCGGCGAGTTCCACGTCGTCGAAGGCGACGACGGCGACATCCTTTCGGTCACTGTGGGCGAGTTCGGTGATGATGCCCAGCGCGACGATGTTGTTGCCGGCGAACAAGGCGGTGGGCGGATCCGCCAGGCCCAGGAGCTGGGAGGTTGCGGCGGCGGCCCCGTGCTGGTCGTGGGCATCGGTGACCAGGGAGCGGTCGTACGGGATGTCGGCTTCCTGCAGGGCCGCGCGGTATCCGGCCAGGCGCTCGCGGCGTGTGTAGAGCTTGGTGGGGAGGTCGCCGACGAAGCCGATGCGCCGGTGGCCGTGGGTGATCAAGTGGGCGACGCCGTCCTGGGCGCCCGCACGGTTGGAGCTGACGACGCTGTCCGTGGACAGGCCCACTCCCGGACGGTCGAGGAAGACGACGGGCAGGCCCGCGGTGCGGTGGGTCTTGAGGTGGGAGTGGTCGGCGCCGACGGAGGGCACGACCATGAGGATGCTGACGCGGCGGGCGAGGAACTTGTCCGTCAGGGCGCGTTCGCGGTCGGGGTCGTCTGCGGAGGAGCCCAGGAGCAGGGTCAGTCCGCGTTCGCGGACCGTGTCCTCGATGCTCCTGGCCACGGCGCCGAAGAAGGGGTTGCCGAGGTCGGGGATGACCAGCCCGATGGTGGTGTCGGGTCCGCCGACGCGGATGTTGCGGGCCATGAGGTTCGGCTGGAAGCCGAGCTTGGCCACGGCGGCGAGCACCTGTTCCCTGGTCTGGGCCGAGGCGGGCCCGTCCTCGTTGAGGACGCGGGAGACGGTCTTGGCGCTGACGCCCACTTCTCGGGCGACGTCGGCCAGGGTGGGGCGGCGGTTCGCAGCCATGGAGGAACGGTCTCCTGTGCTCGTCGGGTCCGGCCGCGGCCTCGGCCGGATTCCGTCGAGTGCCGAGTGATGTGGTCAGGTGGCCTGGAGTCCCGCGGCCTTCGCCGCCTCGGAATCCGCTACGACAGTATCTCCGGCCGCGTCCACGGTGAGTGCGCCGGTCATGATGGCGACGACCTCCGCCATGGAGTAGTCCGAGGGCTTGATCACGGCAGCACGCCGGCCCAGCCGGTGGACGTGGATCCGGTCGGCGATCTCGAAGACGTGGGGCATGTTGTGGCTGATCAGGACGACCGGCATGCCCTTGTCCCGGACGCGGCGGATGAGGTCCAGGACCTGGCCGGACTCCTTGACGCCGAGCGCGGCGGTGGGTTCGTCCATGACGACGACGCTGCGGGCCCAGGCGACGGAACGGGCGACCGCGACGGCCTGCCGCTGTCCGCCGGAGAGGGTCTCGACCGACTGTGTCAGCGAGCGCAGGCCGATCTTCAGATCGGCCATGTGCTCGGCGGCCTCCTGGCGCATGCGCTTCTTGTCGAGCATGCGGAAGGCGCTGCCGAGGATGCCGGGGCGGCGCAGTTCGCGGCCGAGGAACATATTCGACGCGATGTCCATGGAGGCGGCCACGGCGAGGTCCTGGTAGACCGTCTCGATGCCGTGGGCGCGCGCACTTTGCGGCCCGGAGAACTGGATCGGCTCGCCGTTGAGCCGGATCTCGCCCGCGTCGGGGACCACCGCACCCGTAAGTGCCTTGATCAGGCTGGTCTTTCCGGCACCGTTGTCACCGATGACGGCGAGTACCTCGCCGGGCAGCAGGTCGAAGTCGGCGCCGTCGATGGCGGTGACGTGGCCGTAGCGCTTGACGAGACCGCGGGCCTGCAGGACGGGGGTGGGGGAGGATGTGGTGGTCATCGGGCCTTCTTCCGGGAGATCTGGTCGACGGTCACCGCGAGGATCACCAGGACTCCGGTGATCAGCGTCTGGTAGATGGAGGCGACGCCCATCAGTTGCAGGCCGTTGCGGAAGACGCCGACGATGAGGACGCCGATGAAGGTGCCCAGCACCGAGCCGCGTCCGCCGAAGAGGCTGGTGCCGCCGAGGACCACGGCGGTGATGCTGTCGAGGTTGTCGGTCTGTCCGGCCTGGGGGTCGCCGACTCCGGTGCGGGAGATGAGCAGCAGGGCTGCGATGCCGTACAGCAGGCCCGCCACGGTGTAGACACCGATGGTCAGGCGAGAGGTGCGGATGCCGTTCAGGCGCGCGGCTTCCTGGCTGTTGCCCAGCGCGTAGACGTGCCGGCCCCAACCGGTGCTGCTCAGCGCGTAGGCGAGGAGGAGGAACAGGGCGATGGTGACCAGCGAGCCGTAGGTGATGTCGGTATTGCCGAGCGGGAAGGTCTGCCCGAGAGCCGTCAGCGGGCCGGGCAGGTTGGTGACCGTCTGCTCCTCGGAGTAGATGTGGGTCAGTGCGAACGCCACGTTGAGCATGCCGAGGGTGACGATGAACGGCGGCAGCGGGATCTTCTGCACCAGCAGTCCGTTGAGCAGGCCGAAGCCGCCGCAGACGGCTATGCCCAGCGCGATGGCGACGAGCGGGGGCAGTGAGCCCTCGGCGGCCATCTTGGCGATCATGATGCTGCCGAACGCCATCACGGCACCGCACGACAGGTCGATGCCCGCGGTGAGGATGATCAGGGTCTGACCGATGGCGAGGGTGCCGACGACCATGACCTGCTGCACGATCAGCGAGAAGTTGCCGCCCGTGAAGAACTGGTCGGTCGAGAAGGAGAAGAAGACGCAGGCCAGGAGGAGGGCGACCAGCGGGCCGGTGGTCGGTGCCGTGAGCAGTCTGCGGGCCGTGGTCGGCGCTTTCAGCTCGGCGTACGGCGAGGACGTGCTCGGGGGCGTGGACGTGGCGGTCATGCGAAGTCCTTGTCGGGAGACAGAAGTCCTGGTCAGTCCTTGCCGGAGGACAAGGGGAGAAGGAGGCGGCCGTCCCTGGTCGGGGAGGAGGGGCCGGCCGCCCCGCCGAGGGGGTGTCGAACGGTGGGTCGGGGGCCGCGGGCGGCTCAGCCCCAGCAGTTCTCCAGGCCGTAGGCGGTGTCCTTGGACGTGACCCCGTCCTGCGCCTTGTCGGTGATCAGGGTGACGCCGGTGTCGGTGTAACCGGACGCCTTCTTGCCGTCCTTGGCGTACGTCACGACGGCTTTGACGCCCTCGGCGGCCATCTTCAGCGGGTACTGCTGCGAAGTCGCCGCGATCTTGCCGTCCTTGACCGCCTGGGTGCCGGTGCAGCCACCGTCGACGGAGACGATCAGCACGTCCTTCTCCCGGCCCTTGGCCTTCAGTGCGGTGTACGCGCCCAGGGCGGCCGGCTCGTTGATCGTGTAGACGACGTTGATGCCGGGTTCCTTCTGGAGGCAGTTCTCCATGGCGGTCTGGCCCTTGGCCTGGTCGCCTCCGGTGTCCTGGGAGCAGACGACCGAGGGGTCCTTGTCGTCGATGCCGAAGCCCTTGAGGAAGCCGTTGTGCCGCTGGACGCCGACGGAGACGCCCGGCGCGAGGTCGAGGGTGGCTATCTTCGCGGTCTTGCCCTTCATGGCGGCCTTGGCGTACTCGCCGATCAGCTCGCCGGCCTTGAGATTGTCGGTGGCGAAGAGTGCGTCGACGGCGCTCTCAGGCTCGGTCGGGGTGTCCAGGGCGATGACCAGGACGCCCTTGGCCTTGGCCTTCTCGATCGCGGGCACGATCGCCTTGGAGTCGCTGGGGGTGATCAGGATGCCCTTCACCCCGGCGGCGACCATGTTCTCGATGGCGGTGACCTGACCGGCGTTGTCCCCGTCGAACTTGCCCGCGGCGGTCATCAGTTGGACGCCGTCCGCCTTGGCGGCCTTCTCCGCACCTTCCTTCATCTTCACGAAGAACGGGTTGGTGTCGGTCTTGGTGATCAGACCGACCTTGACGCTGCCCGAACCGGAGCCGGCGGTGTCCGTTCCGGAGCCGGATCCGCAGGCCGTCAGGGTGAGGGCAGCCAGGCCGGTGCACGCGGCGGCTCTGAGGAGGGCTGAGGGCAGACGAGGGGTGCGAGACATGAAGGACTCCTGCGGGATCGCGGGCGGTGCGGCGGCATCGGAGCATGCCGTCCCGAGGTGTCATCGTTGACATATGTCATCGTTGACACTGCTTGCCGAGGATGATGGACTCCGCCTCCCGGCAACGTCAATGCCTTGCACCCGACACAAGTCCGTAACGGCCGCGGCGGATGCCCGGTCCGTGTCCGCCTTCGCCCGTGCGTTCACAGAGAAGAGCAGCCCATGAGCCCGCGCCAGATCACCGTCCTGGGGGAGTGCGTCGCGGATGCGTTCACCGAACCCGCAAGCACCTCGAACGAACTCGCCCTGCGGGTCCTGCCTGGTGGCGGACCTGCGAATACAGCCGTCGCCCTGGCCCGCCTCGGCACCCCGGCCCGCTTCCTCGCGCGACTGTCCGGCGACGTGTTCGGTCGCCTGTTCCGGGCCCACCTGGAGGCGTCCGGGGTGGACCTGTCGAGCGCCGTCGCGGCCGCGGAGCCCAGCACACTGGCCGTGGCGGAGCTGGACGCCGAGGGGCAGGCCGCCTTCTCCTTCCATGCGCAGAACACGGCCGACTGGCAGTGGACAGCCGAGGAGCTGGCGCGGGTGGACCTGTCCGAGACCGCCTGCGTGCACACCGGGTCCCTGGCCCTGGTCCGGGAACCCGGCGCGGCGGTGGTGGAGGATTTCCTGGCGGCGGCGGCCCCTCGGGCGACCATCAGCATCGACCCCAACGTCCGGCCACTGCTGGTGGATCCCGAGGTCTACCGCGCCCGGCTGGCGCACTGGTGCGACCTTGCCGATGTGCTCCGGCTGAGCGAGGACGACCTGGAACTCCTGCTGCCGGGCACGCCGCCCGACCAGGCGTGCGACATCTGGCACGCGGCCGGGGCCCGGTTGGTCGTGATCACGCGCGGTGCCGACGGCGCCCTGGCCTCACTCGACGGCGAACGGCTACAAGTGCCCGCGGTGGCGGCACAGGTCGTCGACACGGTGGGGGCAGGGGACTCCTTCACCGCCGGGCTGCTGCACCACCTCGGGTCCCGCGGCCTCCTCGGCGGCCGACTGACGGAACTCCGCCTCGACGATGTCGCCGAAGCCGGCCGGTTCGCCACTCAGGTTGCAGCCCTGACCTGCTCGGTTGCCGGTCCCAACCCGCCGTGGCAAAGCGAGTTGGCGCGGCTCGCCACAGCCGGGCGCGGATAAACGGGCAGCCGAGCCGCGCCGGGGAATCAGGACCGCACCGTTGACGCGATAGCCGGATTACCCCCATCATCGGGCCCACTTGATGTCATCGATGACACAAGTCAACGATGACACCTCCTTGCCAAGGCGCCGCGGACGACGGCGCCGGGCAAGGAGTCACTTTTCCGTCCGTCCGTGCCGGCAGCAGGCTCCGCAGCGTGGACGGCCGCAGCACAGGAGACCCCATGAGCTCTGGACGTGTATCCCCTCATGCCCGCACGCGGCTGATCGCGGCGGTGGCGACCGTGTGCGCCCTGTCGGGGGCCTCGCTCGCCCCCCAAGCCGTCGCTGCCGACACCCCGCCGTACTCCGAGACCTACCGGCCCCAGTTCCACTTCACCCCGGAGAAGAACTGGATGAACGACCCCAACGGCCTCGTGTACTACAAGGGCGAGTATCACCTCTTCTACCAG
Source organism: Streptomyces jeddahensis (assembly GCF_001642995.1). Taxonomy (GTDB): domain Bacteria; phylum Actinomycetota; class Actinomycetes; order Streptomycetales; family Streptomycetaceae; genus Streptomyces; species Streptomyces jeddahensis. The sequence continues at coordinate 39,253 of NZ_LOHS01000196.1, forward strand.
TACAACCCGAACGGCAACTCCTGGGGTGACATGTCCTGGGGGCACGCGGTGAGCAAGGACCTCGTGCACTGGGAGGAGTTGCCGCTCGCCCTGTCGCACGACGACAAGGAGATGGTGTTCTCCGGCAGCGCGGTCGTCGACTGGAACAACACCACCGGGTTCGGCACCAAGAACAACCCGCCCATGGTGGCGATCTACACCAGCGCCTACAAGAACGGCGGCACGCAGGCCCAGTCGCTCGCCTACAGCACCGACCGCGGCCGCACCTGGACCAAGTACCAGGGCAATCCCGTCATCGACATCGGCTCCAGAGAGTTCCGTGACCCGAAGGTCCAGTGGTACGAGCCGACCAAGAGCTGGCTGATGACCGTGTCGCTGTCCACCGAGCACAAGGTGCGGTTCTACTCATCGAAGAACCTCAAGGACTGGGACCTGCTCAGCGAGTTCGGGCCGGCCGGTGCGACGGGCGGCGTGTGGGAGTGCCCGGACCTGTTCCCCCTCGCGGTCGACGGGGACGAGAACAACATCAAGTGGGTCCTGGTCGTCAACATCAACCCCGGTGGTATCGCGGGCGGTTCGGCCGCCCAGTACTTCATCGGCGACTTCGACGGCAAGAGGTTCACCGCCGAGGACAAGGGCACCTACACCCCGCCCACCGGCACGGTGGTGCAGGACTTCGAGGGCACCGACTTCGGTACGTGGACGCCGGCCGGCACCGCGTTCGGCGACGGACCGGCGGCCGGGGCACTGGCCGGGCAGGGGACCGTCGAGGGCTTCGACGGCAAGGGCCTCGCCAACAGCTTCCACAGCGGTGACGGCGCCACCGGCATCCTCACCTCACCCGAATTCACCGTGGACAGCCCCTACTTGAACTTCAAGGTCGGCGGCGGACGGCACCCGCACGAGGCCGGTACCGTCATGGAGCAGGGGCCTCCACCCGAGGGTACGCTCCTCGCCGACTTCGAAGGCGGCAGCTACGGCGACTGGACGAAGACCGGAGACGCCTTCGGCTCGGCACCGGCCACCGGCACCCTCCCCAACCAGCAAGAAGTCTCCGGATTCCTGGGCAGCGGCCTCGTCAACACCTACCTGAACGGCGATTCGACGACCGGCACCCTCACCTCGCCCGCATTCACCATCGACAAGAAGCACATCAACTTCCTCATCGGCGGCGGCTACCACCCCGCGGGCTCCGCCAACCCCACCGCCCTCGAACTCCTCGTCGACGGCCAGGTCGTGCGCAGCACCACCGGAAAGGACGCCGAGGCGCTCAACTGGGCTTCGTGGGACGTCGGCGACCTCGCCGGCAAGAAGGCGCAGATCAGGATCGTCGATGACAACACCGGCGGCTGGGGCCACCTCAACGTCGACCACATCATGCTGTCCGACACCGAGGCCCAGCCCGTCTCCCAGGAGACGTCCGTCAACCTGATCGTCGACGGCGAGGTCGTCCGGAGCGCCACCGGCTCCAACAGCGAGACTCTGGACTGGGCCTCCTTCGACCTGCGTCCCTACGCCGGCAAGAAGGCACGTATCCAGATCGTCGACATGAACACCGCCGGCTGGGGCCACATCCTGGCCGACCAGTTCACCGCCGCCGACACCCCGGCCAAGTCCGTGGTGCAGCGCGCCGACTGGGCCGACTACGGCAAGGACTACTACGCGGCGGTGTCCTGGGAGAACGCACCGGGCGGCAAGCGGTACATGATCGGCTGGATGAACAACTGGGACTACAGCGGCGCCATCCCCACCTCCCCCTGGCGCGGCGCCCAGAGCGCCCCCCGGGAGATGGCCCTGCGCACCATCAACGGCCAGATCCGGCTGACCAGCAAGCCGGTGAGCAGCCTGGAGTCCCTACGGCAAGGGCACCCGGCGTCGGCGGCCGGCGTCACCGTCAAGAGCACCACAAAGCCCCTGATCGGCCCCGCGGCCAAGGGCAAGGCACTCGACATCGAGGCCACCTTCTCCCTCAAGGACGCCGAACGCTTCGGCCTCAAGGTGCGCACCGGCGCCGACGGCGAGGAGACCGCCATCGGCTACGACACCACGACACAGGAGCTGTACGTCGACCGCACCCGCTCCGGCGCCGTGGACTTCAACAGCTCCTTCCCCGGCGTCCAGCGAGCACCACTGCAGGCCAAGAACGGCAAGGTGAAACTGCGGATCCTCGTCGACTGGTCGTCCGTCGAGGTCTTCGGCGGCAGTGGCGAAGCGGTCATCACCGACCAGATCTTCCCCGACCCCGGCAGCCAGGGGGTGCAGGTCTTCGCCGAGAACGGCTCGGTGAAGCTGGACCGGGCCAGCGTCTGGCACCTCGACTCCTACCGCGACTGATCCTCACATCACGCCGACCACGGAGGACACCACACCGTGAACAAGACCCTGCTCGCCGAGTTCACCGCACGCGAGGGCGCGGAGGACGAGGTCGCCCGCCTGATCCTGGAGTACGCCAAGAAGGTGCGCGAGGAAGACGGCAACCTCGCCTTCGACGTCTACACCAAGGCGTCGAGCCCGCGCGCCTACTGGATCTTCGAGGTGTACCGGGACGAGGACGCCTTCCAGGCCCACCTGAAGGCCCCGTACGGCGGCCCGTTCAACACCGCACTCGCCCCGCTGATCGAGGAGGACGCCTCGGTGCTGACCTTCCTGGACCCGGTGGCCTGACCGCGGCCGGCCCGCGTCGCGGGCCGGCCATCGGTTTCACCCAACGGCGAGCGCCAAAGCGTGCAGCTTCTCCAGCCGCTCCCGCGACTCGGCGTCCGTCGGGGCGTACGTCACGAGGCGCGGGCCGTGCGCCGGGCCCAGCCAGAGGTCGGTGTGGTCCAGGGTGAGCAGCCCGACGTCGGCGTTGCGGAACTGCTTGGTCTTGCTCTGCGCGCCCAGCACCTCGTGCCGCTCCCACGCCTCGCGGAATTCCGGCGACTCCGACTCCAGCCGCTTGAGCAGCATCTTCCAGGCGGGCTCGGCGAGATGGCCGGCCATCGCGGCCCGGAACTTGGCGGCCATCAGCCGCATCGTCTCGTCGAGCATCACGATCGACGACCGCCACTCCTCGTTGGTGAACGCGAGGATCATGCCATTGCGGTCCTCGGGCGGGATCGCGTCGAGGTTGCACAGCAGCCGCCCGTACGTGCGGTTGTACGCGAGGATGTCGTACCGGCTGTTCTGGATGCAGGCCGGCAGGGGCTCCAGCTGCGCCAGCACCTGCCGCAGCGCCGGAGTGATCGACGGGCAGGGCGTGCCCGGCGCGGGGTCGGCGGCGCCGGCCAGCTTGAAGAGGTGGGCGCGCTCGCTGGGATCCAGCAGCAGGGTGCGGGCCAGCGCGTCGAGGACCTGGACGGATACCTGGATGTCCCGGGCCTGTTCGAGCCAGGTGTACCAGGTGACGCCGACAGCGGAGAGCTGCGCGACCTCCTCGCGGCGAAGGCCCGGGGTGCGCCGGCGGCGTCCGCGCGCCAGGCCGACCTGCTCGGGCGTGATGCGCTCACGGCGGCTGCGCAGGAACGCGGCGAGCTCGTGCCGCCGCACCTCGGCCGCTCCCTCAGCGACCTCTACGGACTCCACGAACTCCGTGGACGCGACGACCTCCGTGGACGCCGCGCTCTCCGTGGACGCCGCGCTCTCCCTGGCGGTCGCGGTCTCCCTGGCGGTCGCGGTCTCCGTGGCCGCCACCACGGACTCCCGCTCCCTGGCCTGCGGCCTCATCGTCTGTGGCGTCATGGTGGTCATGCCTCCAGCCTGCCGAACCGCCAAGCCTGTTTCCAGGTACTCCTTCTACCAGGATAAAGAGACTCTGGTACCAGTCTGAGTTCCGGACCAGTCTGGCGTACGTGAGCGAATCCGGAACCACAACCCTGGCAAGCGCAGTCCGCACCCCGACCGCCGCCCCACCCGGGCTCGGCGGCCTGGGGCTCTTCACCGTGCTGCTCGGCGCGGCACTCCCCCTCATCGACTTCTTCATCGTCAACGTCGCCCTGCCGACGATCGGCCACGACCTGGCCGCGAGCGAGTCGGTCCTGGAGCTGGTCGTCGCCGCATACGGCGTCTCGTACGCCGTGCTGCTCGTCCTCGGCGGCCGGCTCGGCGACATGTTCGGCCGGCGCAGGCTCTTCATCGGTGGCATGGCCGCCTTCGGGCTCACCTCGCTGGCGTGCGGTCTCGCGCCGGACGCCTGGACGCTCGTGCTCGCGCGGGCGGCACAGGGTGCCTCGGCCGCGCTGATGCTGCCGCAGGTGCTGGCCACGATCCAGGCGGCGACGTCCGGGCAGCGGCGCGCACGGGCGATGAGCCTGTACGGCGCCACCGCGGGCCTGTCCATGATCGCCGGGCAGATCCTCGGCGGCGTCCTGGTCTCGGCCGACATCGCCGGTACGGGCTGGCGCTCCGTCTTCCTCGTGAACGTACCGGTCGTACTGGCGGGACTTTCGCTCGCCGCACGCGCCGTGCCCGAGACCCGCTCCGAGCGCCCGGAACCGATCGACGGACCGGGCACCGCCCTGCTCGCCGTCTCCCTGCTGACGCTGCTCGCGCCGCTGACCGAGGGGCGCGCGGCCGGGTGGCCGCTGTGGACCTGGGTGGCGCTGGCCGTGTTCCCGTTCGCGGCCTTCGCCTTCTACCGGGTGGAGCGCGGCGCGGAGCGCAAGGGGCGTACGCCGCTGGTGCCGCCGAGCCTGTTCGGGCTGGTGTCGCTGCGGCGAGGCCTGGTGATGATCGTCCCGTTCTCGATCGGGTTCAGCGGCTTCATGTTCGTGATCGCGGTGTCGCTGCAGGAGGGTGCGCGGGTCGGGCCGGTGGCGGCAGGACTCGCGCTCACCCCGATGGCGCTCGTCTTCTTCCTGACATCGCTGGCGGGACCGCGGCTCGTCGCCCGGTACGGGACACGGGTGGTGACCGCGGGCGGGCTGATCCAGGCGGTCGGCATCGCGCTGATCGTGCTCGCGGCCTGGCGGAGCTGGCCGCACCTGGGCTTCGTGGAGCTCCTGCCGGGCGCGGCGGTGGCGGGCATGGGGCAGGCGCTGCAGCTTCCGGTCCTCTTCCGGATCATCCTCTCCGAGGTCCCGGCGGCGCGCGCGGGCGTGGGCAGCGGCGTCATGATCACCACCCAGCAGTCGGCCCTGGCCCTGGGCGTCGCGACGCTCGGCACGCTCTTCGTCTCGCTGGTGCCGGCCATGGGCATGCGGGATGCGTTGGTGGTGACGCTGCTGGTGCAGCTGGCTGGCGTGGCCTTGACGACGGGACTGAGTCTGCGGCTGCCGCGCACGATCGGGTGAGGGCGGTCAGGAGTCCCTCTCCGAGGGGTCCACGGTCGCCTGGTGCTCCTCCGCGAGATGCTCCTGCGCCTTGAGCCAGGGCAGGAACTGCGCGCCCTTGCTCCAGCCGCAGGTGTCGCAGACCAGCGAACGCTGGACGCCCGCCCGCCGCACACGGACGGTGTGCTCACGCCCGTGCTGGTCCCATCTGCTGACCTTGCTCGTGGTTATCGCCACCATCGTGCCTCCCGGCCCCGGCTACGGTCGCGCCCAGTGTGCACGAACCACAAGACCAGCAGGAGTACTTCCGGTATTGAATGACCGGGAACACGACGGTGCCGGGCCCCTCAAAGGGACCCGGCACCGTTACAAGCACCGTGCAGCGGTCAGCAACCGATGAGCCGAGCCGCCAGATACCCCTCGATCTGGTCGAGAGAAACCCGCTCCTGCTTCATCGAGTCACGCTCACGCACCGTCACCGCATTGTCGTCGAGCGTGTCGAAGTCGACGGTCACACAGAACGGCGTACCGATCTCGTCCTGCCGCCGGTAACGGCGCCCGATGGCACCGGCGTCGTCGAACTCGATGTTCCAGTGCTGGCGCAGCGTCTGCGCCAGCCCCTTCGCCTTCGGGGACAGCTCGGGGTTCCGCGACAGCGGAAGCACCGCGACCTTCACCGGGGCGATGCGGTGGTCGAAGCGCATGACCGTGCGCTTCTCCATCTTGCCCTTGGCGTTGGGCGCCTCGTCCTCGGTGTAGGCGTCCAGCATGAAGGCGAGCATGGTGCGGCCGACACCGGCCGCGGGCTCGATGACGTACGGCGTGTAGCGCTCGCCGGCCTCCTGGTCGAAGTACGACAGGTCCTGGCCGGAGGCCTTCGAGTGCGCGGACAGGTCGTAGTCGGTGCGGTTGGCGACGCCCTCGAGCTCGCCCCACTCGCTGCCGCCGAACTGGAAGCGGTACTCGATGTCAGCGGTGCGCTTGGAGTAGTGGGAGAGCTTCTCCTTCGGGTGCTCGTACCACCGCATGTTCTCCTCGCGGAGACCCAGGCCGGTGTACCAGTTCCAGCGCTGCTCCATCCAGTACTCGTGCCACTTCTCGTCCTCGCCCGGCTTGACGAAGAACTCCATCTCCATCTGCTCGAACTCGCGGGTGCGGAAGATGAAGTTGCCCGGCGTGATCTCGTTGCGGAACGACTTGCCCATCTGGGCGATGCCGAACGGCGGCTTGCGGCGCGAGGTCTGCTGGACGGCCGCGAAGTTGGTGAAGATGCCCTGTGCGGTCTCGGGGCGCAGGTAGGCGATGGAGCCGCTGTCCTGCGTCGGGCCGAGGTGCGTGGACAGCAGACCCGAGAACTGCTTGGGCTCGGTGAACTGGCCCTTGTTACCGCAGAACGGGCAGTTGATGTCCGCGAGGCCGTTCTCGGGCATCCTGCCGTGCTTGGCCTCGTACGCCTCCTCCAGGTGGTCCGCGCGGAACCGCTTGTGACAGGAGGTGCACTCGGTGAGCGGGTCGGTGAACGTGGCGACGTGCCCGGAGGCCTGCCAGACCTCGCTCGCCAGGATCACAGACGAGTCGATACCGACGACGTCCTCGCGCGAGGTGACCATGTAGCGCCACCACTGGCGCTTGATGTTCTCCTTCAGCTCGACGCCCAGCGGCCCGTAGTCCCAGGCGGCACGCTGACCGCCGTAGATCTCACTGCAGGGGTACACGAAGCCACGGCGCTTGCTGAGGCTGACGATGGTGTCGATCTTGTCGGCGGCCACGGTGCTCTCTTCATTACGACGACGACGAAGCGCTTGCCCGGAGCAAGGGCTCTGAGCATCACTTCAGGAGCGAATGCTTCAGGTTACCGGCGCTCGCACCCCCCGGATCAAATCGGTTCCCGCATGGAGGTTCACCAGGCATTTATTGACAATCGTTTCCAGATTTGTTGAAAATGAGTGTCATGAACGTACGCCGCAACCTGGCCCCCTCCCGACCCGGTTCCCGAATACGCACCGGCATCGCTGTCGCCGCCGTCACCGCACTCGGCCTCGGTGCGCTCTCGGCCTGCTCCACCTCCAACGCCGCGGACGGCGACAGCAGCGGGAAGCTCGACGTCGTGGCGTCGTTCTACCCCATGGAGTTCCTCGCCGAGGAGATCGGCGGGGACCACGTGAACGTCACCACCCTCACCGAGCCCGGCCAGGAGCCCCACGACCTGGAGATCAGCGCCAAGCAGACCGCGCAGCTCCAGGAGGCCGACGCCGTCCTCTACCTCAAGGGCCTCCAGCCCGCCGTCGACGACGCGGTGCAGCAGTCCGAGGTCAAGACCAAGATCGACGCCGCCACGCTGACCAGCCTCGAGGAGCACGGCGAGGAGGTCGGCGGCCACGCCGAGGAGCACGACGAGCACGCCGAGGAAGGGCACTCCGAGGAGGAGGGCCACGACCACGAGGCCGAGGGCGGCAAGGACCCGCACATCTGGCTCGACCCCGTGAAGTACGCCGAGGTCGCCGAGGGCGTCGGTAAGGCCTTCGAGAAGGCCGACCCGGACAACGCCGCGGAATACGAGAAGAACACCGCCGCGTTGGTCAAGAAGCTCGACGACCTGAACACGCAGTTCAAGGACGGTCTGGCGAACACCGACTCCAAGGTCTTCATCACCACCCACGCCGCCTTCGGCTACCTCGCCGAGCGCTACGGCCTCATCGAGGAGGCCATCACCGGTCTCGACCCGGAGACCGAGCCCAGCGCGGCGCGCGTCAAGGAGCTCCAGGAGATGGCCAAGGCCGACGGGGTCACCACCGTCTTCTACGAGACACTGGTCAGCGACAAGACGGCGAAGACGCTCGCGAACGACGCGAATCTGAAGACCGATGTGCTCGACCCGGTCGAGGGCATCACCGAGAAGTCCAAGGGCGACGACTACTTCGGGGTGATGGAGTCCAACCTCCAGGCACTGCAGAAGGCACTCGGAGCCAAGTGACGCGGACAACCCCTCCGCACCGCCGGAGCAGCACGGAAAGGCGCAAGCCATGAAGGCCACCCGGGCCGACAACCCCGCCGACCCCGTCATATCCCTGCGGGCAGTGACGGCGGAGCTCGGCGCGCGCCCCGTGCTGCGGGGCATCGACCTCACCGTGCACCGCGGTGAGGTCGTCGCCCTGCTCGGCGCCAACGGCTCCGGCAAGTCGACGGCGGTCCGGACGGTCATCGGCCAGGTGCCCGTCACCGGTGGTGAGATCGAGCTCTTCGGCACCCCGCGCCGCCGCTTCCGCGACTGGGCGCGCGTCGGCTACGTGCCGCAGCGCACCACGGCCGCGGGCGGCGTGCCCGCCACCGTGACCGAGGTGGTCTCCTCCGGGCGCCTCTCACGCGCCCGCTTCGGGGTGCTGCGCAAGGCCGACCGGGAGGCCGTGCACCGGGCCCTGGAGCACGTCGGCATGGCGGACCGCGCCAAGGACTCCGTCAACGCGCTCTCCGGCGGCCAGCACCAGCGCGTACTGATCGCGCGGGCTCTCGCCTCCGATCCGGAACTGCTGATCATGGACGAGCCGATGGCCGGTGTCGACCTGGCCAGCCAGGAGGTGCTCGCGACGACCCTGCGCGAGCAGGTCGCAGCCGGCGCCTCCGTCCTGCTCGTCCTGCACGAGCTCGGGCCGCTGGAGCCGCTCATCGACCGGGCCGTGGTGCTCCGCGACGGCTGCGTCGTCCACGACGGGCCGCCCCCGGCCGCCGTCGGCCAGCACGCGCTGCCCGGCCACGACCACGTCCACCCGCACACCGCCGACGTAGGGCCGGTCCGTACCGGCCTGCTGAGTTAGGACCGGCGATGGAGATCCTGAACTACGCCTTCATGCAGCGGGCCCTGCTCGCCGCCGTCCTCGTCGGCATCACCGCGCCCGCCGTGGGCATCTACCTCGTCCAGCGCCGCCAGGCCCTGATGGGCGACGGCATCGGCCACGTCGCGATGACCGGCGTCGGCCTCGGCTTCCTGCTGTCGACGTCCCCGGTGTGGATGGCGACGGCGGTCGCCGTGCTCGGCTCGGTGATCATGGAGCTGATCCGCTGGTACGGCAGGACGCGCGGCGACATCGCCCTGGCCATGCTTTTCTACGGCGGTATGGCGGGCGGTGTGATGCTGATCAACCTCGCGCCGGGCGGCTCCAACGCGAACCTCAGCTCGTACCTGTTCGGTTCGCTGTCGACGGTGTCGGAGCAGGACGTGCTGGCCATCTGCGTGCTCGCTGCCTTCGTCGTGCTCGTCACGCTGGGCCTGAGGCGGCAGCTGTTCGCGGTCAGCCAGGACGAGGAGTTCGCGCGCGTGACCGGGCTGCCGGTGCGCGCCCTGAACCTGCTCACCGCCATCACGGCGGCGGTCACGGTGACCGTCGCCATGCGGGTCGTGGGCCTGCTCCTGGTCAGCGCGCTGATGGTGGTGCCCGTGGCGGCCGCCCAGCAGCTCAGCCGGAGCTTCGCCGCGACCTTCGGCATCGCGGTGACGATCGGCGTCGGCGTCACGCTCGGCGGCACGGTCACGTCGTACTACCAGGACGTACCGCCCGGCGCGACCATCGTGCTGCTGACCATCGCCGTGTTCATCGCCCTGACCGCGCTGGCCACGCCGCTCGCCCGGCGCAGGGCACGGGCCGCCGCGGCCGCTGCCGGGGCCGAGGCGGGAGCGACGGGCTGCCAGCTTCCGGAATCCGGGACCGGGGCCGGAGCAGGGGCAGGCGTGGCTCCGCAGGCGGCTTCGGAGAAGGTGCCGCCGGGCCGCGCCCCGGCGCCGAGGTGAGTGCCCGCAGGCATCGGACCGGGCCCTCGCCGAAGGCGAGCGTCCCACCGTGCCGCGGCCACCTGGCACAATGGCCCGGCAGCTGATGTGAGGAGGCAACGGTGACGACCGCTGGACCAGTACGGGGCCGATCCACCCGGCAGCGAGCGGCCGTGGCAGCCGCTCTGGACGAGGTGGACGAGTTCCGCAGCGCGCAGGAGCTCCACGACATGCTCAAGCACCGGGGCGACTCAGTCGGGCTAACCACGGTCTACCGCACCCTGCAGTCCCTCGCCGACGCCGGCGAGGTGGACGTGCTGCGCACGAGCGACGGCGAGTCCGTCTACCGCCGCTGCTCCTCCGGCGAGCACCACCACCACCTGGTCTGCCGCGCCTGCGGCAGGGCCGTCGAGGTGGAGGGCCCGGCCGTCGAGAAGTGGGCCGAGGCCATCGCGTCCGAGCACGGCTATGTGAACGTCGCCCATACGGTGGAGATCTTCGGCACGTGCGCGGAGTGCGCGGCGCGGTCCGACGAGGACTGAGCCCCCGCGCCCCGTGGTTTCGGGCCCTCCTCAGACCCGGCTCAGATGCCGGTCGAGGTGGGCCCGCAGCCGTTCCACGTCCTCCGGGGAGCGCAGTCCGCGCTTGGGCAGCACCTCCAGGACGAGGATGTTCGGGTCGCGGCTGAGCAGTACCAGGTGGTCGCGCGTCTCGCGGTAGCCGCGGAACATCGACCACCGCTGCACCAGGCTCGAGTGCTCGGTCTCGGCGGCTATCCCGGCGTCGGTCACCGTCGTGCGGTATTCGCCGTGCCAGGAGACGAGCCGCAGTACGTGGTAGGCCTGGAGGTGCGGGAGGGACCAGATCAGCACCGGAAGCATGACCGCCAGGGCGAAGGAGAACGCGGCGGACGCGCTGTTCACCACGTCCATGGTCATTACGTGCCGAACGGCCAACGCCAGGAACATCAGCACGAAGGCCCACCGCAGCACCACGAGGCGCCGGATGCGCTCCCGCACCCCGATGCCCGTGCGTATGTCCCTGCGCGTCGGCCGGTAGGCCAGCTCGACGGCGTCCGCGCCCTGGATGATGTCCCGCCCCTGGTGAACCATGGGCGGAACCCTAACGTCCCGTTACGCCCCGCGAAACCGAGAGCCCGACGGGCTACGCCTGCTTGCCCTCCATCGCGAGCAGCTCCTCGTTCGGGATCGCCCCGCCGAAGCGGCGGTCGCGCGACGCGTACTCCAGACAGGCCCGCCACAGGTCGCGCCGGTCGAAGTCCGGCCACAGGACGTCCTGGAAGACCATCTCGGCGTAACTGGACTGCCAGATCAGGTAGTTGGACGTGCGCTGCTCGCCGCTCGGGCGGAGGAAGAGATCCACATCCGGCATGTCCGGGTAGTAGAGGTACTTCTGGATCGTCTTCTCGGTGATCTTTGCTGGGTCGAGCTTCCCGGCCGCGACGTCGGCCGCCAGCTTCTGCGCGGCGTCCGCGAGCTCGGCCCGTCCGCCGTAGTTCACGCAGAAGTACAGCGTCATCGCGTCGTTGCCCTTCGTCTGCTCCTGCGCGACCTGGAGCTCCTGCACGACGGACTTCCACAGCTTGGGCATACGGCCCACCCAGCGGATACGGATCCCGAGCTCGTCCATCTCGTCGCGCCGGCGCCGGATGACGTCCCGGTTGAAGTTCATCAGGAAGCGCACCTCGTCCGGCGACCGCTTCCAGTTCTCCGTCGAGAAGGCGTACAGGGAGAGGTTCTTCACGCCCATCTCCAGGCAGCCCTTGAGCACGTCCATCACGACGCCCTCGCCGACCTTGTGGCCCTCGGTCCGCGGCAGCCCGCGCTCCTTCGCCCACCGGCCGTTCCCGTCCATGACGATCGCCACGTGGTTCGGGACCAGCTCACCGGGCAGCTTCGGCGGACGCGCCCCGGAGGGGTGCGGCTCGGGGGCCTTGTACTCGCGGCGGGGGCGTCCGAGCATCCCGCGTCGTGCCATGAGGCTCACGTCTTCCTGCTCTCGACTTTCTGCTTGCCAGGCTTGCCGGTTCTGCTGGGGCTCGCCGGGTGGGTTGTCACTTCTCTACGTACCGCAGGGAGCGCAGTCCGCGCTCCAGGTGCCAGTGCAGATACGCCGACACCAGGCCGCTGCCCTCCCGTACGTGCCGGGGCTCGCACGCGTCCGCGGTCTCCCAGTCGCCCGTCAGCAGCGCGCCGAGGAGGGTCAGTGCCTCCGGCGAGGGTACGACGCTGCCGGGCGCGCGGCAGTCGGCGCATACGGAACCGCCCGCAGCGACCGAGAAGAACCGGTTCGGGCCGGGCATCCCGCATTGTGCGCAGTCGCTGAAGCTCGGCGCGTAGCCGTTCACGGCCAGCGACCGCAGCAGGAACGCGTCCAGGACGAGATTAGGTGCGTGCTCGCCGCGGGCGAGGGTGCGCAGGGCTCCGACGAGCAGCAGGTACTGCTGCACCGCCGGCTCGCCCTCATGATCGGTGAACCGTTCCGCCGTCTCCAGCATGGCCGTACCGGCCGTGTAGCGGGCGTAGTCGGTGACGATCCCGCCACCGTAGGGAGCGATCGTCTCGCTCTGCGTACAGAGCGGCAGCCCGCGGCCGACCAGCTCGCTGCCGCGCGCGAAGAACTGCACGTCCACATGGGAGAAGGGCTCGAGCCGCGCCCCGAACTTCGACTTCGTCCGGCGCACTCCGCGGGCGACGGCACGCACACGGCCGTGCCCGCGGGTCAGAAGCGTGATGATGCGGTCGGCCTCACCGAGCTTCTGGGTCCGCAGCACGATGCCGTCGTCCCGGAACAGACTCATGGAGCCATTCTCTCCCACGGCCGCAGGTGCCGTGGCGGGTCACCGAACCTCGCCGAAGCGCTGCGTCACGGCACCTCTCCGCGGCTGCGCGCGTTCGCGTACGCGGTGGCCGCGCGCAATCGTTCCGCCGCGGTCGCGGCCCGTACGGCTCCCGGTTCGCAGTCCCACTCCCGGCCGCCGCCGAGCGGTCTGAGCTGAACGTACGACCCCTCGTGGCCCACCACCCGGCCCACCTTGCCGGTACGGGTGTCGACGGCGTACGAACCGATGGGGGGCTTCATCGCGCGGCGCCTCCGTTCGCGGCGGCGGCCGCATCCGGCGTACGGGCCGCACGCGGCGCACAAGCCCTGAGCGCCGCCGCCAGGCGAGCGGCGACGCCGACGGAACATCGGCCCGATTCGATCAGCGGGCATGGGGCATCGCGCGCCACGGTCACCGGGTCGATCCGCAGGGAAGGCAATGCAATTCCCGCCCGCGCGAGCGCCATGCGCAATTCCGTCACCGTCTCCTCCGCCTCCTCGACACACCGCGCCGAGTGTCGTGTCCCATCTTCCGCCTTCACCGGTTCCCTTTCCCTCCGACATTTCATGCTTCACATCTCCACGGTGCCGTTCCACCCCTACACTCGAAAGGAGCCGGTTCTCTGCAAGTGCGGTGCGTACCAAGGGGGTTGGCGATGGCCAACGGTTCACGGCAAGCGGCTTGGGAGTTCTTCGGAGCAGAACTGAAACGACGCCGCGAAGACACGGGATTCACCCAGGTGGAGCTGGGTGCGCGGGTCTTCGTATCCGGTGCATACATCGGCCAATTCGAACAGGCAATTCGCAAGCCGCAGTTGGACGTCGCCCGACGGATCGACGACGTCCTGCAAACCGGCGGTTTTTTCGAGCGGATGTGCAGGAAGCTCATCAATGACCGGCGCTATGCGGATTACTTCGCGCCGGTAGCAGAACTGGAAGCTTTGGCCACGAAAATCTGTGAGTTTGCGCCGACGGTAGTTCCGGGGCTGTTGCAGACAGCCCGCATGAACGGGCCGTCACCATCGCCGCCAACTCATTCGTCACCGACGAGTACGTGGAGGCCCGGCAGTAGTGCGAGGAAGCGCCGCCATGGGCGCGCCCCGCATCTGACGGGGCCGAGGCGCGTCAGCCGACCCCCCGGGCACCCCGCCCCGCCCGCGCCTCGATCCCCCTGAAGTGGTCCGCCATCGCACGCTGGGCGCGCTCGACGTCGCGGGCGCGTAGGGCCGTCAGGATGTCGCGGTGACGGCGGACGGTGAGGTCCGGGGTCGGGTCGTCGGTCCAGCCGCGGGCCGCGGAGACGCGGCGGAAGACGTTCCAGAAGGCGCCGAGGAGCTGGGGTACGAGCGTGTTGCCGAGCGACTGGTAGAGCACCTCGTGGAACTCGCGGTCGAGTTCCGGGAAGGGACTGCCCGTACCGCCCGTCTCCTCCATGCGGACGACGATCGCTTCCAGCCGGTCGAGTTCCGCGTCCGTCAGCGAGGCCGCGACCCTGCGTATGAGACCCTCCTCCAGCACCTCTCTGACCTGCAGGATCTCGCCCAGGGCGCGGGTGTCGTCGTCGAGCTGGGAGAGCGCGCGGAAGGTGAGGCCGTCGACGAGGGGGGTCAGCGAGGCCTGGCCGACGTACGTGCCGTAGCCGTGCCGGATGTCGACGATGTCCAAGGCCTGGAGCGCCTTGAGGGCCTCGCGGACGGAGTTGCGGCTGACGCCGAGGTCCTCCATGAGCTCGGTCTCGGTCGGCAGCGGGGCTCCTGGCTGGAGCTTGCGGTCGAGGATCAACTGCATGACCTCGCGCTGGATCTGTCCGCTCACGCGTCGCTCACGGGCGGACCGCAGGCCGGAGTTCCTCGGCCCCGAGGGCTGCTCGGACATGCGGCACATCGTACGCGCGTGGACGTCCGACGTCCCATCTCTGCCGGAAACCTCTGCCCTCCGCCTGAAGAAAAGACTCCAACTGGCCTTGTTTCAAGGTGCCATTGGTCGCACCTCTGGAGGAAGTGCCAGTCGTGCGCGGTCCCTTGACCGGTCCCCGACCCCCTCTTATCGTCACGCTGCTGGGCATGACGTAGGACGTCGTATCTCCCCCACTCCGAACCCCATTCCCCCCACGCCGACGCTCACTCCGACCCCAGTACCCCCTCCCCCAGACCACTCCTCCCAGGAGGAACCGTGCGCGACGTGACCCCCGTACCGGCACTGCACCGCCGGTCGTTCCTGAAGTACACCGGCGCGCTGGGCGCGGCCGCCGCCGTCACCTCGACGCTGTCGGCCTGTTCGGCGGGGCCGGAGTCCACCAACGAGACCGACGACGGCAACGGCAAGGGCGGTCTCGAGACGCTCACCGCCGTCATCGGCTACGGCAACGACCAGAGCTGGGATCCGCTGATGACGGCGTCGGCGTTCAGCATGGCCGCGAACCACCACATCTACGAGGGTCTCCTCGACACCGACCCGATCACTCGGGAGCCGTATCCCGCGCTGGCCACGGCGATCCCCGCGGACCTGTCCGCGACCACGTGGCAATTCACGCTGCGCGACGGCGCGAAGTGGCACGACGGCAAGCCGGTCACGGCCGACGACGTCGTCTTCACCTTCGGCCGGGTCCTGGACCCGGACACGCAGACGCTCGCCAAGAACTTCTTCGGCTCCTGGCTGAAGGAGGTCAGGAAGGTCGACGACCAGTCGGTCGAGCTGGTGCTGAAGTTCCCGTTCCCGGAGGGCGCGCCCCGGCTGACGCTCGCCAAGATCATGCCGAAGCACGTGTACGAACAGCCGGGTGCGCTGGACGAGGCCGCCAAGGGCAAGGCGGTGGGCTCGGGACCGTACCGGCAGACCGCGCACCACCCGAAGTCCAACACCACGTTCGAGGCATACGACGGCTACAACGGGCCGCGCAAGGCCACCTTCAAGAAGATGAACTGGCTGTCGATCGTGGACGCCGCGCCCCGCGTCGCCAAGATCTCCGGCGGGAGCGCGGGCGCGCAGATCTCCGACAACATCCCGTACGCCAACATCGACCAGCTGACGAAGGACGGGCTGACGGTCGAGGGCGGCGCCGGGATGAACCATCTGTTCCTGCTGTTCAACACCGCCCACAAGCCGTTCGACGACGTGCGGGTGCGGCAGGCGCTGCACTACGCGATCGACACGGAGAAGATGATCTCGGCCGCGCTGCGGGGGCACGGCAAGCCGGCGACCTCGTACCTCAACGAGGGCAACCCGACGTACCGCAAGGCGAAGACGGTCTACGCGTACGACCCGGACAAGGCCAAGCAGCTGCTGGCGGACGCGGGGGTGAGCGGGCTGAAGGTGAACCTGATGGCGGTCAATGTCAGCTGGATCGTGGACTGTCTGCCGACGATCAAGGCCTCGTGGGACGCGATCGGGGTGCAGACGACGCTGGAGCCGCAGGAGACGGCGGCGTTGTTCACGAAGCTCGACCAGAAGCAGGACTTCCAGGTCGTCGCGGCGGCGTCCAACCCCAATCAGTTCGGGCTCGACGCGGACCTGATCATGCATTACAACTACGGGCCCGGCAACACCTGGATGCGGTACGCCCGCTGGGAGGACAGCTCCGAGGCCAAGGCCCTGTTCAAGATGATGGACCAGGCCACGCGGGAGCCGGACGCCGAGAAGAAGAAGCAGATGACGCAGGAGTACATCGACGTCGTCGCCGAGAACGCCGTGATCTACCCGGTCGTCCACAACGAGCTGATGACGGCCTGGGATCCGAAGAAGATCACCGGTATCAGGCCCCAGCCGTATCCCGGGATCAACGTGCTGCAGGCCAAGCCGGCCGCCGGCTGACCGCACGGAGGCTCGAAGACCGTGGTCGCGATCGCCAGGATCCTCGTCCGCCGTGTCGCCCTGCTCGTTCCCCTGATGCTCGGGATCGTGCTGTTCGTCTTCCTCGTGATGCGGTTCTCGGACAGCGATCCGGCATCCGCGTACTTCCAGGGCGCGAACCCGACCGAGCAGCAGCTGCACGACTTCCGCGAGCGGAACGGGCTGCTCGATCCGCTGCCCGTGCGCTACGTCGACTTCGTCGGCGACCTGCTCCGCGGCGACATGGGCATCAGCGTGCTGACCAGGGCACCGGTCGTCGACCAGGTCACCACCGCGCTGCCGCTCACCATGCAGCTGACGTTCATGGGGCTCGGGATCGCGGTGGTGCTCGCCCTGATCGGCGGCGTCACCGCCGCGATCTACCGGGACCGGCTGCCCGACCAGCTGATCCGCGTCGTGTCGCTGACCGGCGTCGCGGCGCCCGGCTTCTGGCTGGCGCTGCTGATGATCCAGTACCTGGCCGTCGACCGGGGCTGGTTCCCGACCGGCGGATACATCAACCCGGCGGACTCGTTCAGCGGTTGGCTGAACACGATGACGCTGCCCGCGTTCGCGCTGTCGCTGCCGGTCGCCGCCCAGCTCACCCGCATCGTGCGCACGGCGGTGGTGGAGGAGCTGGACAAGGACTACGTGCGCACGGCGATCGGCAGCGGACTGCCGCCGGTCGTCGTGGTCGGGCGGAACGTGCTGCGCAACGCGCTGATCAACCCGCTGACCGTGCTCGGCCTGCGGGTCGGCTACCTGCTCGGCGGCGCGGTCGTCATCGAGACGATCTTCTCGCTGCCGGGGATGGGGAAGCTGATGATCGACGCCGTGAAGAACGGCGATCCGGCCGTCGTACAGGGGGTCGTGCTGACGACCGCCTTCGGGTTCGTGATCGTGAACCTCGTCATCGACATCCTCTATCTGCTGGTCAATCCGCGTCTGAGGGGTGCCGCGTGATGCCGACCTCCGTCCTCTGCCCGTGTTGGCTTCCGCGTCTGGGGAGTGCCGTCTGATGCCCGGTCCGCTTGCGAGCCTTTCGAGGAGGCGGCTGGCCGAGCGGCTCTCCCGGCCCGGCATCCGGCTGCGCGGGTTCCGCCGGCTGCCCGTCGTCTCACGGATCGCCGTCGTGGTCATCGGCGTCGTCGTCCTGATGGCGCTGCTCGCGCCGCTCATCGCCCCGCACGACCCGCTCGACCAAGCCCCGCTGATCGACCGCGGCCACGGCGAGGGCGCCCCGTCGGGCGAGCACTGGATGGGGCAGGACAGCCTGGGCCGCGACATCCTCAGCCGGCTCATGTACGGGGCACGCTGGTCGCTGGCCATCGGGCTCGGGGCCACCGGTCTCGCCCTCGTCGTGGGCGCGCTGCTCGGCGCGATCGCGGCCACCTCGCGCAAGGCGGTCGACGAGACGCTGATGCGCTGCCTCGACGTGGTCATGGCCTTCCCGGGGATCGCGCTGGCGGCCGTGCTCGTGGCCGTGTTCGGCGGTGGCATCCCGGTCCTCATCTGCGCGATCGCGTTCCTCTACACGCCGCCGGTGGCACGGGTCGTACGGGCCAATGTGATGGACCAGTACGGCGAGGACTACGTCACCGCTGAACGCGTGATCGGAGCGCGGACCCCGCACATCGTCCTCAAACACGTGGCGATCAACTGCGCCGCTCCGGTGCTGGTGTTCTGCACGGTGCAGGTGGCGGAGGCGATCGTCTTCGAGGCGTCGCTGTCCTTCATCGGCGCGGGCGTACGGCCGCCGGACCCGTCGTGGGGCAGCGTCATCGCCGACGGCAAGAACATGGTGCTGACCGGCGGCTGGTGGGCCACGGTCTTCCCCGGGCTGCTGATGCTGGTCACCGTCCTGTCGCTGAACATCCTCTCGGAGGGGGTCTCGGACGCGTGGGCCGCGCCCGCCGCGCGCGACGTACCGGCGGAGAAGGCGCGTACCGAGGACCGCCTGGAGGCGGCCGAGCCCGGGACCGGGACCGTGCTGGAGCTGCCCGGCCTCACCGAGGCGGCGGCACGGCTGCGGGAGCGTGCGCGGCCGCTGCCGCAGGGGCCGCCCGTGCTGGAGGTCTCGCGGCTCGCGATCGGTTTCGACGCACGTCACGACGGTGTCGACATCGTCGACGGGATCAGCTTCGACGTACGCCCCGGTGAAGTCCTCGGCCTGGTCGGCGAGTCCGGCTGCGGCAAGTCGCTGACCGCGCTGACGGTGATGGGCCTCGAGCCGAAGGGCGCCCGCATCCGCGGCAGCGTCACCTTCGACGGCAGGCAGCTGATCGGCATGCCGATGCGCACGCGGCGCCGCCTTCTCGGGCATGACATGGCGATGATCTACCAGGACGCGTTGTCGTCGCTGAACCCGGCGATGACGATCCGCGCGCAACTGAAGCAGGTCGTACGGCGGGGTGGGAAGCGTCCGGCTACCGAACTGCTGGAGATGGTGGGCCTCGACCCCGAGCGGACCCTGCGCAGCTATCCGCACGAGCTGTCCGGCGGCCAGCGTCAGCGCGTACTGATCGCGATGGCCCTGTCGCGCAGCCCGAAGCTGATCGTCGCGGACGAGCCGACGACCGCGCTGGACGTGACCGTGCAGGCGCAGGTCATCGAGCTGCTGCTGCGGCTGCGCGCGGAGCTGGGGTTCGCGCTGATCCTCGTCTCGCACGATCTGGCGCTGGTCGCGGACGTCACGGACCGGGTGGTGGTGATGTACGGCGGGCAGATCGTCGAGACCGGCGTGACCGCCGACCTCGTCGAGGCCCCGGCGCACCACTACACGCGCGGGCTGCTGGGTTCGGTGCTGTCGCTGGAGTCGGCCGCGGAGCGGATGACGCAGATCAGGGGCGTCGTGCCGTCGCCCGCGGACTTCCCGGCGGGCTGCCGGTTCGCCGACCGGTGCCCGATGGCGAGCGAGGTGTGCCGGGAGGCGGCACCGGAGCTGGTGGGCTTGCACGGGGCGGGTGGCTCGCGGGATGCGGCGAGCCCGCGGGATCCGGTGGGCGGCGGTCGGCGGCACGCGGTCGCCTGCCACCATCCCGCGGTCGGGGTGGACCTGGCCGGGCCCCGAGGGAACGAGGAGGCCGTCAAGTGAGCGCGAAGGAGGCCGTGAACCCGGGCGGCCGTGTCAGTCTGATCTCCCTCTCCGACGTCCATGTCGTGCACAAGGCGCGTACGGGCGGTCTGTTCTCCCGCGACCGGGTGTACGCGCTGACCGGCGCGGACCTGAGCCTGGAACCCGGCGAAACCCTCGGCGTCGTAGGCGAGTCCGGGTGCGGCAAGTCGACGCTCGCCAAGGTCCTGGTGGGCGTGCAGCGGCCGACCGCCGGCACGGTGTCCTTCCGCGGCCGCGACCTGTGGGCCATGAAGCCCGCCGAGCGCAGGGCGACGATCGGCAGCCGCACCGGCATGATCTTCCAGGACCCCTCGACGGCACTGAACCGGCGGCTGACGGTGCGGCAGATCCTCCGCGACCCGCTGGACGTCCACCGGCGCGGAACACCCGCCCAGCGGGAGGAGCGGGTACGGGAGCTGATGGCGCTGGTCGGCCTGCCGCGCGTCCTCGCCGACGGGCTGCCCGGGCAGCTCTCCGGCGGGCAGCGGCAGCGCGTCGCCATCGCCCGGGCGCTCGCGCTCGAACCGGACCTGGTCGTCGCGGACGAGCCGACCAGCGCCCTGGACGTGTCGGTACGGGCCCAGATCCTCAACCTCCTGCTGGACCTGAAGGAACGGCTGGGCCTTGCGCTGGTGTTCGTGTCGCACGACATCCAGACGGTCCGGCGGATGAGCGACCGCGTGATCACGATGTATCTGGGGCGGATCGTCGAGGAGTCACCGGCCGGGGAGGTCACGGACCGGGCCAGGCATCCGTACACGCGCGCTCTCTTCTCTGCGACCCCGGGCCTTCTGGATCCGATCGACCCGATCCCGCTGGCCGGGCCCGTCCCGTCGGCGACCCGCCCGCCGAGCGGCTGCCCGTTCCGTACGCGGTGCTGGAAGGCCGACCACGCGTGTGCGGCGGTCATGCCGGACTTCGCGGACGCGGCGACGCCCGGTCACCGATTCCGCTGCCACCATCCGGTGGCGGACGGCCAGTCGACGCGCGAGCTGGTCGCCCAGGCTGCGACCCTCGGTACAGCGGATGTCCGTATCGCGACGGATGTCCCGCCGGACATTCCCCCACAGATGAACGCCAGGGAGCCTTGATGACCTTTACCGCCCCGCTGACCGGTGTCGTCCCGCCCGTCTGCACCCCCCTGACACCGGACCGCGAGGTGGACACCGCCTCCCTCATCAGGCTCGTCGACCATCTGGTGCGTGGCGGCGTGGACGGCCTGTTCGTCCTCGGCTCGTCGTCCGAGGTGGCGTATCTGACCGACCGGCAGCGCCGGACCGTCGTCGAGACGGTCGTCGGGCACGTCGGCGGTCAGCTGCCCGTGCTCGCCGGAGTCATCGACATGACGACGCCGCGGGTCCTGGACCACGTCCGGTACGTCACCGAGGCGGGCGCGGACGCCGTCGTCGCCACCGCGCCCTTCTACACGCGCACCCATCCCGCCGAGATCGCCCGCCACTTCCGGCTGATCGCCGCCGGGTCGCCGGTGCCGGTCCTCGCGTACGACCTGCCGGTGTCCGTGCACTCGAAGCTGGCCGCCGAGCTGGTGCTCGGGCTGGCCGCGGAGGGTGTGCTGGCCGGGCTGAAGGACTCCAGTGGCGACGAGGGCGGGTTCCGGCAGGTGGTGATGGGGGCGCGTGCGCGCGGCGGCATCTCCGGGTTCAGCGTCCTCACCGGCTCTGAGCTGGTCGTGGACTCGGCGCTGGCGATGGGGGCGGATGGCGTCGTGCCGGGGCTGGGGAACGTCGATCCCGAGGGGTATGTGCGGCTTTATCGGTACTGCCGGGAGGGGGACTGGGAGCGGGCGCGGGCCGAGCAGGAGCGGTTGTGTGGGCTGTTCGGGATGGTGGCGGTTGGGGACGCGGGGCGGATGGGGGGGAGTTCGTCGGCGTTGGGGGCGTTCAAGGCGGCGCTGCATCTGCGGGGGGTGATCGACTGTCCGGCTACCGCCGAGCCGCAGGTTCCGCTGTCCGCGGGGGAGGTTGAGCGGGTGGGGAAGTTTCTGGCCGGGGCGGGGTTGTTGTAGGGGGTTTTTCTTCCCCAAGCCCGCCCCGCTGCCCCCGGGCCCCCGCTCCTCAAACTCCCCCAGCTACCGCTGGGAGGTGCCCCCAGAGGGGCTGATTTTTCAGCCCGTCCGGCGCTTGAGGACGAGCCCGAAGGGCGATCACGGGGGTCTGGGGGCGGAGCCCCCAGTTCGGGAAGGGGCGGGATTGGGGAAGAAGCCCCGCAGGGCCCCGCGTCAGAACGGCGCCCGCGCCGTCGCAAGGAGCCGCGTCACATCGTCCTCGGGGAGCGTCAGCGCCCGCCCCACCGTGGTGAGGACGTCCCGCTCCGCGGGCGTGTACGGGCCGTCGGCGAGGGCGATGCGCGCCGCCTGCAGCAGGATCGACTCGCGGCCCGCGGGGACGAGGTGGGGCGCCAGCGGATCGAGGGCTTCGTGGAGCTCTATGGCGAGACCGGCGAGACTCGAACCGCACTGCTCGGGCAGCAGCCGGCCGGTGTCGGCGGCCAGTGCCTCGATGAGCGCGGCGAGCTGTTCCTCGGTGCAGTCGTCGGATCCGGCGCAGCGCACGGCGGCGACGGCGGTCTCCAGCGCGGCACGCGAGGGCGAACCGCCCGACGCGAGGACGGCGAGGGCCACGGTGTGGACGGCGTCGCGGAGCATCGCGGCGAGGCGGGTGGTCGTCGGGTGGTCGAGCACGTCCGTGCCGAAGCGGTGGCCGCACGCGCTGCACTCGACGACGGGTCCGACGGCACTCCGCGCCGCCAGCGGGACACCGAACAGAAGGAACCGGCGACGCCCGGTCCTGCGCTGGTAGTTGCGGTCGCCCCCGCAGCCGGGGCAGAAGAACTCGCCGTCGCCGACGGTGGTCCACACGGTGCGAATGCCGAGAATGCGCGCAATGGCAGTACTACGGCTGTTTCGTCCCCGTCCTGGCAGCACGTCGTCGCACCTCCGTAACCACGCGGCATCATCGTCGCGTTGGCGTGATGTTAGCCACATCGACGAGGCGGCGTCAGTACGTAGGAGCCACCTGGCGCCGACATGGCCAAGACGCGACGCGGCCCCGCCCGCCTCGGGGGCGGACGGGGCCGGGCAATCCCAGGTGAACGGGGTTACCGCGCCGCGCGGTTGACGGCGGAGACGACGGCCTTCAGCGACGCGCGTGTCGTATTCGCGTCGATGCCGATGCCCCACAGCACCTTGTCGTCGATGGCGACCTCGATGTACGAGGCGGCCTGCGCGGAGGCGCCCTCGCTCATCGTGTGCTCCTGGTAGTCGAGCAGGCGGGCGTCGACGCCGATGCCGGCCAGCGCGTGGAAGAACGCGGAGATCGGGCCGTTGCCGGTGCCGACCAGGGTCGTCTCGACACCGTCCACCTCGGCCTCGACGGTGAGGGTGTCGACGCCGTCCTTGTCCGTCGTGGACTGACCGTTCTTGACCTGGATACGGCCCCACGGGTTGTCCGGGTTGGGCAGGTACTCGTCCTGGAAGACCGCCCAGATGTCGCTGCCGGTGACCTCGCCGCCCTCGGCGTCGGTCTTCGCCTGGATGATCTTCGAGAACTCGATCTGCATCCGGCGC
Source organism: Streptomyces jeddahensis (assembly GCF_001642995.1). Lineage (GTDB taxonomy): Bacteria > Actinomycetota > Actinomycetes > Streptomycetales > Streptomycetaceae > Streptomyces > Streptomyces jeddahensis. The sequence continues at coordinate 62,634 of NZ_LOHS01000196.1, forward strand.
GGCAGGTCCAGCTTGTGGTCGTTCTTCAGGACGTACGCGATGCCGCCCTTGCCGGACTGCGAGTTGACGCGGATCACGGCCTCGTAGGAGCGGCCGACGTCCTTCGGGTCGATCGGCAGGTACGGGACGGCCCACTCGATGTCGTCGACGGTGACGCCCTTGGCCTTCGCGTCGGCCTCCATCGCGTCGAAGCCCTTCTTGATGGCGTCCTGGTGGGAGCCGGAGAAGGACGTGTAGACCAGGTCGCCCACGTACGGGTGGCGCGGGTGGACCTCCATCTGGTTGCAGTACTCCCACGTGCGACGGATCTCGTCGATGTCGGAGAAGTCGATCTGCGGGTCGACGCCCTGCGAGAACAGGTTCATGCCCAGGGTGACCAGGTCGACGTTGCCGGTGCGCTCGCCCTGCCCGAACAGGCAGCCCTCGACGCGGTCAGCGCCGGCCATCACCGCCAGCTCGGCGGCGGCGACGGCGGTACCGCGGTCGTTGTGCGGGTGGACCGACAGGCAGACGTACTCGCGGCGGGACAGGTTGCGGCCCATCCACTCGAAGCGGTCCGCGTGCGTGGACGGCGTCGAACGCTCCACCGTGGCGGGCAGGTTGAGGATGATCTCGCGGCCCGGACCGGGCTGCCAGACGTCCATGACCGCCTCGCAGACCTCCAGCGCGAAGTCCAGCTCGGTGTCGGTGAAGATCTCCGGGCTGTACTGGTAGCCGAAGACCGTCTCCGGGTCCAGCAGCTTCTCGGCGTACTCCATGACCAGCCGCGTGCCGTCGACGGCGATCTGCTTGATGTCGTCCTTGGAGCCGCGGAAGACGACCCGGCGGAAGACCGGGGCGGTGGCGTTGTAGAGGTGGACGGTGGCGCGCTTGGCGCCCTTCAGCGACTCGACGGTCCGCTCGATCAGGTCCTCGCGGGCCTGCGTCAGTACGGAGATCGTGACGTCGTCCGGGATCGCGCCCTCTTCCTCGATGATCGAGCGCACGAAGTCGAAGTCTGTCTGGCCGGAGGCCGGGAAGCCGACCTCGATCTCCTTGTAGCCCATCTTGACCAGCTGGTCGAACATCCGGCGCTTGCGCTCGGGCGACATCGGGTCGATCAGGGCCTGGTTGCCGTCGCGCAGGTCCGTCGACAGCCAGCGCGGCGCCTTGGTGATGCGCTTGTTCGGCCAGGTGCGGTCCGGGATGTCCACGGCGTCGTACTGGCCGTACTTGTGGATCGGCATCGCGGTCGGCCGCTGGAAATGCGTCCCATTGGTGATGGGCGTGGGGCGATCAGCAGGTGCTGTCATGATGCGTGGGGCTCCTCATGGGTCCGCGGGGGACGGCCGACGGGTCGAAGCGCAACACCGAACTCCGCGGGGAGGGGGTCGGCCTACGACTACAGGCCCTCGCCGCGGCAGCTAAGGAGAAGCAGCCCGAAACGCATGATGCTCCGCAGCCTAGCCGAGACAGCGCTGTCCGCGGGGGCCTGTATCAGTATGCGGGATCGCCGTCCGGTTACGGGCAAGAGATGATCTGTCACTCCATTTCAGCAATCATGGTTGCAGTTGGTGACAGCTGAATGACCCAGTGCCACATTGCACACCATGACCCCCAACGCCACGAGTCCCTGCCGAGCAGGCTTCGAGCCCGTCTTCTGCACCATCGTCCCGCCCCACATCCTGGACACCCTCGCCCAGCACCAGGACTCCGCGCTCGCCGGTCCCGCACGCCGCACCCTGGAGCGGGACGCCTTCGAGCGCACGCGCCGCCGTATGACCACGGTGATCGGCGCGCCCTCGCCGGCCCCGCCCGGGGAAGCCGCCGCGGAACAGCCGCACCGCACGATCTACGACGCCGGGCACGGCACCGACCTGCCGGGCCGCAAGGTCCGCGGCGAGGGCGACGAGCCGGGCAACGACGCGACGGTCAACCGCGCGTACGCCGGTCTCGGCGCGACCTTCGACCTCTTCCTGAAGGCGTACGGACGCGACTCCATCGACGGCGAGGGCCTGCCGCTGAACGCGACGGTCCATTACGACGAGGATTACGGCAACGCGTTCTGGAACGGCGAGCAGATGGTCTTCGGCGACGGTGACGGCGAGATCTTCCTCGACTTCACCATCCCCGTCGACGTCATCGGCCACGAGCTGGCGCACGGCGTCACGCAGTACACCGCGAACCTGACGTACTTCGGGCAGCCGGGCGCGCTGAACGAGCACTTCTCGGACGTCTTCGGCTCGCTGATCAAGCAGTACACGCTCGGCCAGACCGCCACCGAGGCCGACTGGCTGATCGGCGCGGGCCTGCTGGCGCCCCGCGTCACCGGCAAGGCGCTGCGCTCCATGAAGGCGCCCGGCACGGCCTACGACGACGATGTGCTCGGCAAGGACCCGCAGCCCGCGACGATGGACGACTACGTCCGCACCGGCCGCGACAACGGCGGTGTCCACATCAATTCCGGCATCCCCAACCACGCCTTCTACCAGGTCGCCGGCGAGCTCGGCGGCCATGCGTGGGAGCGGGCGGGACAGATCTGGTACGACGTGCTGACCGGCGGCGAACTGGACTCGCAGGCGCAGTTCACCGACTTCGCGCGGCTGACGGTCGCGGCGGCGGTGAGCCGGTACGGCGAGGGCGAGGAGCGGCAGGCCGTGCTCAAGGCGTGGGAGCGGGTCGGCGTGGCCACGACTGCGACCCCTACTGCCTGACCCGTCGCCGTACTAGACAGGAACCATGCGTATCCACGTCACGCGCACGGGCGGATTCGCCGGGATCGAGCGGCACGCCGAGGTGGACGTCACCGGGCGGGCCGACGCCGAGGAGTGGCGCTCCCTGGCCGAGCGGGCCCTGGCCGCCGGCCGGGGCGCGCCACCGGCCGGGGTGCCGGACGGTTTCAGCTACGCGATCACGGTCGACGGCCGCACGGTCCACTGCGCGGACCCGCACCTGACGGAGGCCCAGCGGGAACTGATCAGGAGGGTGCTGAAGGAAGGGGCGTAGCCCTCGCTCGGCAGCCCTTCCTCAGAACCCGAGCCGCCGCAACTGCTTCGGATCCCGCTGCCAGTCCTTCGCGACCTTCACATGCAGATCGAGGAAGACGGGCGTACCCAGCAGGGCCTCGATCTGCTTGCGGGACTTGATGCCGACCTCCTTCAGGCGCTTGCCCTTGGGGCCGATGACGATGCCCTTCTGGCTGGGGCGCTCGATGAACAGGTTGGCGTGGATGTCGAGGAGCGGCTTGTCCGCGGGCCGGTCCTCGCGCGGCAGCATCTCCTCGACGACGACCGCGATGGAGTGCGGCAGCTCGTCCCGTACGCCCTCGAGCGCGGCCTCGCGGATCAGCTCGGCCACCATGACCTGCTCGGGCTCGTCGGTCAGATCGCCCTCCGGGTAGAGCGTCGGACCCTCGGGCAGGAGCGGGACGAGCAGGTCGGCCAGCAGCTGCACCTGCTTGTCGCCAACCGCCGACACCGGGACGATCTCGGCCCATTCGAAGCCGAGCTCCTTGCCGAGCTGGTCGATCGCGATGAGCTGTTCGGCGAGGGCCTTGGAGTCGACCAGGTCGGTCTTGGTCACGACCGCGACCTTGGGGGTCTTCTTGATCCCTGCAAGTTCCTTGGCGATGAAGCGGTCGCCGGGGCCGATCTTCTCGTTCGCCGGGAGACAGAAGCCGATCACGTCGACCTCGGCCCACGTGGTGCGTACGACGTCGTTGAGACGCTCGCCGAGCAGCGTGCGCGGCTTGTGCAGGCCAGGGGTGTCGACGAGCACCAGCTGGGCGTCCGGGCGGTGCACGATGCCCCGTACCGTGTGCCGCGTCGTCTGCGGACGGTTCGAGGTGATCGCCACCTTCTGGCCGACCAGAGCATTCGTCAGCGTGGACTTGCCGGCGTTGGGCCGGCCGACAAAGCATGCGAAGCCGGACCGGTGGACGGCCTCGGACGGCTCGGATGCCTCGGGTGCCTGGGATGCAGGGGGGCGAACGCTCATGGCGCCCATTCTCCCTGATCATCCGGCCCCGCCGTACACAGCCGTACGCAGCCCCTGCGCGGCGATGCACAACCGCCGTCTCGCGGTGAGATTCCGGAAACCCCCACGCAACACGAAACATGCCGGAAACGCGAAGGTACCTGTTGTGAAACCTGCGCCGGTGAGGCTCTCCGTCGCCGACGTCCCCCACCGCACCCGAGGAGAGACCCTCTTGCCTCCCGAGACCCTGGCCGCCGCGCGCATCGACTCAGGCGACACGGCCTGGCTGCTCGCCTCCACCGCACTGGTCCTGCTCATGACACCCGGCCTGGCCCTCTTCTACGGCGGCATGGTCCGCACGAAGAGCGTCCTCAACATGCTGATGATGAGCTTCGTGTCGATCGCGCTGGTCACGGTCGTCTGGCTGGTCGCGGGCTACTCCCTCGCCTTCGGCGACGACGCGTTCGCCGGGATCATCGGCGGCCTCGACCACCTCGGCATGGCGGGCATCGGCCCCGACAGCGTGACCGGCACCGTCCCGACCCTCCTCTTCACCACCTTCCAGCTCACCTTCGCGATCCTCACCGCGGCACTGATCAGCGGCGCGATCGCAGATCGCACGAGGTTCGCGGCCTGGCTGGTCTTCGTACCGGTGTGGACGCTTCTTGTATACGTTCCCGTCGCGCACTGGGTGTGGGGACCGGACGGCTGGATCGCGAACTCCCTCGGCGCCCTGGACTTCGCGGGTGGGCTCGTCGTCGAGATCGCCTGCGGGGCTTCGGGCCTGGCACTGGCCCTGGTGCTCGGCCCCCGCATCGGCTTCAAGAAGGACGCGATGCGCCCCCACAACCTGCCGATGGTGATCCTCGGCGCGGGCCTGCTCTGGTTCGGCTGGCTCGGCTTCAACAGCGGCTCGGCGCTCGGCGCCAACGGTCTTGCCGCGGCCTCACTCCTCAACACCGTGGTCGCCGGCTGCACGGGCCTGCTCGGCTGGCTCCTCGTCGAGCAGCTCCGCGACGGCCACCCGACCACCTTCGGCGCGGCCTCGGGCGCGGTCGCCGGCCTCGTGGCCATCACGCCCGCGTGCGGCACGGTCGGCATCCTCGGCGGCGCGGTGGTCGGCCTCGCGGCGGGCGTCGTCTGCTCGTACGCCGTCGCCTGGAAGTTCCGCTTCGACTACGACGACTCGCTGGACGTCGTCGGCGTGCACTTCGTCGGCGGAGTCGTCGGCACGCTGCTCATCGGCCTGTTCGCGACGGCCTCGATGACGGGCGGCAAGGAGGGCCTCTTCTACGGCGGCGGCTTCGGGCAGCTCGGCAGGCAGGCCGTGGCCGTGGTGGTCGTGGCGGCGTACACGTTCCTCGTGACGTACGGGATCGGCAAGGCCATCGACAAGCTGATGGGCTTCCGCGCCTCCGCGGAGGACGAACTCACGGGACTGGACCAGACAGTGCACGCGGAGAGCGCCTACGATCACGGCGTTCTGGGCCACGCTGCCCCGCAGACCGCGGCCCTCTCATCCCACGCACCGGCGCCCGTTTCGAAGGACTGACAGGAGCCCCTCCGCATGAAGCTCATCACCGCGATCGTCAAGCCGTACCGCCTCGACGAGGTGAAGACCGCGCTCCAGGAACTCGGCGTCCACGGCCTGACCGTCACGGAGGCCAGCGGCTACGGCCGCCAGCGCGGCCACACCGAGGTCTACCGGGGCGCCGAGTACCAGGTCGACCTCGTCCCCAAGGTCCGCATCGAGGTGGTCGTCGAGGACGCCGACGCCGAGGCGGTCATGGACGCGGTCGTCCGAGCCGCGCACACAGGCAAGATCGGCGACGGCAAGGTCTGGGCGGTACCGGTGGACACGGTGATCCGCGTACGAACGGGGGAACGGGGCCCGGACGCGCTGTAGCTCCCGCGGCCCCGGGTGGCTCAGCCCGCGCTGACGGTGGCCCGGACCGTCCCATCAGGTCCGGCCACCAACACCGGCGTCCCGGCCCCACCAAGGTCCCGTACCGCGGCAAGGTCCGCGTCCGAGGCGGCCTCCGCCTCGGTGACCACGGCCGCGGCCTCCAGAGACTTCGCACCCGAGGCAACGGCCATGGCGACCGCCGTCTGCAGCGCACTGAGCCGCAGCGACTCGAGCGCAACGGTCCCAGCGACATACGTACGCCCCGTCTCGTCACGCACAGCCGCCCCCTCGGGCACACCGTTGCGGGCCCGTGCGGAACGGGCCAGGGTGACGATCTTGCGGTCCTCGGGGTCAAGCGCGGTGCTCTCGGTCATGAGCCGAGCATACGGCCCCCGGCCTGGGTGGCCGACGGGCAGCGGCAGTCAGCTGACCAGCACGTACTGGTTACGGCCGGTCGAGCTGCTTACGGCCGGTCGAGGCGGAGGCGTTGCGCGCGCGGGAGGCCCGCGACCACCAGGTCGTAGGAGTCCTCGATCAGTTCACGGACCAGACGGTCGGGCAGCGGCCCGACCGTCACCGTGTTCCAGTGGCGTTTGTTCATGTGCCAGCCCGGAACGATCCGCCCGGGATGGTCGGCGCGCAGCCGCAGCGCGTCCTCCGGGTCGCACTTGAGGTTGACGGTGAGCGGCCGCCCGGCCAGATCGGTCAGTGCGAACATCTTGTTGCACACCTTGAAGACCGAGATGTCCGGATTGAAGGGGAACTCCTCGACCGCCGCGTTGAAGGAGAGGCAGAAGGCGCGCAGCTCGTCCGGGCTCACGCGGCATCGTCCTCTTCCGGGGCCACCGGCCCCACCGGCTCCACGAGCACCGTCACGATCTTGTTCCGGCGGCCCGCGGCGGCCTCCGCCGTGAGCTGCAGCTCGCGACCGTCCGGCAGCTCGACGACCGCGGACGCGCCGGCGATGGGCACGCGCCCGAGCGCCTTGGCGAGCAGCCCGCCGACGGTCTCCACGTCCTCGTCGTCGTAGGACTCCAGGCCGTACAGCTCGCCGAGGTCGCCGATGTCGAGCCGGGCCGTGACCCGGTACCGGCTCTCGCCCAGCTCCTCCACGGGCGGCAGCTCGCGGTCGTACTCGTCGGTGATCTCGCCGACGATCTCCTCGAGGATGTCCTCGATGGTGACGATGCCGGCCGTGCCGCCGTACTCGTCGATGACGACGGCGACGTGGTTGCGCTCCTGCTGCATCTCGCGCAGCAGGTCGCCGGCGTTCTTGGTGTCGGGCACGAAGGCCGCTGGCCGCATCGCGGTGGACACCAGCTCGGACTCGGCGTCGCGGCTGATGTGCGTCTTGCGGGCGAGGTCCTTGAGATACACGATGCCGACGATGTCGTCCTCGCTCTCCCCGGTCACCGGGATGCGCGAGAAGCCCGAGCGCAGCGCCAGCGTCAGGGCCTGCCGGATCGTCTTGAAGCGCTCGATGACGACCAGGTCGGTGCGGGGCACCATGACCTCGCGTACGAGGGTGTCGCCGAGCTCGAAGACGGAGTGCACCATGCGGCGCTCCTCGTCCTCGATCAGTTGTTCCTGCTCGGCAAGGTCGACGAGTGCCCGCAGCTCGGCCTCGGAGGCGAACGGGCCGCGGCGGAAGCCCTTGCCGGGCGTGAGCGCGTTGCCGATGAGGATCAGCAGGTACGGGATCGGGCCCATGATGCGGGCCAGCGGCACCAGGACGTACGCCGCGGCCGTCGCCGTGTTCAGCGGGTGCTGGCGGCCGATGGTGCGCGGCGAGACGCCGACCGCGACATAGCTGACGAGCACCATCACCGCGATGGCGATGGCGAGCGCCTCCCAGGTCTCGTCGATCGCGATCAGGCACGCGTACGTGACGATCGCGGCCGCCGCCATCTCGCAGGCCACGCGCACGAGCAGCGCGACGTTGAGATAGCGGGTGGGGTCGGACGCGACCTGGGCGAGCTTGGCGGCGCCGCGCCGTCCGCTGCGGACCGCCTCCGCCGCGCGGAAGCTGGAGACGCGCGCGAGGCCGGCCTCCGCGCAGGCGGCGAGCCAGGCGACGACGACCAGCAGGACGGCGCCGATGATCAGTTGACCGCTCACGGCACTATGAGACGGTCGGGGCCGGGGAGGGGCCGGTCATGCCCTTCTCCGCCCGCCAGCCGTCCACGATCGCCTGCTGAAGGCCGAACATCTCGGCCTTCTCGCCGGGCTCCTCGTGGTCGTATCCGAGCAGGTGCAGCACCCCGTGGACGGTGAGCAGCTGGAGCTCCTCGTCCATGGAGTGCTGCGTGGGGGCCTCCTGGCCCTGCTTGGCGGCGACCTCGGGGCAGAGCACGATGTCGCCGAGCAGGCCCTGCGGGGGCTCCTCGTCGTCCTTCGACGGCGGGCGCAGCTCGTCCATCGGGAAGGACATGACATCCGTCGGTCCCGGCAGGTCCATCCACTGGATGTGCAGCTGCTCCATGGCGTCGGCGTCCACGACGATCACCGAGAGCTCGGAGAGCGGGTGGATGCGCATCCGCGTGAGGGCGTAGCGGGCGATGTCGAGGATCGCCTGCTCGTCGACCTCGGTGCCGGACTCGTTGTTGACGTCGATCGACATGGTCGTGCTGGTCTCCTGCTGGTGGATGTCACTGCCCCGGTCTCACTGACCCCGGGGGGCTCGGCTCTGGTGGGGGCCTTGAGGACCATGGTTTTGAGGACCGTGGGGGCCGTGGTCGGTGCCGTTGCGGCGGTCGTACTTCTCGTAGGCGTCGACGATACGGCCCACCAGCTTGTGCCGTACGACGTCCGACGAGGTGAGCATGGAGAAGTGGACGTCCTCGACGCCGTCGAGGATCTCCCGGACCTGCCGCAGACCGCTCTTGGTACCGCCGGGCAGGTCGATCTGCGTCACGTCACCCGTGATCACGATCTTCGAGTCGAAGCCGAGGCGGGTGAGGAACATCTTCATCTGCTCGGGGTTCGTGTTCTGCGCCTCGTCGAGGATGATGAACGCGTCGTTGAGCGTCCGGCCTCGCATGTACGCCAGCGGCGCGACCTCGATCGTGCCCGCGGCCATCAGCCTCGGGATCGAGTCCGGGTCGAGCATGTCGTGCAGCGCGTCGTACAGCGGGCGCAGATACGGGTCGATCTTCTCGTAGAGCGTGCCGGGCAGGAAGCCGAGCCGCTCGCCGGCCTCGACGGCCGGGCGGGTCAGGATGATCCGGTTGACCTGCTTGGACTGCAGGGCCTGGACCGCCTTGGCCATGGCGAGATAGGTCTTGCCCGTACCGGCCGGGCCGATGCCGAAGACGACCGTGTGCTTGTCGATCGCGTCGACGTACCGCTTCTGGTTGAGCGTCTTGGGGCGGATGGTGCGGCCGCGCGAGGACAGGATGTTCTGCGTGAGGACCTCGGAGGGGGTCTCCTGGGCGGCGCTCTCGCCGTTCTCGCTCGCGCGGAGCATGGCGATCGAGCGTTCCACTGCGTCCTCCGTCATCGGCTGTCCGGTGCGGAGCACCAGCATCATCTCGTCGAACAGGCGCTGGATGAGGGCGACCTCGTGGGCGTCGCCGACGGCGCTGATCTCGTTGCCCCGGACGTGGATGTCGGTCGCCGGGAAGGCCTTCTCGATCACGCGCAGGAGGGAGTCTCCGGAACCCAGCACGGTGACCATCGGGTGCTTGGCCGGGACGGTGAAGTGCGCTCGTGCCTGCCCCTGCGCGGGGGTGTGAGCTGTGGGTGTCTGAGTCATGGGCCGGCTCGGAATGCCTGCTCATCCTCCTCAATACGGAACGCCTGCCTACCGCTTCGGCAGCCTGTGCACTGCCCAGGGTACGACGGCCCACGGACATGCCCGTAGGCCTTTTCGTACTGCTACCACTGTGGGCAGGCGTTCCGCACCGCTGTGGGCGGCCAGGCCGCACCGCTGTGGGCAATCGTTCCGCAGGGCTGGGGGCACCTCCCAGCGGTAGCTGGGGGAGGGTGGGCACAGCCCCACGACGTACGGCGCCGCGAAAAGTACGGCACCGACGACTACCGGGCGGCGCGGAAGCCAATGGTCGGCACGGCCCGCCGAAGCGGCCACGGCCGGGCGACTTCCGGAAGCAACGCTTCCAGGAAGGCGTACCGCCGAAGCGCCCCAGGATCCTGCTCGTCATACGCCCGCACCCGCCGCCACCACGCAGCGATCTCCGCCCACCCGGGCGCCGACAACGACCCCCCGAACTCCTGCACGGACAGCGCTGCGGTCAGCCCCGCGAACGCCACCCGGTCCGCCAGCGGCCACCCCGCCAGCGTCCCGGTGACGAACCCGGCGACGAAGACATCCCCCGCCCCGGTCGGATCGAGCGCCTCGACCTCGATGGCCGGCACCTCCGCGGTCTCCCCCGTCCGCCCGTCCACGGCATACGCCCCCTGCGCACCCAGGGTGACCACGGCGAGCGGCACGTAGTCGATGAGGGCGTGCGCCGCGGCCCGCGGGCAGTCCGTACGGGTGTACCGCATGGCCTCCTCGGCGTTCGGCAGGAACGCCTCGCAGTGCCCCAGATCGGCCAGCCCGGCCAGGTCCCAGCGGCCGGTGTCGTCCCAGCCGACGTCGGCGAAGACCAGGGTCCCCTCGCTCGCGACCTCGGCGATCCACGGTGCGCGCCTGCCCGGCGTGAGCGATGCGATGGCGGCACGCGCGCGTGGCGGGCAATCCGGAGCAGGCTCCTCCGGTGGCGGTTCGTGCCCGTGGGAGACCATGGCGCGTTCGCCCTCGTAGGCCATGGAGACGGTCACCGGCGAGTGCCAGCCGGGCACGCTGCGCGACGCCGAGAGGTCGATGCCCTCGCCCTGTTCCAGGGCGTCCCAGCAGTACTCCCCATAGTGGTCGTCGCCGAAGGCCGCGGCCAGCGAGGTGCGCAGGCCCAGCCGGGCGAGCGCGGTCGCCATGTTGGCCACGCCGCCCGGGCTCGAGCCCATGCCCCGCGCCCACGACTCGGTTCCGCGCTCGGGCGCGGAGTCGAGCCCGGTGAAGACGATGTCGAGGAAGACGGTGCCCGTGAGGTAGACGTCCCAGGGCGGGTCGTCGGCGGTACGCAGCCCGGCAAGCGGGTCCACATGTGCTCCGTGGTACGCCCCTGGCGGCTCTCCGTCGTACGCGCTCACGACACGCTCCCTGAGTGGTGCTGGTGAGCCAAGTGTGCCGGACCCCGGGACGGACGAACCGCTCCGAGCAGCAGATGTCAACCGCTGGAAACAGTCACACCCCACCGGTGGACCCGTGCCCGCCGATGAGGGCTACCAGCGTGGCACCGCCGGCGGCGTCCACTCCGGGTCGGCGACCCGCATCGCCGCCTCGTCGTCGCGGTCGCGCATCGTCCCGTCGTCGTCGAGCCACCGCTGGTGCAGGAACGCCAGCTTGTCGCGGTCGAGCTCCACGCCCAGGCCGGGGGTGTCGGTGACCTTCACGGTGCCGCCCTCGAAGGCGATGCGTTCGGTGATGACGTCCTCGGACTGCCAGGGGTAGTGGGAGTCGCAGGCGTGGTGGAGGCCCGGGATGGTCGACGCGACCTGGGTCATCGCGGCGAGGCTGATCCCCAGATGGGTGTTGGAGTGCATGGAGACGCCGACACCGAACGTGCGGCAGATGGCGGCCAGTTCCCGGGTGTTGCGCAGTCCGCCCCAGTAGTGGTGGTCGGAGAGCACCACTTGGACGGCATCGCGCGTGAACGCCTCCTTGATCTCGGCGAAGGTCGTCACGCACATGTTGGTGGCGAGCGGGATGGAGGTCCGCGACGCGACCTCGGCCATGGCATCGGTGCCGAGCGTCGGGTCCTCCAGGTACTCGAGCACGTCCCCGAGTGCGGCGGCGACCTTCAGCGAGGTCTCCACGGACCAGGCGCCGTTGGGGTCCAGGCGCAGTGGGTGGCCGGGGAAGGCCTCGGCGAGGGCCCTGATCGCGGCGATCTCCTCGTCGGGCGGGAACACGCCGCCCTTGAGCTTGAAGGACGTGAAGCCGTAGCGCTCGGTGAACCTGCGGGCCTGCTCGACGATCCCGGCGGGATCGACGGCCTCACCCCAGTCGTCCTTCTCGCTCGGCACGCCCGCGGGGTGGTCGGCCCACTTGTAGAAGAGGTAGGCGCTGTACTCGACCGCGTCGCGCACCTTGCCGCCGAGCAACGCGTGCACGGGCAGGCCGAGCGCCTTGCCGAGCGCGTCGAGGCAGGCGACCTCGAAGCCGGACACGACGGAGAGCCGCAGCTTGTCGGCGGTCTGGACGCCGCGCTGACCGCCGACGTCGAGGGCGTTCTCGACGCGGGCGGCGTCCACGTCCACCTCGTCGGCGACGGTGAAGAGTCCGCCCAGGTCCGAGACCTGACGCCCGACGAGCCGGTCGGCGAAGGGCCGGGCCAGCTCGAGGTACTTGGTGTCGCCGTACGTCTCGCCGACGCCCGTGATCCCGGCGGCGGTCACGACCTCCACGATGAGGCGCGGCGTGTAGGGCTGGTGGACCCCCTGCGTGTTCAGCAGCGGCGGGTCGGCGATGAGGACCGGCGTGAGCCGCACCTCGCTGATGGTGAGATCGCGCTCCGTCGTCATCCTCGCCCCTTCATCTTCATACGTAGATGATGTCCATCATTGAGAATGGAGGCTAGATACGCGAACGGAGACCGTCAATGGCCGGGGCGGACGCGGAGCGCACCACGCCCGCACCCGATCCCGCGCGGCCGCCCCCGACTACGATCGACGCATGTCGGATGACGGCCGCCCGCGAACAGGCGCAGACGCCGAACCGGAAGCACGCCCGGCGCCCGAGCCGGGCGGCGTGCGCGAGGTGAAGTCCGCCGCCCGCACAGTGGAGTTGCTGGAGCTGCTGGCCGCGCGCGGCGACCGGCCCGCGCGCCTGCGGGAGCTCGCCGACGAGCTCCGCGTGCCCCGCAGCTCGATGTACGCCCTGCTGCAGACGCTGATCAGCCGCGGCTGGGTCCGCACCGACATCACCGGCTCCCTTTACGGCATCGGCATCCACGCCCTGCTGACCGGCACGACCTACCTGGACTCCGACCCGCGCGTACGCCTCGTACGCCCCTACCTCGACGAGGCGTCGGAGGCGCTCGGCGAGACCCTCCACATGGGCCGGCTCGACGGAGCGGACGTGGCGTATCTGGCCACCCGGGAGTCGCACGAATACCTGCGCACGATCAGCCGGGTTGGCCGACGGCTGCCCGCCCACATGGGCGCGCTCGGCAAGGCGCTGCTCGCCGAACGCCCGGACACCGAGCTGCCCGACGGCCCTTACGAACGCGCCACCCCGAACACCCTCACCGATCGCGCCGCACTCGCCGCCGACCTGGCCACGGTCCGCGAGCGCGGCTACTCCACCGACCGCGAGGAGGGCGTCATCGGCATCGTCGGCTTCGGCTTCGCACTGCGCTACGACGCCCCCGCACCCGCACAGGACGCGATCAGCTGCTCCGTACCGGTCGCGCGGCTCACGGACGAACACGAGCGGCAGATCATCTCCGTGATGCAGGAGATCCGCGCCAAGATCGAGGCGACGGCACCCCCGGCGAACGGCGCTCCGAACTGGCGCTGAGCGGCCGCCACACCTCACCTCACCCGCGACTCGCCGCCGGCCCGGGGCCCGAGCCACGCCGAACCTACCTCTGGACCAAGACGCCGAATCGAGGCCTGGACCAGGACGCCGAACTGAGGCGACGGGCCGAGGCGCCGACCGCGTGAAGCGCCACTGCTACCCGGACGTCGGCACAGCAAACCCAATGTGCCGCAGATCACACCTCCCCGGCTTCTTCGCGGCTCTACGTGCTTGATACAAATTGGCGCGCGTTCCTGTCCGTCGACAGCCGCTCCACCCCTCTTCATCCCTCATCTGTCGTTTTCGCATGCCCTGGGAACGCCCGTGTCGCCGCGCCGCAACTCCGTGCTGTCCGCTGCCTCCTGGCCGCTCGTCGCCCTCTTCACGGCCGGCTATCTCGCCGCCTATCTCCTGCCCACCGTGATGGGCCGGCTCGGTGCCGGCCTGGGACTCGGACCCACTCAGGCCGGAGCCGTCGGCAGTGCCCTGCTGCTGTGTTCCGCCTCCGCGGGATTCGTCCTCGCCTCCCGCGTGGAGGCCCTCGGCCCGGGACGGCTGGCCCGGGCCGGACTGCTGCTGGCGGCCACCGGCTACGGCTGCGCCGCCCTGTCCTCGGCCGTACCACTCGTCGTGGCAGGCGTGGCAGCGGGCGGACTCGGATCCGGTACGGCGACGACGGTCGCCGCGGCGGGCATCGCCGGCCGACGCGATCCTCACCGGACCTCGACGCTCGGACTGCTCGGCGTGTCGGCACTGGCCGGCGCCCTGTATCTGACGATCCCGCACCTCGGCGGCGGACACGGGCTGCCCTTCGCCGCACTCGCGCTCACGGCGCTGCTGGTGTGGCCCGCGACGGGCCGGCTGCCCGGGCCGGGCATCGCGGCCGGGCACGCTGCGGCGCCCACAGCCCCCCTCCCGCACCGCCGTTCGGGACTCGTCCTCGCGGGCGCCATGATGTGCTGGTCCCTGGCCCAGAACGCGCTGTGGGGCGTGAGCAGCCGTATCGGCACCAGCCAGGCGGGGCTCGGCGAAGCCGCCGTGGGCGCGGTCTTCGCGGCGGCACTGGGCGCCGCGCTCCTCGGCGTCATCGGCGCGGGTGTGCTGGGCGCGAGGCTGGGGCGCGCACTGCCGATCGGCGCGGGCACCGCGCTGATCGCCTGCTGCATCGCGGTCAGCGCGTCCGCCGACGACCTGCCGTCCTTCGCGACCGGCGAGATCGCCTGGAACACCGTCTACCCGGTGGTCCTGTCGTACCTGATCGGTCTGGCCGCGTCGCTCGACCAGCGCGGCCGCTGGGCGGTGCTGTGCGGCTCGGCTTCATCGCTCGGTACGGCCTGCGGCCCGCTCGCGGGCAGCCTGCTGTCGACGTGGGCGGGCTACCCGGCGATGGGCGCCCTGCTGGGAGCCGGGCTCCTGATCCTCGCGGCACCGCTCACGGCGGTCGCCCTGCACACCGGCGGCCGCCCGCTCGTACCCGGCGCCATCCGCCGCCGGGGCGGTGCGCCCGCGGCGGTACTCGCCGCCAAGACCGGCGCCCCGACCGGCCCGCTCCCCCAGATCGGCACGCCGGAGCAGCCGATCGTGGAGATCACGGTCCGGGCCCCACGACGCCCCCTCACCAAACGGGCGTTCGCCCCCGCGGGCCACCAGCCGACGCCCCACGAAACGGCCTCAACCGCGCCCCGCTGAGCCGCGGAGCGGCGTGCGAGGGGGGGCCGCGGAGCGGCGTGCGGAGGGTGGCCGCGGAGCGGCCGGAACCGTGGCCCGGAGGGCCAAAAACCCCGCCGCGGAGCGGCGAAGAACGGTCACCCCCCGAACTCGTACGCCTCGACCTCCGCCAGATACCGCCCCCGCCGCCCCTCGTCATGCTCGAGGAACGCCGCCTCGAAGGAGTTCCGCGCAAGCACCCGCATCTGCTCCAGCTCAAGCCCGAGCGCATCGCGCACCGCATGGAAGTTGTCCCCGACGTACCCGCCGAAGTAGGCGGGATCGTCGGAGTTGACGGTGCACATCAGCCCGGCGTCGAGCATCCGCCCCAGCGGGTGCTGCTCGAGGACGTCCACGGCACGCAGCCGTACGTTCGACAGCGGGCACAGCGTCAGCGGCACCCGCTCCCGTACCAGCCGCTCCACCAGCTCCTGGTCCTCCATGGCCCGCAGCCCGTGGTCGACGCGCTCGACGCCGAGCACGTCGAGGGCCTCCCAGATGTACGCGGGCGGTCCCTCCTCGCCCGCGTGGGCGACCCGCCGCAGCCCGAGGGCGGCCGCCGCCTCGTACACCTCGCGGAACTTCACCGGCGGATGCCCCACCTCGGCCGAATCGAGCCCGACGCCCACGATCCGGTTCAGATACGGCTTCGCGGCCTCGAGTGTCTCCATCGCCGACTCGGCGGACTGGTCCCGCAGGAAGCACATGATCAGCTGCGTGGAGACGCCGTGCCGCTCTTCGGACCGGTCCAGGGCCCGCCCCAGGCCTTCGATCACCGTACCGATGCCGACACCACGCGCCATGTGCGCCTGCGGGTCGAAGAAGATCTCCGCATGCCGCACGCCCTGCGCGGCGGCCCGCTCGAGATACGCGTCCGTGAGCTCCTCGAAGTCCTGCTCGGTGCGGAGCACGGCCATCAGCTCGTAGTAGAGATCCAGGAACGACTGCAGATCACTGAACTGGTAGGCCTTGCGCAGCTCTTCGGTGTCCGCGTACGGCAGCTCGACGCCGTTGCGCGCGGCGAGCGCGAAGGCGAGCTCGGGTTCGAGGGTGCCCTCGATGTGGAGGTGGAGTTCGGCTTTGGGGAGGGGCACGGGCGCGCCTTACGTCGAGTCGTGGGGGTGCGTGCCGTGAGGCGGCACTGGATCTTCATCGTACGAGGAGCGCCGCACAGCGGAGAAAAGGGACCGGACGGGCTGTACGCGGACGACCCGCACGGCCGAAACGAGCGAAAACGAAGAGCACGCGTGCGTGCCCGTTACCGACTTACCGCCCGCCCCGCTTCGGCAGCGGCACCCGCATCAGATCCGCCGCCACCGTCAGCTCCCCGTCGAACCCGGCGACGCGCGCCTCGCGCTCGAACTTCTCCGCGACCCCGGCCGCCGAAGGGCCGCCGCGGTCGTTGTAGCGCTGGCTGAAGTGCGTCAGTACGAGATGCCGCACGCCCGCGTCCCGCGCGACCCGGCCCGCCTGGACAGCGGTCAGGTGACCGTGCTCCACGGCCAGTTGCTCGTCCTCGTGAAGGAACGTCGACTCGATGACGAGCATGTCGCAGCCCTCGGCGAGCGCGTGCACGCCCTCGCACAACCGGGTGTCCATGACGAAGGCGAACCGCTGACCGCGCCGCACCTCGCTGACCTGCTCCAGGGCCACGCCGTTCAGCACGCCCTCACGCTGGATGCGGCCCACGTCCGGTCCTTCGATGCCGTACGCGGCGAGCCGGTCCGGGAGCATGCGGCGGCCGTCCGGTTCGAGGAGCCGGTAGCCGTAGGACTCGACGGGGTGCGAAAGCCGACGCGCCTCAAGGGCGTACGACGAGGTGGTCGCCACCACCCCGTCAGCGGCGACCGGCACCTCGGTCAGGCCGACCGTCTCGCGGTACGCCGTCGCGTACCGCAGCCGGTCGAAGAACCGCTTTCCGGACCGGGGATAGTGCGCCGTGATCTCGTGCGGGACGCGGTCGAGGTTGATCCGCTGGATCACCCCGGCGAGTCCGAGCGAGTGGTCGCCGTGGAAGTGCGTGACGCACAGCCGGTTCAGGTCGTGCGCGGCGACCCCGGCGCGCAGCATCTGCCGCTGGGTGCCCTCGCCTGGGTCGAAGAGGATGCCCTCGCCGTCCCAGCGCAGCAGATAGCCGTTGTGGTTGCGGTGCCGGGTGGGGACCTGGCTGGCGGTGCCGAGGACCACCAGTTCACGTACGGACAAGGTCGGTTACCGCTCCCGCTACCCGGGGGGCCACTCGAGGCCGCGGCCGCCCAGCACGTGCAGGTGCGCGTGGAACACGGTCTGGCCCGCGCCGGTGCCGGTGTTGAAGACGACCCGGTAGCCCCTGTCCTCGATCTTGTCCCCTGCGGCGACCTCGCGGGACTCACGCAGTATGTCGGCGATGATGGTCGGCTCGGCGGCGGCGAGCGTGGCGGCGTCCGGGTAGTGCACCTTCGGGATGATCAGGACGTGGGTGGGTGCCTGCGGGTTGATGTCGCGGAAGGCGACGGTGGTCTCGGTCTCCCGTACGACGGTTGCCGGGACCTCTCCCGCGACGATCTTGCAGAACAGACAGTCGGCCTGCGCTTCGCCCGCCATCTACGGCCTCCTCACGACGTGATCGTTACGACGGCATCGTATCCACCGCCCGCGGCGCCCGCGCCGCCCCGCGGTGGGCGCCGCTCAGTCGAGCGCCGGAAGCCCGGCGCCGGCTCAGTCGAGCGGCGGAAGCTCCGGCGCCGCCTTCGCCGGGTTCTCCGCGAGCGCGGCCAGCGCGATCCGTATCGCCTCGTCCAGCTGCGGATCCCGCCCCGCCGCATGGTCCTGCGGCGCCTGGACGACCTCGACGTCCGGGTCGACGCCGTGGTTCTCGACGCCCCACCCGTATCCCTCCAGCCAGAAGGCGTACTTCGGCTGGGTGACGAGCGTGCCGTCGACGAGCCGGTAGCGGCTGTCGATGCCGATCACGCCGCCCCAGGTGCGGACGCCCACAACCGGGCCGATGCCCAGCGCCTTGATCGCTGCGTTGACGATGTCGCCGTCCGAGCCGGAGAACTCGTTGGCGACGGCGACGACGGGCCCGCGCGGCGCGTCCAGCGGATAGCTGTACGGCTGCATTCCACGCGGCAGGTCCCAGCCGACGATCCGCCGGGCGAGCTTCTCGATGACGAGCTGGGAGGTGTGGCCGCCGCGGTTCTCGCGGACGTCCACGACCAGTCCCTCGCGGGCGACCTCGACGCGCAGGTCGCGGTGGATCTGCGCCCAGCCGGGCGCCTGCATGTCGGGGACGTGCAGATAGCCGAGCCGTCCGCCGGACTTCTCATGGACGTACGCGCGGCGGTCCGCGACCCAGGCGTGGTATCGCAGGGGCTCCTCGTCGTCGATGGGGACGACCACGGGATGGCGCAGGTCTCCCCCGCCGGCCGGTGAGATCGTCAGTTCGACGGGTTTGCCCGCCGTACCGACGAGCAGCGGTCCGGGCCCGGTCACCGGGTCGACGGGCTGTCCGCCGACCGCGACGATCGCGTCCCCGGCGCGCACGGCGACGCCGGGCGCGGCGAGTGGCGAGTGCGCGTCGGGGTCGGACGTCTCCGACGGAAGGATGCGGTCGATGCGCCAACTGCCGTCGTCGTGCCGTGAGATGTCGGCGCCGAGCAGCCCCTGCCGGGTCCCGGGGCCGCCCCAGCCGCCGCGCGGTGTGACGTAGGCGTGCGAGGTGCCGAGCTCGCCCTGGACCTCCCACAGCAGGTCGACGAGGTCGTCGTGGGTGGCGACGCGCTCCAGGACGGGCCGGTAGCGGTCGAGGACGCCGTCCCAGTCGACGCCGCCGAGGTCGGCCCGCCAGAAGTTGTCCCGCATGAGGCGGCCGGTCTCGTCGAACATCTGGCGCCATTCGGCGGCGGGGTCGATGGTCCGCCGGATGCGCGACAGGTCCACGGTGATGTTGGTGTCACTGTCGTCGTCGTTCGAGGCGCGCCGGTCGCTCGGCACCACCTTGAGCCGTTCCCCGGTCCACAGCAGGACGCGCTTGCCGTCGCCGCTGACCGCGAAGTGATCGGCGTCCGCGGCGAGTTCCTCGAGGCGCTGCTGCACCAGGTCGTAGCGCTCCAGCTCCGACTTCGGATCGGGGTCGGAGGGCGTGGCGCGGGAGGCGCCGAGCGCCCCAAGGACCGGGTGCCGCAGCCACAGCACGCCGTCCTTGGCGGCACGCAGGGTCGTGTAGCGGGCGGCCTCGACGGGGAACGGCACGATGCGGTCGGCGAGCCCGTCGAGGTCGATACGGGTGACAGGGGCGCCCTCGCTGTCGGGCGTCTCGTCCTTGTCGGGCGCGTCGAACGGCCTGCCGTGCCGCTGCGGCCCGAAGGGCGACGGGGTCGTGGCGGCCAGGGTGATCAGGTGCGGCCGCGAACCGCCCACGAACGCCAGGTCGAAGACGTGCTCGTCGTAGACCGGGTCGAAGGACCGCGCCGACAGGAACGCCAGGTGCTTGCCGTCCAGCGTGAACGCGGGCGAGTAGTCGCGGAACCGCAGCGGCGTCGCCTCCGTGGCGGACAGGTCCGCGATGTTGGCGAGCTTGATCTGGCGCAGCGGTTCGGGCCCGGCGTGGGACCAGGCGAGCCACGCCGAATCGGGCGAGAAGACCAGCCCGTTCGCGTCTGAATGCTCGCTGCGGTCGACCTCCCGTACCTCCCCTGTCTCCCGCTCGACGAGCAGCACCCGCCCGTCGTGCGAGGCGACGGCGGCACGGCTGCCGTCGGGGGCCATCGCGAGGCTCAGGACGCGGCCGAGCTGCCCGGCTGCGAGCCGCCGCGGGGTCGCGCCGGGTGCGAGGCCGGTGGCCGGGGCGAACTCCAGCGCGTCGTCGCCTTCGGCGTCGGTGACCCACACGACGTGTTCCTCGCCGTCCACCCGGAAGGTCCGCGGCAGCCGGGCGCGTACGCCCTGCGTGGCGGCGAGCGCGCGGGCGGGTCCCTCCCGGTGCGTGACCCAGTGGACGGCGCCGCGGACGGAGACGGCGCTGCCGCGCCCGGTGTGGTCGGGCGCGGCGGCGCCGAACCAGCGGACGGCGGTCACGGGGTGCGGCTGCAGGTCGACCCGCTGCCCGCCGAGACGCAGGTCGAGTCGGCGGGGTTCGGCGCCGTCGAGGTCGTCGAGGAGCCACACTTCCCCGGCGCTGGCGTAGACGACCCGGCTGCCGTCGGTCGACGCGTGGCGTGCGTAGAAGCCGGCCTCGGTGTCGACGGGCGTGTGCCGCCGCAGGTCGGAGCCATCGGCCAGGGACGAGTAGACCGCGCCCGCGCCCTCGTGGTCGGAGAGGAACGCGACCCTCTCGCCCACCCACATCGGGTATTCGAGGTTCCCGTCGAGCCCCTCGTGCAGTCGCACGAACTCGCCGTCGCCCTCGCGGTCGATCCACAGCTTGCCCGCGGTGCCGCCCCGGTAGCGCTTCCACCAGGCGGCCTCGCGTCCCATCGGCGCGGACAGCAGGACGACTTGGGAGTCCGGGCCGTACGCGACGGCGCCCACGGGCCCGTACGGAAGGGTGGCCGCGGGACCGCCGTCGAGCGGCACGGCCCGCGCCCAGCTGCGGCGCAGCGATGCCTGGCCGTGGGTGGTGAGCGCGAGCACGTGCCCGTCCGGGGTCCAGCCGCGGACGGTCGTGCGCTGGCTTCCCCAGTACGTCAGCCGCCGTGACGGCCCGCCGTCGACGGGTGCGACATGGACCTCGGGGGCCCCGTCGCGGGTGGACGCCCAGGCGACGGTGGTCCCGTCCGGGGAGATCCGCGGGTGGTTGACGGGGACGTTGTCGGCGCTGACCCGCCAGGTGCGGCCGCCGTCGAGGGGCGCGACCCAGACGTCGTCCTCAGCGGTGAAGGCGAGCAGGTCGCCGTGCAGATGCGGGAACCGAAGGTACGCAGGCTGTGTCACCCGATCACACTAAGCAGTGACCGGCGTCCAGGTCAGCGTTTTCGATCAGTTCGGGCGATCAGTTCGGGCCGCGGACCTGCGCGGTCACCTGCCCTGTCGCGCCTCCCGCGGCCCGTCAGCCGCGCATCAGCAGCCACTCCTGAAGCTCCACCAGATTGCCCTCGGGGTCCTTGAGGTGGGCCACGCGCATACGGTCCGTCATGGCGGCGGGCCCGTGTTCGAGGATCGCTCCGCGGCCCACGAGTTCCGCGCAGTAGGCGTCGAGGTTGTCGACGCGCAGCACCACCAGGGAGCGGTGCCCGTTCACGGAGTCGGCGAGCTCGCCGAGCACCTCGGCCATCATGGCGCGGTCCTGCAGCGCGATGCCCGCCGATCCGACGGCGGGACTGAACTTCTCGTACGGGCCGTTCTCCGCTCCCGACTGCGGCTTCAGCCCGAGCACATCGGCGTAGAAGCGGTAGCAGGCCGGGAAGTCAGAGACGAGCAGCCTCACCTGGGCGAGTTCCAACGCGACCTCCTCTTGGGGACCCTCAGGGACGCGTCGCCTGCGTCAGGACCAGCGGCCGGTGCGGCCGAGCAGCAGCGCGACCGCCGCCGTCCCCGCGGTCGACGTACGCAGCACGGTACGCCCCAGCCGGTACGTCCTGGCGCCTGCCGCCGCAAAGACCTGCAGCTCTTCGGGTGAGACTCCCCCTTCAGGCCCTACGACGAGCACGATCTCGCCCGTCGTGGGGAGTTCGGCGGTGGCGAGCGGCTCGCTGCCGTAGTCCCGTTCCTCGTGCAGGACGGCCGCCAGGTCGGCTTCGGCCAGGAGCGCGGCGACCTGTCTGGTCGTCATGGCGTCCGCCACCTCGGGGAAGCGCACCCGCCGCGACTGCTTGCCCGCCTCGCGCGCCGTCGCGCGCCACTTGCCGAGCGCCTTGACGCCCCGCTCGCCCTTCCACTGCGTGATGCAGCGCGACGCCGACCACGGCACGATCGCGTCGACACCGGTCTCCGTCATGGTCTCCACGGCGAGCTCGCCTCGGTCGCCCTTGGGCAGGGCCTGCACGACGGTGATCCGGGGGGTGGGGGCCGGCTCCTCCTGAATGCCCGTCAGATCACTGACCACGAGCCGGTCCTTGCCCTCGGCCGCCCTCACGACGCCTTCCGTCCAGCGGCCGCGCCCATCGGTGAGCACGATTTCCTCGCCGGGCCGCAGCCGCTTGACCGAGACGGCGTGCCGCCCCTCGGGCCCCTCCAGTACGTACTCGGGGCCGTCCGGGACCTCGTCCACCACGAACACCGGCGCGGTCATGAGCCGCTCCCCGCCGACAGGGCCGCCTTCGCCGCGTGCAGTTCGGCGGCCAGCACCTCGACGAGCTGCCCGGCCGGGAGCTCCCGTGCCAGCCGGTGCCCCTGTCCGGCCCACAGCGCCATGCCCTGCGGGTCACCGGCCACCGCGGCCGCCTTGCGCAGGCCGGAGGTGAGGTGGTGGATCTGGGGGTACGCGGCCGGGGCGTACGGGCCGTGCTCACGCATGAAGCGGTTGACGAGACCGCGGGCCGGGCGCCCGGAAAAGGCGCGCGTCAGTTCGGTGCGGACGAAGAGGGGGTTGGTCAGCGCGTCCTTGTGCAGGGCGTTGGCGCCCGACTCGGGTGTGGCCAGGAACGCCGTGCCCAGCTGCGCCGCCTGGGCACCGGCCGCGAACGCCCCGGCGATCTGCGCGCCGCGCATGATCCCGCCGGCCGCCACGATCGGCAGCCGCACGCTCTCGCGTACCTGTGTGACCAGCGACAGCAGGCCGATGCCCGCGGCGTCGTTCTCCGGATTGTCGCGGTGCGTGCCCTGGTGGCCGCCCGCCTCGACGCCCTGGACGACTACGGCGTCGGCGCCGGCCCGCTGCACGGCCTGGGCCTCCTCGACCGTGGTGGCGGTGACCATGGTCAGCGTGCCCGCGCGCGAGAACGACTCGAGCACCTCGGGGGCGGGGCAGCCGAAGTGGAAGGAGACGACCGGCACCGGGTCGTCGAGGAGGATCGCCAGCTTGGCGTCGTAGCCGTCGTCGCGGCCGCTGTCCGGATCGCCGAGCTCGGTGCCGTACCAGGCGGCCTCACCGGCGAGCTGGCAGCGGTAGACGTCGACGGCGGCCGGGTCCGCATACTCGGGCTGCGGCATGAAGAGATTGACGCCGAACGGCCGGCCGGTCAGCGAGCGCAGCTGTTTGATCTCCTGGTACATCCCGTCGGCGGTCTTGTACCCGGCCGCGAGAAAACCGAGCCCGCCGGCCTCCGACACAGCAGCGGCAAGCAGCGGCCGCGAGACGCCCCCCGCCATGGGGGCCTGCACGATCGGAATCGGAAAAAGATCGCTCAGTGCGCTGGACATGACGGCATGTTGTCACGACCGGAAAACAACACCGAATCCACCCTTCCGCATAGGGCGGAGCCGCATATGTCACAGCCCCGCGCCCCTTCGGGGCGCTGCCGCGCCGCTACCGCTGTGGGCAATCGTTCCGCAGGGCGGAACGGGTGGGCACAGCACCACGACGCACGGCAACGTCGTATGTAAGGCCCACCCCGTGCAACGGGGGCACCCAACCGCAAGGGTGACGCCCCCAAAGGCGTCACCGCCCGTTGAACGCATCCTTGAGCCGCGAGAAAAGCCCCTGCTGCCCCGGCTGGAACTGCCCCGTGGGCCGCTCCTCCCCCCGCAGCTTCGCCAGCTCCCGCAGCAACCGCTCCTGCTCAGGATCAAGCTTCGTCGGCGTCTGCACCTCGACATGCACGACAAGATCGCCACGCCCGCCACCCCGCAGATGCGTGATGCCACGCCCGTGCAGCGGAATCGACTGCCCGGACTGCGTACCGGGCCGGATGTCGACCTCCTCCAGCCCGTCCAGCGTCTCCAGCGGCACCTTCGTGCCGAGCGCCGCGGCCGTCATCGGGATGGTGACCGTGCAGTGCAGATCGTCGCCGCGCCGCTGGAAGACCGGGTGCGGCAGCTCGTGGATCTCCACGTACAGATCGCCCGCGGGCCCGCCACCCGGTCCGACCTCGCCCTCGCCGGCGAGCTGGATCCGCGTGCCGTTGTCGACACCGGCGGGGATCTTCACGGTCAGCGTCCGCCGCGACCGCACCCGGCCGTCGCCCGCGCACTCCGGGCACGGGGTGGGCACGACCGTGCCGAAGCCCTGGCACTGCGGGCACGGCCGCGAGGTCATGACCTGGCCGAGGAAGGACCGCGTGACCTGCGACACCTCGCCCCGGCCGCGGCACATGTCACACGTCTGCGCCGACGTGCCGGGAGCGGCACCCTCGCCGTTGCAGGTGTTGCACACCACGGCCGTGTCGACCTGGATGTCCTTCGTGGTCCCGAACGCCGCCTCGTCCAGCTCGATCTCGAGCCGGATCATCGCGTCCTGGCCGCGCCGCGTACGCGACCGCGGGCCCCGCTGGGACGCCGTACCGAAGAAGGCGTCCATGATGTCCGAGAAGTTGCCGAAGCCGCCGGCTCCGAAGCCGCCCGCTCCCGCTGCACCGCTCGACGAGAGCGGATCGCCGCCGAGGTCGTAGACCTGCTTCTTCTGCGGGTCCGACAACACCTCGTACGCGGCGTTGATCTCCTTGAAGCGCTCCTGCGTCTTCGGATCGGGATTGACGTCCGGGTGCAGCTCGCGGGCGAGCCTCCGGAAGGCCTTCTTGATCTCGTCCTGGGACGCGTCGCGGCGCACGCCGAGTACGGCGTAGTAGTCCGTGGCCACTTACGACTCCGCCAGGATCTGTCCGACGTAACGTGCCACTGCGCGTACTGCTCCCATCGTTCCCGGGTAGTCCATGCGGGTCGGGCCGACCACGCCGAGCTTGGCGACTGCCTCGCCGCCCGAACCGTAGCCCACCGACACCACAGACGTGGAGTTGAGCCCCTCATGGGCGATCTCATGACCGATCCGTACGGTCATTTGAGAATCCTTGGCCTCGCCGAGCAGCTTGAGGAGCACGACCTGCTCCTCAAGCGCCTCGAGCACCGGCCGGATCGTGAGGGGGAAGTCATGTGCGAAGCGGGTGAGATTGGCGGTGCCGCCGATCATCAGCCGCTCCTCGGTCTCCTCGACCAGCGTCTCGAGCAGCGTCGAGAGCACGGTCGAGACGGTGCCGCGGTCCTCGCTCTCGAAGGCCTCCGGCAGATCCTGCACCAGCTGCGGCACGTCGGTGAAGCGCCGGCCGACGACCCGGCTGTTGAGCCGCGCCCGCAGATCGGCGAGCGAGGTCTCACCGAAGGGGGCGGGGCAGTCGACCATGCGCTGCTCGACGCGGCCGGTGTCCGTGATCAGTACGAGCATCAGCCGGGCCGGTGCCAACGACAGCAGCTCGACATGGCGCACCGTCGACCGCGTGAGCGACGGGTACTGCACCACCGCGACCTGCCGGGTCAGCTGCGCGAGCAGCCGCACCGTGCGTGCCACGACGTCGTCGAGGTCGACGGCGCCGTCGAGGAAGTTCTGGATGGCCCGGCGCTCGGGCGGGGTCATCGGCTTGACGCCCGCCAGCTTGTCGACGAAGAGGCGGTACCCCTTGTCCGTGGGGATGCGCCCCGCGCTGGTGTGCGGCTGGGCGATGTAGCCCTCCTCCTCCAACACCGCCATGTCGTTGCGCACGGTCGCCGGGGAGACGCCGAGCTTGTGCCGCTCGGTCAGAGCCTTGGAGCCGACGGGCTCCTCGGTGCCGACATAGTCCTGGACGATGGCGCGCAGCACTTCGAGTCTGCGTTCACTGAGCATCCGCGCACACCTCCAGGTCTGTCGTCCCCTTGCGGCCTCTCGCCTGGCACTCACTGTGTGCGAGTGCCAGCGTTCCCCAAGTGTACGGCCGGTAGGTACGGCCCCGGCAAGGGCGGTCACACCGGAGCGCTGCCGATATGTGCGGTCTGGGCTGGGGTGTCGTGCCGCGGCGGGCCTCGGCGACTAGCGTCGCCGGTAGGCAAGTGGGCTCCCGGACGGGGCGAGGATCGTGTCGTGGGAATCGTGACGGACGTGGCGCGGGGAACATGATGGACGTGGCGTGGGGATCACGGGGCTGGGAAGGGCTGTCGCCCCGCGTGGGCCGCCGCCGGCTGCCGGTGTGGGACTGCACGGTGGGCCTGGTCGTGGGCGAGGGGGCGGCGCTCATGGTCGACGCGGGGTCGAGCCTGCGGCAGGGCGCTGAGTTGCGCCAGGAGGCGCAGGCGCTGCTCGGCCCCGGCCGGCGCGTGACGCATCTCGCACTGACACATCCTCATTTCGACCATGTGCTCGGCGCGGCGGCGTTCGCGGGGGTCGAGGTGTACGGCCCGGTGGGGATCGACTGGGTGTTCGCGGCGGGCCGCAAGGACCTGCTGGCCGACGCGGTACGGCACGGGCTCGACCCGGCGGACGCGGCGGAGGCCGCGGAACTCCTCGTCGCTCCGCGTCACCGGGTCAGCGGCGAGTGGACCCTCGACCTAGGCGGCGGCCACCAGGTTCTGCTCGCGAATGTGGGCCCTGGCCACACCGGACACGACATGGCGGTCCTGGTGCCCGCCACCGCCACGACGCCCGAGATCGTCTTCTGCGGAGACCTCGTCGAGGAGTCGGGCGAACCGCAGGCGGGCCCGGACGCGGTGCCGTCCCGCTGGCCCTCAGCCCTGGACCGGCTGCTGAGTCTGGGCGGCGAGGACGCGGTGTACGTACCGGGGCACGGTGCCGCGGTGAATGCGGCGTTTGTCCGGGCGCAACGCGATCAGCTGGCGGCCCGCTTCGGCGTGTCATAGTCACGGCCCAAGCCTTCTCCCTATCGTCATCCGAATGCGCCAGTACTCACCAGATCTGACCCCACCTTGGAAGAAGCCCAAGCCGGTACCGGAGGTCCCGGCCGAACCAGGCCTGGTCGTCGAGGAGCCCGGCACAGGCTTCTGCGGTGCGGTGATCCGCTGCGAGGCGGGCACGGTCACGCTGGAGGACCGCTTCGGCAAGCACCGGGTGTTCCCGCTGGAGCCGCGCGGGTTCCTGCTGGAGGGCCGAGTGGTGACGCTGGTCCGGCCGTCATCGGCTCCGGGACGACCGACCCGTACCGCATCCGGCTCTGTGGCCGTCCCGGGCGCACGCGCGCGTGTCGCCCGCGCCGGACGGATCTACGTCGAGGGTCGCCACGACGCCGAACTGGTCGAGAAGGTGTGGGGCGACGACCTGCGCATCGAGGGCGTCGTCGTCGAGTACCTGGAGGGCGTCGACGACCTCCCGTCGATCGTCGCGGACTTCTGCCCTGGCCCCGACGCCCGCCTGGGCGTCCTGGTGGACCACCTGGTCCCCGGCTCGAAGGAGTCCCGCATCGCCGAGTCGGTCACGAGCGAGTACGCGCTCGTGGTCGGCCACCCGTTCATCGACATCTGGGAGGCGGTGAAGCCGTCGGCGCTCGGCATCCGCGCATGGCCGACGGTGCCGCGGGGTCAGGACTGGAAGACGGGAGTGTGCCGCGCCCTGGGCTGGCCGGACAACACGGGCGCGGCATGGCAGCACATCCTGTCCCGGGTGCAGTCGTACAAGGACCTGGAGCCGGCACTCCTGGGCAGAGTGGAAGAGCTGATCGACTTCGTCACCACCAGCCCGTCCGGCGTTTGAGGACGAGGCCGTTCAGGCCGATACGGGGGTCTGGGGGCGGAGCCCCCAGGGACGGGAAGGGTAGGGGCGGCGGGGGCGAAGAACCCATCCGCCGCGGGCGCGAAGCCGGACACTTGGCACCGGGCCTGGAGACCCTCAGTCGACCAGGTCCCTGACCACCGCATCCGCCAGCAACCGCCCCCGCAACGTGAGAACGGCACGCCCGTCCTCGTACGGACCGGCCTCCAGAAGCCCCTCGGACAGCGCCCGCCGGGCCGCGGCGAGGCCATCCGGGCGCAGGAGGGACAACGGGCACCCCTCCCGCAACCGCAGCTCCAGCAGAACCCGCTCCACACGCCGATCCTCCTCGGAGAGGACCTCGCGTCCGGCCCCGGGCGACCGCCCTCCCGCCAGCGCCGCCGCATACGCCCCGGGATGCTTGACGTTCCACCACCGCACCCCGCCCACATGGCTGTGCGCCCCGGGTCCGGCCCCCCACCAGTCGGCACCCCGCCAGTACAGCTCGTTGTGCAGGCACCGCCCGGCCTCGGAGGTGGCCCAGTTGGACACCTCGTACCACTCGAAGCCCGCCCCGGACAGCGCCTCCTCCGCGATCAGATAGCGGTCCGCGTGGACGTCGTCGTCGGTCATCGGGATCTCGCCGCGGCGGATGCGGCGGGCGAGCTGGGTGCCCTCCTCGACGATCAGCGCGTACGCCGAAACGTGGTCCGGACCGGCGCCGATGGCCGCGTCGAGGGAGGCGCGCCAGTCGTCGTCCGACTCGCCCGGCGTGCCGTAGATCAGGTCGAGGTTGACGTGGTCGAAGCCTGCCGCGCGCGCCTCGGCGACGCAGGCCTCGGGACGTCCAGGGGTGTGCGTGCGGTCCAGGATCTTCAGGACGTGCTGCCGGGCGCTCTGCATGCCGAAGGAGATCCGGTTGAAGCCGCCCTCGCGCAGGGCCGCCAGATACGCCGGGTCGACGGACTCCGGGTTCGCCTCCGTGGTGATCTCCGCGTCGTCCGCCAGCCCGAACTCGTCCCGGATGGCCGCAAGCATGCGTACGAGATCGTCCGCGACCAGCAGGGTCGGCGTACCGCCCCCGACGAAGACCGTCCGCACCTGCCGTGGATCGTCGCCGAGCACCTTGCGGGCGAGGCGGATCTCGTCGGTCAGGGTCGCCGCGTAGTTGTCGCGGGACGCGAGCACGCCGCCGGTGCCGCGCAGCTCGGTGGCGGTGTACGTGTTGAAGTCGCAGTAGCCGCAGCGGGTGGCGCAGTACGGGACGTGCAGGTAGAACCCGAGGGGGCGGTCGGCGGCGCCGGCCAGGGCGTGCGCGGGCAGCGCGCCGTCCTCGGGCACGGGCTCGCCGTCGGGGAGTGCGGAAGGCATGCGTTCCATTGTCCCGTACCGGAGGAATCCGCCGGACCGCGCCGAGTCGCCGCGGCCGGAAGGGCAGCTCACTGGGCCTGGAGCACCAGCAGCGCCAGATCGTCCTCCGGCGGCCCGTCCGCGAACTCGTGGACCAGCCGCCGTATCCGCTCGGCCACGAGCGGTGCGCTCAGCCCCGCGCAGTCGGCGAGCGCGACAGCGAGACCGTCGCCGTCGTCGAACTGGCGCCGCCCGGAGCGGCGCTCCGTCACCCCGTCGGTGACGCACAGCAGCGTGTCGCCGGCGCGCAGCTCGAGGCTCTCGCTGTGGTACGTCACGTCCTCGACGACCCCGAGCAGCACCTGCGGCGCAGCCGCGGCCCGTACGTCGCCGTCGGGGCGCAGCAGCAGCGGCAGTGGGTGCCCGGCGGAGGCGAGAGTGCAGTGCACGCCGTCGCCGGTGGGAACCAGCTCGCCGTAGAGGAGGGAGAGGAAGCGGGGCATGGAGCCCTCGGGCGGTACGTCGGGCCCGCCCACGGCGGCGATGGCGCGCGCGGCCGCGTCCGCAGCCTCCGTGGCGTCGTCGAGCAGCATCTGGTTGAGGCGGTCGAGGACCTCGGCGACCTGGTAGCCCTCGCGCGCCAGCAGCCGCAGCCAGGGCCGGGCGAGCCCGATGACGACGGCAGCCTCGGGCCCCTTGCCCTGGACGTCTCCGAGGGCGAAGCACCAACGTCCGTGTCCGGCGGGGAACACGTCGTAGAAGTCGCCGCCCGGGCCGCCCTTGTCACGCGGTTCGTAGACGAGGGCGGACTCGACGCCGGGGATCTGCGCGACGGCCGTGGGCAGCAGGCCGCGCTGCAGGACACGGCTGATGGTGGCCTGGCGGGCGTACTGCCGGGCCGCGCCGATGGCGAGCGCGACGCGGCGGCAGAAGTCCTCGACGAGGCCAGTGATCTCGTCGGGGAAGCGGGTCAGACCCGACCTGCCGATGACGAGAGTGCCGAGCGGCCGGCCGCCTGCGATCAGCTGGTACGCGAGGGCCGCACCGGGTGCCTCGGACGTGTCGTCCGACGACCTGCCGTCCAGTGACATGTCGTCCGGCGGCCTGTCGTCCGGCGACCTCACGTCCGACGTGTGGTCCGGCGTGTGGCCCGATGCACCGTCCGCTGCGCCATGCGATGCACCACCCGATGGTCCGTGCGGCGCCTCCGCTCCAGGCCAGGGCACCGGGACGGCTCCGGAGCGCAGCGTGTCGGGGAGCATCGGCGGTTCCTTCTCCAGGATGCGGCGGAGCTCCTCGATGCGGTTCTCGTTGACGTGCCAGACGCGGGCGAGCCGAGGCCAGCCGGACGCTCCCGTCCCCGCCCCGGCCCCGGCGCCGCCGTGCCGTTCGGTCGCGCGCCGGCCGCCCGTTGCGGCGTCCGTGCCCCAGCCCGCCCGGCCGTCCTCGTCGTTCAGCCACACGGCGCACCAGTCTGCGAGCCGCGGTACCAGGAGCTGTCCGGCGAGGGCCGCGACCAGGTCCTCGTCGAGCTGCCCGGCCAGCAGATCGGAGGCCTCGGCGAGGAAGGACAGCGCGCCGTGGTTGACCCAGTCCTGATCCCCGGAGCCGCGCCCGGGCGGTGCGAAGGGAGGACCGGCCGCGCTGAACCCGCGCTGCGGGGCGCTCTCGCCTGCGTACGCCTCGCTCTCGAGCACGGCGGGCAGGCCGGCGATCGGCAGCCGGGCCCAGACGGTCTTGGTGCCCGGCCGGTAGGTGACTCCCCAGGACGTGGACAGGGCGGAGACCAGATGCAGGCCGCGCCCGAACTCGGGCGTCCCCTGCGCCACGGCGAGCCCGTCACCGCGTACCGCCCGCGCAGGGTGGTGGTCGGAGACCTCGATGACGAGGGAACCGCCGGCCTCGACGCTCGCCGGGGCGTACTCGCCAGACTGCGCAGTCTCCGTGGTCTCCGCTGCCTCCGCGAAATACGGGACGTATCCATCGGGCTGGTAGGCGTGCTCGTCCAGGGCGTACGCGCCCGCCTCGACGGGCTCGAGCCGGCACAGCAGCTCCACGTCGGTGCCCGCGTGCACGACGGCGTTGGTGACGAGCTCGCTGACGAGGACCATCGCGTCGTCGACGAGACGTTCGACGACGGGCGCCGCCAGAAGGGCATGCGGGGCGCACTGATCCCCGGCCACGGCATGGGCGGCGACGGAGGCGCACTCATCCGCGGCCACGCCATCGGCCACGACGGAGGCACACTCATCCGCGATCACGCCATCGGCCGCAACGGACGCGCACCCATCCGCGATCAGGGCATCGGCCGCGCCGACATCCGCGCCGACATCCGCGTCAGCGCCGCCCGCAGCGAGAGCCTCGGCGGACCCGCGATCCGCCGGCCCTGCCGCCCCCGCCCACTCCGCCAGCACCGCCCGCACGAAGCGGCGTGCGGCGGCCGGTGCGAGCGGGTTGCCGGGCAGCGACGTACGCGCGACCGGCGCCGTTCCGGGCGGGTGCGCCGGTAACGCCGGTGACGCGGCGGCACGGAATGCGGTCTTCCGTTGCCTCGGGATGGGCCCCACGGTGCGGCTCCTGAGCAGTTCGGGGAGTAGGCCTCAGGCGACTCGGACAGGGTGACAGACCGACCGCGCCCATAAGCACCGAGTTACCGAAGTGGCCGGTCGTGGATGAGAAGAGTGCTATGCGCGTGCTCGAAACAGGACAGATTCCGCCATCGGATCCACGCCCTGTGCACGCAGCCATGACGGCTCTTGCGCGCTGGCGACTCCCGTGTGCGCGCCCCCGTTTCCGACTGGGCCGCACGGTCAACAAGCACGGTCAACAGGACGTGGATCAGCTGTCACTCATCACGGGAGCGGTGCCCCGGGGCGCGCGCGAGATCGGCGCCGAGGGGCGGCTGGGCGGCCACGCGAAAGCGCAAGCTCTGTCCGGAAGTTGGCGTGATGTGATCGAAAATGTCAACATCATGGCCGCCCGGCTCGCCCGGCTGACCGCATAGATGCGCGGCATCGCAGTCACAGTCAAGGGAACCGGTGAGCTGCCGGAGCTCCGGGAGCCGCTGGATCTGCCGGAGCTGAAGCCAAGGCGATCGCTCTCGGCCGGGCGACAACGCAATCGGGCCCGGGGCACCCCTCAGGCGCCCCGGGCCCGCCCGTCACACGGTCACCCCTCGCGGGTCCCCGCATACATCTCGTCGATGAGCCCCTTGTACTCCCGCTCGACGACCGGCCGCTTCAGCTTCAGGCTGGGCGTCAGCTCCCCGTGCTCGACATCCAGATCCCGCGGCAGCAGCCTGAACTTCTTGATGGTCTGCCAACGCTGCAGGCCCTCATTCAGCCGCTTGACGTAGCCGTCGATGAGCTCGACCGTCTCCGGCGCGGCGACCACCTCGGCGTACGACTTGCCGCCCAGGCCGTTCTCCTTGGCCCAGCCGAGGATCGCGGGCTCGTCGAGCGCGATCAGGGCGGTGCAGAAGTTCCGGTCGGCGCCGTGCACCAGGATGTTGGAGACATACGGGCAGACGGCCTTGAACTGGCCCTCGACCTCGGCCGGCGCGATGTACTTGCCGCCAGACGTCTTGATCAGGTCCTTCTTGCGGTCCGTGATCCGCAGATAGCCGTCGGCGGAGAGCTCACCGATGTCGCCGGTGTGGAACCAGCCGTCCGGCTCAAGGACCTCGGCGGTCTTCTCGGGCAGCCCGTGGTAGCCCTCCATGATGCCCGGGCCGCGCAGCAGGATCTCGCCGTCGTCCGCGATGCGCACCTCGCAGCCGGGCAGCGGCTTGCCGACGGTGCCGGTGCGATACGCCTCGCCGGGATTGACGAAGGACGCGGCGGACGACTCCGTCAGGCCGTAGCCCTCCAGGATGTGGACGCCGGCGCCCGAGAAGAAGTACCCGATGTCGGGCGCGAGCGCGGCCGAGCCGGAGACGCAGGCGCGCAGCCGGCCGCCGAAGGCCTCCCGCAGCTTGGCGTAGACGAGCGCGTCGGCGATCTTGTGCTTGGCGGCGAGGCCGAAGGGCGCCGACGTGCTACCGGTACGGCGGAAGTTGTCCTGGGTGACCTTGGCGTACTCGCGGGCGACCTCGGCCGCCCACTGGAAGATCTTGTACTTGGCCGGGCCGCCCGCACGGGCCTTGGCGGCGACGCCGTTGTAGACCTTCTCGAAGATGCGCGGCACCGCGGCCATGTACGTCGGCTGCACGACCGGCAGATTCTCGATGATCTTGTCGACCCGGCCGTCGACCGCGGTGACGTGCCCGACCTCGATCTGGCCGCTGGTCAGCACCTTGCCGAAGACGTGGGCGAGCGGCAGCCACAGGTACTGCACGTCGTCGGCCGTGACCAGACCGGTCGCGGCGATGGCCTTCGCCATGTACGACCAGTTGTCCTGCGGCAGCCGCACGCCCTTGGGACGGCCGGTGGTGCCCGAGGTGTAGATCAGGGTCGCCAGCTGGTCGGCGGTGATCGCCGAGACCTTCTTCTTGATCAGGTCCGGGTTCTTCTCGAGGTACGCGGCACCGCGCACCTCCAGCTCGGCGAGCGTGAGGACCCAGCCCTCGGGGTCGTCGTCGGAGGGCTCGACACCCTTCGGGTCGATCACCACGACGTGCGCGAGGTCCGGCAGCTCAGTGCGCTTCTCGCGCGCCTTGGCGAGCTGCGCCGCGTCCTCGGCGATCAGCACCCGGCTGTCCGAGTCCGACAGGATGAACGCGGACTCCTCGGCGTTCGTCTGCGGATAGACGGTCGTCGTCGCTGCGCCCGCGCAGAGGATGCCGAGGTCGGCAAGGATCCACTCGACCCGGGTTGCTGAGGAGAGGGCCACCCGCTCCTCGGGCTGCACGCCCAGCTCGATGAGCCCGGCCGCGATGGCGTAGACCCGGTCGGCCGCCTCGGCCCAGCTCAGCGACTTCCAGTCGTCCGGCCCCTCACCGGAGGCCGGCGGCACGGGATAGCGGTAGGCCTCGGCATCGGGTGTGGCCGCCACGCGCTCCAAGAAGAGAGTCGCCACGGACGGCGGTCGGTTCTCGATCAGGGTCTGTGTGTCGCTCACGACATCCTCCGGGCCCGCGGCAGTGCGTCTCCACTGACTCACAGTGCGTGCGACTGACTAGTGCGGCTGGTGTTGTTTAACTCACGAGTAACCATCGAGCAGTGATCAGAGTAGAGCGGAGAGGCCGCGCACGTAAGAGGCCACGGCCTGTCACTTCCTACAGAGACGGGGCGCGCTGCCGGGACTCGGGGCGCGTCCCACCGCCACGGAAGCTGCGGCAGCCCGCCCGTACACGGACGCCACAGGGCACATACGGCACATATACGGATGGGCCCGGCGCGCCGTGGTGGCGCGCCGGGCCCATCGCCCGCCTGCCTTCGCCCGGAAGGCCCGTGCCTGCCCGAGGGCTACTTCTTGCTCTTGGACTGGCCGCTGTCGTCGCTGGACAGCACCGCGATGAAGGCCTCCTGCGGGACCTCGACGGAGCCGACCATCTTCATCCGCTTCTTGCCTTCCTTCTGCTTCTCCAGCAGCTTCCGCTTACGGGAAATGTCACCGCCGTAGCACTTGGCGAGAACGTCCTTGCGGATGGCGCGGATGGTCTCGCGGGCGATGACCCGGGAGCCGATCGCGGCCTGGACCGGCACCTCGAACGCCTGCCGCGGAATGAGCTCCTTGAGCTTGGCGACCAGCCGTACGCCGTATGCGTACGCCTGGTCCTTGTGGGTGATCGCCGAGAAGGCGTCCACCTTGTCGCCGTGCAGCAGGATGTCGACCTTGACCAGGCTGGACGTCTGCTCGCCGGTGGGCTCGTAGTCGAGGGACGCGTAGCCGCGGGTCTTGGACTTCAGCTGATCGAAGAAGTCGAAGACGATCTCGGCGAGCGGCAGGGTGTAGCGGATCTCGACGCGGTCCTCGGAGAGGTAGTCCATGCCGAGCATGACGCCGCGCCGGTTCTGGCAGAGCTCCATGATCGAGCCGATGAACTCGGACGGCGCGAGGATCGTGGCCCGTACGACCGGCTCGTACACCTCGGCGATCTTCCCCTCGGGAAACTCGCTCGGGTTGGTGACGGTGTGCTCGCTGCCGTCCTCCATGACGACGCGGTACACCACGTTGGGCGCGGTGGCGATCAGGTCGAGCCCGAACTCCCGCTCCAGGCGCTCACGGATCACGTCCAGGTGGAGCAGACCCAGGAAGCCGACGCGGAAGCCGAAGCCGAGCGCTGCCGAGGTCTCGGGCTCGTACACCAGCGCCGCGTCGTTGAGCTGCAGCTTGTCGAGGGCGTCACGCAGCTCGGGGTAGTCCGAGCCGTCCAGCGGATACAGGCCGGAGAACACCATGGGCTTGGGGTCCTTGTAACCGCCCAGCGCCTCGGTCGCCCCCTTGGACTGCTGGGTGATCGTGTCACCCACCTTGGACTGGCGGACGTCCTTCACACCGGTGATCAAATAGCCCACCTCGCCGACGCCGAGGCCGTCGGCGGGCAGCATCTCGGGCGAGTTCGTCCCGATCTCGAGGAGCTCGTGGGTCGCGCCCGTGGACATCATCCGGATCCGCTCACGCTTGTTGAGCTGGCCGTCGACGACTCGTACGTAGGTCACGACGCCGCGGTAGGAGTCGTAGACCGAGTCGAAGATCATCGCGCGGGCGGGGGCGTCGGCGACACCGACCGGGGCCGGGATCTCGGCGACGACCTTGTCCAGCAGGGCCTCCACGCCCAGGCCGGTCTTGGCGGAGACCTTCAGCACGTCCTCGGGCTCGCAGCCGACCAGATTGGCGAGCTCCTCGGAGAACTTCTCCGGCTGCGCGGCCGGCAGGTCGATCTTGTTGAGCACAGGGATGATCGTGAGGTCGTTCTCCATCGCCAGATACAGGTTGGCGAGGGTCTGCGCCTCGATGCCCTGGGCCGCGTCAACCAGCAGGATCGTGCCCTCACAGGCCGCGAGGGACCGGGACACCTCATACGTGAAGTCGACGTGCCCCGGGGTGTCGATCATGTTGAGGATGTGCGTCCGGCCCTGGCCGTCACCCGTGGTGGGCGCCCAGGGCAGCCGTACCGCCTGGGACTTGATCGTGATGCCGCGCTCGCGCTCGATATCCATACGGTCGAGGTACTGAGCGCGCATCTGCCGCTGCTCGACCACACCGGTCAGCTGGAGCATCCGGTCGGCGAGCGTGGACTTGCCGTGGTCGATGTGCGCGATGATGCAGAAATTGCGGATCAGAGCCGGGGCGGTACGGCTCGGCTCGGGCACATGGTCAGTGATCGCGGGCACGCAGGGTCCTGTCTCTTGAGGCGCCTGTCGCCTCGGGTCGGATCAAGTCGGATCAATACGCAGGTTCCATGGTCCCACGGGCCGGGGGGTGCGACGGGTTTGGGCCGGTCCCCGGTCCGCTGGTAGCCTGGGCAGCTGTGTCTCATGCCCTCTCAGCGCGAGACACAAAGAAAGATTAGGAATGAAATCACCGGTACGGGACCTGCACGGGCCCGTGCCTGAACCTGAAAAGGCTCATTCGTGGCGAACATCAAGTCCCAGATCAAGCGGATCAAGACCAACGAGAAGGCCCGGCTGCGCAACAAGGCCGTCAAGTCCTCTCTGAAGACCGCGATCCGCAAGGCTCGCGAGGCCGCTGCCGCGGGTGACGTCGAGAAGGCCACCGAGTACCAGCGCGCTGCCGCGCGCCAGCTCGACAAGGCCGTCTCGAAGGGCGTCATCCACAAGAACCAGGCCGCCAACAAGAAGTCGGCGCTGGCTTCCAAGGTCGCTTCCCTCAAGGGCTGAGTCGGCTGGGTCCTCGCGACCCATCCCCTGACTTGACCGCCGGAAGGACCCAGAGCGGGCCCTCTCTCATCCGCTCCCGACCGGCACCCCCGGGTTCGTACGCGGCCTGCGTTCGCCACGCGGGTACGAACCCAGCAGCTTGACCCGAAGGCCCCTGCCTCCGCCCTTCCCCCGGGCGGCGGCAGGGGCCTTCGGCGTGGGCGGAACCGGCGCGCAACGGCGGAACCGGCCACCGGTCGGCGGCCGCGAGCGGGCCGAACGGGGACGCCCCTACCCCCGCCGGGCCCGCGCGGCCCGAGCGATCGTGACGACCGCCTTTTCGAGGGCGTACTCGGGATCGTCACCGCCGCCCTTGACGCCGGCGTCCGCCTCCGCCACCGCCCGAAGGGCCACCGCAACCCCTTCCGGCGTCCACCCCCGCATCTGCTGCCGCACCCGATCGATCTTCCACGGCGGCATGCCCAGCTCTCGCGCGAGATCCGCGGGGCGGCCGCCACGGGCGGCCGACAGCTTTCCGATGGCCCGCACGCCCTGCGCCAGCGCACTGGTGATCATCACGGGGGCGACCCCGGTCGCCAGCGACCAGCGCAGCGCCTCGAGCGCCTCGGCCGCCCGACCCTCCACCGCCCGGTCGGCCACCGTGAAGCTGGACGCCTCTGCGCGTCCCGTGTAGTAGCGGCCCACGACGGCTTCGTCGATCGTGCCCTCTACATCTGCGACGAGCTGTGACACGGCGGAGGCGAGCTCCCGCAGATCGCTGCCTATCGCGTCGACGAGCGCCTGGCACGCCTCGGGCGTCGCCGAGCGCCCCAGGGTCCGGAACTCGCTCCGCACGAACGAGAGCCGGTCCGCCGGCTTGGTCATCTTGGGGCAGGCGACCTCCCGCGCACCCGCCTTGCGCGCGGCATCCAGCAGCGCCTTCCCCTTGGCACCGCCCGCATGCAGCAGCACCAACGTGATCTCCTCGACCGGAGCAGCCACATACGCCTTCACGTCCTTGACCGTGTCGGCCGACAGATCCTGCGCATTGCGCACGACCACGACCTTGCGCTCGGCGAAGAGCGAGGGGCTCGTCAACTCGGCGAGCGTGCCGGGCTCCAGCTGGTCCGGGGTGAGGTCACGCACGTCCGTGTCGGCGTCGGCGGCACGGGCCGCGGCCACGACCTGCTGCACGGCACGGTCGAGCAGCAGCTCCTCCTGCCCCACGGCAAGCGTGACGGGCGCGAGCGGATCTGCCTGACCGGCGGTTTCAGTCTTCCTTGCCATCGCGCCCAAGCATCCCACGGCCCACTGACAACGCCCCCGGCATCCACCGGCAGGCGTCGCCCGGCGAAGAACAGCAGCAGGCCACCGGGCCCTCCGGCCACCTTGCCCGCGGGCCGCAGGACCGGGAGATCACCGTTCGCAAAACGCGGTCTCGCGGCCGCGGCCGCGTGGTCACGGCTCCTCGCGCCACCCGTCCCACTCGCCCGCGAACGCGTCCAGCGCCACGGGGTCGAGCCGGTCCTCGGGGTCCTCCACGACCAAGAGCCACTGCGCGTCCTCGGCGTCGTCCTCGCCGGCCAGGGCGTCCCTGACGAGCTTCGGCTCCTCCTCGACCCCGAACCGTTCGCCGAGCGCCTCGGCGGCCTCCTCCGCGGCATCGCGGTCGGGCAGCACCAGCACATGTCTCACATCGCTCACGTGCACATTTTCCGGTACCACCGAGGCCTCGGTCCCTCGGGCCCCACACCTTGCGGACCGCCTGCACGTCACGCCTTGGGGACCGCCTGCACGTCACGCCTTGGGGACCGCCTGCACGTCCAAGTCAATCTTGATGCTGGGTCCGACCACCGCTATGCCACGCGCGAGCATCGTCTGCCAGCTGATCGTGAAGTCGTCGCGGTGCAGTTCGGTGGTGGCGCGGCAGGCGGCCCGCGTCTCGCCCTCCATGCCGGTGCCGACACCGAGATACTCGGTGTCGAGCGTGATCGTGCGCGTCACGCCGTGCAACGAGAGCGCACCGGTGATCGCCCACCGGCTGCCGCCCCTGTGCACGAACCGGTCGCTGTAGAACTCGAGCACCGGAAACCGGTCCACGTCTAGGAAGTCGGCGGACCGCAGATGGTCGTCGCGCATCTTGACATTGGTGTCGATGGAGGAAGCATCGATGACCACATGCATCGCGGAGTGCTCGATGCGCTCGGCTATGCGTATGACCCCCGCGAACGTGTTGAACCGGCCGTGGATACGGGCCAGCCCGATATGCCGCGCGGTGAAGCCGATGGAGGAGTGCGTCGGCTCGATCTCCCAGTCCCCGGGCTGCGGCAGCACCGGCAGCTGGGCGACCTGCAGCGTGACATCGCCGAGCGAGGCGTGCGCGCTCTCACCGACCGAGGCGTTCGCGTGGTACGGAGTGAAGCCCTCCGCGGAGACCGCCAGGCGGTAGTCACCGGCCGGCACGGTCGCGACGAAGGAGCCGAAGGGGTCGGTGCTTCCGCTGACCACCGTGCGGCCCATCTCGTCGCTGATGGCGAACTCGGCGTTCCGCACCGGCTCGTTCACCGGGTCGAGCACCCGACAGCTGACCACACCGGCCGAAGGCGGCACCTGCACCGCGGAGAAAGGACCCGAGCGCAGAACCCGATTCGATTGACTGCCCCGCCGACGGCCGAACATGCGCAACATCCCCCTGTGCCACTTGCCTCACTCGTATCGAGGATGCATTCGACCACTGATGCGGCATTCGAGGCAACACACGCTCACATTACGGGAATGCAGCGGAAGTAATGTGAGCTGGCACGAGTAATCCCGAATTGGTCGGTGCAGTTACTGATTCTTCAGGTGGGATGTGGTTTCTGCGGGTAGCACCCCACCACGCCCCGGCGGCGCCCGAGCCTCACGACCGGTCGTCGGCCCTGCCTCGGCGGCCGCCCACATCAGTCCCCCGGCGGCCGCCCCCATGACGGCCAACGCCCCGTCCCTGTCCGTACGGAGCACCGTGGCGCCCCCGCTCTGCAAAGCCGCGACGGTGCCGGGCGAAGGGTGCCCGTACGGGTTGTCCTCGCCACATGAGATCAGGGCCAGACGGGGAGCGGCGCGACGCATGAGCACGGGATCCTGGTACGCCGAACCGTGATGGGCCACCTTCAGCACATCCACACGCGGCAGCCGTGCGCCCGAAGGGGTCCGCAGCAGTGCCCGCTGCGCGGGTGGTTCGAGGTCGCCGAGAAGCAGCATGGTCAGTCCTGCGGTTCGTACGAGCAGCGTGACGCTGGCGTCGTTCGGGCCCTCCGGCTCTGGCGCCGGGCGCGGTGGAGGCCACAGCACCTGCCACTCGAGGGAGCCTGTGCGCCGCCGCTCCCCCGCCGCAGCCCGGCTCACCGGAATGTTCCGGACGGCCGCCTGTCGGCGAACGAACTCGGCTTGATCGGGCGGCTCCTGAAACCCGGTCGTCTCGATCGCCCCGACCGAACGCCCGCGCAACACCCCGGGCAGCCCCGCCACATGGTCGGCATGGAAGTGCGTCAGCAGGACGAGCGGAATGCGAGTGATACCGAGCGAACGCAGACAACGGTCGGCCAGCACCGGATCCGGCCCGGCGTCCACGACCACCCCGCTGCCGTGTCCTGCAGAGAGCACGGCGGCGTCCCCCTGGCCCACGTCGCACAGCACCAGCCGCCAGCCGGGTGGCGGCCATCCCGTGATCACCCGCTTCAGCGACGGCGGTTGCACCACCACGACCAGGAGCAGCAGGGCGCAGGCCGCGATCCACCAGGGGTGCCTCACCATCCGCCGGCCCACCAGCACGACCACAGCCGTGGCGATGGCGAGCAACAACCCGCCGCTCCAGCCGCCCGGCCAGTCCACGCCGTTCCCGGGCAGTGCCGCACCGGTACGGGCGATCTTCGCGATCCAGTCGGCGGGCCAACTCGCGCACCAAGCCAGCGCCTTGGCGAGGGGCATCGCCACAGGTGCCGCCGCCAGCGCGGCGAAGCCCAGCACGGTGGCCGGGGCCACCGCGAACTCCGCCAGCAGATTGCAGGGCACCGCCACCAGACTCACCCGCGCGGCCAGGACCGCCACGACCGGGGCACACACCGCTTGGGCGGCAGCCGCCGCGGCGAGAGCTTCGGCCAGACGCGGCGGCACACCGCGCCTCCTGAGTGCGGCACTCCACCGCGGGGCGACCGTGAGCAGGGCACCGGTGGCCAGTACGGAGAGCAGGAAGCCGTAACTGCGGGACAGCCACGGGTCGTAGAGGACGAGCAGCAGCACCGCCGCGGCCAGCGCGGGGATCAGGGAGCGGCGCCGCCCGGTGCCGATGGCGAGTAGCGCGATGCCTCCGCAGGCCGCCGCCCGCAAGACGCTCGGCTCCGGCCTGCACACGATGACGAAGCCCAGGGCGAGGGCGCCGCCGAGCAGCGCGGTAGCCCGCAGGGGAATACCGAGGCGCGGAGCGAGACCGCCCCGCTCCGCCCTGTGGGCCCTTCCCGGCGGTCCGATGAGCAGGGCGAGCAGGATCGTGAAATTGGCCCCGCTGACAGCAAGCAGATGCGTGAGATCCGTCGCCTTGAAGGCATCGTCCAGGTCGGCCGGTACACGGGAGGTGTCTCCCACGACGAGCCCCGGCAGCAGCGCCCGCGCGTCCGGCGGCAGCCCGTCCGTGGCCTCGCGAAGCCCGCCGCGCAACTCTCCGGCGAACCGCTGTAGCCCGGACGGTGCTCCCACGACATGAGGGCTTTCGCCGCGGCTCACGCGCAGCACTGCCGCGATCCGTCCGCTGTCGGCGAGCGGCGGCGCGAGCCGTGCCTGCACACGCAGATGTGTCGAGGGAAGCAACGCGAGCCAGGGCGAGCTGCCAGGGTTCCGCGCCGTGGGCGGACCAGTGGTGTGAGACCTCCCGGAATCCGATGGGGTGGGCGGGATCGCGTCGGCGATCAGGAGGACCGGTGTGCGGGTCGACGTCGCCGTGCCGTCCGGCGTCACGACGCGGAGCACCTGGGCGTCGATGACCACACTGGTCGGTGCCAGGTGATGCCCCTTGATGCGCGGTCTGGTGAGACGCGGGTCCGAGCTCACCTCCAGCTCCGCCGTCACCTCGGCGTATCGCGCCGCCAGGGCGGGGACGGGACCGCGGCGTACATCGGCCCCGTGGAGAGCGGCCGAGGCGGTGGATGCGGCCGTGCAGAGAAGGACCGCGGCCACCGAGAGGCGTCCCCACGCTCGCCGGGGCCCAGCGGAATGCGCCTGCCTCCTCGCTCTCGCGACCACTTCTGGCAGCAACAGCATCCCGGCTGCCACAACGGAGAACGCCACCGCAAGTGTTGCCCAGCCCGGAGGCGCCCCCAGCGCCACGGCCGCCGCCGCCCACGCCGCCAGCGCGGGCGGCACGAGACGGAGGTCGGGAGGCCCTTCCTGCCGCGGGTGTGCCACACCGAGCCGGTTCCCGGACGCCGCGTGCACAGCCTGGCGAGGAGCCTGCGGGGGTGCCGTGCCCGCCGTGGGGACGGATGCCGACGGGGTCCCCGTGTCCACCGAGGGGAGGGATGCCCGCGGGGTCCCCGTGTCCACCAAGGAGACGGATTCCGGCGCATGGTTCGAGGACGCAGGTCCTCGCCTGCCGCGTGTGTGAACTGGCCGCCGGCTCATGGCCGTACGAGATTCTGCAGGTCGGCGAAGCGTCGGTCTCCGATGCCGTTGACCTCACGGAGCTCGTCGACCGAGCGGAAACCGCCGTGTTGGGTGCGGTAGGCGATGATGTGCTGTGCCAGCACAGGACCGACGCCCGGCAGCGTGTCCAGCTGTTCCGCCGTGGCCGTGTTGAGGCTGACGGGACCGGCGGGGGCCGCGCCGGAGCCGGCCCCTGCCGCACCCGGCGCTACAGGCCCTCCTGTCATGGCTCCCGGGGGCCCGCCGACGACCACCTGCTCGCCGTCCACGAGGAGGCGCGCCCGGTTGAGTCCTCCGATATCCGTGCCCGGGCGGACACCGCCCGCCGCGCGCAGCGCATCCGCAACCCTGGAGCCCGCGGGCAGCTCGTGGATTCCGGGGTCGCGTACCCTCCCGCTGACGTCGACGACGATCGCTGCGCCGCCCCCGTCCGGGAGGGCTCCTCTCGCTGCCCCCGCACCCACCCCGGCCGAGGCGTCCGGCGCTGCTTCCTCCCCGGCAGCCGGGGCCTCCGCGCGCACCACGTCAGGCGCGCGCACCGGCTGGGTCCGCCCGGTCCAGAAGTGCTGCACCGCGAAGACCGCTGCGGCAACGAGGACCACGGCGAGCGCTGTCACGCTGCGCCGCTCGAGACCGCATCTCAACTGCAGCCACAGCGGAAGCCGTTCCCGTACGGCAAGCGCGGCCCGCCCTCGCCACGACGGCTCCGCGCGTTCCGCATGCCCCGTGGAGTCGGCCGTGTCCTCGGCCGCACCGGCACCATCCGGCGCGCCGCCAGTCGCAGCACCAGGCCCTTCGGCAGGCGCGGCATCCGGCCCACCACCAGGCGCAGCACCAAGCCCCCGAGCGGGCGCAAGACCAGCAGAAGCAGAAGCAGACGGAGACGCAGACGCAGACGCAGACGCAGCAACAGAACCTTCGCCGGCCGGCCCCCCGGGCGGCGGGCCATGCTCCGAATCCCCCCGCCCCCGCCGCCCCGCCTGTTCCGCCTCCGCGAACAGCGCCTCCGCCCGCAGGCGCAACGCCTCGGCCGAAGTGCGCCGGCGGCCGACTCGCCCCCGCCCGTGCCCGTAGCCGTAACCGCGGCCGTGGCCTTGGCTGTAGTAACCGTGGCGCCGGCTGTGACGTCGCCGTGCCCGGAGGTCGGAGGCGGGTCCGCGCCCCGGCCCACTCGTGACGACGGTGACCCTGTGGCTGGAAGGTGATCGAAGTCCCATGGCCGCGAAGCTATGCCCCGCGAGACCAACCCGCTGATCTTGCTCGAATTCCGTGGATTACCCAGCAGTTGTGGATAACTGCGTCACCCACAAGGGCCGCGTCCACACACCCGACCGCGCGCCCCCTCACCGAGGCGAAACGACAACCCCCAGCAATCCGGGTCCCGTATGGGCCCCGATCACCGCACCCACCTCGCTCACATGCAGGTCGGCCACCCCGGGCACCCGCTCCCGCAGCCTCTCGGCGAGTGCCGATGCCCGTTCCGACGCCGCGAGATGGTGGACGGCGATGTCGACGCGGCCCGTTCCGGCGCGCTCGGCCACGACCTCCTCGAGTCGGGCGATCGCCTTGGAGGCGGTCCGCACCTTTTCCAGGAGCTCGATGCGGCCACCGTCGAGCTTGAGCAGCGGCTTGACCGCGAGAGCCGATCCGAGAAGGGCCTGCGCGGCCCCGATCCGGCCACCGCGGCGCAGATAGTCGAGAGTGTCGACGTAGAAGTACGCGTACGTGCCCTTGGCCCGCTTCTCGGCGGCCGCGACCGCCTCGTCGACCGTACCGCCGGCCTCCGCGGCCTCGGCCGCCGAGAGGGCGCAGAAACCGAGGGCCATGGCCACCATGCCGGTGTCCACAACGCGTACAGGCACAGCCGCCTGTCCCGCCGCGAGCACGGCGGCGTCGTACGTTCCCGACAGCTCTGAGGACAGATGCAGCGAGACGATCCCGGTGGCGCCGGCTTCGGCGACCTTGCGATACGTCTCGGCGAACGCCTCCGGGCTGGGCCTGGAGGTGGTCACGGGCCGCCGCTCCTGCAGCGCCTGGGCCAGCGAACGTGCCGAGATCTCGGTGCCCTCGTCGAGCGCCTGGTCGCCCAGGACCACCGTCACGGGTACCGACGTGATGCCGTGGCGCTCCATCGTCGGCTTCGGCAGGTAGGCCGTGGAATCCGTGACGATGGCGACATGGCGGGACATGAGCTGGAGATTACCTGCCGGGGCGCCCGGGCGGCAGCCCGGCCCCACCGGCCTTCTGCGGGATCACCCACCGGCATGCTGCAGGACCGGCCTCCAATCCTCTGCCCGATCACCGCGACGACGCACACGGAGCCAGCCACAACGGCGCACACGCCACGAGCCACAGCAACACACGGAACCAGCCACGACGGCACGCGCGTTCACCCAACGGCACAGCCACCGCATGAGTCTTCAGCCG
Organism: Streptomyces jeddahensis; assembly: GCF_001642995.1. Lineage (GTDB taxonomy): Bacteria > Actinomycetota > Actinomycetes > Streptomycetales > Streptomycetaceae > Streptomyces > Streptomyces jeddahensis. The sequence continues at coordinate 107,519 of NZ_LOHS01000196.1, forward strand.
GCCGCCAGAGCCGCCGCCCACATCAAGTCGTGTCAAGTCGTGTTCTCGGGGCGGGCCTTCTTCTGCCACGAGTACGTGACCCGCGGGCCCGGCGGTGTGATCGCGGGCCGCGTCGGCTCCTGGCCTGCCGCTGCCGAGGAGTCCTGCCAGGTCTGTTCGGCGGCGGCCCCTTCGGGACCCGGGGCCTCCGGCCACGAGGCGGCGGGACGCGACGCCGGACCCGGCGACGACCCCGCATGCCGCGGCTGCTCCGGCTCCGTCGTCCAGTGGCGCAGGGCGCCCGCCTCCACGTCGATCTGGGCACTCAGCGACTCGAGGTCGTCGTCCGCGAACCGGCGCGCACGGTCACGCGCCGCCCAGCGCAGGGCGTCCGCCGACGTGGTGATCCGCTCCGTACGCTCCCGCAGCGCAGGCAGCTGCTCGGCGAGGCGGGCCCTGTCCGGCTCGCTCTCCAGCCGCTTGAGCTCGTCGTCCAGCTCGTGTCCGTGGACGCTGAGGCGCTCGAAGAGGCCGAGGGACTCCTTCAGCGAGGCGTCCTCGGCCACGGCCGCGTGCAGCGCGTCCTGGGTGGCCCTCATCGAGGTGCGCAGGTGCAGGCGCAGCTGGGCCAGCTCGCCCACGGCTCCCGGCTGTGCGAGCGTCCGCGCACGCAGCGTGGTGTCCTCCACCGTGCGGCGCGCCTGGGTGATCGTGCGGTCCACGCCGCGCTTAGCGGCGCCGACGACCTTCACCGTGGCGTACCCCGCCACCACGACGAAGAGCACGAACAGCAGCGCCACGACTGCGATCACGACGTCCATGACGCTCCTCCCAGGACCTGTACCGGTTCTCCCACGGTAAACGGAAGAGGCAGGCCGAGGGTTCCTGTGGAACCCCCAACCTGCCCGTAGGGGACTACCCCGACCGACTACCTCGCCCCGGGTCGGCCGGGACGGTGCCGCCCCGTCCCGGCCACAGGCCCCGTTTACGCAGGAACGATGTTCACCAGCTTCGGCGCCCGCACGATCACCTTGCGGATGCCTGCGCCGCCCAGCGCCGCCACGACCTTCTCGTCAGCCAGCGCCACCTTCTCCAGCTCCTCGTCGGAGATCGACGGAGAGACCTCCAGGCGCGCCTTGACCTTGCCCTTGACCTGCACGACGCAGGTCACGGTCTCGTCCACGACGTACGCCGGGTCGGCCACGGGGAAGTCCTGGTGGACCACCGAGTCCGTGTGGCCCAGCTTGCGCCACAGCTCCTCGGCGATGTGCGGGGCCAGCGGCGCGATCAGCAGCACCAGGCGCTCGGCAACGGACCGCGGCACGGCACCGCCGGCCTTGGTCAGGTGGTTGTTCAGCTCGGTGACCTTGGCGATGGCGGTGTTGAACCGCATGCCTTCCAGGTCCTGGCGGACGCCGTCGATCGCCTTGTGCAGGGCGCGCAGCGTGTCCTCGTCGATGTCGGACTCGGCGACGTCGACGACGGTGACCTCGCCCGTCGTCTCGTCGACGACGTTGCGCCACAGCCGCTGCAGCAGCCGGAACTGGCCCACCACCGCGCGCGTGTCCCACGGCCGCGACACGTCCAGCGGACCCATCGCCATCTCGTACAGGCGCAGCGTGTCCGCGCCGTACTCGGCGGCGATCTCATCCGGAGTCACCGCGTTCTTCAGGGACTTGCCCATCTTTCCCAGCAGCCGGGAGACCTTCTCGCCCTGGTAGTAGTACGCGCCGTCGCGCTCCTCCACCTCGGCGGCCGGCACCGCGATGCCACGGCTGTCCCGGTAGACGTAGGCCTGGATCATGCCCTGGTTGAACAGCTTGTGGAACGGCTCGGCCGACGAGACGTGCCCCAGGTCGTACAGCACCTTGGACCAGAAGCGCGCGTACAGCAGGTGCAGCACGGCGTGCTCGGCGCCGCCCACGTACAGGTCGACGCCGCCGTGCGGCTGGCCCTCGCGCGGGCCCATCCAGTACTGCTCGATCGCCGGGTCGACCAGCTTCTCGCTGTTGTGCGGGTCCAGGTAGCGCAGCTCGTACCAGCAGGAACCGGCCCAGTTGGGCATGGTGTTGGTCTCGCGGCGGTACTTCTTCGGGCCGTCGCCCAGGTCCAGCGTGACGTTGACCCACTCTTCGTTGCGGGACAGCGGGGTCTCGGGCTGGGTGTCGGCGTCGTCCGGGTCGAAGGTGCGCGGCGAGTAGTCCTCGACCTCCGGCAGCTCCAGGGGCAGCATCGACTCGGGCAGCGCGTGGGCGATGCCGTCCTCGTCATAGACGATCGGGAACGGCTCGCCCCAGTAGCGCTGGCGGCTGAACAGCCAGTCGCGCAGCCGGAAGTTGACGGTGCCCTGGCCGATGCCCTTGCGCTCCAGCCACTCGGTGATGCGCGCCTTGGCCTCGACGACGCCCAGGCCGTCCAGCGAGATGTCGTCGTTGGAGGAGTTGATGATCTTCGCATCGTACGACGCGAAGGCGTCCTCCCACGTCGACGTGTCGGTGCCGCGGCCGTCGGTCGGCTCGACGATGCAGTGGATCGGCAGCTCGAAGGCGCGCGCGAACTCGAAGTCGCGCTGGTCGCCCGCCGGTACGGCCATGATCGCGCCGGTGCCGTAGCCCATCAGGACGTAGTCGGCGATGAAGACGGGGACCTGCTCGCCGTTGACCGGGTTGGTCGCGTACGCGCCGATGAAGACGCCGGTCTTGTCCTTGGCCTCGGCCTGCCGCTCGACGTCGGACTTGGAGGCGGCCTGCGCGCGGTAGGCGGCGACGGCTTCGGCCGGGGTCGCGTGGCCGCCGGTCCACACCTCGTGGGTGCCCTCGGGCCAGGCGGCCGGGGTGAACTTCTCGACCAGCGGGTGCTCGGGCGCCAGCACCATGTAGGTCGCGCCGAACAGGGTGTCCGGGCGCGTGGTGAAGACCGTGATGCGCTCGCCGTCGATCGGGAAGTCGACGCGCGCACCCTCGGACCGGCCGATCCAGTTGCGCTGCTGCAGCTTGATGGCCTCGGGCCAGTCCAGCGCCTCCAGGTCGTCCAGCAGCCGGTCGGCGTAGGCCGTGATGCGCATGTTCCACTGGCGCAGCTTGGCCTTGAAGACGGGGAAGTTGCCGCGCTCGGAGCGCCCGTCGGCGGTGACCTCCTCGTTGGCCAGCACGGTGCCCAGGCCCGGGCACCAGTTGACGGGCGCGTCGGAGGCGTACGCCAGGCGGTACTCGCCCAGGACGTCCGCGCGCTCGGCGGCGCTCAGCTGGTTCCACGCGCGCGTGGTGCCCGGAATTGCGCGCTCGCCGCTCTCGAACTGGGCGATCAGCTGGCTGATGGGACGGGCCTTCTTCGCCTCATCGTCGTACCAGGAGTTGAAGATCTGCAGGAAGATCCACTGGGTCCACTTGTAGTAGTCCGGGTCGATCGTGGCGAACGACCGGCGCTTGTCGTGGCCCAGGCCCAGGCGGCGCAGCTGCGCCGTCATGTTCTCGATGTTGGCCTCGGTGGACACGCGCGGGTGCGTGCCCGTCTGCACGGCGTACTGCTCGGCGGGCAGGCCGAAGGCGTCGAAGCCCAGGGTGTGCAGGACGTTGTGGCCCGTCATGCGCTGGAAGCGGGCGAAGACGTCCGTGGCGATGTACCCCAGGGGGTGGCCGACGTGCAGTCCCGCACCCGAGGGGTACGGGAACATGTCCATGATGAACTTCTTGGGCTTGGCCGCCAGCGCCGGGTCGCCCGCCAGGTCGCCCTTCGGGTTGGGGGCCTCGTACGTCCCGTCGGCCTCCCAGAAGTCCTGCCAGCGTGCCTCGATCTCGGCGGCCATGGCGGCCGTGTAGCGGTGCGGCGCGGCCACCTCGGCCGTGGCCCCTCCCGCGCCTTCGGCGGCGGGGGAGGAATTCGTCTCGCTCATGATCCTCAAAGCTCCATCGATCGTCTCTGCCAGCGGTCCGGAAGCCGTGCGCAACCGGTTCGGAAACGAAAAAGCCCCTCGCACAGGAGGGGACGCCGCGCCGATTCCGACGGGTCTTTTCATCCGTCGGCACTGATCAGCGCGGCCCGCTAAGCAGAAGGCGTACGGCACGCATGGCGTCAGGGTACCGCAGCCCTCGCGCGGCCCGCGACGAGCTTCCGCCGGGGGGCGGAACCGTCGGCCACGCGCGCGTGGCGTGGCTCACACCGTTGAAGGGGCGGGGCTCACCCCGCGTACTGCTATCGGGGCAGCAGAAATCCCGGGTTGCCCTTTGGTAACAACGCAATAACTCAAACCACGTACCCAACGGTTTGCTGACACCTAGCATGCGGCTGTGGGAACGCTTTGCCGAACCATTCGGAGTCGCCGCCCATGAACCCTCGTCGCAAGATCCGTTCTCTTCCGCTTCCGAGCCCCACGGCCCGGGGCGGGGTGGCGGCGATGACGCTGCTGCTCATACCCGTGCTCGTGTTCGTCGGAGGTGATGGTTTCCGCGACTTCCTCAACTTCGGCGCGGGCGTCCTGTCGCTCGTCTCCCTCACCAGCTCCGTGATCTGGGGCCTGGTCGCCACGGACAGGCTGTTCCTCAACTCCCGGCAGCGGCTGCTCGCCCAGGCCGTCCACCGCGCGACCGCGGTCGCCGCGCTGGCCCTTCTGCTGCTGCACATCACGGTCAAGCTCGCACTGGACCACACCACGCTGCTGGCCGCACTGATCCCGTTCGGACTCGGCTTCACGGGCACGAAGGGCCTCATCGGCTTCGGTTCCCTCGCAGCCCTGCTCATGGTCACCACTGGGCTGACGGGAGCCCTGCGGAGCGCCTTCGCGTCGCCGGTCCAGGTGGCCGCCCGCTGGCGGGCGGTCCACATGCTGGCCTATCCGGCCTGGTGCTCGGCCCTGATCCACGGGCTGTACGCGGGCCGTCCCGCCGCCACCTGGGTGACGGTGATGTACTGCCTGGCCCTGGCCGCGGTCGTGGGCGCCATCGCGCTGCGCGCCGCACCGCTCCCGGTCAAGCGGCAGGTCGCCGCCCGGATCCTGGCGGTACTGCAGCCGGACGACAGAGGGCCCAGCGAGGCACGGGTGCGCCGGGACACGGCGGATTCCCCGCTGCCGGGCACCGTTCTGCCCGGCGGCGCGCTGAGCGACAGGGCACCGGGCGGTTCGACAGGCTCGCCCCTGGACGGCAGGCCCCCGGGCTACTCCACGCTCGGCGGCACGACCACTCCGCCTCGCCCCGAGCCTGCCTTCCCGTCCCCCTCAAGCACGCCTCTGCGCGGCATGACACCCCCCACCCCACCGCTC
>NZ_LOHS01000197.1 GCF_001642995.1 Streptomyces jeddahensis
AAGGCGGGCAGGGTTCCCTTCGGGGTCCGGTTGCGCCGCGACCGCACGCTGATCCTGATGACGCTGCCCGTCATCGTCCTGCTGTTGATCTTCAACTACGTCCCGCTGCTCGGCAACGTCGTCGCCTTCCAGGAATACGACCCCTACGCCGCCGGCAACGGCATCCTGGCGATCTTCCACAGCCCGTGGGTGGGCGTGGAGCAGTTCTCGCGGATGCTGGATGACCCGCTGTTCTGGAGCGCCACGCAGAACACGATCGTGCTGTTCGTGCTCCAGCTGGTGCTGTTCTTCCCGGTCCCCATCGCCCTCGCGCTGGTCATCAACAGCGTGATCCGGCCGAGGGTGCGGGCCGTGGCGCAGGCGATCATGTATCTGCCGCACTTCTTCTCCTGGGTCCTCGTGGTCACCGTGTTCCAGCAGATCCTCGGCGGCGCGGGCATCATCGCGCAGACCCTGGAGAAGCACGGGTGGAGCGGCTTCGACCTGATGACCAACGCGGACCTCTTCAAGTATCTGGTCACCGCGCAGGCCGTGTGGAAGGACGCAGGCTGGGGGATCATCGTCTTCCTCGCGGCCCTGTCCGCCGTCAGCACCGACCTGTACGAGGCCGCCGCCATCGACGGCGCGGGGCGCTGGCGACGCATGTGGCACGTCACGCTGCCCGCGCTGCGCCCGGTGATCGCGCTGCTGCTGGTCCTCAGGGTCGGTGACGCGCTGAGCGTGGGCTTCGAGCAGTTCCTGCTCCAGCGGTACGCGGTCGGCGCGGGGGCCAGCGAGGTCCTCGACACCTACGTGTGGAACATGGGTATCCAAAACGGCGACTTCAGCTACGCGGCCGCGGTCGGCCTGGCCAAGGGAGTCATCGGAGTGTGTCTCGTCCTGGGCGCGAACAAGTTCGCGCACCTGCTCGGCGAGCAGGGGGTGTACAAGAAATGAGCCTCAACACGCAGCTCATCCGCAGCCTGAAGGCTCCCGCCCGCCCCGTGTGGGAGGAGCCGCCGAGCAAGGTGGGACTCACCGCCAAGGGCGGCTTCCTCGTGCTGTGCTGCCTGGGGGTGCTCGGTCCGCTGTGGATCGTGATCGTCACCAGCCTCTCCCCTAAACCGGTGATCGACCGGGTCGGCGGCCTCGTCGTGATCCCCCAGGGCATCACCTTCATCAACTACACCGAACTCCTCAGCGGCGGCCAGGTCAGCAGGGCGATCATGGTGTCGGTCGGCGTCACGCTCGTCGGCACGCTGTTCTCGATGGCGGTGTCGGTGTTCGCGGCCTACGGTCTGTCCCGGCCGGGCAGTCTGGGGCACCGGTTCTTCCTGATGATCATGATGGCGACCATGTTCTTCGGAGCCGGCCTCATCCCGACCTACCTGCTGGTG
>NZ_LOHS01000198.1 GCF_001642995.1 Streptomyces jeddahensis
AGGAGACTCACCGTGTCTGACACCGTCGTACCCCCCGGCATCGAACTGGGCGCGAACACGGCGCCCGTGCTCAACCCCTACACCGGCGAGGTCATCGCTTCGGTGCCCACCGTCGACGCGGGCGCCGTCGGCGGCATCCTGCAGCAGGCCAGGTGCGGGCGCCGCACCGCGGCCGCGCTGTCCCGCGCCTCCAGGGCCTCCGTCCTGGAACGCGCCGCCCACCTGATCGAGCAGCGTGCCGAGTCCTTCGCCCAGCTGATCGTCAGCGAGGCCGGCAAGACCATCACCCAGGCCCGCAAGGAAGTCGCCCGCGCGGTCAACACCCTGTCCCTGTCCGCGGCCGAGGCACGGCGCAACGCCGGCGAGGTCATCCCCTTCGACTCCTATGAGGGCTCGGAGAAACGGCAGGGCTGGTTCACCCGCGAACCGCTGGGCATCATCGCCGCCATCACCCCGTTCAACGACCCCCTCAACCTGGTCGCCCACAAGCTCGGCCCCGCCATCGCCGGCGGCAACGCGGTCATCCTCAAACCGTCCGCGCTGACGCCGCTGTCCGCGCTGCGCCTGGTCGACACCCTCATCGAGGCCGGCCTGCCCGAGGAGATCGTCACCGTCGTCAACGGCGAAGCCGGCATCGCCGCCGCGATCGTCGCCGCCCCCGACGTGCGCATGGTGTCCTTCACCGGCGGATTCGCCACCGGCGAGGCCATCTCCCGCACCGCCGGCCTGAAGAAACTCGCCATGGACCTGGGCGGCAACGCCCCGGTCATCGTCATGGACGACGCCGACCTCGACGAGGCCGTCGCCTCCTGCGTCTCCGGCGCGTTCTGGGCCGCGGGCCAGAACTGCATCGGCACCCAGCGGATCCTGATCGCGGCCGAGGTCTACGAGCGCTTCCGCGACGCCTTCGTCGCCCGCACCGAACTGCTGCGCGTCGGCGACCCGCTCGACGAGCGCACCGACGTCGGCCCCATGATCACCCAGCAGGCCGCGACCGCCACCCAGGCCAAGGTCGACACGGCGGTGGCCCAGGGCGCGGTGCTGCTGTGCGGCAACACCGTCACCGGCGCCCTGTACACGCCGACCGTCCTGGAAGACGTCCCGGCGACCTGCTCGATCTGGCAGGAGGAGGTGTTCGCCCCGGTCGTCGTGCTGCAGCCGTTCACATCCTTCGAGGACGCCATCGAGCAGGCCAACGCCATCGACTACAGCCTCCACGCCGGCATCTTCACCTCGCGCCTGGACCGCGCCCTGACCGCGGCCCGGCTGCTGGAAGCCGGCGGCGTGATGATCAACGACTCGTCCGACTACCGCTTCGACGCCATGCCGTTCGGCGGGTACAAGTACGGCAGCATGGGCCGCGA
>NZ_LOHS01000199.1 GCF_001642995.1 Streptomyces jeddahensis
GACCCCCTCTCCCCGACGGCCGACCCCCGCCGCGCCCACCCCTCCGGGCGGAGGCCCCCCTTCCCTGGCGGACACCGGGCCGGAGAACTATGTCCCGGCCCTCATGGCGACGGCCGCGGGCGCTGTCGCGGCAGGAGTCGCGGGGTTGCTGTGCCGACGACGCTGCACCGGCTGGAAGTAGTGGGTGAGCGTCCAGACGCCGATGCGGTCGCCGGCCTGACACCCGTCGATGTCCGCTGAGTGGAAGTGGATTCCGGCCCAGACGCGGGCGTCGATCATGTCCTCGTTGAGCCGGCCGGCGTCGTCGTAGTGCCGTGTCGTGCCCGTCGCCTCGGACGACAGGTTGAGGTCGAGGTGTGAGGTGCCCAGGATCCTGGTCACGGCGCCGGTGACCGCGGTGTGACCGCTGACGTAGTCGGGGATGCGGCGGGGTGACGAGCAGCGGCTGCCACTGCGGGTCGGCCTCGGTCGCGGGATTGCCGTCGGTGTCGGCCAGGTGGATGGCGGTGATCGGCCGCCAAAGGCCGTAGTGGAGCTTGGCGTCCCATGAGGTGATGACGGCGTCGGTCGCCGCCGCGTTCGCCGCGGCGAACAGCCGTGCTGTCTCGGCGATGCCCAGGTGGTGCCGGGCGGTGTAGTCCCGGAACGCCTCCTGGAGCGGCACCACCAGACTGCCCCCGAAGAACAGGGCGGTCTCGGTCTGTTGCGGAGTGCGCAGAGAGCCCGTCCTCGCCCCCATGGTCCTCGCCTCGTTCACGTCCTCGGCATAGCAGGCAGACGACAGGGCGGGCGGACCGTCGGGACGGAACTGCGAGGGTATGGAGCTGTTGCCGCTTGAGTGGGCTTGAGCGTGTTCTGGTGGGCGGGAG
>NZ_LOHS01000200.1 GCF_001642995.1 Streptomyces jeddahensis
ATGCCGGTGACGAAGCCGCCGCCGACTATCTCCGCGTTGCGGAAGGTGTAGGGCGCGCGCCGGACCTTCCCGGCCGTGAGGGCGGAGGCAGCGGAGGGGGCGAGCAGGGGGAGTGCGGCCGAGGCCGCGCCTGCGGCAAGCAGTCCTCGCCGGGAGAGGTGCGGGACAGAAGACATAGAGGGTCTTACCTTTCTGGTGTGGGTCCTGTGCAGGGTCAGCGGTCCCAGCGGCTCTGGGGGAGTTAGCCGGAGAGGAGCGGAAGGTGTCGGCGGTGGCGCAGCACCGCCGCGCCCAGGGGGAGCGTCAGCCCGTGCCGGCCGATCGGTTCGTCCATGAGCAGGTCGCGGTCGGTGACGGGGAGGTGGGACGCAAGCCGGGGATCACGGGGTTGGCCGCACGGGCGGCCTGGCGGGCCCGGTTGATCCTGGCCTGGCGCATGAGCTCGTCGTCCTCCTTCCAGACCGGCTCGTCCCACTGCTCGGGGTTGTAGTCCCCGCCGAAGGCGAGGCCGCCCAGGCGGTCGGTGATGCTGCGTGCCGTCATGACGGTTCCTTGGGTACGGAGAGGCGCGCGGTGCTCTGACGGGCCGTCAGAATTGGTCTGGGCAGAAGGCGCCCAGGGTCACTCCCTTGGCGGCCTGCCCCACCGGGGTCGGGGCTCCTCGCAGGACGGCCGCTGTGCCCGCGTCGTTTCCGGGACGGCCATCGTTGCCGTGCCGCGGCGGCCCTCTTTCGTGTTCGCGCCCGTGCGCCGCTGTCCGCCGCCTCCGCAGGCGGACAGCAGCGGGGCCAGTGTGGCGGCTCCCGCGACCGAGTCGGCTGCGCTGACGAAGGTTCTGCGGTTCAACTCATGACTCATGGCGGCGGCCCTTCCCTGGGCGAGCGTCGAAGCGCTTCACTAGGCGGTGTGAAAGGTAATAGACGTGTTTCTCGCGAAACAAGAGGCGTAAAGCGAGAAGCTTTCTCTGTTTGGCCCATTGACAGCCCGTCAGGCGGGTGACACCGTCGAGGCGCTTCGACAATGTGCTTCAAACCATCCCGACAGACCGCGCCCGCCCGCCGAGGGGGTTGTGCCGTGGGCTCTGCGTCCCGCTCCACCGCCGACCGGCTCCGTTCTGCGGCCGCGAGTTGTTGTTGCGCAGGCGCATCGACGAGCTGCTCGAGCGGCTCACGCACGACGAGCGGCTCGCGCTGCTGCGCCAGGTCGCAACTCCGTTCCTGAATCGGAACCTATTGAAGGTGTGGGAGGCTCACGAAACTTTCTGACAAGAGATGCCTGCGTGGGCGGCGGGGTCAGTGCCGGGCGAACTGGACCTGGGTCGGTTGCACGACGTTGGGCCGCAGCGCGATCCCGGTGATGGTCAGCCGTTCTCCGTAAATGTCCGTGATTCTGATCGAGCTGCCGCACCCGCTGCCGTCGGCGGAAATGAAGTAGTTGTAGTCGGTGCGGGGCAGCCGCCGCCAGCCGTCGGTGGTGCGGACCTCCAGTCGTGCGACCGGATTCCGGTGGCCGATCGCCTGGATGCCGCACCAATAGCGGCTGGACCCGGTCTTGTACCGGATGGACATCGTGTCGGACGTGCCGGGGCTCAGCAGCTCCCAGGTGATCGGGATCCGGCCGGCCTTGAGGTCGGCGAGTTTCGCGAAGGCCTGTTGGCTGAGGTCGAGTTGCCCGGGTGCGCAGGGCAGAGGGCATTCGTTGGTGATCCGCACCGTGATCGACTTGCCGTTCGCCGCGCGGACGAGCACGTACGCGCCGCACGCCTTGGACGTCTCGTAGTCAGTGGTGTTCATCGCCGCGATCATGAGGTCGTCGCTCGGGCCGAACAGGCAGGCGCCGTCTCCGTTACCGGCCTCGTAGGCGGTGGCGACCCCACGGTAGGTCGTCTCGGGCCGAATCCGCCCCGCCAGCGATGCCGTGGTGGACGCCGTTCGCGGGGGCCGCGGGGTGGCTGTGGCCGACGGTCGTGCTGCCGCGGTGGTCGCAGCGGCCGTCGGCGTCGGGGTGCCGGTCGCGGTGGACGTCCCCGACGCGGTCGGGGTGCCCGTCTCGGTCGCGGTGGTGGCTTTCACCTGGGTGGTGGCGACGGGCGTGGCCGCGCCCCGCCCTGCATCCGCCGTGCGGTCGGGGAGCAACCCCATGACCAGGTAGGCGAGAACGCCCGCGGCGGTCAGTGCCACGGTGGCGCCCAGCATGAGCCTGCGCCTGTGTCTGCGCTGCCGCGCGGCCTGCCTCGCTGTCTTCATTGCCTGTCCGTTCGCAAGATCGAGCCGTTGGTGCACTGCTCAGTGACCGCACGAAGCGAAAAGGTTGCCGGCGATTTGTCACGGGGGAGTGGCCGAGTTCCCAGGAGGGCGGATACGGGCGGGTTCGTGCCTCCCCGGCCCTTGAGGCAGTGGGGAGCACCACGATCTGGGCCCGCCACCGTTCACCCCATGCGGTGTCGAGCCGTGTTGCCCTCGTCGAGCGCCGTCCTGATGCGGGCGACAGCGTGACGGCGGCTGCGGAAGCGTACGAGAATCACGCCACCGCAGCCGCCCGCACGTCCCGAGAATCAGAGGGCCATGAAGGTCCACAGCAGGTTAGTGCTGCTGCCGTAGGTCCACTGCTTGGTGACGGAGCCCGAGTCGACGTTGCCGCCGCCGTCGAGGACCAGACCGGTGGTGCGGTTGGCGATCGAGTAGCTGTCGCCGCCCCGGTGGGTGATCTTCCACTGCTGGTTGGTGCCGCCGTTCCAGGCGGCCTGTCGAGCCGGAGAGCCGTCGGTGGTGGCACCCCAGCCGTCGGCGACCATGCCGTTGGTGCGGTTGACCAGCCGGTAGTAGCCGCCTCCCACCGCCTCCGCCTGCCACTGCAGGTTGGGACTGCCGTCCCAGGTCCACTGCTTGAGGTTGGACCCGGAGGCCACGTTGCCGCCGCTGTCCAGGGCAAGGCCGTTGGTGGCGTTGGTGATCCGGAAGTACGTCGCCGGGTTGAACTGGACCCTCAGCGAGGTGATCTGGTCGTTGTTGCCGGTGACCCGCAGGTCGGGGTTCTCGGCGGTGAACGTCCAGGAAGTGCCGGTGAAGTTGTCTCCGGAGTAGCCGATCACCCGGTAACCGGGGGCCGGCCGGAGGGAGGAGAGGGTGCGCGCGCCCAGTCCGGCCGCGGTCAGGTCGGCGGCGGTGTAGTCGCCGACGGTGAACACGGCGGCGTTACCGGTGTAGTTGACGTCCGTGAAGGCGACAGCGCCGGCGAGTGGCCGAAGCGCTGGGATCGTGCCGGAGAAAGCGAGCTTCAGGACGTAGGCGCCCGCACTGTACGGCGCCGACGAGGGGAGGGTGACCGTGAGGCCGGAGGCGTTCTGGTTCGGCGTGGGCAGGTCGATGTAGGTGCCGGCGGTGGAGCCGAGGAGCTTCACCGAGGACATCGACGAGAGGTTGATCCGGTCCGAGCTGAGGGTCTTGATCGTCAGCGAGCTGCCGGGCCAGCCCAGGACGGTGGCGTACAGGACGTTGTTGGCCTTGTTGCGGGTGAAGCGGATGTCCTGTGCCGTACCGGCATGCGGGGTGGTGAACGAGCCGCCGCCCATCTTCGTCGGGCCCTCGCCGTACGCAGTCCAGGCGCGGGTCGCGTACACCGACTCGCCGAAGCGCTTCAGGTGGTCTCCGATACCGAGCAGGATGTCCTTCTGCGCCTGGGGGATGGTGCCGTCGGCCATCGGCGCGATGTTCAGCAGTACGTTGCCGTTCTTGCTGACCCGGTCGATGAACGAATGCAGCATCTGCTGGATGGTGTAGTAGCCGATGCCCTGCGTGTAGCACCAGCTGCTGCTGGAGATGCTGTCGTCGGTCAGCCAGTACGGGGTGGTGAGGTCGGCCGGGCCGCCGCGCTCGTAGTCGAAGACCTCGCCCTTGCCGTTCATGCCGTCCTTGTACGTGGCGACGACCTCACGGCCCCAGCTGTTCGCCTGGTTGTAGTAGTACGCCAGGAAGTTGAGGCGCTGTTGCTCGTCGACGGCGTCCAGGTTGAAGTCCTGCCACAGGATGTCGGGCTGGGCGCGGTCGATGACCTCCTTGAGCTTGTCGAACCAGAGCTGGTTCGCCGCGGCCGGCTCCAGCTGCCCGTAGAGCTTCTTGAGGCTGGGGTCCGCCTGGGCGGGGACATGCTCGTAGAAGCCGGTGAAGTTGTACGCGTGGTGCATGGCCACCAGCAGCTTCAGGCCCTTGGCGCGGATGGCCGTGGAGAAGAGCCGCAGCAGGTCAAGACCCGGGCCCTTGTCCACCGAGTTCCACTCGTTGACCTGGCTGTCCCACATGGAGAAACCGTCATGGTGCTCGGCGACCGGGCCGGCGAACCTGGCGCCGGCGTCGACGAACAGCTGCACCCACTCATCGGGGTCGAACTTCCCGCCGGCCGACTTCAGCTTCGGCGCGAACTCCACGAAGTTGCCCGCCAGGTCCTGAGCCCCGTTGATGAAGTTGTGGTACGGCCAGGCCGATGGCTGGCCGTAGGTCGCGATGTGGTGCTGGTTGGCGTTGCTGCCCGCCTGGTACATGTTGCGCGGGTACCACTCGTTGTCGAAGGCGGGGACGCTGAAGGCACCCCAGTGGAAGTAGATCCCGAACTTCGCGTCCTGGAACCACTCCGGGGCGGGCGGGTGCTGGTCGACCGAATTCCAGTCCGGCGTGTACGTACTGGGCGCCGCCTGGGCCACGCCGGCGCTGAACCCACCTCCGGCGGCGGCCGCCGCGGCCACGCAGGTGGCGCCGGCCACGAACTGGCGTCTGTTGATCGAACTCGACATGGACACATCCCTGGTGCGGAAGGGGACAAGGGGTATGGAGGGGTACGAGTCGGTGTAACTGCTGTGTCTGGGGCGCGCCTTGTTACGCATGAAGGTCCGCCATGTCTCCCTGGGATGTCAACGGGCGTGCAGGGATGAAAAGCACGGGACGGCCAGGCATCTTGCCCAACTTGCAGCACATTTGATGCGTATTGCGACCTGCCAAACATGGCATGTCTGGAAGGTCTCAGTGGCTGATTCGAGCCATCGAGCACCGAAGATTGATGGGATGGATCTTGCATCCGAGGTACTCTCCTCGCTCTTGGGTTGACTGTGAACTGGTGGTTTTCTTCGATGACTGAACGAGGACTAGACAGCACATCAAGAGCGCCTCTATAAACATCCCATCTCTGCTGAGTGGCGATACGCAGATGTCGTCGAGGCGAAACATCTCCCGCTACGGGACCGGCGCGAGGAAGCACCGATGAGACTCAGAACCGCCCTCTGTTCCGTCGTCTCCACCCTGTCCGCACTGGCGCTGCTCAGTGCGTGCGGCAGCGGCTCCACCACCTCGCCGTCGGCGAGTGACACGCCGCTGGTCGGCGTCGACTACCCGCGCTCCGACACCGACTTCTGGAACTCCTACATCAAGTACACGCCCCAGTACGCCAAGGAGCTGGGCCTGGACCTGAAGACCACCAACTCCCAGAATGACGTCGCCAAGCTCACCGCCAACGCGCAGACCTTCATCAGCCAGGGCGTCAAGGGCCTCGCGATGGCCCCGCAGGACACCGCCGCCATCGCCCCGACCCTCGCGCAACTGGAGGCGAAGAAGATCCCCGTCGTCACCGTCGACACCCGCCCCGACACCGGCAAGGTGTTCATGGTCGTACGCGCCGACAACCGCGCCTACGGCGAGAAGGCCTGCCAGTACCTCGGCACCAAGCTCGGCGGCAAGGGCAAGGTCGTCATGCTCCAGGGTGACCTGTCCTCCATCAACGGCCGTGACCGCACCGAGGCGTTCAACGACTGCATGAAGAAGAACTACCCGGACATCAAGGTGTTCGGGGAAGCCACCAACTGGGACGGCGCCGTCGCCGCGCAGAAACTCCAGACGCGCCTGACCCAGCACCCGGACATCAAGGGCGTCTACATGCAGTCCAGCTTCGCCCTGTCCGGCACGCTCCAGGTCCTCAAGCAGAGGGGCCTGTTGGTGGACCCGAAGGACAAGAAGCACGTGTTCGTGGTGTCCAACGACGGCATCCCCGAGGAGCTCAAGTCCATCGCCGAGGGCAAGATCGACGCCACGGTCTCGCAGCCGGCCGACCTCTACGCCAAGTACGCCCTGTACTACCTCAAGGCCGCGATCGACGGAAAGACGTTCAAGCCCGGCAAGACCGACCACGACAGCACCATCATCCAGGTCCGCGACGGCCTTCTCGAGGACCAGCTCTCCGCCCCGCTCGTCACCGCCGACGGCGGCACCTACGGCGGCGTGCCGAGCGTGAAGAGCGACGACAAGTCGCTGTGGGGCAACAACCTCGGCTGATCCCTCGCCCGGAAAGCAACGGTTCACGAAAACAAGGCGGTTGAGATGAGCGACGGGGAGCGAGCAGTCACTCCCGCGCCCGCCCCGGCGGACGACGGGCGGGTCCCCTCGGACCCGCCCGTCGTCGAGGCGATGGGCATAGTCAAACGATTCGGTCCGACGGTCGCGCTGAACGGCGCCCGGATCACCATCAGGCCCGGCGAGACCCACGCGCTCGTCGGCCGCAACGGAGCCGGCAAGTCGACCCTGGTGTCGGTCCTCACCGGCCTTCAGGCCCCCGACGAGGGAACGGTGACCTTCGGCGGCGAGCCGGCCCCCCGGCTCAGTGACCGGGACGCCTGGCGGCAACGTGTGGCCTGCGTCTACCAGAAGTCGACGATCATCCCCACGCTGACCGTCGCCGAGAACCTCTTCCTGAACCGGCACGACCACGGACGCCACCGGCTCATCAGCTGGCAGGCCACCCGTCGCCGCGCACAGGACCTGCTGTCGACCTGGTCGGTGGACGTCGACCCGCAGACCCCGGCCGGTGACCTGAGCGTCGAGCAGCGGCAGTTCGTCGAGATCGCCCGGGCGCTGTCCTTCGGGGCGCGGTTCATCATCCTCGACGAGCCGACCGCCCAGCTCGACGGGGCTGCCATCAGCCGCCTCTTCGGCCGCATTCGCGACCTGCAACGCCAGGGCGTCACCTTCCTGTTCATCAGCCACCATCTCCAGGAGATATACGAGATCTGCGACATGGTGACGGTGTTCCGCGACGCCCGGCACATCGTGACCGCGCCGGTCGCGGAACTGGGCCACGCCGACCTCGTCGCCGCCATGACCGGCGAGGCGGCGGCCGACCGGCGCGAGGAACGTGCGAGCACCCTCGACCCCGGCGCCACGGCCGCACTGAGTGTCCGCGCGCTGCGCGGTGACGGGTATGACGACGTCAGCTTCCAGGTCGGGGCCGGCGAGATCGTCGGCCTTGCAGGCGCCGCCGGCAGCGGGCGCACCGAGGTCGCCGAGACCGTCGTAGGGCTGCGTACGGCAGCGGCGGGCGAGGTGGAGATCGCCGGGAACCGTCCCCGGCCGGGCAGTGTGCCAGCGGCGCTCGCCGCCGGCGCCGGGTTCGTCCCCCAGGACCGGCACCACCAGGGCTTCGTTCCCGACATGTCGATCGCGGACAACGCCACACTGTCCATTCCGAAGCGGCTGGGCCCCAAGGGGTTCCTGAACCGCAGCCGCCGGGACCGGCTGGCCGAGGGCCTGATCGACAACCTCGCGATCAAGACTCCCGGTCCCGAACTGCCCGTCTCCTCCCTGTCCGGAGGCAACCAGCAGAAGGTCGTCATGGCCCGCGCCCTGGCCGACGACCCGAGACTGCTGGTCCTGATCAGCCCGACCGCGGGCGTGGACGTGCGCTCCAAGGAGTTCCTCCTGAGCAAGGTCGAGGAGACCGCGGAGACCGGCACCGGAGTGCTCATCGCCTCCGACGAACTCGACGACCTGCGCATGTGCGACCGGATCCTGGTGATGTTCCAGGGCCGTGTGACCTCAGAGATCGCCCGCGGCTGGCACGACCACGACCTCGTGGCCGCGATGGAAGGAGTGGACCTCCATGCCTGAAACCGTCCTCGCGGACACCGCCGCGGCCAAGGGCGCGGAGCCGGAGCCCAGGCGGACCGCACTGCTCGGCGGCCGGATACCCCTGGCCCGCCTGCGCGACCTGGCGCTCGTCCCGGCCATCGTCGTCATCGCGATCGTCGGACAGATCGTCAACCCGGTCTTCCTGCAGGCCGACAACCTCATCAACGTCCTGCAGACCATGTCCGAGATCGCCCTGCTGGTCCTCGCCCAGACGATGGTCCTGATCGTCAAGAAGATGGATCTGTCGCTGGAGTCCACCATGGGCCTCGCGCCCGGCGTCGCGGCCTGGCTGGTGGTGCCGGCCGGCGCGGGCCACGGACTCGGACTGCTCCCCGGCGCGTGGGCCGTCCCCGTCACGCTCGCCGTGGGGCTGCTGGTCGGCGTGCTCAACGCCCTGCTGATCATCCGCTTCGGCCTCAACGGCTTCATCGTCACCCTTGGCATGCTGATCGTGCTGCGCGGTGTCCTCACGGGCATCTCCGGCGGCCAGACCTTCTTCCAGCTGCCGCCGTCGATGCTCTACCTCGGCACGGCGGAATGGTTCGGGATGCCCGCGTCCATCTGGATCTGCCTGGTGCTGTTCGCCGTCGCGATCGTGGTGCTCGGCTGGACCAGCTTCGGGCGCTCGCTGTACGCCATCGGCGGCAACGTCGACGCCGCGAAGGCGGCCGGCATCCGCACCGACCGGGTGCTGTGGATCGTCATCGTCACCGGCAGCGTGCTCGCCGCCCTCGCCGGGCTGATGCTCTCCGGACGCCTGGCTTCGGTCGCCTCGGCGCAGGGCAACGGCTACATCTTCACCGTCTTCGCCGCCGCCGTCATCGGCGGGATCAGCCTCAACGGCGGCAAGGGCACCATGTTCGGGGCGTTCAGCGGCATCCTGCTGCTGTTCATGATCCAGAACGTGCTCACCCTCGCTGGCGTCCCCGCGCAGTGGATCGGCGCCCTCAACGGCCTGATCATTCTGGTCGCCCTGACCATCTCGCGCATCACGGGCGGCAAGGTCCAAGACTGAACCGGGCGGCCGTCCAGGCCGCCCGTCACCCTCTGCCGCCCCACGTCTCGTCGCAAGGGGCCGTACCGCCCCTGCCGTCACAGGAGTTGCCGCCATGTCATCCGCCCTGTCCGCTTCCCCGGCCTCTGCCCGCATCACCGCCCTGGACGTGCTGGACGTGCGTTTCCCGACGTCCGAGCACCTGGACGGGTCGGACGCGATGAACCCCGAACCCGACTACTCCGCCGCCTATGTCGTCCTGCGCACCGACGCCGGCGACGGACTGGAGGGCCACGCCCTGGCCTTCACCACCGGCCGCGGCAACGACGTGCAGGCCGCCGCCATCGCGGCCCTCGCCCCGCACGTGGTGGGCCTCTCGGTCGAAGAAGTCTGCGCCGACCTCGGCGCGTTCTCCCGCTCCCTCGTCCACGACCCCCAACTGCGCTGGCTCGGACCGGAGAAGGGCGCCATCCACATGGCCACCGGCGCGGTCGTCAACGCCGCCTGGGACCTGGCGGCCAAGCGGGCTGGAAAGCCCGTATGGCGCTTCCTCGGCGAGATGTCCCCGGAGGAACTGGTCGCACAAGTCGACTTCCGCTGGCTCAGTGACGCCCTCACCCCCGAGGAGGCCCTGGAGATCCTGCGCCGCGCCGAGCCCGGCCGCGAACAGCGCATCGGTCACCTGCTCGACCGGGGCTACCCCGCCTACACCACCACGCCCGGCTGGCTCGGCTACTCCGACGAGAAGCTGGCCCGCCTCGCCCGCGAGGCCGTCGCCGACGGCTTCACGCAGATCAAGCTGAAGGTCGGAGCGTCCCTGGAGGACGACGTACGGCGCATGCGCACCGCCCGCGAGACGGTCGGCGACGGCATCCGCATCGCGGTGGACGCCAACCAGAGATGGGACGTCCAGCCCGCGATCGACTGGATGAGCGCGCTGGCCCCCTACCAGCCGTACTGGATCGAGGAGCCCACCTCACCCGACGACATCCTCGGCCACGCCGCCGTCCGCCAGGCCGTCAGGCCCATCAAGGTCGCCACCGGCGAGCACATCGCCAACCGGGTCGTCTTCAAGCAGCTCCTTCAGGCCGGCGCGGTGGACATCGTGCAGATCGACTCCGCGAGAGTCGGCGGCGTCAACGAGAACATCGCGATCCTTCTGCTCGCCGCGAAGTTCGGAGTGCCGGTCTGCCCGCACGCGGGCGGCGTGGGCCTGTGCGAGATGGTCCAGCACCTGTCGATGTTCGACTACGTCGCCGTCTCCGGCACCCTCGAGGACCGGGTGATCGAGTACGTCGACCACCTGCACGAGCACTTCGTCGACCCGGTGCGCATCGCCGACGGCCACTACCTGGCGCCGGAGCGTGCCGGGCTGAGCGCGCAGATGCATCCCGAGACCCTCAAGGAGTACGCCTACCCCGACGGACCCGTCTGGACCGCCCGTGGCTGACGCCCAGCCCTCATCGACGCCCTGGTCTGCGTCCTCGCCGGCCGATGGAACCGCTGCCGCCACCGTGGAGGAACTCCTGGACGGCTGCTCCGGCCCCGAGATCCATGCGGTGCTCGCCGGCACCGCGACGGCCTTCCACCACCTGACGCCTGCCCCGATGAAGGAGGGGACTCCGTGCTCCTGACGGAACTGCTGCACCCCGGAATCCTCGAAGCCCTGGCCGGGTCCGGCCACGGCGCCCGCGTCCTGCTCGCCGACGGCCACTACCCCGCCAGTACGGCCACCGGCGAGTGGGCCAGAACCGTGCACCTCAACCTGAGGCCGGGCGTACTGGACGTCACCACCGTGCTCGACGTCCTCCTGCGGGCGATCCCCGTGGAGTCGGCACAGGTGATGGTGCCGCCCGAGGGCGAACCGGAACCGCCGGCCATCGCCGAGTACCGCGCCCGGCTGGCGCCCGCCCCGGTGGAGACGCTGGGCCGGTTCGAGTTCTACGACGCCGCACGATCATCCGACCTGGCGCTGGCGATCGTCACCGCCGACATCCGTACGTACGCCAACCTGCTGCTGACCATCGGCGTCCGCGCTGAAGGGACCCTGACCCCACGATGACACTCGCAGTCCGCTACACCGCCGCCCGCACCCTGGACACCGCTCCCGCCGAGACCTCCGCTCCCGGACCCGGCGAGGTGGAGCTGGCCCCCGCGTACGTCGGTATCTGCGGCACCGATCTGCACATCTTCCACGGTGACATGGACGCCCGGGTGTCCGCGCCCGCCGTCCTGGGACACGAGATGTCCGGCCGCGTCGTACGCGTCGGCCCGGGCGTGGAGGGCTGGCGGCCCGGTGACGCGGTCACCGTGATGCCGCTGCGCTGGGACGACACCTGCCCGGCCTGCCGTGCGGGCCATCAACACATCTGCCAGCACCTGGACTTCATCGGCATCGATTCCCCGGGTGCGATGCAGCAGCGCTGGGTCGTGCCCGCCTCGACGCTCATCCGGCTGCCCGGCTCCCTTCCCCTGGACCGGGCCGCGCTGGTCGAGCCGACGGCGGTCGCCGTGCACGACGTGGGCCGGGCCGGGTTGCGAGATGGCGAGAAGGTCGTGGTGGTCGGCGGCGGCCCCGTCGGCATCCTCATCGCGCTGGTCGCGCGGGCCGCGGGTGCCGAGGTGCGGGTGGTGGAGCTGAGCGCCCACCGTCGGCTGCTCGCCGAGGAGTTGGGGCTGACGGCGTGGAATCCGGTCGACGACGACGTGCCGGAGCTGGTGCGGCAGTGGACCGGGGACGCGGGCGCGGACGTCGCCTTCGAGGTGTCCGGCGCGGCGGGCGGCGTGGACACGGCGGTGGACGTGCTGGGGGTGCGCGGTCGTCTCTGCCTCGTCGCCATCCACCCCCGTCCCCGCGAGGTCAACCTGCACCGCTTCTTCTGGCGCGAACTCACCCTCGTGGGCGCCCGGCTGTACGACCGCTCCGACTTCGAGAAGGCGGTGACCCTGGTCGCCGACGGGACCATTCCGGCCGAGCGGCTGATCAGCAAGGTCGTGCCGCTCACGCAGGCGCCCGCCGCCTTCGAGGCCCTGGAGGGCGGCGGTGACGTGATGAAGATCCTCGTGGAGTGCACCGACGACGCCCAGGGAGCCGCCGTATGACCGCCTTCGACCTCATCGGAAAGCTCGCCGTCGTCACCGGAGCCCGGCGCGGCATCGGCCGAGCCATGGCCCGCGCTCTCGCCGGGGCCGGCGCAGACATCATCGGCGTCAGCGCCTCGCTGGAGGAGTCCGGCAGCGCGGTGGAGAAGGACGTCCGCGCCGCGGGGCGTACGTTCGAGGCGATCCGGACCGACTTCGCCGATCCGGAGGCCGTACGGGCCCTGGGCTCGGATCTAGCCGGGCGGGAGCGGCCGGTGGACATCCTGGTCAACAACGCGGGGACGATCCGCCGCACTCCGGCCGCCGAACACAGTGACGCGGACTGGGAGTTGGTGCTCCAGGTCAACCTCAACGCGCAGTTCGCGCTGAGCCGTGCGGTCGGCGCGGCGATGGTGGCCCGCGGCCAGGGGAAGGTCATCTTCACGGCGTCGCTGCTCAGCTTCCAGGGCGGCATCACGGTCCCCGGCTACACCGCCGCCAAGCACGGCATCGCCGGACTGACCAAGGCGCTGGCCAACGAGTGGGCCCCGCACGGCGTGAATGTCAACGCCATCGCGCCCGGCTACATCGCCACCGACAACACCCAGGCACTGCAGGACGACCCGGTGCGCAGCAAAGCGATCCTGGACCGCATCCCGGCCGGCCGCTGGGGCGACGCCGACGACCTGGCGGGCGCCACGGTGTTCCTCGCCTCGGACGCCGCCGCCTACGTCCACGGCGTCGTCCTGCCCGTCGACGGGGGATGGCTCGGCCGATGACCGGCACCGACCTGGCCGCCGTACTGGCCGGAGCCCGTCTCCTGCCCGTGCTGACCGTGCCGTCCACGGCGACCGCCGGCCTCCTGGCCGACGCCGTCGCGGCGGGCGGTGCCCGGTGCGCCGAGGTCACCTTCCGCACCCCGGTCGCCGAGCGGGTGCTCAAAGAGATGGCCGCCCACGGCGGCCTGGCCCTCGGCAGCAGTTGGATGGCCACCACCGACCACCTTCGGCGGGGCGACTACGAGGACATCCGCCGACTGACCGCCGAGGCGGTGGAGAGGAGCATGACGTGATCGACGTGGTGGCCCTCGGCGAGGTGATGCTGCGCTTCGACCCGGGCGAGGGTCGGATCCGCACCGCCCGTTCCTTCCAGGTCTGGGAGGGCGGCGGCGAGTACAACGTCGTCCGCGGACTGCGCCGCTGCTTCGGCATGCGGACAGCCGTCGTGACCGCTCTCGTCGACAACGCGGTGGGCCGACTGGTGGAGGACCTGATCCTGCAGGGCGGCGTCGACACGTCGCTGATCCGCTGGGCGTCCGACGACGGCATCGGCCGCACCGCCCGCAACGGCCTCAACTTCGTCGAACGCGGCTACGGCATCCGTGGCGCGCTGGGCGTCAGCGACCGCGCGCACACCGCCGTCTCCCAGCTGCGCAAAGGGGATGTCGACTGGGACGCCGTGTTCTCGGCCGGGGTGCGCTGGTTCCACACCGGCGGTGTCTTCGCCGGTCTGTCCGACACCACGGTGGACGTCGCGGATGAGGCCATGGCCGCGGCCCGCCGCCATGGTGTCACCGTCTCGTACGATCCCAACTACCGCCCCAGCCTGTGGGCCGGCCGGGGCGGCGCCGACGCCGCCCGCGGGGTCGACCTGCGCCTCGCGCGGCACGCCGACGTCGTGGTGGGCGCCCTGGGCCTGGCCGGGACGTACCCGGGCGACGTGCGGGTCAGTGCCGACGAGGTGCCCGACGCACTCGCCTCCGTCGCCGTCCTCCTGCCCGACGCGAAGGTATTGGCGACGACCCTGCGCGAGGTCCCCTCGGCCGGCGTCAACGACTGGTCCTCGGCCGCCTGGTCCGCCGAAACCGGCTTCGTCACCGGCCCACGGATGCCCGGCCTGCAGGTCCTGGACCGCATCGGCTCCGGCGACGGATTCGCCGCCGGCCTGATCCACGGACTGCTCAGCGACGTCGGCCTGGAGCGCGCCCTGGCCTACGGCACCGCCCACGGCGCGCTCACCATGACCACGCCCGGAGACGTCTCCATGGCCTCGCTCGCCGAGGTCGAGGCGCTCATCGCGGGCGCCTCGGCCCACGTCAGACGCTGACCGGTGCCCCCATCGCCCGTATCCCAGGAGCACGTCTTGCACCAGCGGAAGATCCAGAACACGTCCGTCTCCGTCACCGAGCTCGGCTTCGGGGCGTCAGTGATCGGCAACCTGTACCGCGTCACTCCGGTGGAGGAGGCGACGGCCGCCGTCGATACGGCCTGGGAGGCCGGCATACGGTACTTCGACACAGCACCGCACTACGGCCTCGGCCTCTCCGAACGCCGCCTGGGCGCCGCCCTGCAAGGCCGCCCGCGCGAGGAGTACGTCATCTCCTCCAAGGTGGGCAGGCTGCTCGTGCCCAACGAAGAGCCACGCGGCGTCGACACCTGGGGCTTCGTCGTACGGGACGACCTGCGCCGGCAGTGGGACTTCAGCCGGGACGGCGTGCTCCGCTCCATCGAGGACACGCTGGAGCGCACCGGCCTGGACCGCCTCGACATCGTCTACCTGCACGATCCGGACGACCACTGGCGGCAGGCGGCCGAGGAGGCCATGCCCACGCTCGCGGAGTTGCGCGACCAGGGCGTGATCGGCGCGATCGGCGCCGGCATGAACCAGTCGGCGATGCTCACCCGCTTCCTGCGCGAGACGGCCGCCGACGTGGTGATGCTGGCCGGTCGCTACACGCTCCTGGACCAGTCGGCGCTGGACGACGTCCTGCCCGCCGCGCGGGAACTCGGCAAGAGCGTGGTGGCGGTGGGCGTGTTCAACTCCGGACTGCTCTCCCGCGACCGGCCCGCCGAGGGCATGAAGTACGACTACCAGGACGCCCCGCCGGCTCTGGTCGCCCGCGCCCGGGAGATCGCCGAGGTCTGCGAGGCGCACGGCACCACCCTGCCCGCCGCCGCGATCGCCTTCCCGCGCACGCATCCCAGTATCATCAACGTCACTCTCGGCATGCGGACTCCGGAACAGGTCAGACGAAACGTGGAACTCCATGATCAGCGCGTACCCGACGGCCTCTGGGACAATCTCCGCACTCAGGGGCTGATCAGGTCGGACGTGCTCCCGGAGCACGGTGGGGGGAGGGATGCGCGATGTCTCTGACGGACAAGGCCATCGAGCAGATCCGTGAGCTGATCCGGACCGGTGCGCTGCCTCCGGGCTCGAAGCTACCGCCGGAGCCGGACCTGGCCGCCCAGCTGGGACTGTCCCGCAACCTCGCCCGGGAAGCGGTCAAGGCACTGGCCGTCGCGCGGGTTCTGGAGGTCCGGCGGGGTGACGGCACCTATGTGACCAGCCTGCAGCCGAGTCTGCTCCTGGAGGGGCTCGGCGGCGCGGTGGAGCTGCTGCAGGGCGACTCGGTCGCCCTGCAGGACCTCATGGAGGTACGGCGGCTCCTCGAACCGATGGCCACGGCCCTTGCCGCCACGCGGATTTCTGATGAGCAGTTGGCCGAGGTGAAGCGGCACTTGGACGCCATGCGCGAGGCCCGCGACGACGTCGAACGGCTCAACATCCACGACGCCGCCTTCCACCGTGCCGTCGTCTCGGCCACGGGCAACGAGACCCTCCTCACCCTCCTGGAGGGGATCTCCGGCCGCACCCTGCGCGCCCGCATCTGGCGTGGTCTGGTCGACGACAAGGCCGCGGGCCGCACCCTCGCCGAGCACGAGGCGATCTTCAACGCGCTGTCCACCCGTGACGCCGCCCTCAGCCAGGCCGCCGCACTGCTGCACGTGAGCAACACCGAGCAGTGGCTGAGGGAGCACCTGCGCTCGGGCGAACCCCTGCCCTTCGGGACGACAGGGCGGAAGTGAGGGGCGGCGCCGCCGGCCCAGATCAAAACACCTAGTCCCTCAAGATGCGCCATCGGTTGTCGGCGGTGCCGTTGTCCGAGTCCTGGACTGCGAACGCGCCGACGGCGGTGGAGTTGTTCGCGATGGCGAGCAACTTGCCGCTTGTCGAAGCGGCCCGAGGGGTAACAGGCCGCAGTTGTGGCTCACTGGGTGTAGAAGGTGGCGTCGGCCCGGTCGGTCGCCGTGCTCAGGGCCTGGACCCGCAGTAGGTAGTCGTAGTGGCGGATGTAGCGGCCCGGGAGGTTGTACGACTCGTACGAGACGCCGGCGGAGTCGGAGAGGCCGGCCCGGGCGGTGAAGGAGGCGTCACCGGCGAACAGCGACGTCCCGTCGTTCTTCTCCACCCACACCTCGTAGTTCTTGTGGCGCAGGAAGTAGCCGGGGAAGTTGGCCGACTCCAGGGAGACGGTGCCGCTGCCGGCGAGACCGGTGACCACGCGGAACTGCGAGTCGGCCAGCGGGGAGACGTTCGGCTCGATCCTGGCGCGGTACTCCCAGTGCCGGATGAACCGGTCGGGGAAGTTGTACGAGGAGAGTCGGATCGGGGTGAGGCCGTCGGCGACCGGGATGCCGAAGTCGGGTGTGCCGTCGGCCTTCCAGTAGATCTTCTGGACGCGGGTGCGGCGGTTGGGGTCGTTGAGCGGGGCACCGCTGATGTCCCTGTAGCTGCGGTCGTGGTACACGAGGATGTCCGACTTGCCGTCCTCGGAGACCGTGAACTGGTTGTGCCCGGGGCCGTACTGGCTGGTCGCGACGTTGCTGGCGAAGACCGGGTTCCCGGTCTTGGCCCACGACGACGCGCTCAGCAGGTCCGCGGAAGCGGACGCGGTCAGCAGGCCCATGCAGTAGTTGGCGTCCGTGGCGCTGGCCGAGAAGGTCATGAAGACCTTGCCGCCCCGCTGGATCACAGCCGGGCCCTCGTTGACCGTCTCGCCGCCGGCGGTCTCCCACGAGGCGGTCGGCCGGCTGATCATGACCGGGGTGCCGGTGATGGTCCACGGGCTGGACATCCGCGCTATGTAGATGTTGGTGCCGCGGCCGACGGCCGGGTCGTTCTGCGCCCAGGAGAGGTAGCGGGTGCCGTTGACGGCGAAGGTCGTCGCGTCCAGGGAGAAGGTGTCCAGCGGCAGTGCGATACGGCCCTTCTCCGTCCAGGGGCCCGTGATCGGGTTCGCGGCCGTGCACTCCAGGACGTAGGGCCGGATCCTCCAGATGTCGTTCGCGGCGCCGGCGGCGAAGTAGATGTACCACTTGCCGTCGATGAAGTGGATCTCCGGAGCCCAGATGTGGGCGCCCATCTCACCGGTGGCGTGCTTGGTCCAGATGGTCGTCTCGGCGGCGGACGTGAGTCCCTGGATCGTGGTGGCCCGGCGCAACACGATGCGGTCGTACGCCGGGACCGTGGCGGTGAAGTAGTAGAAACCGTCGGTGTGCTTGAAGATGTGCGGGTCGGCCCGCTGCTCGGCGATGGTGTTCGTGTACGTCACGCCGGGGGACGCGGGCACGGCGGCGTGGGCGGTGCCGCCCGAGACGCCGGTGACGGTGGCGGCGGCCGAGCCGGCGATCATGCCGAGGACCGTTCGGCGGGTGAGCTCAGGTCTCACGGAGGACTCCCTCTGGTGCTGATGGTGCGGAGATACCGTCTCTTCACACCTTTCCGGTATTTCGAACACCGTTCGTAAACTCGGCCAGAAGATAGGTCGTGCACCTGCCCAGGTCAACGCTTCTGTCACAAAAGCAATCCCTGGTGTCCGGGGCGCTTGGAGCACTCCCGAAAAGCGAGCCTGAGGAGCGGCATGTGCATGTCGGATGTATTGACGCACCCCGTTTCGCCCATTTATTGTCTGCCCGACCTTACGAACGACTTGCGATATGCCGAACAACTCGCCCGGCCGGACATCGAGTTGGCGGCGGAGGCGCCCCCGGCCGACCACCGGCTCCAGCATCGGCCTCAACAGTCATGTGGTCGAAGGCCCGGTTTGGAGGAAGTTCAGAGACCGCGATGAGTGGGCCCTCTACATCGACCACCTCAGCCAGAACGGCGTACGCGAATACAGGCCGATCCTGACGGCCAACCCGTTCAACGTCGGCACCTACCAGCTTCCGGCAACGACGGCACCACCCAGTTCGCCGCCGACGACCACCTTCTGCCAGGTCGCCGGGCTCGCCGACTCGAGCTGGTCGTCCTTCCAGTCGTACAACCACCCCGACCGCTACATCCGGCACTACGCCTACCAACTCCGCCTCGACCCGATCACCACCGCGACGGCCCGCAGCGACGCCACCTTCCGTGTGACGAGCTGACCCGACGCAGACAGGGTGACCGGATTGGCCAGGCGGCGCAGTCATGAGCCGCGTCAACGCATCAGGCGTACTTCGCGCAGCCGGATGGTGGTTGCCGGGCCGACCGCTTCGAACCGAACCTCGACGGGCCCGGCGGGACGGTCCGCGTCGAGTGGGAACACCTGGGAGAGTTCCTGGCCCTCGGGGCCGGCCGAGGGTGTGAGAGTGCCCAGCGCGTGTCCGTCGACCAGCACTCGGGTCGGACTGGCACCTCCGTCCGAGAGGTGGATCACCTGCAGGCCGGTGGCGGTGCCGTCCGGGTCTGTCAGGCGGTAGGACCACCATCCGGTGGCGGCTCGCCACCTCAGCCCGTCGGTGAGGCCCGACCATGTGTCCTGCCCTTCGAAACTGTGGTCGGTCTCGGGCTGTTGCTCGCCGGCGGCAACGGCGTCAACGGTTCGGTCGTGCAGCGTGAGTGTCGCTTCGTCGGCCGCGCGCAGCTCCGCCCGCCGCTCCTGGAGGCGCTCCGGTTCCGCCAGGGGGAAGTAAAGGTGGTAGCGGGAGTCGTGGATGCCGGCGAACGGGACGAGGGTGATGGACTCGCCCGCTTGTGCGTCCACGTGATCCAGGGCGAACGCCAACCGGTCCGGGGCGAGTCGGCGCACGCCGACCGCCGCATCGGAGGTGCTCCGGGCGAGCACGACGGGCAGGTGCTCCAGGGGGCGCAACGGGCCACTGGCGACGTGACCCATCCTGGAGTCGTCGGCGAAGAGCCCGACCAGGTCGGCCCTGTCGCCCTCGGCCGCGAGCACGCTGGGCCCGTAGCGGAACGACACCCATGGCGAGCCGTCGGGGAGCAGCTCGGCGCTGATGCGCGGGCGAAGGCGCATGGTGACCGTGTCCCCTTCGCGCCACTGCCGCTCGAGACGCACGTAGGTCAGGGGCTGTCCGTCTGCCCCGCCGTGCGTCGTGAGCGGGGCCGGATCTCCCTCGGGCGGCGCACCGTTGATATGGACGTGTGGCGTCCCCTCGTGCCAGCCGGGGACGCGTATGTGGATCGCCATCGGGGTGGCGGGAGCGCCGCGTACCACGAGTCTCACCTCGTCGTCGTAGGGGGCCGTCCCGGCCTGCTCCAGCACCAGGTTCTGTTCCGGCCGGCTCAGCCGGGAGGCGATGAAGAGATTGACGAACACGTCGTCGCCCTCGGTGGTGTACACCAGCTCGCCGTACTTCGCGTGGTTCTCCAGCCCGGTGCCGACGCAGCACCAGAAGCAGTTCTGGGGCGTCGACACCACGCGGTAGTGGCCCGGCCGCACCGGCGTGAAATACACCAGCCCGCCCTTCGGATGCACGGACGACAGGATGTGGTTGACCGTCGCGCGCTCGTAGTGGTCGAGCACTTCGGCGTCCGGCCGTTCGAGGAACAGCGTGCGGCTCAGCTTGAGCATGTTGTACGTGTTGCAGGTCTCCGGGCCCTCCGGCGACTCCAGCGCGGAGCTGAAGTCGTCGCGGGGGTGCAGGTGCTCGCGCACGGAGTTGCCGCCGAAGGAGAACGTCCGGTGCCTGGTCATGGTCTGCCAGAAGAACCGGGCGGCGTCCCGCAGGCCGGGGTCACGGGCGACCTCGCCGAGCCGCTGGTATCCGACGACCTTGGCGATCTGGGTGTTGGCGTGCATCCCGTCGAGGACGTCGCGGTGCTCACGCAACGGGCGCAGCAGGGACTGGTCGAGGAACCGCCGTGCCAGGGCGGCGTACCGGTCCATGCCGGTGACGTCCGCGAGGTCCGCCAGAACCTCGCACATCCCGCCGAACTCCGTGCGGAGCATGGCTTCATGGGTGTCGTCGTCCATCCCCGCCGCCACCTGGTCCCACCAGTCGGCCAGCCGTCGGACGGCGGTCAGGGCTAGCTCCGACCCGGCGTGCCGGTAGGCGTCCAGCAGGCCGGCGAAGAGCTTGTGCAGGTTGTACCACGGTACCCAGGCACCACCGAGCTCGAACGAGTCCCGCTTCACCTGCCCGGCGGCAACCCGCTGCCACAGCCGCACGCCGTCGGGGATGCCCCCGACGTAGCCGGTGCCCAGGGCGTCCTGGCACTCGACGACGCCCTGAACCAGACGATCGACCATGGCCATCGGCCGGGGATCGTCCGTCACCGTGCTCATGAGAGCGGCGCCCGACAGCGCGTGTCCGATGGTGTGTCCGTCGAGACCGGAGCTCTCCCAGTTGCCGTAGGACTCGGCAACCGGCGGTAGGCCGGCCTCGCGCCGCAAGGGCGCGAGGAGCCGGTCGGCGTCGAGAGACAGCAGGTAGTCGAGGGCGGTGGCCTGCGCGTCCAGGAACGGGCCGGGAAGAAGGCGTACCGCGCTGCGGGGGAGTGACTGCATACGTGCTCGTTTCCTTCGTTCGAACCTTGCGGGCCTGCAGCGGAGAGCATCGCGATGGATCGTGCGTGATCAGGAATCGCTCTCTTGACCGCCGTAAGCACTCAACAGCCGGTCGTATTCTGCCTGGGTGAGGGGAAGCACCGAGCCGTGCTTGGCTTCAGGGGGCAGTTGGTAGCTCTTCGACGGGATCCACTTCCCGGAGTCGAGATCGGTAGTCTCGAACGGGACGTAGGTGCGCCCCCGAACTCGTCCATGAGCATGTACCACTTCTCCTCCGTGTTCGACTTGAACACGGCCGGGCCCTCACCCTGGCTGATCTCCCCCTTGCCGATGCGGTCGGCCACGAGATCATACGTCGTGGAGGTCAGTTCGCGGGACTTCTGGCGGTGATGAACTTCGCGCCCGGCAAGGAGATGTCTGGTCCCGCTCGTCCTTAGCAGCTGGCTGCCCTGGCCGGCACCTCCCGTGAGACGACCACCAAGGTCCTGCACGAGTTCGTCGAACAAGGTCTGCTGCGTCTGGCCCGGGCCCGCATCACCGTCCTGAACCCCGAGCGCCTGAAGGACGCGGCGGGCTAGCTCTGGCAGACATCCGCTAAGGAGGCGGCCGTGGAACTGACGGTGCTGGTCGTGGTGGCGTGTCCCCGCATCGTGCCGTTTCGCGAGCGACTGGGCCTTGCCCTGCAGGGGCGTGACGACGTCACCGCGTCTGGTGGACGATCACGCCTGATCGAAATCGATGACGGCAGTGTCGTTCAGAGGGCGGGTGCGGCAGGTCAGGACGTAGCCGGCGTCGATGTCGGCCTGGTCGAGGTCGCACTCGTCGAGTCGTACGGCGCCGCCGGTGGATTTGGCGCGGCAGGTGCCGCAGATGCGCTCCTGGCAGGAGTACGGCAGGTCGAGTCCGGCGCGCAGCCCGGCGTCGAGGATCGAAGCCGAGGGACTCCAGGAACGCGGTGGCATCGGCGGCGGGGGCCTCGTCGCCGAGTGCTTCGCCGCGCTCGCGGGCGACGCGCAGGGACGCCTCGTGCGCAGGACGTCCTTCGGAGTCCTCGTAGCCGTCGCCCTGCTGGGCTTCACCCTCTTCGCCCGCTGGCTGCCCGTCTACCGCGCCGCGACGCCGACGACGGAAGACGCCATGGCACTGCCCGAACGGCATACCGG
This sequence comes from Streptomyces jeddahensis, assembly GCF_001642995.1. Classification (GTDB taxonomy): domain Bacteria; phylum Actinomycetota; class Actinomycetes; order Streptomycetales; family Streptomycetaceae; genus Streptomyces; species Streptomyces jeddahensis. The sequence continues at coordinate 21,757 of NZ_LOHS01000200.1, forward strand.
TCCCATGGTCGTCGCCCCGCCCTCGCCTTCAACGGCTGGCAATGGCACAACATCGCCAACCGGGCGGCATCGGTGCCCTCGGCAGGGCCGCACCTCGTGGCGGAGGGGCGCGATCACAGCCACCGGATCGCCCGCGCCGCCCGGGTTACAACCGCCGCGTACCCGATGCCGAGCACAAGAGAGGCGAACAGGGCGGTGAGCGGGAAGTCCTCCTGGAGGTATGGGTAGACCTGGTAATGCGTCAGGTAGATGTACAGGGAACTGCTCGCCAGGACACCTGCGATCGCGCTGAGCGGCGCGAGGCTGGGCAGGGTCGGCACCCAGATCAGCAGCCCCAGCCCGGCGATCACGATCGTCGTGCGCAAGGGCTGGTCCTGGAACAGGCCCGGCACGGTGAGCAGCAGTACCGCCGTGAGCAGCGCCCGTTGCCGCAGGGTGCCCGCCCGCGCGGCCGCCCACCCCAGCGCGAACAGCCAGAAGACCACCGTGGGGCTCAGCTGGGGGCGGATGGACACCAGGTCCAGCAGGTCGTAGCGGCCGACCAGGCCTACGGCCGTGAGCGCCAGCGGTACGCCGAACGCGTACCGTCGCTCCAGCCGGTCGAGCAGGGGCACGGTCATGAGGACGGCGAGGACGACCAGGTAGTAGACCAGGGCCTCGACGAACCAGTAGGCCCAGTCGAAGCGGTCGGTCCCCGGGTCGAGCAGGCTGTTGAGCAGCACGGCGTTGGCCGGGTCGTAGAAGTCGGTCAGGACCACGGCGCCGGTGATCCACACCATGCTCGGTATCGCGATGCGGGCGATGCTGCGCCACAGGTGCCGTACGCGCTCGCGGCGTCGGGCGTCAGTCAGCTGGAAGCGGGCGAAGTTGTAGCCCGCGATGCCGATGAGGATGTGGGCGGCGCCCTTGATGGTGAAGACCTGGATGTGCGAGCCGACGATGAGGACGATCCCGACGGCGCGCAGGGCGATGCTGGTCTCGAGGGTGCGGCGGGTCCTCCAGGACTCCCGCGTCGCCCAGGAGCGCAGCGCCCTCCTGAGGCCGGGGGCAGGCTGGGTTCGCCGCGGCTTGGCCGGCCCCTCGACCGAGGGGGCCGCCATGGTCCGCAGTTCGCTGATCGTCCTGATGTGCCAGTCGGCGGGCAGGCGGCCCAGCGCCTCCTCCAGACGAAGGGACATCTCGACGTAGCACAGTGAGTCGCCGCCGAGGCTGACGAAGCTGCTGCCGTCGGTGACGTCGGCGCGGTCGAGAATCTCCGCGTAAAGGCGGCGGAGATCGTCCTCACCGCGGTCCGAAGCCGTCTCCGCAGCCGGGCGCGTCACGCGTCGTACGGCCTCGTAGTCGGGCTTGCCCGAGGCCCGGCGGGGGAGTTCGGCGTGGACCCGCACCCGCACCGCGCGGGCCGGGAGCCCGCACTCCTCCGCGATCAGCCGCCGAATGCGTGCCTCCTCGCCGGAGCCCCCGAGCGCGGCCACCGCCAGTGCCTCCCCGTCCCCCGCGCAGTACGCGGTGATCCCGTGCTCCTCCAGCAGGGTCTCGACGCGCTGCGGGTCGATCCGCAGTCCGAGGATCTTCACGAAGCGGCTGCGGCGGCCCACGATCTCGTACAGCCCGTCGGGCGCGCGCCGCCCTATGTCCCCTGTGTGCAGCTCCCGCACGGTCCGGCCGAGGGCGAGGTCGGCCGGGCTCTCGGCGTAACCCAGCATCACGTTCGGCCCGGAGTAGACCAGTTCGCCGGCATCCGGGCCGTGGCCGTCGACGGGCTGCAGCCGGAAGGAGCCGCCGGGTATCGGCACACCGACGGCCTCGGGACGCTCGGCGGCCAGGTGTGGCGGGAGGTAGGCCATGCGGGCCGTGGCCTCGGTCTGGCCGTACATCACGAACAGTTGCCAGCCGGAGCGGTGGCCCAACTGGGCGTAGCGGGCAACGCGTTCGGGGGCGAGCCGGCCCCCGGCCTGGGTGACGCGGCGCAGGTTCGGCAGCTCCATCCGTTCGAAGCCGACCCGGTCGAGCAGGTCGAAGGTGTACGGCACTCCTGCCAGCGAGGTGCCGCGGGCGGCGCGGAACTCCTCCCAGAAGCCCGCGTCGGACACCGACCGTTCGGTGAGGACGATCCCGGCGCCGCGCAGCAAATGGCTGTGGATGACGGACAGGCCGTAGCAGTAGTGCATGGGCAGCGTGGTGGCAGCCCGGTCGGTGTCGTCGATGCCGAGGTAGGTGGCGATGGACTCGGCGTTGGTCTGGAGGTTGTCGTGGGAGAGCCGCACCAGCTTGGGTGAGCCGGTCGAGCCGGACGTGCTCAGCAGCAGGGCGAGGTCCGGGTGGAAGGTGTGGGCGCTCTCGCGGTGCCTTTCGTTGAGGGTCCATGTTCCGTCGGCCCCCGGGCGCGCCACGACGTCGGGGGTATACGCCTTGGTCAGCGAGCGGATCGTGCTTTCGCTGTCGCCGGGGACGAGCAGGACGGGGTGATCGGCGGACAGGGCGGCCAGGTATGTGACGAGCGCGTCCGGCCGGTTGGCCCCGGCCAGCAGCACCAGCCGCCGTACGGGCCCGAGGCGTTCGGCGGTGGCAGCAACCCGCTCGGCCAACTCGCGGTACGACAGCTCTCCGTCGGGAGTGATGAGTGCGACGCGATCGCCGTGTGCCGCCAGCTGGCGTGCGAACGGCACGCCGTTCGGCCGCACTTGCGGCACCGGAGGCGAGTCAGGGACGGCAGGCACCTGGAGTGAGCCCATCGCACGCGGAGTCGGAACGGAGGCGGGAAAGTGGGACGGAGCCGGGAGGGACCTGGACGGGTGAAGCACGGGGCGCCCTTTCCGCGGCAACGTCCGCATTGGTACAGAACTCTTGACGATTAGGTAAGCTTTACCTTATTCATAGCATGGTCATCATTAAGCCACAGCAAGTCCACAGGTTCGCTTCGCCCCTCGCTCTGCCGCCGACATGACCAGCGGCGTAGCGGCGAGCCCCGTAGGAAGGCACAAACACCATGCGACGCCCCTCGGTTCGCCGGATGACCGCGCTCGTTGCGGCCGGTCTGCTGCTCCCCGCCCTCGCGGCGTGCGGCTCCGACGACAACAACAGTGGGGGCGAGGACAGCGGCTCCTCCCTCGTCATCTACTCCGGCCGCAACGAGAAGCTGGTCAAGCCGCTTCTGGACAAGTTGGAGAAGGCCGTCGGCACCGAGGTCGAGGTGCGCTACGGCGACAGCGCGGAGCTCGCCGCCCAGATCCTGGAGGAGGGTGACCGCACCAAGGCCGGGCTGTTCTTCTCCCAGGACGCCGGCGCGCTGGGCGCGCTGTCCAAAGAGGGCATGCTGCAGAAGCTGCCCCAGGGCACCCTCGACGAGGTCGACGAGGCGTACCGCGGTTCCGGTGGCGACTGGGTGGGTCTTTCGGGACGCGTCCGCGTCATCGCGTACAACCCGGACAAGGTCGGCGAGGACGAGGTCCCGGACAGTGTCTTCGACGTCGTCGAGCCGGAGTGGAAGGGCAAGGTCGGCTTCGCGCCGACCAACGCCTCCTTCCAGGCGTTCGTCACCGGCATGCGGGTCCTGAAGGGCGACGACGCCACCCGCACGTGGCTTGAGGACCTGAAGGCGAACGGCGCCAAGACGTACGCCCACAACCTCGCCACCCTGGACGCCGTCGAGTCCGGTGAGGTCTCCCTCGGCCTGGTCAACCACTACTACTGGTACGAACGGGTTGCCGAGAAGGGCGAGGACAAGGTCGACTCCAAGCTGCACTTCCTGCCCGGCAAGGACCCCGGCGCGCTGATCAACGTCGCCGGCGCCGGCATCCTCAAGGACAGCGGGCAGAGCGCGACCGCCCAGAAGGCCGTGGACTACCTGCTGTCGAAGGAGGCACAGACCTACTTCGCGGACAACACCAAGGAGTACCCGCTGGCCGCGGGCGTCACCAGCACCGTGGAGGGCCTGCCGCCGTTCGAGTCGCTCGAGTCCCCCGACATCGACCTCGGCAAGCTGGAGTCCCTCCAGGAGACGCTGGCCATGCTGCAGGACATCGGACTGGTCTGACCTGCCGTGCCCACATCGTCGTCCACCTCACACCCTGCCGGAGCCCCCGCCCCGGCCGGGCGCGAACGTGGGGAGGGCCGGGGCTGTTCACGCGGAGCTCCTACGGCAGGAGGATCCCGTACGGCCGGGCGCAGGCCGCCACTCGTCCTGCTCGTCCCCGCCTGCGTGGCCGCCCTCTTCGCCCTGCTGCCCCTCGGCTACCTCGCCGTCCGCGCCCTGGAACGTGGCCCGGGCTTCGCCTGGGACGTCGTCGCCGAGGAACGCACCCTGGCCCTCCTCGGCCGCAGCCTCGGGCTGACCGTCGTGGTCGTGGCGGCCTGCCTGGTGCTGGGTGTCTCGCTGGCCTGGCTGACCGCACGCACCGCCCTGCCCGGGGCCCGCGTCTGGTCCATCCTGGCCACGCTGCCGCTGGCCGTGCCGAGTTACGTGGCCGCGTTCGCCTGGCTGTCGGCCGAGCCGGACCTCGCCGGATTCGCCGGAGCCGCCCTCGCCCTGACCTTGGTCAGCTTCCCGTACGTCCATCTCCCGGTCGCCGCCGTGCTGCGGGGCATCGACCCGGCGCAGGAGGAGGCCGCGCGCTCCCTCGGGCACGGCCCGCTGCGGACGTTTGCCAAGGTGACGCTGCCGCAGCTGCGACCGGCCGCCGCGGGAGGGGCGCTGCTCGTCGCCCTGTACGTGCTCTCCGACTTCGGCGCTGTCTCACTGATGCGGTACGACACCTTCACCCGGGCCATCCACACCTCCTACCGCGCCTCATTCGACCGCACCCCGGCGGCCGCCCTCAGCGTGGTGCTGGTGGTCATGACGATCGCGCTGGTCGCCGCCGAGGCCCGTACGCGAGGTCGGGCCGGGCACGCCAGAACCGGAACGGGCACCGCCCGCCCGGCAGTTCCGGCCGCCCTGGGCCGGTGGCGGCCGCTCGCCGTGCTGTGGTGCGGAGCGGTGACGGCCGTCGCGGTGGCCTTCCCGCTGGGCACCCTCGGGTACTGGCTGGCCGTCGGCAGTTCGGCCACCTGGGACCTGGGCGGGCTCACGGAGACGGCCTGGGTCACGTTCGGGATCGCGGCGGCGGGCGCAGGTCTCACCACGGTCCTCGCCCTGCCGGTCGGGGTGATCGCCACCCGTCACCGGGGCCGCGGCACCCGTCTGCTGGAGCAGGCGGCATACGCGGGGCACGCCCTGCCCGGCATCACGGTCGCCCTCGCCCTGGTCTTCTTCGCCGTGCGCTACGCGTACCCGCTGTACCAGCAACTCCCGTTGCTGGTGGGCGCGTACGCCGTGCTGTTCCTTCCCGTCGCGGTGGCCGCCACCCGCGCGGCCGTGCTCCAGGCGCCGCCCGTCCTGGAGGACGTGGCCCGCTCGCTCGGGCGGCGGCCGTGGCAGGTGCTACGCGAGATCACCGTGCCGCTGGCCGCGCCCGGCGTGGCCGCCGGTGCCGCGCTCACCTTCGTGGTCTGCATGAAGGAACTCCCCGCAACCCTCCTCCTGCGCCCCACCGGCATGGACACCCTCGCCACCCGGCTGTGGACCGAGACCGGCGCGGGATCCTTCGCGGCAGCCGCCCCCTACGCCGCCGCACTGATCCTGCTGGCCGCCGTCCCCTCGTACCTCCTAGGCAGGCACCGGACATGAACGAACTGCACGTCGATGGACTCACCAAGTCCTACGGGAGCGAGGAGCCGGTCCTGCGTGGGCTCGAACTGACTGTTCCGCCGGGCGCCTTGGCCGCCGTGCTCGGCCCCTCCGGCTGCGGCAAGACGACCTTCCTGCGGATCGTCGCCGGCTTCCTGCACGCCGACGCGGGCACCGTCCGCCTCGGCGACCGAATCCTCGGCGGGCCCGGCGTCCACCTCCCGCCGGAACGCCGCCGCATCGGCATCGTCCCCCAGGAGGGCGCCCTCTTCCCGCACCTGAGCGTCGCCCGCAACGTCGCCTTCGGGCTGACCGGCGTCGAACGGACCGAACGGCGGCGCCGCACCGAGGAGATGCTGGACCTGGTCGGCCTCGCCGGATACGGCGACCGCATGCCGCACGAGCTGTCCGGAGGACAGCAGCAGCGCATCGCCCTGGCCCGCGCACTCGCGCCCCGACCCCAACTCGTACTCCTGGACGAACCGTTCAACGCCCTCGACAGCGCACTACGGGCGGGAGTGCGGTCAGACGTACGGGCCGCGCTCCGGGCGACCGGCGCCACGGCGGTCCTCGTCACACACGACCAGCAGGAGGCCCTGTCCACCGCCGACCTCGTCGCCGTCGTACGGGACGGCCGGGTCGCCCAGTGCGACACCCCGCAGGACCTCTACCGCCGCCCCGCCAACCCCTGGATCGCCGACTTCGTCGGCGACGCCGTCCTGCTGCCCGGGACCGTCGACGGCGATGGCACGGCCCTGACCGCCCTGGGCCCCGTACCCCTCGCCACCCCGCCCAACGGGCTCCGCGCCGGCACGGTCGTGCTCCGCCCGGAACAACTCCGCTTGATTGACGCGGGCTCGGAGGGCGTGGTCAGGGGCACGGTGACCGACGTCTGCTACTACGGCCACGACGCCATGGTCACCGTGGCCGTCGAGGGCCACGACACCCCGGTCGGCATCCGGGTGGCGGGCCCCCTGCCGGTCTGCCGGGGGGATGAGGCGGGCGTTCGCGTCGTGGGAGAGGCCGGCCTCCACCCGTAGCGACGCGCCGCCCGGCGGGCGGCCCGGTCGGCTGCCGGGCGGCACCAGTAGCGGAAGCTGGAGCGGGCGAATCGGCCTGGCCGGTCCGTGTCTGCGCCGCAACGAACACCCATCACCGCATCCCCATCGGGTAGGGGATTCACCCTGTCTGACCTGTGATCTGGCGCTCCCAGACCCGATGGATCCGTCCGTCCACGTCGATCGTGTACCACACGGCGTCGTTCCTGATGTTCACCTCCGCGATCACACCCTCATGGCTCGGGGAAAGGCCGTCGGTGGTCAGGCTCACGGTCTCGTCAAAGATGACCTTGTCGCCTTCTTGGAACAGCGTCACGGCACAACTCCCTCACGCGTCGGGTTGCGGTTCCAGGCGCCTCGGTGGAGCGCCCTCATGGAGGTATACCGGCCCTGTGACAGCTGCTACCGGCACACCACCCGGACGGATCCTCTACCCACCTGCCGGGTCGCGCCCTGCTTCCAGGGGTTTCCTGCGCAAGCAAAGGCCTTGGACGCCTGCATGGTGATGGGGCAGGTGGCGAGGCCGAAGAAGGCTCTGCCGTACGCCTGGCCGCGCTCGGCGACAACGGAAATGCCGCGTTCCTCAGCAGGCGCCGGATCACTTGGCGTGGTCGTCACCGCGATCAGCCGTCCGTCCGCCGACGGGTTCACCCGAGCAGTTGGTGTCGCCGCCCCGTGGTATGGCAGAGAGCTTGAAAGCTCCTGGTCGTGACGTGCCGACCGGGTTTGGTGCAGAACTGGCCGACGCCCAGGGTGAAGGAGGCGACGTAGTCCTCGGCGATCCGCGTCCCGCGGGCGGCCGCCGCCCGCGGCGTGACGAAGACGGGGTTGATGCTGCCCAGTTCCCCGAAGAGGGGGATGGGTTCGGGACGGGCGGCGGCGAGGTCGAACAGGGCGCGCCCGGCGCTCGTGGATCCGGTGAACGCGGCGCCTTGATCCGCGGGTGCTGCACGGCCCGCCGGCCGGCATCGAGGCCGCTGATGAGCGCGAACGTTCCCGGCGGTGCGCCGCACCCGGCGGTGCGCCGCACCCGGCGAGGGCCGCGATGTGGTGCGCGGTCCTGGCGGAGAGGCGGGGGGGCCGGGGTGGGCCTTGACCAGCACCGGGCACCCGGCGGCGAGGGCCGAGGCGGCGTCGCCGCCGGCGACGCCGAACGCGAAGGGGAAGTTGCTCGCCGCGAAGGCCAGGACAATTATGACGGCCGCCAAAGCGGTGCGGGTCGTGATGAGCGAGCAGGACACGCGCTGCCGGCCGCTTACGCACTCGACCTTGTACGCGTCGTCGGAGGCCGATCCTGCACATGCTGACGTCGACTGCCTTCGCGGGCTGGAGAGTGACGGGCGGCTTGGCGCCGGTATCGGGAGGCCGCACAGGGACGGGGGGCTTGTGGCTCCATTCATGGAGCCAATGTCACTGTCTGTTGTCCGTTGCGGGTGCGGCAAGGGCGGCTGGCGAGATGCTGAGCGGGGGACGGGACAGGGGCGAAGCCGCAGGCGCAGGACCTGTGTCGTCAGCCGATTCTCCGGCAAGAGGACTCAGAGCCAGTCCCGCCGCTTGAAAATCACGTACAAACTCACGCAAACCACCCCCATCAGGCCGATCGCGAAGGGGTATCCGAGCACCCAGTGCAATTCCGGCATGTGTGAGAAGTTCATGCCGTAGATCGTCCCGACCAGTGTCGGGGCGAACAGGATGGCCGCCCACGACGAGATCTTCTTGATCTCCTCGTTCTGCTCGAAGCCCGCCTCCGCCAGGGCCCGCATCTCCGCGTTCTGCTGCTGGGTCACCAGCGTCGCGTTCACCGTGAGGATGTCCGTCAGGGCCTGGCGGAAGCCGTCGACGCGTTCGCTGGTGTGGGTTACGTGGTCGGCAACGTCGCGGAGGTAGCGCTGGAGTTCCTCGTCCGTGCCGTATTTCGTGAAGCCCGCCATCAGGCCGTGCAGCATGCCGACGAGGGGGCGGGTGGCGCGCTGGAACTCGACCATTTCACGGGAGAGTTCGTAGATGCGGCGGGACACCTCGGGGTCGCCGCGGAAGACCTCGGTCTCGATCTCGTCGATGTCGTTCTGCACGCCGGCGACGACGGGTGCGTAGCCGTCGACGACCGCGTCGAGGATGGCGTACAAGACCGCTTCCGGGCCGAGCTTCAGCAGCTCAGGGGTCTCCTCCATGCGGCGGCGCACCGCCGACAGGTCCGGGGCCGCGCCGTGCCGGACCGTGATCACGAAGTCGGGGCCCACGAACACGTGCAGCTCGCCGAAGTCGACCTCCTCGGGCGCGTCGAGATAGCGGGCGGCGCGCAGGACCACGAAGAGCGTCTCGCCGTAGCGCTCCAGCTTCGGGCGCTGGTGGGCCTCCATCGCATCCTCGACGGCGAGCGGGTGCAGGTCGAACTCGTCCGCCAGGGAGAGCAGCTCGGCCTCGGTGGGGCGGGCCAGGCCGATCCACGCCATGCCGTCCTGCTGCTTGCGCAGTTCGTGGAAGGTCTCCGCGAGGGAGGCGGGTGCCGAGACGCGTACGCCGTCGCGGTACAGCACCGCCTGCACGATGCTGCCGGCCTCCGCGGACGGGTCGGCGGACGCGTCCTGCGGCTGGTGCGGGGACGCGGACTCGGCGGACGGCGGTGGGGCAGAAGCCGCCGCACGCCGCCATCCGTACTTCCTCGCGATCCTTCGAGCCGCTACGGGGCGCGCTCGTCGCTCTGGCATCGCGGCAGCCTCCCGGGTCCGTATCCGTATCCGTATCGCTTCGCGCCTGCCTCCGTACAGGACTGTCGCTGTCCGCAAGCGAGGCTAGCGTGCCGAGCACGACGAAGCAGAGCACGAGGGAGCGGAACATGACCAAGACGACGGCCTCTGCGGTGCCTGTGCTCGGCACCCGGGCGCTGAATCGCGCCACGCTCGACCGTCAGCTGCTCCTGCGCCGGACGGCCCTGCCCGCGGACGCCGCCGTCGAACACCTGGTCGGCCTGCAGGCGCAGAACGTCAAGCCGCCGTACTTCGCCCTGGCCGCCCGGCTCGACGGCTTCGACCCCGAGGAGCTCTCGGCGCTGATGGCCTCGCGCGATGTCGTCCGCATCGTCACCATGCGGTCCACCATCCACACCCACACCGCCGACGACTGCCTCACGCTGCGGCCGCTGGTGCAAGCCGCACGCGACCGGGAGCTGAACGCCTTCCGCAAGGGGCTCGCCGGCGTCAACCTGGAGCGGCTCGCGGAGCTCAGCCGCGAGCTGGTCGAGGCCGAGCCGCGCACCGTGAAGCAGCTGCGTGAGGCGCTGCTCGCCGAATGGCCGCAGGCCGATCCGCAGGCGCTCACCGTCGCGGCCCGCTGCAAGCTGCCGCTCGTCCAAACCACACCGCGCGGACTGTGGCGGCACAGCGGGCAGGTCGTCCTCACGACCGTGGAGAAGTGGCTGGGGCGTCCCAGCGAACCGGAACCCGCGCCGGACGCGACCGTCCTGCGCTATCTCGCCGCCTTCGGTCCCGCCTCCGTCAAGGACATGCAGACCTGGGCGGGCCTCACCCGGCTGCGGGACGCCTTCGAGCGGCTGCGGCCCCGGCTGCTCACCTTCCGCGACGAGCGCGGGACCGAACTCTTCGACCTGCCCGACGCACCACGGCCCGCGCCCGACACCCCGGCGCCGCCCCGCTTCCTGCCCGAGTTCGACAACCTGCTGCTCTCCCACGCCGACCGCACCCGCGTCGTCCCCGCCGAGTACAAGGGCCGCAGCTGGAACGGCAACCAGGCCTTCTGCACGCTGCTCGTCGACGGCTTCCTGGCGGGCGTATGGCGGCTGGAGGAGAGCAGGGACGGAGCGGCGACGCTGACCATCGAGCCGTTCGGCACCCTGACACGGCTGCAGCGGGACGAGGTGGCGGCGGAGGGGGAGCGGATGCTGAAGGTGATGACGGGCGCGTCCTCGTACGACATCCGGTTCGGGACCGTGGCCGCGTAGGCGGAGCCACCACGGGCAGGGGGCGGTCGGGCGGGTCCTCCGCGTGGCGCGTCACCGCGGTCGTCATGTGCTGCCGATGACGAACAGCACGCTCGGCCCCGGGATGACGATCACCAGCAGCGACATCGCCGCGAAGGCCAGGAACCGATCCGTGGACACCATGCTCGTCATCTCCCATGCCCATCGCTCGACGGGCGACTGCCGTTCAGCCGACTCCGCCATGCAAGCGCACCAGAGGCCTCAGGGGAAGGCCGCACGCCGCAACGCACCGGCACCGGCCGAGTCGCGGTGTGCGGCTCCCCGGCCGCGTGTCGGGGGAGGGGAGCAGGGGGGAATTCGGCGCGTTCCGCGCGGGACATGCCAGCGAAACACGGCTCCCCTACCGTGGGGTGAACCGATCGGTTCAACGGCTCAACGGTTCTACGCCAAGGGGAGACAGCGCATGGACGTCAGTTCCGCAAGCTTCATTCCGCGCCGGGTGTCCGGTGCCGCCGAGGCGCGCGAGGTGTTCGCCGCCGAGGGCGCGGCCATCGTGACGGGACTCGGCGACGAGCAGTCGGCCGTCGCGTTCGGCCGTGAGGTCATGGGGGACAAGGCCGTCCGTATCGGTACGCAGTTCGAGGCCACCAAGGCGCACGGTGAGAAGGAGGCGGCGAAGGTGGCCATGCAGCCCGCCGACTCGCGTGGCCGCAAGCGCAGTTTCGCGCCCACCGAGGAGCGGATGGTCGCGCACAACGACGGATTCGCCTTCGGCGACCACGCGCCCGACCACCTGTTCCTGTGGTGCGAGCGCCCGGCGGCCAAGGGCGGCGACTCCTTCCTCATCGACACCTCCCGGCTGCTTGATCTGCTCGCCGCCGACCCGGAGTGGGCCGCCGTCGCCGACTTCTGCCGCGGCATCGACATCGACCACTCCGAGCCCAACTTCCCGCAGAGCGTCTACGCGCCCATCGTCCGCACCGTGCCCTCCGGGCGCTTCCAGGGTCGGTACCACCCGTATCTCGCACCGGTCGAGGGTCTGGCGGAAGAGGAGCACTGGACCTTCGTACGCAAGTGGGAGGAGGCGGTCGTCGCGGCGCGCGACACGGGCCCCATGTTCCGGGTCGAGGCGGGCGAGATGATCTGCATCGACAACTACCGCGTCCTGCACGGGCGGGACGGCCACAGCGATCCCCGGCGCCGGGTCTGTTCGATCTGGGGCTGGTCAACGGATGCGGTGGTGATTCCGGACGGGCCGCTCGACATCGTGGTGCCGAAGCTGCCGATGAGCGCGTGAGCGCTCCGCTGGAAGCACGGTGATGAACCCGCGGGCCGGTGGGGGCTGGTCGCGCTCACGCGGCGGAGCCGCATATCGATGCCGCCCCGCGCCCCTTGCGGGGCGCGGTACCGCACTGCGGCGCCCGTCCGGCGCTCAGCGTCCGGCGAGCGGTGCGGCTGTCCTTGCCTTCTTCGCCCTGGCCGCGAAGGAGGCGGCCGCCGCCGCGTTCACGCGGAGGGTCGCCGCGCGGTCCCCTGCCGTGAGCAGGTCCAGTTGCAGGCCGCGCCACAGCGAGACCAGCTCGCGGGCGAGATCGTCGGCCGCGGCCGCCGGTACGCCGTCGGCGCGCAGCGCGGCCGCCGCCCGTTGGCGCCAGTCCTTGGCGACGGCTCCGAGGAACGCGTCGAAGCGGCCGCGCTGGTACCCCGCGAGACCCAGCACCTCGAAGAAGACCCGGTGGAAGGGAAGGTTCTCGTCCGCCGACAGCGTCTCCCAGGCCGCCTCGAGCCGGGCGCGCAGCGGGCGTGCCCGGTCCTCGAGGAGCTCGAAGACCGGCTCGAGCAGCGGAAAGCGCCGCCCCGCCTCGGTGAGCGCGGCCGTGATCAGCTCCTCCTTGGACCCGAAGTAGTACAGCAGCATGCGGTTGTTGCTGCCGACGGCCTTAGCGATACCGCGCAGGGACAGACCGGCGACACCGTGCGCCAGGATGTGGTCGGCGCTCAGCCGCAGCAGGCGTGCGCGCTCGCTCTCATCCGGAGTAGGGGACATGCCTCGCACTCTAACCGGGCTGGTGACCGGGGGTGCGTGGGTGCGTGCGCGGGCGCCCGGGGGTGGGGGCGAACCCTTCAGCCGGGATGGCCGTACCAGCCGGGGTGGCCGCACCAGCCCGGGCGTAACGGTTCGGCTCAGCCGTCGCAATGCCCGTGAAACCGGTTCGTCCTACCGTCCATGAACCGATTGGTTCACGAGCAAGGAGGGGCCTTCATGGCCACCACCGGAATCAGCGAGTCTCCTCCCGCCGCACCAGCACCGCCCGCCCCCGCCGCGCTGGAACTGCGCGGGGTGACCAAGGAGTTCAGCCTTCGCCGCTCGCGTACCGTCACCGCGCTCGAATCGGTCGACCTCACGGTGGGACACGGCGAGTTCGTCGCCCTGCTCGGGCCCTCGGGCTGCGGCAAGTCCACCGTGCTGCGCATGGTCGCCGGTCTCGAGGAACCCACGTACGGCGAGGTGCTCGTCGAGGGCGGTGCGCCCGCTCACCTCGTGCGCCGCCACCGGCTGGGCATCGCCTTCCAGGAGCACGCCCTGCTCCCATGGGCGAGCGCGTACGACAACATCGCGCTGCCCTTCCGGGTCGCGGGCCGACCCGTGGACGCCGCACGGGTCACGGAGCTGCTGGAACTCGTCGGACTCGAGGGGTTCGCGGACGCGCGGCCCCGGCAGCTGTCGGGCGGCATGCGGCAGCGGGTGGCCATCGCCCGCGCGCTCGTCCTGGACCCCGAAGTGCTGCTGCTCGACGAACCGTTCGGCGCCCTGGACGCCGTCACCCGGCGGCGGATGAACTTCGAGCTGGCCCGCATCTGGGCCGATCAGCGCATCACGACGCTGCTCGTCACGCACGACGTCGACGAGGCCGTGCTGCTCGCCGACCGCGTCGTCGTCCTCACCGGCCGGCCCGGCACCGTACGCCACGTCGAGGAGATCACTCTGCCGAGGCCCCGCGACCGGGCGCTCGCACGGAACGCCGAGTTCCATGACATCGTCGACCGGCTGACCGCCCTCCTCGACGAGGGGGCCGAGTGAACCGCGCCCGCACCGCCCTGCTCACCGCCGCCGGCACCCTGCTGCTGCTCGCGGCCATGGAGGCCGCCGGGCGGCTCGGTGTGCTCGGGGAGAGTTGGCCGCCGCTCAGCCAGGTCGTCGCCGCCCTCGGCGACCCCGTCACGCGCGATCTGCTGGGCCGCGCGCTCGCCGCCACGGCGACCGCGGCGGGCACCGGCTTCGCCGCCGGTGCGCTCGCCGCACTCGCCGTCGCCGTGACGGGAGTGCTGCTGCCGGTCCTCAAGGCCGGGCTCGACCGGCTGGCCGCCGTCGTCCACGCCGTGCCGCTCATCGCGCTCGGACCGCTGCTGATCACCACCGTCGGCCGCGAAGGCACGCCCTCCGTGATCGCCGCGCTGGCCGCCGGCTTCGCGGTGTTCGTCGCCGCCACCTCCGGGCTGGGCGCCGCGAGCGAGGCCCACCGCGATGTGTTCCGCGCCCTGGGCGCATCCCGGCGCAGCACGCTCGTACGCCTTCAGCTCCCCGCCGCCGTACCGCTGCTGCTCGACGGTCTTGCGCTCGCCGCGCCTGCGGCGGTGCTGGGCGCCGTGGTCGGCGACTGGTTCGGCGCGCCGCGTGGTCTCGGTGTCCTGCTGGTCAGCTCGATGCAGAACTTCCAGACGGAGCTCATGTGGTCGGCTGCCCTGTCCGCCGCCGCGATCTCCCTCCTCGCGTACGCAGCGCTGGCCGGCCTGCGCACGGCGGCAGCCCGGAGGTTCGCATGAACGGACGTGCACCGCAGCACGGCACCAGGGCCCTGCATGCCACCGGCCGGCTGCTGTCCCGCTACTGGACCGTTCTCGCCCTCGTCGCCGCCTGGGGCGCCTGGGTGCGGACGCAGCACCTCAACCAGATCGTCGCGCCCACCCCGGCCGCCGTGTTCGGCGATGTGCTCGACAACCCCGGTGCCTACGCCCCGGATCTCGGCTGGACGCTCCTCAACGCGGCCGTGGGCGTGGCGCTGGGCATGCTGCTCGGGCTGGCCGGCGCCCTGCTGGTGTGGACGTCCCCCGTCCTTTCCGGGCTGATGACGCCCATGGCGCTCATCATGCGCTCGGTGCCCGTGGTCGCGATGATTCCCGTGATCGCACGCGTCGTCGGCTTCGGCACCGCGGCCGTACTGACGATCACCACCGTGGTGTCGTTCTTCCCCGTCTTCGTCCTGGCCGGTTCGGGGCTGCGTGCCGCGCCCGCCGCGACCCGCGACGTCTTCACCGTCCTCGCCGCCTCAGGCCTGACCCGGCTGCGGCTGCTCCTGCTGCCGGGCGCCGTGCCCGCTCTGCTCGTCGCCCTCCGGCTGACCGCGCCCACCGCCGTACTGGCCGCCATGCTCGCCGAGTATCTGCTGGGAACGCACGGCCTCGGGCAGCTCTTCGCCCGGTCCGTCACGTTCATGGACCCTGCCCGTGCCTGGGGCACGGCCCTGGTCGCCACCGTCGTGTCCGTCCTGTGCTTCGTCGGGGCCCGGGCCGCCGAACGCCAGGGAACCGCGCGCTTCACCTGACGCCACGCCTGCCTCGGTGCGACCCCGGCCCGACCCCGTGCCACTCCCCGCCTGACCCCGCGCCACCCCCTGCCTGACCCCGTGCCACCCCCCCCGCTTTCCGAACCTGTGGAAGGAACGCCCGTGTCGCCACGTCAAGATCTCTCCCGCCGAGCCCTCCTGCGCGCCGCGGGCGCCTCCGGACTCGCCCTCGGCGCCGGCGGGCTGCTCAGCGCCTGTGGCTCCGCCGACTCGTCCGGCAGCGCCTCCGGGGCCGCCGGAGCCGAGTCCGCCACCGTCAAGGTCGCCCTCGGCTGGATCAAGAACGTCGAGTTCGCGGGGTTCTGGCTGGCCGACCACAAGGGGTACTACGCGGACGAGAACCTCACCGTCGAGTTCCAGGCCGGGGGCCCCAACACCCCCGACCCCACCCAGTCGGTGTCGGCGGGCTCGGCGGACCTCGGCGTGCACGCCAACATGCAGACGCTGCTCCAGTCGATCCCCAAGGGCAACGACTTCTCCCTCCTCGGGGCCGTCTTCCAGACCAGCCCCGGCGGGCTGCTCTCGCTCGCCGCCGACCCGGTGACCGAGCCGAAGGACCTGCTGGGCGCCAAGGTGCTGGGCCAGCAGGGCACCCAGCCCACGATCGACGCGGTCCTCACCCGCGCCGGACTGGAGAAGGACTACGACTTCGTCCCCGTCGGATACGACGTCAGCCCGCTCGTGGAGAAGCAGGGCAAGGCGTACACCTGCTTCCTCACCAACCAGCCGATCACGCTGGAGACCAAGTACGGCATGAAGAAGGGCAAGGGCTACCAGGTCGTGACGTACACGGACCTCGGCCTGCCCACGTACTCGTCGATCGTGTTCTGCAAGCGGACCATGCTGACCGGGCAGGCCGACGTCCTGGAACGGTTCCTGCGCGCCACCATCCGCGGCTGGCAGGACAACGCGAAGGACCCGGAGGAGGCGGCGAAGCTCGCCGTCACGAAGTACGGCGTCGATCTCGGCCTCGAGCTCAAGCAGCAGATCAGGGAGAACGAGCTGCAGATCCCCTTCACCCAGAGCGCGTTGACGAAGGAAAAGGGCCTGCTGCGCATCGATGACAAGCTGCTCGGCGGCGACATGTACGACGGACTGAGGGCCGCCGGAGTCAAGAAGCTGCCCAGCGCCTCGAAGATCGTCGACCAGTCGGTGCTGGACGCCGTGTTCGACGGGAAGGCGACGGTGTGACCGTGCCGGAGGCGACGGGCGTCACGGAGGGTGTGGGGGACAAGGCAGCCGCGGCGGTCACGGACGGCGCGACGGCCCCGGCACGGGATCTCACGACGGCCCCGGCACGGGATCTCACGACGGCCCCAGTACGGGATCTCGCGACGGCCCCGGTACGGGATCTCCGGGCGCTGCCCAAAGCGCATCTCCACCTGCACCTCGAGGGTTCGATGCGGCCCGCCACCCTCGCCGATCTCGCCCGGAGCCAGGGCGCGCCGGTGCCGGACGTGTCCGCGTACGGCACCTTCGGCCAGTTCGGGCTCCGCTACCAGGAGGCCGTGTCGCTCGTCCGGGACGAGGACGGCCTGCGCCGCATCGTCCGGGAGGTGGTGGAGGACGCGGCCGCGGACGGTGCGGTGTGGGTCGAACCGGCCGTCAATCCGATGGGGTACGCGACGCTGTTCGGCCGCAGCCCGGCCTACGTGCTGGACCTCATGCTCGACGAGGCGCTCGGCACGGCGGACCGGCTCGGCATCGGCTGCGGGCTCCTCGTCACCGCGCTCCGGCATCTCGATCCGCGCGAGGCCGTGGATCTGGCACGGCTCGCCGCCCGACGGGCGGATGCCGGGGTGGTCGCGTTCGGGCTGGCCGCGGACGAGTCGCTGTACCCGCCCGAGCCCTTCGCCGACGCCTTCGCGCTCGCCCGCGCAGGTGGGCTGATCGCGGCACCGCACGCCGGTGAACTCGCCGGTCCCGGCAGCGTCCTCGGCGCCCTCGACGCGCTCGGCGCACAGCGCATCCAGCACGGCGTACGGGCGGTCGAAGACCCCGGACTGCTGGCGCGTCTGGCGGCGGAAGGCATCGTGCTGGACGTCTGCCCGACCTCCAACACCCGCCTGGGCATCGTCGAATCCCTCACCGCCCACCCTCTGCCCGACCTGCTCGCCGCCGGGGTGCGCTGCACCATCGCCGCCGACGACTCCCTGCTCTTCGGGCCCGGCCTGCTCGACGAGTACGAGACGGCCCGCACCGCCCTCGCCCTGACTGACCGCCAGCTCGCCGCCGTCGCCGAAGACTCCCTGCGGGCGTCCGGCGCTCCCGCGGACACGGTGGCCCAGGCACTGAAGGGCCTACGGGCCTGGCTGGACTGACCGAGAGGACGGACGACGGTCAATCGGCGGAAAAGGGAGGGGCGCCGCGGACCGCTTGTGGCGGTTCGCGACGCCCCGGCGCACCTGAGGGTTCTCAGGAGTGATCAGGAAGTGGTCTCGAGCCGATCAGAGATCGATCAGGAGTGGATCAGGAGTTGATCTGCGCCGTCACCAGGGACGAGAAGGTGGTCAGCCGCGTGTAGACGCCGGGGTACTCCGCGTCCGCGCAGCCGTAGCCCCAGGACGTGATGCCCGCGAGCCTGCCGCCGATGACGAGCGGTCCGCCGCTGTCGCCCTGGCAGGTGTCCACACCGCCGTCCTCGTAGCCCGCGCAGACCATGTCGGAGGCGATGTACGACGAGCCGTACGCGGACGAGCAGGTGGTGTTGGAGACGGTCGGGACGGTGGCCGTGCGCAGCTGGTTGGAGGACGAGCCACCCGAGGAGGTGGTGCCCCAGCCGAGGATGCGGGCGGTGGTGCCGGCCGCGTACACGCCGGTGTCCGACGAGGAGACGTACCCGATGGGCGTGTACGGCATCGAGGTGGACAGGGTCAGGACGGCGACGTCGTCGCCCTGCTCGGCGGACGTGTAGTCCGGGTGGATCCATATTCTGCTGACCGACGCGACGGTGCCGTTGGTGCCGTTGCGGTAGGTGCGGCCGCCGACGACCTTGGTGTTGCTGGTCGTCCTGCCGTCCACACAGTGCGCGGCGGTGACCACCTTGGTGGCCGACACCAGGGTGCCGCCGCAGAACTGGCTCTGCGAGGCGTTGGTGATCTGCATGACGTACGGGTAGGCGGACGCCGTCGTGGTCGTGCCGCCGACGATGGGCTGGGGCGCGGCGACGGCGGTGGGAGCGCCCAGTGCGACGGTCGCGGCGGCGGCAGCGGTCGCGACGCAGACGGCGGCGGCCTTCTTGACACGGGTGAGCCCGAACATGGATCTCCTCAGGAATGCCGGTGGGGGGTGATGCGCGGGTGGGGGTGGTGCACCGGGCCTGCGGGAAGGCGAGCGCCGGTGCCCGAGCGTGCGGCACGCCTCACGCTAGGGGCGGCTGCAGGAACGGCCCAATAGGGGTTCTCCCTGCGGGAGTTGGCACAGGGAAAACCCTCGACCATGTTTCGGCCACCTCGGGGACCTTCGGTCCGGCGCCCGTCCCCCGGCTCCCGCGGCAGACCCGGCTCCCGCAGCCGTCACCCCGTACGCTGTCCCGCCGCCAGCCGCACGATGTCCACCCGGGAGCGGATGCCCAGCTTCCGGTAGACCCGCGTGAGCGTGGCCTCGACCGTCTTGACGCTGATGAACAGCCGGGCGGCGATCTCGCGGTTGGTGGCGCCTTCCAGTACGAGCGCGGCGACCTGACGTTCCGTCGCGGCGAGAGTGTCGAGCGCCGGGGGAGCGGACCCGGCGAGGCCCGGCCGAGGCTGCCTGCCCGTTACGGCTGGGCCCACCAGAGTGGGGGACGGGGCGGCCGGTGAGGTGGCGGCGGAGGACACCCCCTCCAGTGCCTCAAGACGCCGTAGCCAGGGCCGCGCCTTGCAGCGCCTCAGCAGCCGCGCCGTCTCGTCGTACGCGCTCCGCGCCGCCACCGTGTCCGGCGCGACCGCCCGCAGACGGGCGAGCTCGAGGGCCGCACGCGCCTCCTCGAGCCCGTATCCCAGCCTCCCGAGGCGGTCCGCCGCGGCGGCCAGCAGCAGCGCAGCGGCCTCCGCTTCACCGTGTGCGGCCACCACCAGCGCCTCGGCGCGGTCCATGACGGCGAGCACGCTCTCACGCCCGAGCCGGGCCGCGTGGACGCGCGTGGCATCGATGACGTCCTGGGCCTCGGCCAGCCCGCCGGTCCGTGCCAGTGCCTCCGCCAGGTCGCCGTGCCAGCGGCCGCGGGCGGGATCCGACACGCCGAGGCGGTGCTCCAACTCCCTTACGCGGCGCAGCGCCTGGGCCGCCGCTGTGTCGTCCCCGGCCACGAGGTGGGCGTGGCCGAGGGCGGCGAGGGCCCGCGACTGGTACATCAGGTCGCCGTCCTCCTCGGCGCGCCGCACCGCCTCCCCGGCCAGGGCCAGCGCCCGTTCCGCATCACCGCCCGCGGCCTCGGCGAGGGACGCGAACATGGCGGCGGCCCCCTCGCCGATCCCCGTGTCCCGCGCCAGCCGCAGGCTCTCGTGGGCGAGTTCGAGGGCCCGGCCGCAGTGCCCAGAGCGCAGCTCGGTCTCGGCGAGCCCGCGCAGGAAGTGCACCTCGCTCTCGGCCATGCCGCGGCGGCGCACCTCGCGGAGCAGCCCGGTGATGGTGGTGCGGGCCTCGGTGAGCCGGTCGCTCATGATCTGCCAGCGGAATCGGGCCGCGCCCGCGCCGTTGTGGTCGCACGCCACGGCCGGGTCCTGCGGCTCGCTGAGAGCGCGTTCAAGGGTCGCCGGGGCGCCCGGGTGCCCCATAAGGGTCTCCATCTGCGCCTGGAAGGCCAGGGCCATGAGTTCCGTACGCCGGTCCGCGGCCTGCGCGGCGAGCCGGGCGGCGCGGGCGGCCTCCGCACGGCCCTTGTCCATGGCGCCCTCCACCAGCAGCGCCCGCCAGGCAAGTTGGTAGCGCACGAGGGCCAGCAGCCGCGGGTCGTCGCCCGCGTCCGCCAGCACCTGGGGGAACACGGCGTCGATCCCGGCCATGGCGTGTCCCGCCGTGTCGATCACGACCGTCCAGGCGCGCACGCGGATCTCCGGGTCGGTCGCGCGGTCGAGGACCTCGCGCGCGACCTCGCGGGCGAGGTCCTGCTCCCCGGAGGTGAGCGCGTCCTCGGCGGCCCGCAGCCGCCGTTCGTCCGCCTCCTGCACGGCGTCCGGCGGGGTGTGCCGGGCGGCGAGCAGCCCGAGCTGCGCGGCGACCGAGGGGGCGCCGCGGTCCCGGGCCAGGGCTGCCGCCTCGGAGAGCCGGTCGGCGACCTGCTGGTCGGTGCCCGGCGTGGCCAGGGCGAGGTGGCGGGCCCGCTCGATCGGATCGGAGGCGGCCGTGGACAGCGCCGCATGGGCGGCCCGCCGCTCCTGAGGGGACGCCTGTGCGTAGAGCGCCGCCGATATGAGCGGATGCGCGAACCGTATGGCGCCCTCCTGCCCGCCGGATGTCTCCCGGTCCGTCGCCAGCAGGCCGAGCCGCGCCGCGCGTGCCGTCTCCGCCTCCGCGTCATTCCGGCCCGCGGCGTGCAGCAGCTGCAGCGTGGGGCGCGCACCCGCGCTGGCGACGAGGAGTGTTCTGCGGGCCTCGGTGGACAGCATGCCGAGCCGGCTGAGGACGAGGGCGCGCAGCGAGGTCGGTACGGGCAGGGGCTCGCCCGGGCGCGGCGGGGTCGGGCTCTCGGCCAGGGCCCGGCCCAGTTCGAGCGCGAACAGCGGGTTGCCGCCGCTGGTGCGGTGGATGTCCCGGACGGTCGAGCGGGGCAGCCCCGTATACCCGCGCCGGGTGAGGAGTTCGGAGATTCCGGTGCGGGAGAGCGGTGGCACGCGGAGTGTCAGCGTCTCCGGGAGGGACGCGCGTAGATACCGGTCGTACGACTGCCCCTGGGGTTCCGTGCCCGTCCGTGCCGCGCAGAGCATGCGTACCGGCATGCCGCCCAGGCGGCGGGCCGCGAAGCCCAGCAGTTCGGCGCTCGCCGCGTCCAGCCACTGCAGGTCGTCGGCCACGAGCAGCACCGGGCCCCGGGCCGCCAGCGCCCGCAGCACCGACAGCACCGCGAGCCGCAGCGCGAGTCCGTCGTGGTGCAGCGACGAGTCGCCCCGGCCAGTGAGCGCCGCCTCGAGGGCCGCCCGCTGCGGCGCGGGCAGCTGGCCGGACACCTCGTCCACGACGAGGCCCAGGAGGTCGACCAGCGTGAGGAACGGCAGATGGGATTCGGATTCGGTGGCCGCACACCGCAGCACGGTCCGTGCCGTGCCGGCGTATTCCGCGGCCAGTGTCCGCAACACGGTCGACTTTCCAATTCCGGCCGGGCCGTGCAACAGCACGCTGCCGCCGCGGGAGAGCTGTCCCCGTGCCCGGGCGAGCAGGTCGTCCCGTCCGGTGACCCGGTCGGCGACCAGGCCGCCGAACCGGCCCGTGACCTGCTCGGGACGGGATCTGGCAGGCTCCTCGGGATCCCGTCGCATGACCACCGCTCCCCTCATATCGTGTCCGGGACAATATTAAGCAAAAAGGTTCGAGAACTCGGGATGTTGCGGGCGTGAGCGGAATAACAACCCTTCGGCATAAGCGATTTCACGATGTTGCCGCATGAATAACAAAGTGTTGCGCGTGGCCGCCGTGTGGCGGATCTCCGGCCCTGCACGACGCCGAACCCCCGCCCGCACGACACCGAACCTCCGCCCCGCATGACACCCAAACCCTCGCCGCCCTACGGCAGCAACCCCGCCCGCCGTGCCGCCACCACCGCCTCCAGGCGCGTGTGCGCACCGAGCTTGCGCATGGCCGAACGCAGGTAGCCCTTCACCGTCTCCGGGCGGACGCCGAGATGGTCCGCTGCCGTGGCGTTCGTCGCGCCCGTCGCCACGCAGGCGAGGACATCGATCTCCCGCGGCGCCAGGGAGACCGGGGCGCCACGCGGGGGCCATGGGGCACCGCGGCCACCGGGCCCGGCCGATGAGGCGTTTGAGGCGCCTGCCCCGGGCACGACGGCGGCCCCGCGCTCCCGCGGTCTCGTGGCCGCCGTCGCCAGGCGGGCGCAGGCCGCCAGGAGTTCGGTCCGCAGCGCAGGGTCGGCGACACGCGGGGCGAGGGCCCGCAGCTCGGCGTGCGCCTCGCGTACCTGTTCCCACGCGGCCGCACCCGCCCCGGATTCCTGCCCCACGTCGGCCGCCCCCGCCGCCGCGAGCAGCGCGTGCGCCTCCTCACGGACGACCAGCGCCTGCTCCACGTCCCGCGCCGCGGCCACCGCAGCGCCCAGCATCCGGTCCCCGAGCGGCTGGGCCGAGCGCAGCGCCCCGTACAGAACACCCCGCATCCGGCGGCGTACGACGACGGGCACGGCCAGGACCGAGCGCAGGCCCTCCGTCTCCACGGCCACGTCGTACTCATGGCTGATCTGCCGCGAGACGCTGTAGTCCGTGACCGCGCACGGGCGGGACAGCGCCAGCGTCTTCCCGCCCAGGCCGTTGCCCGACGAGACCGCGAGCGCGCGCAGCGCACCGGTCGCCGTGCCGCTCAGCTCACTGATCCGCATGTGCCGCCCACCGGACTCGACCAGCCCGCCGAACGCGACGGGCAACCCCGTCGCGCGCCGCAGCCGCAGCAGCGCGGCGCGCATCTCCACGCTCCCGACTCCGTCAGACGCCACGCGCTCGTCCCTTCACGACCCCACCCCCCGTTCGGGGGTGGTGAGACCCGCGTCACGGATTAGACGATGTCAGGCAGCTGTCCGGCAATGGTCCGCAACGAGGAGGACGCATGACGGCGACGACGAGCGCCACGGAGCAGTTCCGCACCGCCCGGGACTTCCTGCTCACGCACCGGGAGGACTACGCCACCGCGTACGAGGGCTTCGTCTGGCCCCGGCCGGAGTTCTTCAACTGGGCGCTCGACTGGTTCGACGTCATCGCGCGCGGCAATGACAGGATCGCGCTGCACATCGTCGAGGAGGACGGGCAGCGCACCCGCCTCACGTTCGCGGAGCTGTCGGCCCGCTCCAACCAGGCCGCCAACTGGCTGCGCGCCCAGGGCGTAGGCCCCGGCGACCGCATCCTCGTCATGCTCGGCAACCAGGTGGAGCTGTGGGAGACGGCCCTCGCCGCGATGAAGCTGCGGGCCGTCGTCATCCCCGCCACACCCCTCCTCGGCCCTGCCGACCTGCGGGACCGCGTCGACCGCGGCACCGTGCGGCACGTCATCGTCCGGGCCGGGGACACGGCGAAGTTCGACGACGTGCCGGGGGACTACACGCGGATCGCCGTCGGCGGCGGCGCCTCCGGCTGGGTCTCGTACGAGGACGCCTACGACGCCTCCGCGTCCTTCGAGCCCGACGGCGTCACCCGCGCCGACGACACCCTCATGCTGTACTTCACCTCCGGCACGACCGCCCGCCCCAAACTGGTCGAGCACACCCACGTGTCGTACCCGGTCGGCCACCTGGCGACCATGTACTGGATCGGGCTGAAGCCGGGCGACGTCCACCTCAACATCTCCTCGCCCGGCTGGGCCAAGCACGCCTGGTCCAACCTCTTCGCCCCGTGGAACGCGGAGGCTACCGTCTTCATCCACAACTACACGCGCTTCGACGCGGGCCGACTGATGGCCGAGATGGACGAGGCCGGCGTCACCAGCTTCTGCGCGCCGCCCACCGTGTGGCGCATGCTCATCCAGGCCGACCTCGGGCAGCTGCGTACGCCGCCGCGCGAGGCCGTCGCCGCCGGAGAGCCGCTCAACCCCGAGGTCATCGAGCAGGTGCGGCGCGAGTGGGGCGTCACCATCCGCGACGGATTCGGACAGACCGAGACGGCCGTGCAGGTGTCCAACAGCCCGGGGCAGCCGCTGAAGACGGGCTCCATGGGACGGCCGAGCCCCGGCTTCAAGGTCGAGCTGCTCGACCCCGTCACCGGCGCGCCAGGTGCCGACGAGGGCGAGATCGCACTCGACCTGTCGGCCCGCCCTGTGGGCCTCATGACCGGCTACCACGGCGACCCTGAGCGCACCGCCGAGGCCATGGGCGGCGGCTACTACCGCACCGGCGACATCGGCTCCCGCGACGCCGACGGCTACATCACCTACGTCGGACGGGCCGACGACGTCTTCAAGGCGTCCGACTACAAGATCTCCCCGTTCGAGCTGGAGAGCGCGCTCCTCGAGCACGAGGCGGTCGTCGAGGCGGCCGTCGTGCCCGCCCCCGACCCGCTGCGGCTGGCCGTACCGAAGGCGTACGTCGTCCTCGCCGACGGATACACGCCGGGACCGGACACCGCGAAGCTGCTCTTCGAGCACTCGCGCACCGTCCTCGCGCCCTACAAGCGCATCCGCCGCCTGGAGTTCGCGGACCTCCCCAAGACGGTGTCGGGCAAGATCCGCCGCATCGAACTGCGCGAACGCACCGCGGCCGGCTCCGCCGACGAGTACCGCGAGGAGGACTTCCGGTGACCGGACTGTCGTACGCGCACGGCACGAGCACGACACCGCTCCTCGGCGACACCATCGGCGCCAACCTCGACCGCGCGATCGCCGCGTACCCCGACCGGGACGCGCTGGTGGACGTCCCCTCGGGACGCCGCTGGACGTATGCCGAGTTCGGCGCCGCGGTCGACGAGGTGGCCCGCGGACTGCTCGCGAAGAGCGTGGCGAAAGGCGACCGGGTGGGCATCTGGGCGGTCAACTGCCCGGAGTGGGTGCTCGTCCAGTACGCCACCGCCCGCATCGGCGCGATCATGGTGAACATCAACCCGGCCTACCGGGCCCACGAGCTGGAGTACGTGCTCAGGCAGGCCGGGATCTCCCTCCTCATCGCCTCGACCGGCCACAAGACCAGCGACTACCGCGCCCTCGTCGACCAGGTCCGCGAGAACTGCCCCGCCCTCCACGAGACGGTCTACATCGGCGACCCGACCTGGGACGCGCTCACGGCGGCCGCCGCCTCGGTGACCGACCAGCAACTCGCCGAGCACGCCGCCGAGTTGAGCTGTGACGATCCCGTCAACATCCAGTACACCTCGGGCACCACCGGCTTCCCGAAGGGTGCCACGCTCTCCCATCACAACATCCTCAACAACGGCCACTGGGTGGGCCGCACCATCGGCTACACCGAACAGGACCGCGTGTGCCTGCCCGTGCCCTTCTACCACTGTTTTGGCATGGTCATGGGAAACCTGGCGGCCACATCCCACGGCGCCTGCATCGTGATCCCGGCGCCGTCCTTCGACCCCGCGGCCACCCTCCACGCCGTCGAGCAGGAGCGCTGCACCTCGCTGTACGGCGTCCCGACGATGTTCATCGCCGAGCTCAACCACGCCGACTTCGCGACGTACGACCTGAGTTCGCTCCGGACCGGGATCATGGCGGGCTCGCCCTGTCCCGTCGAGGTGTTGAAGCGGGTGGTGGCCGAAATGCACATGGAGGAGGTCTCCATCTGCTACGGCATGACCGAGACCTCACCGGTGTCCACGCAGACCCGCCGCGACGACGACCTCGAGCGCCGCACCGGCACGGTCGGCAGGCCGCTGCCGTACATCGAGGTCAAGATCATCGATCCGGTGAGCGGAGTGACGCTGCCGCGCGGTGAGCCGGGCGAGCTGTGCACCCGCGGCTACAGCGTGATGCTCGGCTACTGGAACGAGCCCGAGCGGACGGCGGAGGCCGTCGACTCCGGCCGCTGGATGCACACCGGGGACCTCGCGGTGATGCGCGACGACGGCTACGTCCAGATCGTCGGGCGCATCAAGGACATGATCATCCGGGGTGGCGAGAACATCTACCCACGTGAGATCGAGGAGTTCCTCTACGGCCACCCCAAGATCGCCGACGTCCAGGTGGTGGGCGTCCCCGACGAGCGGTACGGCGAGGAGGTCCTGGCCTGCGTCATCCCCCGCGACCCCGCCGACCCGCTCACGCTCGACGAACTCCGCGCGTACTGCCACGAACAGCTCGCCCACTACAAGATCCCCAGCCGCCTCCGCATCCTCGAATCCTTCCCCATGACGGTGAGCGGGAAGGTGCGGAAGATCGAGCTGAGGGAGGGGTACGGCGCGTAGTGTCCGGCCTGCCGTCAGACGGGCCTGCGCATGCACACCCGCGGCCACCGGTCGAGGCCGTACTCGGCCTCCGCGGCGCGGATCTTCCGTAAGCCCGGGGTGAGTTCGGCCTCCTCGAGGATCCGGAAGCCCAGGCGTGCGTAGTAGGGCGCGTTCCAGGGGACGTCGGCGAAGGTGCTGAGGGTGAGGGCCGGCAGGCCTTCGGTGCGGGCCCGTTCGGCGGTGTGCTCGATGAGCAGCCGGCCGATCCCGCGGCGTGCCGCGCGGGGATGCACGGAGACCTGCTCGATGTACTCGGCGCCGTCGACGGTCGCGCTGAGCAGATACGCGACGGGGTCGCCGTCGCCCTCGCCGTCGACGGCCACCCAGGCGCGCCCGGCCCGCCGGAAACGTTCCAGCATTTCCACGGCGGGCGGCTCGTCGTCGGCGACGGCGGCCATGTCCAGCGCACGGAAGGGTTCGCCGGCGGCGCGCTCGATGTCCTGGAGGAGGGGCAGCTCGGCGGGTGCGGCGAGGCGGATGCGCATGGGACGAGTATGCGGGTGCCCGGGAATCCGCGCCCCCGCATCGGCGGCTTTCCGGCGGACCCGGAGGACGGACTCAGCGGGCGGGCTGGTCCTCGGGCCGCGGGGTACCGGTGCAGCGGCCTCGGGCCGTGGCGCTGGTCACGGCGGCTCCGCCTGCCGCCGCGTACCGCTCGGGCTACGCCCCCGCCGAATACAGCTCGTCCGCCCGGCTGTTGACCGGCTGCGGGGTCCCCGTGAGGTCGACGACGAACAGGGGGACGCCCAGTTCGTCGGCGCGGACTCGGGCGTCGGCCACGTAACCCGACAGTGAGAAGTAGACGGACAGTGCGGACTCGGCCGTACCCGTGAGCCAGAGGCACTCCACGTCGCGCAGCGTCGCAGGCCGCAGGGACGGCTCCACCTGGGCGACGAGTCCCGTGGCGACGAGCCCGATCCCGGACGAGGTGCGATGCTCGGCGCTGCGGATGTCGCGGTAGCCGAGCCAGCGCAGATACAGGGCGACGGCGGTGATCGCGTCGCGTGCGGAGCGGATCGTGACCGGCTGGAACGCCGGGCGCGGTGACGAGGAGGTGCGCGGCAGCGGGATGTGGACGGGGAGCGACGGCGCCGGCCGGCCGTGCGTCGTGGCCCCTTCCGCCACGGGGATCCTGAGCACCGTCCCGCACGCGCATCCCAGCTCCGGCTGCGGCCATTCGTCCTTGCGGCCGCACGCCTCGCACTGCACGCTCACCCAGTCGTCGGCCCAGGTCCGGTGGGTGACGGGCTGTGGGGCCGAGCGCGCCATGGGCGGCTGGACGGGCGCGCCGCATGTGCACGGATACGACGGCGGTGCGTAGAGCTGCTCGCGGCGGCAGACGGGGCACCGCACCGGCACGCTCTCGGCCATGACCCACTCCAGAACAGAACTCGCGACGGAACGCAGGAACGCCCTCCCATGGTCCTCCAACCACCCCCGCTGTGACAGCCGGTCGGACGAGTTCGCGCCATGCAGTACCCCGCTGGATGCCGCCCTGGAGCCGTCTCTTGACGCTCCCGGCACTGCCACCTACATTGCATTCCACATAACAGAATATTATTTCCGCTATGTGGAATAGGAGCGTAGACGGCGTCAGTGGCCGCGGAAGAACACTCTTCAGGCCACTCTTCAGGCCACTCTTCGCTGGGCGCGACGGGAGTCCGAATCCCACAGCCGGATCAGGAGTACTCAATGGCTCGAATGACCGCTGCCCGCGCGGCAGTTGAGATCCTCAAGCGCGAGAGCGTGACCCATGCGTTCGGCGTGCCGGGTGCCGCCATCAACCCCTTCTACAAGGCGCTGAAGGAGGCCGGCGGCATCCACCACACCCTCGCCCGCCATGTCGAGGGCGCGTCGCACATGGCGGAGGGATACACCCGTACCCGCCCCGGCAACATCGGCGTGTGCATCGGTACGTCGGGTCCGGCGGGCACCGACATGATCACCGGTCTCTACTCCGCCACCGGTGACTCGATCCCGATCCTGTGCATCACCGGCCAGGCGCCGACGGCCGTGATCCACAAGGAGGACTTCCAGGCCGTCGACATCGCCGCGATCGCCACGCCGGTCACCAAGACGGCCGTCACCGTCCTCGAGGCCGGGCAGGTCCCCGGCGTCTTCCAGCAGGCCTTCCATCTGATGCGCTCCGGCCGTCCCGGTCCGGTCCTCATCGATCTGCCCATCGATGTCCAGCTGACGGAGATCGAGTTCGACCCGGACACGTACGAGCCGCTGCCGGTCTACAAGCCGTCCGCGACCCGCGCCCAGATCGAGAAGGCGCTCACGCTGCTGAGCGCATCGGAGCGCCCGCTCATCGTCGCGGGCGGGGGTGTCATCAACGCTGACGCCTGCGAACTGCTCGTGGAATTCGCTGAGTTGACGGGCATCCCCGTCGTCCCCACGCTCATGGGCTGGGGTGCCATCCCCGACGACCACGAACTCAACGCCGGCATGGTCGGCCTGCAGACCTCGCATCGCTACGGCAACGCGAGCTTCCTGGAGTCCGACTTCGTGCTCGGCATCGGCAACCGCTGGGCCAACCGCCACACCGGCAGGCTGGACGTCTACACGCGCGGCCGCACGTTCGTACACGTCGACATCGAGCCCACCCAGATCGGCAGGATCTTCGCCCCGGACTACGGCATCGCCTCCGATGCCGGGGCCGCACTGGAGCTGTTCGTGGAGGCGGCCCGGGAGTCGAAGGCGGCGGGCAGGCTGCCCGACTACTCCGCCTGGGCGGATTCCGTGCGGGGGCAGAAGGCCACCCTCCGGCGCCGTACGCACTTCGACGACATCCCGATCAAGCCGCAGCGCGTCTACGAGGAGATGAACAGGGCGTTCGGGCCCGAGGCCCGGTACGTCACCAGCATCGGTCTCTCGCAGATCGCGGGCGCCCAGATGCTGCACGTCTACCGGCCGCGGCACTGGATCAACTGCGGCCAGGCGGGCCCGCTCGGCTGGACGGTCCCGGCGGCGCTCGGCGTGGCCACCGCCGACCCGGACGCCCAGGTCGTCGCGCTCTCCGGCGACTACGACTTCCAGTTCATGATCGAGGAGCTGGCGGTCGGCGCGCAGCACCGGATCCCGTACGTCCACGTCCTGGTGAACAACTCCTACCTCGGGCTGATCCGCCAGGCGCAGCGCGGCCTCGGCATCGACTTCCAGGTGAACCTGGAGTTCGAGAACCTCAACTCTCCCGAGCTCGGCGTCTACGGCGTCGACCATGTGAAGGTCGCCGAGGGGCTCGGCTGCAAGGCGATCCGGGTCACCGACCCGAACGAGCTGGGCGCCGCCTTCGAGGAGGCCAGGAAGCTCGCGGCCGAGCACCGGGTGCCGGTCGTCGTCGAGGCGATCCTGGAGCGGGTCACCGACATCTCGATGTCCACGACCGCGGACATCAGCGATGTGGTCGAGTTCGAGGAGATCGCCACGGAGCCGTGGCATGCGCCCACTTCGGTCTGACCGAGGCCGAGTGCCGAGGCCGAGTGCCGAGGTCGAGTGCCGAGGTCGAGTGCCGGAGGAGCCGACGCCGAGCGTCGAGGCCGAGAGCCGATAGGCGAAGAGGGGGAGTCGAGGCCCGCCGCCCCCGTGCCGGCGGGCCTCGTGTGCTCAGGTTCTGCCCAACGGTGGCCGGATGCGAAGCCCCCGGGGCCGAGTTCAGAGGAAGACTTGAGGTTTCCGTAGTCGGAGTACGTCGGCCACCTACGCGTGCCGGCGTACGCGCGCGGACGCCGAGTCCGGTTGATGGCCCGAACCCGGCGCCGTATAAGGCAAGTTGAGAGTGTAGAGCGAGCGATGGGATCCGGGCCGCGGCGGCGCCTGGGCGCGACGGGACAGTTGTCGGCGCCGGCCACGGCCCGGAGACTCGGGGTGGCTCAGACCTCGGGGCGGCTCAGACCTCGGCGCCCGAAAGGCGCTCGACGCCGCGCAGCAGCGCCGAGTGGTCGAGGCCGCCGTCGCCCTGCGCGCGCAGCGCGGCGACGAGCTGGGCGACCAGTGCCGCGGCGGGCAGCGCTGCACCGACGGCACGGGCCGCGTCGGTGACGATGCCCATGTCCTTGTGGTGCAGGTCGATGCGGAAGCCGGGCCTGAAGTCCCGGTTCAGGAAGTTGTCCTTCTTACGGGTCAGGACCGTCGAGCCGGCCAGGCCCCCGTTCAGGACCTCGAGCGCCGCCTTGAGGTCCACGCCGGACTTCTCCAGGAAGACCACGGCCTCAGCGCAGGCCTGGATGTTGACGGCGACGATCAGCTGGTTCGCGGCCTTCACCGTCTGGCCGGAGCCGTGCGGGCCGCACAGCACGACCGTCTTTCCGAGGGTCTCGAAGATGGGCCTGGCCTCCTCGAAGTCGGCCTGCTCACCGCCGACCATGATGGACAGTACGGCCTCTACCGCGCCCGCCTCGCCGCCGGAGACGGGGGCGTCCAGTACGCGGATGCCCTTGTCCGCCGCGGCCTTGGCGAGGTCGATGGACGTCCCGGGGGTGATCGAGGACATGTCGATCAGGAGGGTGCCGGGCCGTGCGTTCTCCAGGATGCCGCCCTGGCCGTAGGCGACGGCTTCGACCTGCGGCGAGGCGGGCACCATCGTGATCACGACATCGGCGTCCCGGACGGCCTCGGCGATCGAGCCGGCCGCGGTGCCGCCCGCGGCGGTGAGCCGGTCGAGCTTCTCCTGCTCCAGCGTGTAGCCGGTGACCGGGTATCCGGCCTTGATCAGGTTCTCGGACATGGGGGAGCCCATGATGCCGAGGCCGATCCATGCCACGTTGGGCAGCTTGCCGGGGAGGTTGTCGCTCATGAGGGTGCCTCCTCTGAGAGCCGTGCTAGGTCGATGAGTTGCCGAAGGGCGTCGCGCGCAGAGCAGTCAGCGCGCGGCACGCGCCTCGGCGGGCAGCCAGTCGAACGCCTCGGCGCTCGGGCGGTCGCCCGGCTTGTACTCCAGGCCGATCCAGCCGTCGTACCCCGCCTTCCGGAGCCCTCCGATGAGCTCCTCCAGCGGCAGCGAACCGGTACCGGGGGCGCCGCGGCCCGGGTTGTCGGCGATCTGCACGTGGCCGGTCTTCGCCGTGTACTGCTCGATGACCGAGGGCAGGTCCTCGCCGTTCATGGACAGGTGGTACAGGTCCATGAGGAAGCGGGCGTTGCCGAGGCCGGTCGCCTCGTTGACCCTGTCGACGACCTCGACGGCGGCCGGGGCGCTCACCAGCGGATAGTGGGGTGACTCCGGCTTGTTGAGGGTCTCGATCAGCAGGATCGCGCCGATCCGGTCGGCGGCGCGGGCGGCCAGCGCCAGGTTTTTGAGGGCGAGTTCGTCCTGGACGGCCGGGTCCAGTCCCTCGACCCGGTTGCCGTAGAGGGCGTTGAGGGCCCTGCAGCCCAGCGACTCGGCGAAGGCGGCCGCCACGTCGATGTTGGCGCGGAACCTCTCCGACTCCTCGCCGGGGATCGACAGCGCGCCGCGGTCGGGGCCGGGCAGCTGCCCGGCGTAGAAGTTCAGGCCGACCAGGTGCACACCCGCGCCCTCGATCGCCTTCTTCAGGGCGTCGAGTTCGGACTGATCGGGCACGGGGGCGTGGGTCCAGGGCCACCACAGCTCGACCGCTGTGAAGCCCGCCGCCGCGGCGGCCGCCGGGCGTTCCAGGAGCGGGAGTTCGGTGAAGAGGATCGACAGGTTGACGTCGAAGCGCTGGTCGGTGGCGGCGGCTGTCTCAGAACCAGGCATGAGCGGTCGAGTTTCCTTCCGTATTGCGGAAGTCTTATTCTGTCTAATGGAAGGCTGCCTGTGGTCGGTGTGACTGTCAAGGCGCCGGCCGGTATGCGGTTCACTCCCGGGCGCCCGCCGACCCCACCGCCCCCCGGCGCAGGGCGAGCCCGGCGGGGGCGACTGCCGAGACCACGGCGAGGACCGCGCAGGCACCCAGGACCGTGCCGATGGCTGCCCACGGCATCTGGATCGAGGTCCACACCGAGAGGAAGCCCAGAGCGCTCCACATGCCAAGGAGGTTGAGGGCGGCGACCAGGAGTCCCAGCACCCCGCCCACGGCCACCACCATCAGAGCCTCGCCACCGACCAGGCGCAGTACCTGCCGGCTGGTGGCTCCTGCCAAGCGCAGTACGGCCAGGTCGCGGACCCGGTCGGACGTCGCCATGACCATCGTGTTGGCCAGCGAGATGCCCGTGTACAGGAGGGCGATGCCGAGGACCAGCAGGAGACCGAGCCGGGTCGTCCGGTTCGTCTCGGGGTAACTCGCTTCGGTCCACTGGTCCTTGGTGAGGACGTGCCCGCCGGAGGCGCGCACCGCGTCGCGCAGCCCGGCGGCCACGGCGGTCGCGTCGGCACCGACCGCGAGGCTGACGTCGACCCGGTCGACCGTTGCGCCCGGGGCGTTGCGCGGGGTGACGTAGACGCCGTTGCCGCCGGTGCCCACGGTCATCACGGCGGCGATCCGCAGCGACTTCCTCGTGCCGTCGCCGAGCCACACTGGCCGACGCGGTCGAGGCGCACACACCCGACATCGCCGTGACGGACGTGCGCATGCCGCCCGGGTTCCAGGACTAGGGACTGCACGCGGCGGTGCGTCTGCGCGAGAAGCGGCCCACGCTGCCCGTCCTGGTCCCCAGCCAGTACGTGCAGCGGACGTACGCCGCCGAACTCCTCGACTCCGGCGACGGATCCGGCGTCGGCTATCTGCTGAAGGACCGCGTGGGCCAGGTCGAGGAGTTCGTGGACGCGCTGCACGAGGTCGCCGACGGCGGGACCGTCGTCGACCCCGAGGTGGTGCGTCAACTGCTGCGCCGCCGCCGCGACCCGCTGGAGCGGCTCACCCCGCGCGAGCGCGAGGTCCTGGCGCTGATCGCCGAGGGAAAGTCGAACGGCGCGATCGCCCGCGAGCTGGTCGTCTCCGAGGCCGCGGTCGGCAAGCACATCAGCAGCATCTTCACCAAGCTCGACCTGCCGCCGACGGACGCGACCCATCGCAGGGTCCTGGCCGTGCTCGCCTACCTGCGGGCGTGACCCCGCCCTCACCCACCCGAGAGGACCGTCAGAGCGCGTCGACGGCGCTCACCTTCCAGCCGTCGGACGTACGGGTCAGAGTCATCCGCACCCGGTTCAGGTCCACGCGGGATCCGGAGACCTGCGTGCTCTGCGTGACCTGGTTGACGAAGAGCAGGACCACGGCCTTGTCCGGTGAGGCGGACACCACGGAGGCCGCCGGGTCCCCGCCGCCCGCGGGCTTGGCGACCGTCGCCTTCACCACGCCCTTGTACTTCTTCGCGGTCGGTCCCACCACCGTCCTGGTGGTCTTCGCGTACTGGTCGAGGAAGGCCCCGGTCAGATGCTTCCGCGCCGCAGCGAAGTCCCGGTCCAGATGCCGGTAGTCGTACGACAGCACGACCGGCGCCGCCTTCCGGGCGGCCGCGAGCGCCTGCGTGCGCGCCTGCTCGGCCTGCCGTCCCTCGCGGTACTGCCACCCGAGCACGCCGACCGCGACGAGACCCGCCACGAGGAGGACGGCGACCACCGCGGTGAGCAGGCTCCGCCGCCGCGCCGTGCGCTCGGCGCCGGGGTCCGCGGTCTCGGCGTCTTCGGCGTCGTCGGCGTCCTCGGACTCCAGGCGCGGCTCCGGCGGATCGTCCCAGCCGTCCGGAGGCTCGATGAGCAGGGTGCGGCCGGCCTGCTGTCCCTCCGGCCGCCGAGGGGGTGCGTCGGAGGCGTCCTCCACCAGGTCCGCGGCCGTGGGCGCCTCGGCCTTGTCCACGGGATCGTGGCCGATGCGCTCCGCGCGCTTGGCGGCCGCACGGGCGGCCGCGGTCAGGCTCCGGCGGGCGGTGGTGCCGGTGCGGCTTCGGGTGGTCGGATTCGCCACGGTTGTTCTCCTCACAGGTCGTACGGGGCGGGCGGCCGGGGGCCGGACGGGATCGCGGTCAGCCGACGAACTCCACGCCGGACGTCAGCCAGCGGCCGTCCACCAGCTTGAGGTCGAGCTGCAGCCGGTAGGTGCGCGATTCGCCGCTCGGCACCGACGCGTTGGTCACCTTGCTGTCGGCGACCACCAGGACCCGGGCCGAGCGCTCGTCGGAGCGCGTGATGCCGGCTTCGAGGACCTGGCCCTCGGACACCGACTTGTTCTGGGCGACCAGCTTGGTCAGCTCCTCGGTCTGCGCCGCGAACTGCTCCTTGAAGTCACCCGTCGCGCTCTTCAGCACGTTCCGGCTGTCCCGGTCGTAGTGCCGGTAGTCGATCGAGGTGAAGTTCAGCGCCGACTGGCGGGCCGCGGCCAGGATGTCCTGGCGCCGCTGCCCGTCCTCGTGCTGCTCGTACAGCTGGACGCTCAGCCAGCCGGTGAGCGCCGTCGTCGCCACGGTCGCCGCGGCGAGTCCCGCGGACCACGCCCGGCCGCGGCCGGTGCCGTCCACGGGTCCGGCTGCCAGCCGCCGGAGGGGACGTATCGCCCGTACGAAGAAGTTGTCTGTCATGCCATCGGTCCGACGAGCAGCCATTGCCACGACTCCTTTCCGAACATGCTCTGTTCGCCGCCCGTCGAGCCGATCTGGACGGCCGTTCCGTCCGGGCCGACCGCGGTGTTGGTCTCCGGGTCGTACGGCGTCACGTACGCCGCCTGGTTGGTGCCGGACGAACCGGCCGACGCGCCGGGCGCGTTCTGTGCGCCGCGTACCGACGTCTTGCTGCCGCGCGGGGCCGTGCAGCGGGCCTTGGTGTTCGCCTTGCGGGTGCTCGTGTCCGAGGGGGCGCGGCGCTGGGTGCCGTATCCCTGGGTGCAGGCGGGCGGGTCGTCGGCATTGAGCACCAGTCCGAAGTGCGTGGTGCCGTCGCCGGGGATGACGGTGTAACTGTCCGCGACCACCACCGGGAAGGTCACCAGGGCCTGCTCCACTCCGGGCAGCCGCGCCACCGTCACCTGGCCGCCGCTGATCAGGTTCGCCAGCAGCACGGGCAGGTCCGTCCGGGTCGACTTCAGCAGCGAGTTGACCTCCTGCGCGGCGGGCGCGCTGTTGCCGATCAGCTTGCGCAGGTCGCCGTCGCTCGCCTTCAGCTGTGCGGTGAACGTGGCCAGGTCGCGGGAGAACGACTTGATGGCCGAGCCCTGGTCGGTCTGCGTCTTGAGGACCTTCCGCGAGTCCTCGATCAGCGAGATCGTCTCCGGGAGGGAGTCGGAGGCCGACTCGACGAGCGCGTTTCCGGAGTCCACAAGCCGGCTCAGCTGCGGTCCCGTGCCCGCGAAGGCCTTGCCCAGCTCGTCGACCGTGACCTTCAGGTCGTCCTTGCCCACCGAGTTGACCAGCCGGTCCAGGCTGAGCACGAGATCCGTGTTGGGCAGCGGCACCCGGGTGTTGTCCCGCGCGATGGTGCTGCCGTTCAGCAGATAGGGACCCGAGTCGCCGCGCGGCTGCAGGTCGACGTACTGCTCGCCCACCGCGGAACGGTTCGCGACGACTGCCAGCGTGTCCGCGGGGATCCGCGTGCCGTCCTCGATGTCGAGACCGACGGAGACCCCGTTGTCGCCGCTCAGCCGCAGATCGCCGACGCGGCCGACCGGAACACCGCGGTAGGTGACCTCGGCGCCCGGGAAGATGCCGCCGGAGTCGGCGAAGTCGGCCCGCACCGTGTAGCCGCGGCCGAGGAGAGTGTCCTGCAGCCCCGTGTACTCGGCGCCGACGTACGACACGCCCACGGCGGTGACCGTGGCGAAGGCGATCAGTTGGGCCTTGACCGTACGTGTCATCACGGCTGTATCCCCTTCAGCATGAGCTCGGCCAGCTCCAGGTCGATCCCCGGGGGCAGGCGGTGTCCGTCGGGCCGGCCGTACCCCGCGTAGTTGCTGGAGCACACCGGAGGACACAGCAGATCGCCGCCGGACGGGGCGGAGGGCGTGGCGGGAGAGGACGGCGTGCCGGGCGTGACCGGGTTCTCCGGCAGCGAGGTGGGCAGCGGGAGGCTCGGCGTGTCCGGCACCGTCGGAAGGTCCGGCGTTCCGGGCTTGCCGGAGCCGCCGTCGCCCTTGCCGGGCTTGTCGGTGAGATTGCCGTAGATGCTCGACAGGTCGAGGTCGGCGGTCACCTTGAGATTGACGTAGTCGCCCTTGATCGCGCCCATCACGTTGCGCGGGAACGGATACGTCGTCAGCAGCTCCAGGGAGTTGGGCAGGTTGTCGCCCGCCTTGTTCAGCTCCTGGAGGATCGGCTGCAGCGCCTTCAGATTGGCGACCGTGTCGTTCCGCGAGGCGTTGATCACCCGCGTGCCGGTCTCTCCCAGCTTCGACAGGGCCGTGAGCATCTTCGTCAGATCGCGCCGCTGGTCGGCGAGCACCTTGAGGGCCGGCGGGATGGTGTCCACGGACTCGGCGATCGTCTGCTTCTCCTGCCGCAGCCGCTCGGCGAGCCGGTCGACGCCCTTGAGCGCGCGGATGATCTCCGCCCGCTGCGAGTCGAGGCCGCCGATGAACGTGTCCAGCTCGGTGAGCAGGGACTTGACTCGGTTCTCCCGGCCCTCCAGGGCCTTGTTGAGCTCCACGGTGATCGTCTTGAGCTGGGCGACACCGCCGCCGTTGAGGAGCGCGGACAGGGCGGACAGCACCTCCTCGATCTCCGGGTTCCGGCCGCTGCGGGACAGCGGGATGCGGTCTCCGTCGCGGAGCCGGCCGATGGGCGCGGTGTCGGGCGGGGCGGACAGCGCCACGTACTTCTCGCCGAGCATGCTGGTCTGCCGCAGCTCGGCGATCGCGTTGCCGGGCAGCTTCACGGAGTCGGCGACCCGCAGCCGCACCCGGGCGTGCCAGCCCACCAGCTCCACCTTCTCGACGGCGCCCACCGTGACGTTGTTGACCTTCACGGCCGACTGCGGCACCAGGTCGAGGACGTCCCGGAACTCGACGGTGACGTGGTAGGCGTGCCCGTCGTCGGCGGCACCGCCGGGCAGCGGGATGTCGTACCAGCCGTTGAACTCGCAGCCGGTCAGCAGCAGCGAACCGACGGCCACCCAGGCGGCCATGCCGCCCTTGCGCAGATGGTTCATGCGCGGGCCTCCAGAATGCCGCCGAGGGTCTTGTCGACGCTGCCCGTGCCGGCCGGCACGGCGGCCCCGGCCTTCGACAGGTCGGGCAGGGAGTCGAAGAGTTTCTTCAGGTCCTGGCAGTCGGGGTTCTTCCCGCCGGCGTCGCCGGTCGTCTTCAGCACCGAGCACAGCAGCGATGCCGGGTCCTGGGGGTGGTCGGGGTTGTTGCGGGTGTCGAGGGTGCCCGCCGACGGATTGCCCGCGTTGTGCAGGTTGTCCAGACCGGCCGGGGCGACCTCCAGCAGTTCCGCGAGGGCGGCTCGCTGGGTGACCAGCACCTTGGTGACCTTGCTGAGGCCCTTCACGCTGGACGTCAGGTCCTTCTTGTTGTTCTTCACGAAGTCGGACACGTCGGCCAGCGCCGTCGCCAGGTTCCGGAGCGCCGCGGCGAGGTCCTTGCGCTCGTCGGCGAGCTGCTGCGCGACCTGGGCGAGGCTGGTGTTGAACGACCGCACGTTCTCGTCGTCCGCCGCCAGCGCGGCCGTGAACACCTGAAGGTTGCGGACGGTGCCGAACAGGTCCTTGCGGCCGTCGGACAGCGTGGTGACGGCCTCCGAGAGGTCTTCGACCATCTGGTGGATGTTCTCGCCCTGCCCGCCCAGGTTGTCGGCACTGACCCCCAGCAGCCGCGACAGCGAACCGTCCTTGTTGGCGCCCTTGGGCCCGAGCGCCTCCGCCGTGGTGTGCAGGCTGTCGAAGATACGGTCCAGCTCGACCGGTACGGCCGTGCGCTCCTCGGGGATGACGGCACCGCTGTGCATCACCGGCCCGCCCCGGTACACCGGCAGCAGCTGGACGTAACGGTCGCTGACGACGGAGGAGTTGATGATGGCGGCCTTGGCGTCGGCCGGCACCTTGCGGCCCTCGTCGTACTCGAGCTCCACCCGGACCCGGTCGCCCTCCGGGGTGATTTTCTTGACCTCGCCGATGCGGACGCCGAGGACGCGGACGTCCGACCCGGGGTAGATGCCGACGGTGCGCGGGAAGTACGCCGTGACCCGGACCGGGTCCGAGCTGGGCCACAGCGCCACGGCGAGCGACGCCACCAGGGCGGCCGCGGTGAGCGCGGCGACCAGGCGGGCCCGGCGGCTCTTCGGGAAGGGGGTGCGCTTCATCGCGATCCTCCCGTCCGCGGGGTGACCGGGCCGGGGGCGACCATGTTCTGGACGTAGCTGTCGAACCAGCGGCCGTTGCCGAGGGTGTTGGTGAACACCCGCACATACGGCGCGAGCAGGGCGACACTGCGGTCCAGGGCGGCCTGGTTGCGTTCCAGCATCCTGACCACCTGGTTCAGGCCCTTGAGCGCGGGCCCGATCTCCTTGCGGTTGTCCTCGACCAGACCGGACAGCTGGACGCCGAGCTCCGCCGAGCTCTTGAGCAGGGTGTGGATGGCCTGTCGGCGCCTGCTGATCTCCTTGAACAATGCGTCTCCGTCCTTGACGAGCGCGGAGAAGTCCTTGGACCGCTCGGCCAGCACCCCCGTCACCCCGTGGGCGTGGTCGAGGAGCTCCTCCAGCGCCTGGTCGCGCGAGGCCACCGTCCGGGAGATCCTCGACAGGCCATCGATGGACGCCCGCACCTCGGCCGGCGAGTCCTTGAAGGTGGCGGAGAGGGTGTCCAGGGCCTTCGCGACCTGCTGGGTGTCGACCTTCTCCGTCGTGGTGGCCAGATCGCTGAACGCCTGCACGACGTCGTACGCCGGCGTGGTGCGGTTCAGCGGGATCTCGCTGCCGGGTCTGAGCTGCCCCGACCCCTTGGGCTCCAGCGCCAGGTACTTCGCGCCGAGGATGGTCTGGACCCGGATGGCCGCGCCGGTCCGGGTGCCGAACTGCGGGTCGCCTTTGACCTTGAAGACCACCTTCACGTGGTCGCCGTCCAGGTCGACCTCCTCGACCTTGCCCACCTTCACGCCGGCGATCCGCACCTCGTCACCCGGCTTCAGGCCGCCCGCCTCCGCGAAGGCCGCGCTGTACGTCTCGCCGTTGCCGATCACCGGGAGGCTGTCGGCGTTGAAGGCGGCGACGGTCAGCAGCCCGAGCGTGGTGAGGCCGACGGCGCCGATCACCACGGGGTTCCGCTCGCGGAAGGGCGTCACGTGGGGGAGCAGACGCAGCCTCCGCTTCGTCGGTGACGTCCTCGCGCTCGGGTTCCTCTTCGTCCGCAGGTTCATCCGCAGGTTCGTCCGCAGTTTCATCCGCCGCACCTCGCCTGCGCGACGTGCATTTCGGGGGTGAGCACCTGCTTGGTCTTCGGCAGCACGATGCGGCCGTCGAAGTCGCAGAGGTAGAAGTTGAACCAGGAGCCGTAACTCGCTGTCCCCGTCAGTGCGTTGAGCTTGTTCGGCAGCCGCTTCAGGACGCCCTCCACGGTCTTCTCGTTCTTGTTCAGGGTTCCGGTGAGGTCGGTCAGCTGGGCGATGTCGTCCTTCAGCGGCGGGCGGGCGTCCTGGAGCAGGCCCGAGGTGGCATCCGCCAGACTGCCGATGTTCACCAGCGACTCACCGATGGGCTTGCGGTCGGCGGCCAGCCCGGAGATGACACGCCGCAGCTGCTTGAGCAGCTCGGAGAAGCGGCTGCCGCGCTTGTCCAGCGTCGCCAGTACGTCGTTGAGGTTGTCGATCACGGAGCCGATCAGCTGGTCGCGGTCGGCGAGCGTCGTGGTGAGCGACGCGGTGTGCGCCAGCAGGCTGTTGACCGTGCCGCCCTCGCCCTGGAGGGTCTTGATGATCTCGGTCGCCAGCTGGTTGACGTCCTTCGGGCTGAGCGCGGCGAACAGCGGCTTGAAGCCGTTCAGCAGCGCGTTGAGGTCCAGCGCGGGCTCGGTCCGCGACAGCGGAATTGTGCCGCCCGGCTTGAGCTGGGTGCCGTCGCCCGCTCCTTCGGTGAGCGCGACGTACCGCTGCCCGACCAGGTTGCGGTAGCGGATGACCGCGCCCGTGCTGGCCAGCAGCGGACGGTCCTCGCTGACCGAGAAGGTGACCTCCGCCAGCGTCCGGTCCTTGATGCGGATGTCCTTCACCTCGCCGACCCGCACACCGGCCACCCGGATGTCGTCGCCCTCCTCCAGGCCGGTGACATCGCTGAACACCGCGCGGTACGTGTGCGTGGGCGTCATGTCGAGGCCGGAGATGGTGGCGGCCAGCAGCGCCGTCGCCAGCACCGTCACGGCCGTGAACAGACCGAACTTGGCCAGCGGCGCAGCCGTCTGCCGGGCCCCTGGGATCCTGCGTCCCGCCGTCATGCCACACTCACCGCCGTTCCCCGGGCCAGGGGGCCGAACAGCAGGGTCGCGACGGGCGGCACCTCGTCGGCCGGCACCCCCATGACGGGGGCCACGAGCGAGCCGACGGCGCGCTGCTCGGCCTCGGTGGCGGACACGGTGAGACCGCCCAGGCCGCCTGCCCCGGAACCCGACGGCTTCGTGCCGTCGTTGAGTTTGACGGGCGGTGCGGGTACCTGGGGGTGGGGCAGGCCTCTGCAGTTCGGGCCCGATCGCTCTGCATAGCGCGGTTCCTCGCCGGGTTCGTACGGGTCTCGTTGACGGACGACTTCGAGGGTGATGTGGAACCTGCCGCCCTTGAAGCTCTCCTCCGCGGCCTTGTCCTGCCGCACGAGGCCTTCGAGGAGGCAGGGGTACTCG
Organism: Streptomyces jeddahensis; assembly: GCF_001642995.1. Taxonomy (GTDB): domain Bacteria; phylum Actinomycetota; class Actinomycetes; order Streptomycetales; family Streptomycetaceae; genus Streptomyces; species Streptomyces jeddahensis. The sequence continues at coordinate 62,833 of NZ_LOHS01000200.1, forward strand.
GGCGAGTACCGGGCGAACAGCGCCAGCGTGGGGCGGGAGACCCGGCCGAGGGTGATCAGCCGGTCGCCGTTGGCGCCGAGGAAGTCGTCCGCGGTGTGCGCGGCCGTCGCGGTCGAGGTGAGCGCGGCGGCCAGCTGGTTCTGCTTCTCGACGATGGTGCGGCTGGTGGTCACGGTGTTGCGGAGGATCTCCATCAGGTCGGGCGCCGCCTCGCTGTACAGCTCGGCGACGTCGGCGAACCGGGAGATGTCCTCCTTGATGGACGGCATGTGCGGGTTGAGCCGGCGCAGATAGCGGTCGAGGCGGACGACGTTGTCGCCGATCCGGTCGCCGCGGCCCTCCAGGGCGTCCGCGAACGCGGACAGGGTGGCGTTGAGCTCGCCCGGCTTCACGGTGCGCAGCAGCGGCAGCAGGTCGTTCATCAGCTTCTGCAGCTCGATGCCGGCCCGGGTGCGGTCCTGGGTGATGACGTCCCCGGCCTGGATGGGCCGGGCCGTCGAGTGGCGCGGCGGAACCAGGTCGACGTACTTCTCGCCGAACAGCGTCTTGGGCAGCAGCCGCGCCCGCACGTCGGCCGGGATGTACGCGACGTACTTGGGCTTGAGCGCGATGTCGAGCGTTGCCTTCTCGCCGTCTGAGTGCACCGAGCGCACCTCGCCGACCAGCAGGCCGCGCAGCTTGACGTCGGCGCGCGGATCCAGCTGGTTGCCCAGTGTGTCGGCCTGCAGGCTGATCCGTACGACCGAGGTGAACACCTGCTGGTAGACGGCGACGGACAGCGACAGCAGCAGCGCGAGGACGGCGAGGAAGACGATGCCGTACAGGCGCAGTCTCACCGTGCTGCTCACCTTGGCGGCCGCCCTGCGGCGGCTCGCCTTCGGGCTCCGCGTGGGTGCGATGGTCGTCATCGTCCCTACCCCGCAATCCGTACGGTCGTGTTGGCGCCCCAGATGGCCAGCGAGAGGAAGAAGTCCAGGACGTTGATGGCGACGATGGAGGTGCGCACCGCGCGGCCCACCGCGACGCCGACGCCCGCCGGGCCGCCGCTCGCGTGGTAGCCGTAGTAGCAGTGCACCAGGATGATCACGATGGCGAAGACGATCACCTTGCCGAACGACCACAGCACGTCGACGGGCGGCAGGTACTGCTGGAAGTAGTGGTCGTAGGTGCCCGCGGACTGCCCGTAGTAGCCGGTGGTGATGGTCCGGGCGGCGAAGTACGAGGACAGCAGCCCGATCACGTACAGCGGGATCACCGCGACGAAGCCGGCGATCATGCGGGTGGTCACCAGGAACGGCACCGACGGGACACCCATCACCTCCAGTGCGTCCGTCTCCTCGCTGATCCGCATCGCGCCGAGCTGGGCGGTGAATCCGGCCCCCACGGTCGCGGACAGCGCGAGCCCGGCCACCAGCGGTGCGATCTCGCGGGTGTTGAAGTACGCCGACAGGAAGGCCACGAAGTTGGACGTGCCGAGCTGGTTGAGGGCCGCGTAGCCCTGGAGGCCCACCTCGGTGCCGGTGAAGAACGACAGGAAGGCGATGACGCCGACCGTGCCGCCGATCACCGCGAGCGCGCCCCGGCCGAAGCTCACCTCGGCCAGCAGGCGCAGCACCTCCTTCTTGTAGCGGCGCAGGGTGCGGCCGGTCCAGGCGAGCGAGCGCCCGTAGAAGGAGAGCTGGGCGCCCAGCTCCTCCAGGGAGCGCAGCGGACGCTCCACGAGACGGTTGACGAGCGCCATTCCTCAGCCCCTCTGCGGAACGATCTGGAAGTACACGGCGGTCATCACGAAGTTCGTCACGAACAGCAACATGAAGGTGATCACCACCGACTGGTTCACCGCGTCGCCCACGCCCTTCGGTCCGCCCTTCGCGGTCAGCCCCTTGTAGGAGGCGACGATCGCCGCGATCGCCCCGAACACCAGCGCCTTCAGCTCGGCCGCCCACAGGTCCGAGAGCTGGGCGAGGGTGGTGAAGGAGGCCAGATAGGCGCCGGGCGTGCCGTCCTGCAGGACGACGTTGAAGAAGTAGCCGCCCGCCACGCCGACCACCGACACCAGGCCGTTGAGCAGCACGGCCACCACCATCGACGCCAGTACGCGCGGCACCACGAGCCGGTGGATCGGGTCGATGCCAAGGACCTGCATCGCGTCGATCTCCTCGCGGATCTTCCGCGCTCCCAGGTCGGCGCAGATCGCCGTGCCGCCGGCGCCCGCGATCAGCAGTGCGGTGACGATCGGCGAGGCCTCCCGCAGCACCGCGAGCACCGAGGCGGCGCCCGAGAAGGACTGGGCACCCAGCTGCCGGGTCAGGCTGCCGATCTGGAGCGCGATGACCGCCCCGAAGGGGATGGAGACGAGCGCCGTGGGCAGGATCGTGACGCTGGCGACGAACCAGGCCTGCTGGATGAACTCCCGTAGCTGAAAGGGACGTCGGGGCATGGTCCGCAGCACGTCCAGGGCCATGGCGAAGAGGCTGCCGGAGTGCCGCAGCGCTCCGGTCGGTGACAGGCTCATGCGCCCGCTCCCTTCCAGGCGTGCACGGGATGGAGTTCCGCCTCGCGTCTCGCGATGGCCTGCCACCGGGGCGGCCGGGTGATGCCCGGTCCCGGCAGCAGGCGGGGCGTCATCTCCGTACGGCTGACGGAGTCGGCGTGTGCGCCGTTCCCGAGCTGCGCCAGCTCCTGCTCGACCTGGGCGGCGTCCTTCTCCTCCGCCATGCCGATCGGCCCCTGCATCCGGCCGTTCAGGAACTGCCGCACGACCGGCTCGTCGCTGGTCAGCAGCTTCTCGCGCGGGCCGAACATCACCAGCTCGCGCCGGAACAGGAGACCGATGTTGTCCGGCACCTGGCGGGCCGAGGCGATGTCGTGCGTGACGATCAGGAAGGTCGCGTCGATCTGGGCGTTGAGATCGACGATCAGCTGGTTGAGATACGCGACGCGCACCGGGTCGAGGCCGGAGTCCGGCTCGTCGAAGAGGATGATCTCCGGATCGAGCACGAGGGCCCGCGCCAGACCCGCCCTTTTCCGCATACCTCCGGATATCTCACCCGGCAGCTTCTCCTCGGCGCCGATCAGCCCGACCATGTCCATCTTCTCGAGGACGATCCGCCGGATCTCGCTCTCGGACTTACGGGTGTGCTCGCGCAGCGGGAAGGCGATGTTGTCGTAGAGATTCATCGACCCGAACAGCGCACCGTCCTGGAACAGCACGCCGAAGAGCTTCCGCACCTCGTAGAGGTCGTGCTCACGCAGCTTGGTGATGTCCTGGCCCGCGATCCGGATCGAGCCCCGGTCCGGCTTGAGCAGCCCGACGAGCGTCTTGAGGAACACCGACTTGCCCGTGCCCGAGGGGCCGAGCATCACCGATACCTCCCCGGCAGGCAGCGTCAGCGAGACGTCCTGCCAGATGACCTGGTGTCCGAAGGACTTGGTCAGCCCTTCCACACAGATCTCGACACCCATCCGGTCCACCCTTCAGCCTGTGGAGCAGCTCCGACATCTGCTCTACGGGGAGAGGAAGGGCGTCCGTCGCTGCGGTGACCGAATTTTTTTCCGGATGGGGATCAGGGTGCCGACGAACCGGTGGCCTGGTGCGGTCAGGGCAGGTGCGCGTCCCCTGCGCTGGGGGCGTCCACCCGCGCGGAGGCGCCGGGGGTCGCCGTGACCTCCGGGACCGCCGGAACGGACGACGCATCGGGCACCGCCGGAACGGACGCCTCCGGCAAGGACGGCACAGACGGCACAGACGGCACAGACGGGACGGACGGGACGTGGGGCACCCCGGGCACCTGCGGCACGTCCGGCACCGCGGGGGCGGACAGAGTCGGCAGCGGATCCACGGAGACCCCCGGGACGGGCGGAACGGACAGCCGCACCAGCGACCCGTCACCGGACGGACCCGTACCCTCCGCGCCGCCGGCCGTCGGCGGCCCCGTGAGACCGCGGTCACCGGGAGCCGGCGTCCGGCCGCCCGCGTCCGTGCCCCTCACCTCGGTGGTCTGCGCGGTGTCCGAGACGGACGGCCGCGGCGCCGTGCCGTCCCCGCCCCAGTCGTGCGCGTACGGCAGCACGAACCCGGCCACCACGAGGGTCGCCGCCGTCGACGCCACCGCGACCACATGCACATGGCCGCCGGTGCGCGGCCGGCCGCGTCCGATCAGGAAGAGGGCGACACCCAGCGTGGCCGCCAGCGAAGCGCGCAGGGTCCGCCGGGCCCGGGCGAGCAGCGACTCGACCGTCCGGTAGCTCAGCCCCATCTTGACGGCGACCTGCCCGACGTCCAGGTCCTCGGACTTCAGCCAGATCGCCTCCGCCTGGCGTGCGGGCAGCTCATTGCTGCGGACGGCCAGCCACCTGGCCTCCGCCCGGTCGCACACCGCCTCCTCGACGGGCACGGGACCGGGCGTGACGAGTGTGGGGCTGGTGCGCACCTCGGCCTCGCGGTTGACCTGCCGATGGCGGTCGATGCACAGCCGCATCGTCACGGTCGTCAGCCAGGCCCCGAGCCGCTCGTCGTCGAGATCCGGCCGCTCCGCGGCGCGCAGCATCGCCTCGTGTACGGCGTCCTCGGCGTCCTCCGGGCTGAGCGAACGGCGGCGGGCCACCTTGAGCAGCTGCTCGCGGTGGCTCCACATGCGCTGCCAGCGGTCCCGGTCCACGTCCGGTCCTTCGGGCCCTTCTTCACCCGCCCCGTCCGCAGACTCAGGATGCATGTCCGTCGCCATGAGGGCCCCTTCGCGCTCACCCGCCGGTCGTCCCGTGCTGTGCCCGGCGGGTGGCGACATTACCGCCCGGTATCAGCGGTTGTGGAGGGGGAGGCCCTCATCGAGTCCTTACCGTTGCTGGCCAGCGGCTCTTCCTCTATCAGCACTCCGTCTCCGGGCAGGGTGAGGGTGGGCTCCGGAAGGGGCAGTGCAGGCTCCTCCGTCTCCTCCGCCGGGCGGGTCTTCGAGGGCGAGGGCGAGGGTGACGAGGGTTTGGGCGTGGGGGATGACGGTGTGCCCGATGCACCGCCGGGGCGGGGCTCCGGCCGCGAGGACGCGTGCGAGCCCTTGGCGCGCTCCTTCTCCGACGTCTTCTTCTTCCCTCTCGCGTCGGACGCGGCGGGGTCGTCCGGCACCACCTGGTGCCCCTCGAGGAAGTACGCGAACCAGGCCCTGACCGTACGCAGGTAGGCCCTCGAGTGGTTGTAGCCGAGGATCGCCCGGTCCAGGTCGCCCGGCTGGGAGAGATCGCGCCCGCCCGCGCACAGATAGCGGCCCGCGGCGAGTGCCGCGTCGTAGATGTTGTGCGGGTCGGCGCGTCCGTCGCCGTTGCCGTCCGCGCCCCACGCCGCCCAGGTCGACGGGATGAACTGCATCGGGCCGACCGCCCGGTCGTACACGGTGTCCCCGTCGTACGCGCCGCCGTCGCTGTCCCGGATGAGAGCGAACCCGTTGCCGTCCAGCCGCGGCCCGAGGATCGGTGCCCGTGTCGTACCGTCCGCGGTCACGCGGCCGCCGCGCGCCTGTCCGGACTCCACCTGCCCGATGGCGGCGAGTAGCTGCCACCGCAGATGGCAACCGGGCGCGGTACGCGCGAGTTCCGACTCCGCATGCCGGTATGCCGCGAAAACCGTCGCCGGCAGCGCCCCGCCCCCCGCGGACGAGCCCTCTGCCGACGGGCCCTGCGCCGATGACGTGCCCGAGCCGTCCCGCGCCCGCAGCGGCGGGAGTTCGGCGCGGAACGGCGTGTCCCCGGAGATGCTCGGACCGCGTTCCGCCGCGCTCCGGGGGGCGGACTCCGACGTCCGCGCCACCGCCCCGGGAGCCTGGGACGTGGTCAGCACGGCCATGGCCGCAGCCGCGATCGCCGTTCCCCTGACTCCTCTTGCGGTCCCTCTTCGTGTGCGTCCTGCCATGGCGCAGCAGCCCCTCCCTGTCGCGTCGCCGCACCGCAGATGAGAGACGGCACGGCTTCCGTCATCTGCTTTACGGAGATGAGGAGCGGGTCCGTCGCCCGAATTGTCGATCGCGCGTTCGCGATCGCAAGACGACTTGCATCGGCCGCATTCAGTGCAACTGACTTTGTCCATGCGCGTAGACGCGGCCTGATCTGCTGCAGTACGGTCCAGCACGGCACAGCGCGATGCAACTTCCTTGCACCGCGTTTTGTCATGAGCCCGTCATCTTTCCAGGTCCGCAGGCCCGCCCCGGGCCTCTGAAAGGGATTCAGAAACAGGAGCAAACAGGGCGTTTTCCTCACTCCAGGAGCTTTCATGAAGTTGTTCCGCAGATCGTCATCGGTCGTCGCGGCTCTGCTCCTCGCGCTCACCAGTGTTCTGATGGGTGCTCAGCAGGCCGCAGCCGCCGCCCCCGCGTATGTCGCGCTGGGCGACAGCTACTCGTCCGGAACCGGAGCTGGCGACTACGGCGACAGCGGTGACTGCAAGCGCAGTGCCAACGCGTATCCCGCGCTGTGGGCCGCCGCCAACAGCCCCTCGTCCTTCTCCTTCACCGCCTGTTCCGGAGCCACCACAACGACCGTGATCAGCGGGCAGCTCGCGCCGCTGGGCGCCGGCACCGGCCTGATCAGCGTCAGCGCGGGCGGCAACGACGTGGGCTTCGCCGACGTCATGACCACCTGCATCCTCGAGGGCGAGGAGAGCTGCCTGTCGGCCGTGGCGACCGCCCGGTCCCAGATGTCCAGCCTGCTGCCCGGCAGGCTCAACACGCTGTACGCGACCATCAAGACCAGGGCGCCGAACGCCCGTGTCGTCGTGATGGGTTATCCCCGCCTCTACATGCTCAACGGCACCTGCATCGTCGGGCTGCGGGAGAGCGAGCGCGCCGCCCTCAACGCCGCGTCGGACCAGCTGAACTCCGTGATATCGGCCCGCGCCGCGGCGTACGGCTTCACCTTCGGCGACGTCCGGGGCGCCTTCACCGGACATGAGATCTGCTCGGGCGACGCGTGGCTGCACAGTCTGACCGTCCCTGTCGGTAACTCGTACCACCCCAACCAGGACGGCCAGGCCCTCGGGTATCTGCCGGTCTTCAGGGCCAGGGCGTGACTCGGCGTCCGACCTCGGAGGATTCCGTGGGCGGAGTCCGTTAAGGTCGGTCTCGGGGCGGCCGGGGCGCGCCGGCAGACCACAGCGGATGCCAATGGGGGCACAGTGCGATTGAAAGTGGAGTTCACGACCGAGCCCTTCGATCTGGACGAGACGCCGCGGCACGCCCTGGTGGCGCGCGAGGTCATCGAGGGGGCCGATCTGGACGCCGTCGATGTCGGACCGTTCGGCAACACGGCGGAGGGTGGCGTGGACGCCGTCCTCACCTCGGTCGACGCACTGCTGCGCAAGACCCTGGAGGCGGGCGCGACCCGGATCTCCCTGCAGATCAACGTGATCGGGGAGGGTGATCGGTGACCGGCATCGGAGACGACCCCTTCATCGCCGCGGTCAAGCCCCTCGTGGACGCGATGGGCGGCGAGATGGTCCCGCCGGACCAGGCGGGCGATGACGACGTCGTGCTCGCCTGGGAGGGCCGGGACGTGGTCGCCGTACGGCTGCCGCAGCTCGCCGACTCGCTGGACCACATCCTGGCCGCGCTGGAGCGCAAGCACGGCAGACCGCTCGCCCAGCTCGACCGCAAGGAGAAGCAGCAGGTCGTGAAGGCGCTGGAGGCCCGGGGTGCGTTCTCCGTACGGCACGGCGTCGAGACGGTGGCGAGCGCGCTCGGGGTGAGCCGCTTCACCGTCTACAACTACCTGAACAGGGATTACGGCGCCCAGCGCCAGTAGGCCCAGCGTCAGTATTCCCGGCGCCAGTAGGCGGCCTTGACCAACGCTGACGCTGCCTTGATCAACGCCGACCCCCTCGAATTCAACAAACTGTTGACATGAGGTCGTCGACGGTATTGGGTTAATCCAGCCCGTCCCGTATCAAGGCCACGGAGGCATCCCCGTGACTTCGAGTCCGACGACACCTGGTCCGGAAGCAGACGGCCTGGCCCGTTTCAACGCCCTGCCCGAGGCCGAGGCCGCCGCCGTCCTCCACGAGCTGTGCGCCTCATCGGCGTGGGGCAGCGCGCTGCTCGCCCGGCGTCCCTTCGTCAGCGCGGAGGATCTCCTCGCCGCGAGTGACGCCGCCATGGCCGGGCTCACCACCGCGGACCTGGAGGAGGCGATGGCGGGCCACCCGCCCATCGGCCGTCCCAAGCCGGGCGATCCGGCCTCCTCACGCGAACAGCGGGGCATGGCCGGAGCCTCCGACGAGCTCAGGGCCGAGATGCTCGAACTGAACCTGGCGTACCAGGACAGGTTCGGCCACGTCTTCCTGATCTGCGCCACGGGCCTGACCGGCGAGCAGATGCGGGACGCTGTGAAGACCCGGATCGGCAACTCGCCCGAGCAGGAGCGGGACATCGTCCGCACCGAACTGGGCAAGATCAACCGCATCCGGCTGACCCGACTCCTCGAAGAGGGCACGGCATGAGCACCGACACCACCGCCTCGGTGTCCACGCACATCCTGGACACCAGCATCGGCCGCCCCGCTGCGGGCGTCGCCGTCCAGCTGGCCTCCCGCAGCGGCCGGGACGCGGAGTGGCAGGAGCTCGGCGGCTCCGCTACCGACGCGGACGGGCGCTGCAAGGACCTCCCGGCGCTGCCGGAAGGCACCACCCACGTACGGCTCGACTTCGCCGTCGAACCGTACTTCGAGAAGAAGCAAGCCGAGGCGCAGCAGGACGCCCCCGCGAATCGGGACAGCGGGCCTGGGGTGTTCTTCCCGGAGGTGGCGATCACGTTCGCCGTCGTGCCGGGCGAGCACTACCACGTACCGCTGCTGCTCAACCCGTACGGCTACTCCGTATACCGAGGGAGCTAGCGATGGCAGTCAATTCCCGCCCTTCCCGCCCTGTGTTGGGACAGAACCAGTACGGCAAGGCCGAGAACCGCGTCGTCAGGATCGTGCGGGACGGCGCGACGCACCACATCAAGGACCTCAACGTGTCCGTGTCGCTCTCCGGCGACATGGACGACGTGCACTACTCCGGCTCCAACGCGAACGTCCTGCCGACCGACACCACCAAGAACACGGTGTACGCGTTCGCCAAGGAGCACGGCATCGAGTCCGCGGAGCAGTTCGGCATCCACCTCGCCCGGCACTTCGTGACCTCGCAGGAGCCGATCCACCGGGCACGCATCCGTATCGAGGAGTACGCCTGGGAGCGCATCGAGACGTCCGGTGAGGCCCGGCACTCCTTCGTACGCAAGGGGCAGGAGACCCGCCTCGCGCAGATCACCTTCGACGGCGAGACGTGGGAGGTCGTCTCCGGCCTCAAGGACCTCGTCGTGATGAACTCGACGAACTCCGAGTTCTGGGGCTACGTCAAGGACACGTACACGACGCTCCCCGAGGCGTACGACCGCATCCTCGCCACGCAGGTCTCCGGCCGCTGGCGGTTCAACTGGACCGGAGACGAGGAGACGGCACCCGACTGGGACACGTCGTACGAGCAGGTCAAGAAGCACATGCTGGAGGCCTTCGCGGAGACGTACTCGCTGTCGCTGCAGCAGACCCTCTACGCGATGGGCGCGCGGATCATCGACAACCGCGGCGAGATCGACGAGGTCCGCTTCTCCCTTCCGAACAAGCACCACTTCCTCGTCGACCTCGAGCCGTTCGGCCTGAAGAACGACAACGAGGTGTACTTCGCCGCCGACCGTCCCTACGGCCTCATCGAGGCGACCATCCTGCGGGACGGGTGCGAGGCGCACATCCCGGTGGACCTCACCAACCTCTAGGCATCAACCTCTAGGCATCCAGGAGCCCTGCCGTGGCAGTTGCGCATCACGTCGAGCGCATCGTCATCGAGAACTGCGCCGTCGCGACCGTCGACGCGGACGACACCGAGTACGCCACCGGCCACGTCGTCGTGGCCGGCGACACGATCGAGTCCGTGGGCCCGGGCAGGGCCCCGGAGGGCCTGGAGAACGTGGTCCGCCGCATCGACGGCACCGGCCACCTGGCCACCCCGGGCCTGGTCAACACGCACCACCACTTCTACCAGTGGATCACCCGCGGCCTGGCCACCGACCACAACCTCTTCGACTGGCTCGTCGCCCTCTACCCGACCTGGGCGCGCATCGACGAGCCCATGGTGTACGCGGCCGCGCAGGGATCCCTCGCCATGATGGCCCGCGGCGGCGTCACCACCGCCATGGACCACCACTACGTCTATCCGCGCGGCTCCGGCGACCTCTCCGGCGCGATCATCCGCGCTGCCCGCGAGACGGGCGTCCGCTTCACCCTCGCCCGCGGCTCCATGGACCGCGGCGCGTCGGACGGCGGACTGCCGCCGGACTTCGCGGTCGAGACCCTCGAGGGCGCGCTGGCCGCGACCGAGGAGACCGTCGACCGCCACCACGACCCGTCGTTCGGCGCGATGACGCAGATCGCGGTCGCCCCGTGCTCGCCCTTCTCGGTCACCACGGAACTCCTCAGGCAGGGCGCGGAGTTGGCCCGCCGCAAGGGGGTGCGCCTGCACACCCACGGCAGCGAGACGGTGGAGGAGGAGAAGTTCTGCCACGAGCTGTTCGGCATGGGGCCGACGGACTATTTCGAGTCGACCGGCTGGCTCGGCGAGGACGTGTGGATGGCGCACTGCGTCCACATGAACGACTCCGACATCGCCGCGTTCGCCCGTACGCGGACGGGGGTCGCCCACTGCCCGTCGTCCAACGCCCGGCTGGCCGCCGGGATCGCGCGCGTGCCCGACATGCTCGCGGCCGGTGTCCCGGTCGGTCTGGGCGTGGACGGTACCGCGTCCAACGAGTCGGGTGAGCTCCACACCGAGCTGCGCAACGCGCTGCTGATCAACCGCCTCGGTCCGCACCGGGAAGCCGCCCTGAACGCGCGCCAGGCGCTGCGCCTCGGCACGTACGGGGGTGCCCAGGTCCTGGGCCGGGCCGCCGAGATCGGCTCCCTGGAGCCGGGCAAGCTCGCCGACCTGGTGCTCTGGAAGCTCGACACGCTCGCCCACGCGTCGATCGCCGACCCGGTGACCGCCCTCGTCTTCGGCGCCGCGGCCCCGGTCACGCTCTCACTCGTCGGCGGCCGCCCGGTCGTCGAGAACAGCCGGCTGCTGCACGTCGACGAGGACGCCGTCGCCCGCTCCACGCGAGACGAGGCACAGCGCCTCGCGCGGATCGCCGCGGAGGGGTGATCCGGCGGTCCGTCTACCCCGTGTCCGGGGAGCGCGCGTGCACGACCGCGCTCCCCGGCGTGCTCACCCGGCTGCCGAAGGTCACCGCCCCTGAGCCTCCGCAGGCCCGCTGAACTGCACGATGTCGTCGGACGCCACGTCGTGCAGCCGGACGGCGAGATCCTCCAGGGCGCGACTGGCGGCCAGCTCGTCGCCGATCTCCGCCACCGGCCGGTCGATGGGATTCCGCCTGGCCACCCCGGTGCCGGTGACCTCGTGCGTCTCGGGGGTGTCGAGCACGGCGCGGGCGCGCGTGTTGTCGCCCTCCTCGGAGATGTAGACCTTCACGTTCCACTGCTTGTCCATCGTGATCACCTCTGTACGGGGGCGGGGCCCCGGGCGTGTCCCGGTTCTGCAGCCTCGTACTCCCAGCGTGCGCCGGACCGCGCGACCAGGCCAGAGGGAACGACGGTCCGATGGCGATCTTGTGGCCACCGCCCCGCCGGGAGGCGTCCCCGTGACAGCCGCCGATATTCGGTGGCCGCACCCGTCCGGCGCCAGCACAGTGACCACATGACGACGACTGACGCCACGTTCCTTCCCGGCCTCGAGCTGTCGCGGATCCTGTACGAAGAGGCGGCGCGGCCTCTCCTGGCGGAGGAGTGTCCCGGCCTGCGGTACACCGCCGCCCGGGTCGGTACGGGCTCGGGTGCTCGGCTTCGACACGGCACGGTCGGCGGACCACGAGTGGGGTCCGCGGCTGCAGCTGTTCCTCGCGCCCGAGGACGCGGCGGCAGGCGCCGCCGCCGTCCACCGGCTCCTCGCGGACCGGCTCCCGAAGCAGGTACGCGGCTGGCCCACACACTTCCGCCGCCGGGACGACGATCCGCTGGACCCGGTGTCCGGCCACATGGAACCGACGGACGGCCCGGTCGATCACCGGGTCGAGCTGGGCGACACCCGCGGCTGGCTGACCGCACAGCTCGGCGTCGACCCGCTGGCCGGTGAACCGGCCGCCCGCGACTGGCTGGTGATGCCGCAGCAGAAGCTCGCCGAGGTCACGTCCGGCGCGGTGTACCACGACGGGCTCGGGGAGCTCACGGCCGCGCGGCGGCGCCTGGAGTGGTACCCGGACCAGGTGTGGCGCCATCTGCTGGCCTGCCAATGGCAGAGGCTCTCCCAGGAGGAGGCGTTCGTGGGGCGCTGCGCCGAAGTGGGGGACGAGCTCGGCTCAGCGGTGGTCGCCGCCCGGCTCGTACGCGACCTGATGCGGCTGAGCCTGCTGCTCGAGCGCAGGTACGCGCCGTACAGCAAGTGGCTGGGCAGCGCGTTCGCCCAGCTCGCCGTGGCCGACGCCCTCGCCCCCTCGCTGCGCGGCGCCCTGGCGGCGACGGAGTATCCGGAGCGGGAACGCCACCTGTGCGACGCGTACGAGACGGTCGCCGCCCTGCAGAACGAGACCGGGCTCGCGCGTCCGGTGGCCCCGGAGCGCCGCCGCTACCACTCGCGGCCCTTCCTCGTCCTGCACGCCGAACGGTTCGCCCGGGCACTGGCGGACACCGTCACCGACCCGGACCTGCGGTCCCTGCCGCTGACCGGCGGCGTGGACCAGTGGGCGGACAGCACCGACTTCATCGGGCAGCAGGGATCGATCCGTGCGGCCGTGAACGCCCTCGCCTGACGCAGCCGTGAATGCCCTTGCCTGACCAGCGGCCCCGTCAGAGACCCAGCTCTTCGGGGCGGTCGGCCAGCGCCCGGAAGTACTCGCGCGGATCCCGCACCAGCCTGCGCTCCCTGAGGTCCAGCAGCCCGACGACGGACGTCACTTCGGCGGCCGTCGTGCCGTCCGTCGTCCGGATCGTCTGCTCGACGCGGAGGATCTTGCCCTTGCCCCAGAGGAACGCGCAGCTCACGTCGACCTCATCGCCGGCGCGCAGCTCGCGGAGGTAGCGGATGGTCGTCTCCAGCGTGGCCGGTCCCACGCCCTTCTCCAGCATGTCGCTCTGCCGGATGCCCGCGTGCTGCAGCAGCGACCAGCGGGCGTGCTCCGCGTACTGCAGGTACACGCTCTGATTCAGATGGCCCTGGGTGTCGGTCTCGTATCCGCGCACGACGACGCGCACGGAGAACGGGTCTGTCACGGCTTCCCCTTCGGCGGCTGAGCGCTTGCTTACCCATCGTTTGTACCGTACAGCCGTCCCGGAGGGGAGCCGTTCGCGTGAGAGGGCGGGCCGTCCGGCCTCACATGCACCGTCCCTTACAGGCGCCGCGGTGACGCGAGCAGATAGCGGACGCCCGTGCGCGGTTCCGTGTGCTCGCTCACCTGCCATCCGGCCTGCTCCAGCGCGGCCGCGCAGGCCCGGCGGCCGTCCGGGGCGGGATGGCGTACGGCGACAGCCTCCGGCTGCGGGGTGCTGCTGACGCGGTAACCCTCGCTGTCCGGGGTCGCGGGCGGGCAGTCCGCCGCCTCCAGGCACAGCGCCGCGGCCTGCACCAGATGGGCGCGCTCCCAGCCACAGGGTCGGTCGGTCGAGCCGTCCGGATTGGTGATCCGGCGCATCTCGACCAGTCCTTGCCAGGCGCTGCGCACCTCATGGACCCGGGCCTGCCCGTCGCCCTCGGGCGCCTCCTCGCCGCCGACGCGTGCGGCGAACACGCCCGGCGCCTGCTTCGGTACGGGTGCCCGCTCCTCCGTACGACCCGGCGTACGATCCGGCGTCTCCGGCTGCTCGCGCAGCCGGTGGCCGGCGGGCGTCAGGAAGTAGTCATGCGGCGGCCGCGGGTGCCGGAACGCGAGCCGCAGCCGTACCAGGCCCGCAAGCTGCGTCTCCGTCCCCCTGAGGCGGCCGGTCGCGGGATCGGCCGCCTCGATGATGCGCCGCTGCGCGGCGGTCGGCGGTCTGGCCACGCCCCCACCTCCTCGACCTCCTCGTAAGTCCCCACCGCTCTCGCAGCCTACGACTGAGGTCTGACATTCCAGGCGGCCACGACATGGCGCCCGTGCTCCGTGCTCAGCCGGCACAGCGCGCCCGTCGCGATCTGGAACAGGGCGCCGCCGGACGGCGGCAGCCCCAGCCGCCGGGCGGTCAGCACCCGCAGAAAATGCGAGTGGGCCACCAGGGCGACATTGCCCTCGCAGTCGGCGAGCGCCGCGTCCACCTTGGCGAGCATCCGGTCGGCCCGCGCACCGATCTCTTCCGGACTCTCGCCCGGATGCCCGTCAGGGCCGGGCACGACCCCGTCGCTGAACAGAAACCAGTCGGGGCGGCTGCCGTGGATCTCGTGGGTCGTCAAGCCCTCGTAGCCGCCGTAGTCCCACTCGCACAGATCCGGATCGATCTGCGTCTCGGTCAGCCCCGCGAGCTCGGCCGTCTCGCGGGCCCGTTTCATCGGGCTGACGAACACGGCCCCGATCCGGTACGAGGCGAGCAGCGGCCCCAGCCGGCGGGCCTGCTCCCTTCCGTTCTCGGTGAGGGAGATGTCCGACCAGCTGGTGTGCTGCCCCGAGCGCGACCACTCGGTCTCCCCGTGGCGGACAAGGAGCAGATCACCCATGTTCGCGATCCTGTTCTGTCGTGGCGAGCCGGGACGCCGGTCGGCGTGCGTGTGACGTGCGGCGCCCGGCCGATCACCACCGAGGCTACTGCCGGTACCCGCTCAGGAAGCGTCCGATCCGGCTGATCGCGGCATCCAGGTCGTCGGCGTACGGCAGGGTCAGGATGCGGAAGTGGTCCGGGCGCGGCCAGTTGAAGCCGGTGCCCTGGACGACCTGGATCTTCTCGCGCAGCAGCAGGTCCAGGACGAACTTCTCGTCGTCGTGGATGGGGTGGACCTTCGGGTCGAGGCGGGGGAAGGCGTAGAGCGCGCCCTTCGGTTTGACGCAGGAGACACCGGGGATCTCGTTGAGCCTCTCCCAGGCGCGGTTGCGCTGCTCGTACAGCCTGCCGCCCGGCGCGGTCAGCTCGCGGATCGACTGGCGGCCGCCGAGCGCGGCCTGGATGGCGTACTGGGCCGGGGCGTTGGCGCACAGGCGCATGGAGGCCAGCATGGTCAGGCCCTCCAGGTAGTCCTTCGCGTGCTGCCGCGGGCCCGTCACGACCAGCCAGCCGGAGCGGAAGCCCGCCACCCGGTACGTCTTCGACAGACCGCTGAAGGTGAGGACCACCAGGTCGGGGGCGAGGGCGGCGGCCGAGTGGTGTACGGCGTCGTCGTAGAGGATCTGGTCGTAGATCTCGTCCGCGAAGACCATCAGGCCGTGGCGGCGGGCGAGGTCGAGGATGCCCTCGATGGTCTCCTTCGGATAGACCGCGCCGGTCGGGTTGTTGGGGTTGATGATGACGACGGCCTTGGTGCGGTCAGTGATCTTCGAGGCCATGTCGTCGAGGTCCGGGTACCAGTCGGCGGACTCGTCGCAGATGTAGTGCACGGCCTTGCCGCCGGCGAGCGTGGTGACGGCGGTCCACAGCGGGAAGTCGGGGGCCGGGATGAGGACTTCGTCGCCGTCCTCGAGGAGCGCCTGCACGGCCATCGACACCAGCTCGGACACGCCGTTGCCGAGGAACACGTCGTCGACGCCGACCTCCAGGCCGAGCGCCTGGTAGCGCTGGGCCACGGCGCGCCGGGCGGAGAGGATGCCGCGCGAGTCCGTGTAGCCGTGCGCCTGGGGCAGCATCCGGATCATGTCCTGGACGATCTCCTCGGGCGCCTCGAAGCCGAAGAGCGCGGGGTTGCCGGTGTTGAGGCGCAGCACGCTGTGCCCGGCCTCCTCCAGCGCGTTGGCGTGCTCGATGACCGGGCCCCGGATCTCGTAACAGACCTCGCTGAGCTTGCTCGACTGCCGGAACTCCATGCGCTGCCGCCCCTCTGGTTCGTTGCGTTGCTTGGTTTTACCAAGTTGACGCTTGGAAAGTCCAACAACTTGTCTAGACTGCGTCGCATGTCACCGCGCCGAAGCTACGACCAGTACTGTCCCGCCGCCCGCGCCCTCGATGCCGTCGGCGACCGCTGGACCCTCCTGATCGTCCGGGAGTTGCTGGCCGGTCCGCGCCGCTACACGGACCTGCACGCGGACCTGCCGGGAGTCAGCACCGACGTACTGGCGTCCCGGCTGCGGGACATGGAGCGCGACGGGCTGACGACACGCCGCCGCCTGCCCCCGCCCGGCGCCGCGTTCGTCTACGAACTCACCGAGCGAGGAAGCCAGTTGCTGCCCGTTCTGCAGGCTCTCGGCGAGTGGGGCGCGTCCGCGCTGGAGGAACGCCGGCCCACCGACGCGGTGCGGGCCCACTGGTTCGCGCTGCCTCTGCTGCGGTGCCTGGAGGAGGCGGGCCTGGGCGAGGGTGTCGTGGAAGTGCGGCTGGACGAGGGGCAGTTCCACGTGCGGGTGGGCGGCCCGGCGGTCGGTGACGCCCCGGTCCACCCCGTCTACGGGGACGGACCCGCCCCGGAGGGGCCGGATGCCCGGCTCTCGCTGGACGCGGAGACGTGCACGGCGCTGAGCAGAGGGACCGTGCTGCTCATGGACGCGGTACGGGACGGGCGTATCGACGTGACGGGTGAGGGGACGCTGGCCAAGGCGCTGCGGGAGGCGTGAGCGTCTGCAGCTGAAGACAGCCGTGTATCGGGTTTCCCATCGGGTGTGATCAGCCGAGCGCGGCGTCCGCACTTCCGGCGATCATCCCGCCCGCGCCCAGGACCTGGTCCGCCGCTTCGAGGAACTGGGCCCTCGGTGCCCGTCGCCCCCGCTCGACGGACGACACCTGCTCCTCGCCGTACCCGATCGCGGAGCCCAACTCGGCCTGTGTGCGCCCCGACTTCTCGCGCCACATCTTGATGACCTTGCCGACGGTTCGCAGGACCGCCGCCGAGTCGTCCTCCCAGGGGTGGGCTTCGGCCCCGTCGGCCGGCTGCCCGTGTGTCATCGCTGCCATGTGCCCGCCACCTTCGCCGTGCTGCCCGAGACCAACGTCGCTTCCGGGCGTCACGTCACGGGACACGGGCCGGACAGTGCCGACCGCGACCGGACAGTGACGCTGCGTACTGCCGACGCTGCTGGCCAGCGTAGAGAGCACCGGCCACGCTGAGTCACATGAACGCGGAAATCCCACACTTGTCGGACGCACTCAGTGGGGTGGCACAACACGCCGCTCCGGACCGTGACTTCGGCATTCAGCTCTCCGCCACGCGGAGAGGCGCCCGCCTGGCCCGGAGGCTCGCCACGCAGCAACTTGATGCCTGGGGCTGGCCGTACGACTCGGAGGCATCCCGGGCCGTCGCCCACCTCGTGGCCGAACTCGCCGCCAACGCCGTGCTGCACGGCCGGGTGGCGGGGCGGGATTTCCGGCTCCGCCTGATGCTCGTCGATGGCGTGACGATCCGTGTCGAGGTCACGGATCCCAGACCGGACCGCCTTCCCCTCGTCGCCGACCATGTCGGGCTTTCCACGACCGAGGCCGAGACCGGCCGAGGACTCCACCTCGTCCGGGCCCTGGCGGACCGCTGGGGCACACGGCCGGAGCCTCCACGCGCCAAGACCGTCTGGTGCGAACTGGCCCTCCAGTAAGGCGGACTCAACAGGGTGACGTCAGAAGGTTCGGCAGGGTGGTCCAGCGGTCCCCGGAAGCCTCCGGCGACAACCGCATCAGCGTCAGCGCCTTCGTGGGCAGCGGCTCCGTGAGCAGTGCGTCGAGGTCCGGGGTCCGCGGAAGGTCCCGTACCGCGGTGGAGAGGGCCCCGCGGAGGGCGGGGGCCGAGCCTGCCGTCGCGCCGAGGGCGCCTGCGACGAGGGAGCCGAAGAGCTTACGGCGCAGGGCCGTGTCGTCGTCGGTGATCAGGCGGCCGGTGAGGGGCGGGACCGGGATGCCGTGGCGGGCCAGGCGGGCCGGGCTGATGCGGATGTCGGCCAGGTCGCGGTAGACCAGGCGGACCGGGGCGTTCGCGGGGGACAGGACCACGAGCAGGTTCTGGCCGTGGGCCTCCAGGGCCACGCCGAGGTCGAGCAGGCGCAGACAGGCCGCGAGGGCCAGGCGCGCGAAGTCGGCCAGCCAGGCGAGGGATCGGGGCAGCGACGTCGTGGCGAGGGCGGCCACGGGGATGACGCGCTCGCCCGACTCCGGGGCTGCGTACGTCTCCGGGGACTCGCGCAGGACCGCCGCCAGATCGGGAGAGTCGGCCGTCACGGCGCCCAGTGTGCGGGTGATGTACAACAGGCCGTCCAGACGGGCGGACAGGGCGTCCGCGAAGGCTGAGACGGTCTCGGACGTCGCGATCGAGTAGACCGAGATGTCGCGGACGGAGGAGGTCAGGCGGGCGCTGAGGGCCGTCTTGATGTGTGCGGTGACGCCGTGGGCGGCCGAGGCGGGGGCCAGTGTGCGCAGGGACATCAGGGGGTGTGCCGCGATCTTCTCGCGGGCGGTGGGCCGGTCCGCCTTCCCGAGGACGTGCGCACTCTGCCAGGGATGGACCGGGATCAGGACCCGGTCCCCGTCCCGCAGCCGGTCCGGCCACTCGCCCGTCACCAGGCAGTCGTCGCGGCGCAGTGACGCAAGGTCCAGCGCTACGACGGGCCGGTGCTCCGGTGCGTACGCGAGTTGCTCGGCCACCGAGAAGCCAGGGCGTGAACGGCAGTTCGGGTGGTACGGGTGGCCGTCGACGATCCGCTGCTCCCACTGCCATGCGGTGGTGGGCCAGGCGCCGTCGTCCGGCGGCTGGTTGGCCCGGGCCAGGGCCAGAGACGCGGTGCTGTGGTGGAGTTCGGCGGCGAAGGCGGCGGCTCCCGGGACGGCGAGCGCCGTGATCAGCCCTGGCGCACTGGCGTATGCCGTGCCGTCGAGGTGCAGCTCCGTGACGTACGCCGTGGTGGCGTACGGGTCCGCGTGCGGGCCGTGCAGACGGCGGCCGTCGGCCAGATGGAGCGTCAGGCCGTCACGTCCCGGCTCGCGCCGCCTGATCCAGGGCAGCGGGTCGTACACCAGACCGCGCCACAGACGGGTCAGGACGGCGGCGCGGGCTCCGGGCAGTTCGGCCGCGTACGGCATGAGGAGGCCCGGGCGTACGGCGCGCAACTCGTCGGAGAGGGCGGACTCGGGCTCCGGCTCGGCGCGTGCGGAGTCCGCCGCGGCGGATGGGGGGACGGCCTGGGTACGGGGCGGATGCACGTTCGGACTCCTCTGGTGCAGAGACCGCATTGCGGCGGCCTACGACAGGACATACTGATCATCACCAGTGCACCGTATGGACCGAATGGATCCCGTGGACCCCACTTACCCCACGTACCGCGACCACTCCACACTCCCGATGCATCCCATGGACGACGTCGCCGAGGCTGCTGACGCGTACGCGGCAGCGCCTCTCCTCAATTGTCTGCTGCGGGAGCTGGCCGGGCCCGCCGAGCCCGCCGGCTCCGGCGAGTCGGCCGCGTCATTCGAGTCCGACGCGTTGGGGGGCGACTCGTCGTCCCAGGGCGGGCGGCGGCGCGTGTACCGGCTGCCGGCCGTCGGGCGGCGGCTGCGCGTACGCGCCGGGCGCCGGCCCGTCGAGCCCGAGCTGTTCGTGGCGGGTGCCTGGCACCGGCTCGGCCACACCGAGCTGGTCAAACTGGCGGCCGACGAGCTGCGGCGGTACACGGGGGAGTCCAACGACGAGCTCACCGCGGAGATGATCGACAGCCGGGACGCGGTGGCGGCACTGCTCACCGCCCGGGCCCGGGCGACCCCGCCCGACGACCTGTACGTGCGCTCCGAGCAGTCCCTGATCATGGGGCATCCGTACCATCCCGCCCCCAAGGCGCGCGGCGGCGGACCGGTCGCCGGCTGGCTGCCGTACGCCCCGGAGGCGCATGCGCGCTTCCCTCTGGTGCTGCTCGGCGTGCGCGAGGACATGGTCGTCGAGGAGGGCGACACGCGAGCGCTGGACTCCCTCGCCGAAGCGCTGGGAGGCACGGGAGGCGCGCCCGCCGTGCCGCCCCCCGGGTACCGTCTGCTGCCCGCCCACCCCTGGCAGCTCGAACTGGTCGGCGGACGCCCGGAGTTGCGGGACGCGTTCGCGGACGGGCGTCTCGTACGGCTGGGGCACACCGAGCGGCCCGTGTGGCCCACGGCGGCCGTGCGCACGCTGTACGTCCCGGACCGCTCCGGGCGTACGCCCGCGGCCGACCTCTTCGTGAAGTTCAGCCTCGACGTCCGTATCACCAACGACGTGCGGCGGCTGTGGCGGCACGACCTGCTGAAGATGCGCGCCACGGACGCGGCGGTCGCGGCGGCCTTCGCGGCGCTGCGGCAATCCGGGGGCCTGTACGGGACCGGGGGCCTGTACGAGAGCGGAGGCCTGTACGAGACGGACGCGGCGGCGGCTGGGACGGGCACGGCGACGGCGGCGGCCTGGCTGAGCGACCGCGGCTACCGCACGGCCGCCTTCGCGTTCGAGGAGCTCGCCGTGCTGGTGCGGGACGGGCTGGGCCGGCACGTCCGGCCGGGCGCGACGGCGCTGCTCGGGGCGGCGCTGGCCGAGGGTTTCGAGGGCAGCCCGCTCGACCGGCTCGCCGACCCGGCGGCGTGGTGGGCGGCGTATCTGCGGCACGTGGTTCCGCCCGTGCTCGAGGTGTTCGGGCGGCACGGTCTCGTCCTCGAGGCGCATCTGCAGAACTCGCTGGTGGCGGTGGACCGGGACGGTATGCCGGTGCAGGCGCTGTTCCGGGATGCGGAAGGCGTGAAGAGGGTGCCGGAGGTGGGGCGCGCGGCCGGCTGGGAGCGGCTCGTGTACTGCCTGTTCGTCAACCACATCGCCGAGATCGCGGGCGCGCTCGCCGAGCGGTACCCGTGGGCCGGGCCGGGGCTGTGGCCCGCCGTACGGCGCGAGCTCGTGCGCTACGACGCCGAGCGCGGACTGCCCGAGATCGCTGGCCTGCTCACCGCACCCACGCTCCCGGGGAAGACGAACCTGCTGCTGCGCTGGACGGGAGCGGGCGGGGCGGACGCGCGCTACCGGCCGGTGCCCAACCCTTTGCTGGAGGCCTCCGGCTCACCCTGATCCGACACTGGCGCCGTCATGTCAACTTCGGGTTGACACCCCTCGAGTGTCAACCTACGGTTGTCACATGACGAATCCACGTCCCGTCACGACCACCGTCCGCCTCGACGACCTGATCGAGGCCATCAAGAAGGTCCACACCGACGCGCTCGAGCAGCTCTCCGACGCGGTCATCGCAGCGGACCACCTCGGCGAAGTGGCCGACCACCTGATCGGCCACTTCGTGGACCAGGCGCGGCGCTCGGGCCACTCCTGGACGGAGATCGGCAAGAGCATGGGCGTCACCCGGCAGGCCGCCCAGAAGCGCTTCGTGCCGAAGGAACCCGGCGAGCTGTCGGACCTCGACCCCAGCCAGGGGTTCAGCCGGTTCACACCGCGGGCCAGGAACGTGGTGGTGACCGCACAGAACGAAGCCAAGGCGGCAGGCAACGACGTGATCTGCCCCGAGCATCTGGTCCTGGGGCTCCTGAGCCAACCGGAGGGGCTCGCGGGGGTCGTGCTCCAGGCGCAGGGCGTTCAGCTGGACGCCGTCCGGGAGGCCGCCACCGCGGCGCTGCCGCCGGCGGCCGAGGAGGTGCCGGCGCTCATCCCGTTCGACGCGGGGGCCAAGAAGGCGCTGGAACTGACCTTCCGCGAGGCCCTGCGCATGGGGCACAACTACGTCGGCACCGAGCACATCCTGCTCGCGCTGCTGGAGTTCGAGGACGGCTCGGGTGTGCTCAGCGGTCTCGGCGTCGACAAGGCGGCTACCGAGAGCCGTATCGTCGACCTCCTGGCGAAGTTCGTCGGTCCCTCCGCCGCCGAGCAGAAGGAGTCCTGACCTGGGCGCCCGGCCGACGAGGATCAGGAGCACGCACCGCTGATTTACAGTGGCCGGTGTGCTGCGCGAGGTGACTGCCGTCCGATACGTGACCCCCCTGACCACAGGGGGGTCTGTTCCGGGCATCGTGGAGGCGGACGACCTCGGCACCTACGTCGTCAAGTTCACCGGCTCGGCCCAGGGCCGAAAGGCGCTGGTGGCGGAGGTGATCGTCGGTGAGCTGGCCCGGCGGCTCGGCCTGCGCGTCCCGGAGCTGGTGCTGGCCCACTTCGATCCGGCGGTGGCGGAGGGCGAGCCGCACCAGGAGGTCCGGGACCTGCTGGGTGCCAGCGCCGGGCTCAACCTCGGGATGGACCTCCTGCCGGGCGCGAAGGACTTCACACCCGAGGTGGCGCGGTCGCTGACCGTCGACCCGCTGGAGGCGGGCAAGGTGGTCTGGCTGGACGCCCTCACCGTCAACGTCGACCGCACCGTGCACAGCTCCAACCTGATGCTCTGGCCGGCGTTCGGGACGCGCGAGCCCAAGCTGTGGCTGATCGACCACGGAGCGGCCCTCGTCTTCCACCACCGCTGGGACTCCGCTGCGGCCTCCGTCGACAAGGCGTACGACTTCCGGCAGCACGCCCTCGGCGCGTACGGTCCGGACGCGGCCGCCGCCGACGCGGAACTCGCACCGCGCGTGACCCGCGACCTGCTCCGCGAGGTCACCGACCTGGTGCCGGACGAGTGGCTGGAGGGGGAGCCCGGCTTCGCCGGTCCCGACGAGAAGCGCGAGGCCTACGTCGCGTATCTCGCCGCGCGTGCCAAAACCTCCCACGTCTGGCTCCCCACGGACTTCCCCACCCGCGAGCAGCTCGCCGCCGAGGACGCCGCGCGTGCCGCGGCCACCGAGGCGGGCCGCCCCGCCTGGCTGAAGCGGGTACCGGACCTGCACGGCAAACCGGCCGCCGCACAGGACTGGTCCGTGCACCTCGAAAGGAAGAACTGAACCCTTGACCTCGTCGAACTCGTCTTCCCCGGACACCGGAGCCACAGCCGAGACCGAATCACCCGCGGACAGCGGCCACCGCGTCCAGATCGAGTACTGCACCCAGTGCCGCTGGCTCCCGCGAGCGGCCTGGCTGGCCCAGGAGCTCCTGACCACCTTCGAGACGGAGCTCACCGAACTCGCCCTCAAGCCGGGCACCGGCGGCGTCTTCGTCGTGCGCGTCGACGACGAGGTGGTCTGGGACCGCCGAGAGCAGGGCTTCCCCGAACCGACCGCCGTGAAGCGCCTGGTCCGCGACCGGGTGGCACCGGACAAGAGCCTGGGCCACTCGGAGCGCTGAGGCCGTGGGGCCAGGGTGGGTGCCCTGGCCCGGCCCCGGCTCAGCCGCGCAGCTGTTCGTACGCGGGCAGGGTGAGGAAGTCCGCGTAGTCCTCGTCCAGCGCGACCTTCAAGAGGAGGTCGTGGGCCTGCTGCCACTTGCCGGACGCGTAGGCCTCCTCGCCGAGCTCCGCGCGGATCGCGGCGAGCTCCTCGGCGGCGACCTTGCGCGCCAGCTCGGGGGTCGCCCTCTCGCCGTTCTCGAAGACCACGCCCGCGTTGATCCACTGCCAGATCTGGGAGCGGGAGATCTCGGCGGTGGCCGCGTCCTCCATGAGGTTGAAGATCGCGACCGCGCCGAGGCCGCGCAGCCAGGCCTCGATGTAGCGGATGCCGACCTGGACGGCGTTGACGAGACCGGCGTACGTCGGCTTCGCGTCGAGCGAGTCGATGGCGATCAGGTCGGCCGCCTTCACGTCGACGTCCTCGCGGAGGCGGTCCTTCTGGTTCGGCCGGTCGCCCAGGACGGCGTCGAAGGATGCCATCGCGATCGGGACGAGGTCCGGGTGCGCGACCCAGGAGCCGTCGAAGCCGTCGTTCGCCTCGCGGTCCTTGTCGGCCTTGACCTTCTCGAACGCGACCTTGTTGACCTCCTCGTCCCTGCGGGACGGGATGAAGGCCGCCATGCCGCCGATGGCGTGCGCGCCGCGCTTGTGGCAGGTGCGAACGAGGAGTTCGGTGTACGCCCGCATGAACGGGGCCGTCATCGTCACCGCGTTGCGGTCCGGCAGCACGAACTTCTCGCCGCCGTCACGGAAGTTCTTGACGATCGAGAAGAGGTAGTCCCAGCGGCCCGCGTTCAGCCCGGAGGCGTGGTCGCGCAGCTCGTAGAGGATCTCCTCCATCTCGTACGCCGCCGTGATCGTCTCGATCAGGACGGTGGCGCGAACGGTGCCCTGCGGGATGCCGACGTAGTCCTGGGCGAAGACGAAGACGTCGTTCCAGAGGCGGGCCTCCAGGTGCGACTCCGTCTTGGGGAGGTAGAAGTACGGGCCCTTGCCGAGGTCCAGCAGGCGCTGCGCGTTGTGGAAGAAGTAGAGGCCGAAGTCGACCAGCGCGCCCGGCACGGCGCGGCCGGTCTCGTCCTTCAGGTGGCGCTCGTCGAGGTGCCAGCCGCGCGGGCGCATGACGACGGTCGCCAGCTCCTCGTTGGGCTTGAGGGTGTACGACTTGCCGGTGTTCTCGTCCGTGAAGTCGATACGGCGTTCGTAGGCGTCGGTGAGGTTGAGCTGGCCGAGGACCACGTTCGCCCAGGTCGGGGCCGAGGCGTCCTCGAAGTCGGCGAGCCAGATCTTCGCGCCCGAGTTGAGGGCGTTGATGGTCATCTTGCGGTCGGTGGGGCCCGTGATCTCGACGCGGCGGTCGTCGAGCGCCGCCGGTGCCGGGGCGACCTTCCAGGACTCGTCCTCGCGGATCGCGGCCGTCTCCGGCAGGAAGTCGAGCGTCGATGTGCGGGCGATCTCGGCGCGGCGCTCGGCGCGGCGGGCGAGGAGCTCGTCACGCCGGGGCGTGAACCGGCGGTGCAGCTCCGCCACGAAGGCGAGCGCTGCCTCGGTGAGGACCTCCTCCTGCCGGGGCAGGGGCTCGGCGTCGACGATGGCCAGCGGGGACGGCGCTGGTGCGGACATGAGCTGTCACTTCCTTCAGGGGACGCTTCTGTGTTGTGGATACTAGTTTTCTCATCGTGGAAGATCAATCGTTCGTTGATGTCGAGGGGGTCTTGTCACTCCAGGCGCGCCAGGTCGGCCGCCGTGTCAATGTCGTACGGCTCCGCCACGTCCCCGCACTCGACCAGCGTGACCGCGTCGTCGTGCGCCTGCAGATAGGCGCGCGCACCACGGTCTCCCACCGCGCTCGCCGCGACTCCGGCCCAGTGGTCGGAGCCGAAGAGCACCGGGTGGCCCCGCTCGCCGTCGTACGCGGCGGCCGCCAGAGTTGCGGGTGACTCGTACGCCGCCAGCACTCGGGCCACCGCCTCCGGGCCGATCCCGGGCTGGTCGACGAGTGAGACGAGTGCCGCCGCGGCGCCGGTGCCGGCGAGGGAACCGAGCCCGGCCCGGAGTGAGGAACCCATGCCCTCCTCCCACTGCGGGTTGTCGACCAGTACGCAGCCGGTCAGCTCCGCGCGTTCCCGCACCGCGTCGGCCCCGGCGCCCAGGACGACGTGCACGCGCGTGCAGCCGCCTTCGCGGAGCGTGCGTACCGCGTGCTCGACCAGTGGGCGGCCGCGGTGTTCGAGCAGCGCCTTGGGGTGGCCGCCGAGTCGCCGGCCGCCGCCGGCCGCCAGCAGAAGACCGACGACATCGCCCCGGGCGCGTGGAGCCGTGGGGGAATCCGTATGGGGTGCGCGCGTCATGTCACCTGCATATCGCAGCCATGGACCCGGTGGTCACATCCGTCAGTCCCTTCGGATTCCGTCTATGCGGTGGCGCGCGTCGCTCCAGTGCCGTTTACTGGCCCGCGTCCCCCGGCGCCCGACCATCGCCCAGGGGTGACGACGCAGACACACGCACGAGGACGTGCGAGGGGGAGATGCCGTGTTGCGGAGCGTGGGGCAGAAGCCATTGACCGGCAGCGACGAGGACCCGCGGGTGACGGAGTTGCGTACCGCCGTGTCGCGGCTGCGGCGCGAACTCGCCGCTCATCCGGCGGAGTTCCCGGACCGCGGGATCGCCGAGGAGGAACTGGCGGCCCTGGCGGCGATGGCCGTGAGCGGGGCTCCGGAAACCCCGCGGCTGCACCGGTCGCTGCTGCTGATCGCGGGCGCGATCGGCTCGGTGAGCGCACTGGCGGCGGGCCTTGCGGAGGTCCGGAGCGCGGTGGATCTGTTCGGCGAGCCGCGGGGACAGCGGGGGTGACTCCACGCCCGCGTTTCGGGCGGTACGCCCCCCTCAGCTCGCCGACCCGGAACCGGCCAGCGCAGCGGACAGCTCCGCCGCCACCTGCTTCAGCACCGGCACGATCTTCTCCGTCGTCGCGTCGGTGACGCGCCCCGCCGGGCCCGAGATCGAGATCGCCGCCGCCGTGGGGGAGTCGGGGACGGAGACCGCGAGGCAGCGGACGCCGATCTCCTGTTCGTTGTCGTCGACGGCGTAGCCGAGGCGGCGCACCTCTTCGAGCGCGTCGAGGAAGCCCTCGGGTGTCGTGATCGTCTTCTCGGTCGCGGCGGGCATGCCGGTGCGGGCGAGCAGCGCGCGCACCTCGTCCGCAGGGAGGTCGGCGAGCAGCGCCTTGCCGACGCCCGTCGAGTGCGGCAGCACCCGGCGGCCGACCTCGGTGAACATCCGCATCGAGTGCTTCGACGGCACCTGCGCCACGTACACGATCTCGTCGCCGTCGAGCAGGGCCATGTTCGCCGTCTCGCCGGTCGCCTCGACGAGGCGGGCGAGACTGGGGCGGGCCCAGGTACCGAGGAGCCGCGAGGCGGACTCGCCGAGGCGGATCAGCCGGGGGCCGAGCGCATAGCGGCGGTTGGGCTGCTGGCGCACGTACCCGCACGCCACGAGCGTGCGCATGAGGCGGTGGATGGTGGGGAGCGGCAGCCCGCTGCTGGCGGAGAGCTCGCTCAGCCCGACCTCGCCGCCCGCGTCCGCCATCCGCTCGAGCAGGTCGAAGGCACGCTCGAGGGACTGGACGCCGCCGCTGGAGGATGGGGCTTTGGAGGCGTCGGCGGCACTGGACGTCGGCACGGCGCGGTCCTTTCGGGTCAGAATCGACAGGGGCGGCCCGGAGGTCCTCCGTCGAGGGACGGTCCGGGGCACTTCCGTGATCGTTCCATGGTTCGCCTGAGTCTCTTCACTTTTTGACTTACGGAAGTCTAATTTCACTCAGTGGAAACGTCGAGGGTGCTTTCATGGGGTCCGGCGGTGGATCAGGGGGTCCGGCGCCCGTCAGCTGCGGTCTTGACGTGCTGATACCGGAAGTGAAAACTCCTTCAACAGAACGTTGAAGTGGGTGAAGCGGGCGAGAGGGGTTCGGGTGTCCGACGTCGAACTGGTGTTGCGCTCGACGCGCGTCGTCACTCCCGAAGGGACGCGGGCCGCCTCGGTCGCCGTCGCCGGCGGGACGATCACGGCCGTCCTGGTGCACGACGCCGACGTGCCGGCCGGTGCCCGGCTCGAGGACCTCGGCGACGACGTGCTGCTGCCCGGCCTCGTCGACACCCACGTCCACGTCAACGACCCCGGCCGCACCGAGTGGGAGGGCTTCTGGACCGCCACGCGCGCCGCGGCCGCAGGCGGCATCACCACGATCGTCGACATGCCCCTCAACTCGCTGCCGCCGACCACGACGGCCGAGAACCTCCGTACGAAGCAGGAGGTCGCCCGCACCAAGGCACACATCGACGTCGGCTTCTGGGGCGGTGCGCTGCCCGACAACCTCAAGGACCTGAGGCCGCTGCACGACGCCGGAGTCTTCGGTTTCAAGGCCTTCCTCTCGCCCTCCGGTGTCGACGAGTTCCCCGAGCTCGACCAGGAGCAGCTCGGCCGGTCGCTTGCCGAGATCGCGGGATTCGGCGGGCTGCTGATCGTGCACGCCGAGGACCCGCACCAGCTCGCCGCCGCCCCGCAGCAGAGCGGCGGGCGCTACGCGGACTTCCTCGCCTCGCGGCCGAAGGACGCCGAGAACAGGGCCGTCGAGAACCTCATCGCACAGGCGAAGCGGCTCCACGCGCGCGTGCACGTCCTGCACCTGTCGTCCAGCGACGCTCTGCCGCTGATCGCCACTGCCAAGCGCGAGGGCGTACGCGTCACCGTCGAGTCCTGTCCGCACTTCCTCACCCTCACCGCCGAGGAAGTCCCGGACGGCGCCACCGAGTTCAAGTGCTGCCCGCCCATCCGCGAGGCGTCCAACCAGGATGCGCTCTGGGCGGGCCTCGCCGACGGCACCATCGACTGCATCGTCTCCGACCACTCCCCGTCCACCAAGGACCTCAAGACCGACGATTTCGCCACCGCCTGGGGCGGCATCTCCTCGCTCCAGCTGGGCCTTCCCGCGATCTGGACGGAGGCGCGCCGGCGCGGGCACACGCTCGAGGACGTCGTCCGCTGGATGGCCGCAGGCCCGGCGGAGCTGGCCGGGCTCTCCCAGAAGGGCGCCATCCAGGCGGGCCGCGACGCGGACTTCGCGGTCCTCGCGCCCGACGAGACCTTCACCGTCGACCCGGCCGAGCTGCACCACCGCAACCAGGTCACGGCGTACGCGGGCAGGACCCTGCACGGTGTCGTCACATCGACCTGGCTGCGGGGCGAACGGATCCTGGCCGGCAGCGAGTTCACCGAGCCGAGAGGACGGCTCCTGACCCGGCACCCGTAACGCGCCGACCGCCGAACACCGGCCCTGGCCCGCGCCCCGCACCCCAGGCCGGATCGGCCACCGGCACCCGCAGCCGACGGCACGGCACCCCACCGGCCGGCACCTGGAAAGGAACAACTGATCACCGTGACGGCGATTCCCCGCTTCACCGGCGACGCCAGCCCCTACGCCGGCGGCGACCCGTACGCCGACTACCGCACCGCCGAGTTCCCGTTCGCGCACCACGCCGATCTCGCGGACCGCACGCTCGGCGCCGGAGTCATCGCCGCCAACGACGAGTTCTTCGCCCAGCGCGAGAACCTGCTGGTGCCCGAGCGCGCCGAGTTCGACCCGGAGCACTTCGGCCACAAGGGCAAGATCATGGACGGCTGGGAGACACGCCGCCGCCGCGGCGCCTCCGCCGAGCATCCCTGGCCCACCGCCGACGACCACGACTGGGCCCTCGTCCGCCTGGGCGCGCCCGGCATCGTCCGCGGCATCGTCGTCGACACCGCCCACTTCCGCGGCAACTACCCGGCGGCCGTCTCCGTGGAGGCCACGTCCGTGCCCGGCTCCCCGTCGCCCGAGGACCTCCTCTCCGGCGACGTGAAGTGGACGCCGCTCGTACCGCGTACGGCCGTCGGCGGCCACGCGGCCAACGGCTTCGCCGTGGACGTCGAGCAGGTCTTCACACATCTGCGGGTCAACCAGCACCCCGACGGCGGCATCGCCCGCCTGCGCGTCTACGGCGAGGTCGTGCCCGACCCGCGCTGGCTCGCGGCCCTCGGCACGTTCGACGTCGTCGCGCTGGAGAACGGCGGCCAGGTCGAGGACGCATCCAACCTGTTCTACTCGCCCGCCACCAACACGATCCAGCCCGGCCGCTCGCGCGCGATGCACGAGTGCTGGGAGACCCGTCGCCGCCGCGACCAGGGGCACGACTGGATCCGCTACCGCCTGTCCGCCCAGTCCGAGATCCGCGCGATCGAGATCGACACGGCGTACCTCAAGGGGAACGCGGCAGGCTGGGCCTCGGTGTCGGTCCGCGACGGCGAGGACGGCGACTGGACGGAGGTCCTGCCGCGCACCCGCCTCCAGCCCGACACGAACCACCGCTTCGTCCTGGACGCACCGGTCGTGGGCACGCACGCGCGCGTGGACATCTTCCCGGACGGGGGGATCTCCCGGTTGCGGTTGTTCGGATCGCCGACAGAGGACGGTGCGGCGCGGCTGCGGGCCCGCCGCCGGGAGCTCGGGGGCTGAGGGCGTTCCACGAACCCGGGACAGGCCGACGACAGCTCAGGACCGCTCCCGACCGCCGTCGAATACCGGGCGCCCGGCACGCCCGCCGCGCGCACCGATGAGTTCTGCGTGAGCGTGAAGTCGAAGAAGGTGACAGTGCACGCGCGCGGGGGTGCTCTCAGGGGCGCCCCCGCGGACCAGAGAGGCATGGCACCCGCGATGAAGATCACCCTCACCCAGTTCGTCACCCTCGACGGCGTCGTCCAGGCCCCGGGCGGCCCCGACGAGGACCGCAGCGGCGGCTTCGAGCACGGCGGATGGACCGTCCCGTACTGGGACGAGGACTCCGGCCAGTTCGTGGACGAGGCCTTCGAACGCGCGGACGCCTTCCTCTTGGGGCGCCGTACGTACGACATCTTCGCCGCCTACTGGCCCAAGGTCACCGACCCCGCCGACCCGATCGCCTCCCCGCTGAACACCCTGCCCAAGTACGTCGCCTCGACGACCCTCGACAAGGCGGACTGGCAGAACACCACCGTCATCGGCGACGACCTCGTCGAGCAGGTCACCGCGCTGAAGGAGCAGCCGGGCCGGGAGCTGCAGATCCACGGCAGCGCCACCCTCGCCCGGTCGCTCATGGCCCACGACCTGATCGACACCGTCCACCTGTTCACCTTCCCCGTCGTCCTGGGCACGGGCCGCCGCCTCTTCGCGGACGGAGCGGTGCCGAGGGCGTTCCGCCTCACCGCGTCCCGCACCACGGGCAAGGGCGTGGCCATCCACTCGTACGACCTCGCGGGCCGGCCCACCTATGGCTCTTATGAGCTGGAAGGACCGGAAGGAAATGTGTAGCCCTCACGCAGCCGCACAGGTACGTTGATCGCCGCGTGTGCGAGCCGACGACGTCTCCTCTCGTGAGGGGCTCCTCATAAGACCCCGAGATGTCGCCACTCCCCGAAGGGCCCCGCACATGTCCTCGATCGCCGTCACTGCCGTACTCGCCCCGCGCCGCCGCGCCTGGCTCACCGACCTCCCGGTACTCCTCGTGGCCGTGGTGTGGGGCGCCAGCTATCTCTCCGCGAAGGGCATCACCACCGAGAAGACCGTGCTCGCGGTTCTGGTGCTGCGCTTCGGCATCGTCCTGCCGGTGCTCGCCGTCATGGGCTGGAGGGCACTGCGCGCGCTGAGCGCCGCACAGTGGCGCGGGGCCGGGCTGCTGGGACTCGTCCTGAGCGGGGTCTTCCTGCTGGAGACGTACGGCGTCGTGTACACCTCGGCGACCAACGCCGGTCTCATCATCAGCCTCACCATGATCTTCACGCCGCTCGCTGAGGCGGCCGTGACGAGGACCCTTCCCTCGCGCAGCTTTCTCGCCGTCGCCGGGCTCTCCGTGCTCGGCGTCGTACTCCTCACCCAGAGCGGCGGATTCACCAGCCCCTCCTCCGGTGACCTGCTGATGCTGCTCGCGGCTCTGGCCCGTACCGTCCATGTGCTCGCCATGGCCCGTATCAAGTCGGTCCGGGGTGCGGACGCCCTGCCTCTGACGACCGTCCAACTCGGCGCAGCAGTCGCGGTCTTCGCCGTTCTCCTCGCGGCCTCGCCCGGCGCCGGTGCAACGCCCTGGGCAGCGGCGGCGGACTTCGGCGCCCGGGAATGGGCCGGACTCCTCTTCCTCTCGGCCTGCTGCACGCTCTTCGCCTTCTTCGTGCAGATGTGGGCGGTCCGCAGGACATCGCCGTCGCGGGTGAGTCTGCTGCTCGGCACCGAGCCGCTGTGGGCGGCCGCGGCCGGCATTCTCATCGGCGGTGAACGGCTGGGTGCGGCAGGGCTTCTGGGGGCGGTTCTGGTGCTCGCGGGAACGTCGTGGGGGCGGCGCTCCACCGGCTGACGATGTTGGCCGAAACCGCATCGCACGCCTCCCGCGCCGGGTTAAGTCCCGGAAAAATCCTGTGACTTGACGTTGACACGTCAGTCTCTACGCGCGTCACACTGGGGCCATGCGAATCCCCCCACGAATCCTCAGCGTCACCGCGCTCGCCGCCGCACTGCTCATCGGCGGCCCGGCCACCGTCTCCGCCACCGCGGCGCCCGCGCCGTCGGCGGCCACCGTCTCCGCGGGGTTCTCGGCCGCCGCAGTCGGCGACATCTGCTACTCCGACCTGCCGCCCCAGGCCTACGACACGCTGGAACTCATCGAACAGGGCGGCCCGTTCCCGTACGAGCAGGACGGCACCGTCTTCCAGAACAGGGAAGGCATCCTGCCCTCGCAGTCCACCGGCTACTACCACGAGTACACCGTCATCACGCCCGGCTCGAGCACCCGCGGCGCCCGTCGCATCGTGACCGGTGAGGAGTACCAGGAGGACTACTACACCGCCGACCACTACGCGTCCTTCGACCTGATCGACTACGCCTGCTAGGCGCTCCGCTGGACGTGCCGCGATGTGCCGTCGATCGTCTGCGGCGCCGTCGTGGCTGGTCGCGCCCGCGCGGCGGAGCCGCATATCGATACAGCCCCGCGCCCCTTTGGGGCGCTGCCAAACGGCAGCCGACTTCGCCCGACCTGCTTAGCCCACGCGCCTTCCGAGGCGCACAGGATCCTCGCCCCGCGGCACCCCCCACGCAATCCGGGCCGCGGGGCGAGGTGTGCGCCGCCCGCCGTCGGCGCCCTGCCGGCCGGTCCGGTCGGCGACCGGCCGCCGTGGCCGGACACGTGGACCGGCGACCGGCCGAGGTGCCGGGCGGGCAGCGCGGGCACGATGTCGCCCCGCGGAGCGTTGTCAGTGCGGCGGTCTACATTCGGTCTCAGTCCGTCGAAGAAGCCGGACGATGCCGACAGGCAGGGCTGGAGGGGGAAGCTCATGGCAGGTCCGATCGATCTGAGCGAGTACGGCGAGGCGTTCACGGCCGACCCGCATGTGGTGTACGCGGAGCTGCGGGAGCGGGGGCCCGTGCACCGGGTGCGGCTGGGGCCGCCGTCGCCCGCGGAGGGCCAGGAGGTGTGGCTCGTCGTCGGGTACGAGGAGGCGCGCGCCGCCCTTGCCGATCCGCGCCTGGCGAAGGACATGAGCAAGCTGGGATACGTCGGGCTCGATGTGGAGCGCATCGGGCCCCACATGCTGATGTCGGATCCGCCTGAGCACAGCCGGTTGCGCCGACTGGTGGCCCGCGAGTTCACCGCGCGCCGGGTCGAGGCGCTGCGGCCGCGGGTCCAGCAGATCACCGATGAGCTGCTCGATCAGATGGTGCCGCTGGGCCATGCCGACCTCGTGGAGTCGCTGGCGTTCCCGCTGCCGATGACCGTCATCTGCGAGCTCCTCGGCGTGCCCGACATCGACCGGGCCGCGTTCCGCCGTATGTCGAACGAGGTGGTGGCGCCCACCAGCGGCGAGGCTGAATACGCGGCGATCGTGGAGCTCGCCGCGTATCTGGACGATCTGATCGAGGACAAGCGTTGTACCGCGCCAGGCGACGACCTGCTGAGCGCGCTCCTCCGCACTACCGCGGAGGACGGCGACCGGCTGTCCCGCGAAGAGCTGCGCGGCATGGGCTATCTCCTGCTGGTCGCGGGCCACGAGACGACGGTCAACCTGATTGCGAACGGCGTGCATGCCCTCCTCACCCACCCGGGTCAACTAGCTGCCCTGCGCGCGGACATGGGCCTCCTGGACGGCGCCGTGGAGGAGATGCTGCGCTACGAGGGGCCGGTGGAGAACGCGACGTTCCGGTTCGCGGCCGAGCCCCTCGACATCGGGGGTACGTTCATCGCGCAGGGTGAAGCGGTTCTGGTCGGCCTCGCCTCCGCCGACCGTGACGGGGAGAAGTTCCCCGAGCCCGATCGGTTCGACATCCGCCGGGCCGCCGGGGGACACCTGGCCTTCGGCCACGGCATCCACTACTGCCTGGGCGCCCCACTCGCCCGTATCGAGGCCCGTGTCGCGCTGCGCTCGCTGCTGGACCGCTGCCCGGACCTGGCCCTGGACGCGGACCGCGACGGGCCGCCCGGCCCCTGGATACCGGGCATGCTGATCCGGGGCATGCGCAGGCTTCCGGTGCGCTGGTAGCACCGGCCGCACGGCATGCGCTGCCGACGGTCGTACGACCGGTCAGGCCCCGGCGGCCGCGGCTTGGCCACGCGAGGCGGCAGGCGTTCGGGTGACCGCGCAGGCCGCCTGGGGCGACCGCTCGGCCCCGTCTTCGCGGGGCGATCGCGCAGATGCGCTGTGTCCGCGTTCCAGGGCGGCCCTGCCACCGGATTCGCCCGAGCCGCGCTGGTTATGGCGGTACACGGACGCGAGGTCGGCGATCATTGTGGCGACCTCGCCCAGATAGTCGGCCATGCCGGGGAGGAATGGCTTCCTCGGCCCCGGCCTAGCGTCCGAGGGCCTTCAGGACGGTCCCGAGCTGCTGTGCCGGCTCGGGCCCTACCATCCGCAGTACGACCGTGCCTGCTCCGGCCGCTTCCAGTGCGCGGACTCGTTCGGCGGCCTCCTCAGCCCTGCCGGAGACGGTGAACACCTGCCGCGCCGGGCGGCCGAGCCAGGCGCCATGGCCCTCTGTATGAGGCTGTAGCGCCTGCGCCACCTGATCGGCGTCGTCGCCCACGCAGCAGAAGGCGAGCACCGTCAGAGTGTGGTCGGCAGAGGCTCCGCCCTTCCTGGTCAATGCCCGAGCATTCTCCAGATCTTGCGGCCCATGGCCCTCGGCGATCAGCGTGCCGTCCGCGACTCGCCCGGACAGCTCCAGGGAGCGGGGCCGCACTACGCCGGCGACGACCGGCGGCGGCTCGGCGGGGGGATGCACCAACTGGATGCCGTCCAGTCGCACTTCCCGGCCCTCCAGCTCGACCCGCTCCCCGCGCAGCAGCGCCCGCACGGCAGTGATGGTCTCTTGCAGGAGGGCGAGCGGCGACCGTGGCGCAACGCCAACCGAGGCCATCCACTCCGGCACCCCATGGCCGATTCCGGCCACCAGCCGCCGCGGGAACACCCGCGCCAGCGTCGCCAGCTCCATCGCGAGCAAGGCCGGACTGCGCAACGGAGCGGGCGCGATGCCGATGCCTACCCGCAGGAACTCCGTCGCTCCCAGCGCCACGGACGCGGCCGATACGCCCCCGTTCCATCCGAGGTCCTCGACCACCCAGAGATCGTCCACTCCGAGCGCCTCGACCTCCCGTGCGAACTTGGGCAGCCCTTCCGGTGCCCAGTCACGGTCGTACATCACGCCGATCCGAAACGTCGTCATGGACCGCAATCTATGGTCGGTTCCAGTGAGTGATCAATGCTTCAGGCAAGGTCGAGGGCGTCAGCACCCAGTGGTTCGCGATGTCGCCTTCCTCAGCGGCGAGCGTACGCAGCGACTGGACCGCGCGGACGGCCAGTCGGTCATGTCTCCCGCCTGGGGCGACCGCGCGGACGGCCGGTCGACCCCGGTCTCCCGGGGCGAGTACTCAGCCGCCCATCCCTGGAATTTCCGCCAGCCGCACCAACCGCCGCTCCCGGCGCGACAGTTCGCAGGCCTCCGCTATGCGGAGCGCCTGCAGGGCCTCGCGGCCGTCGCAGGGGTTGGGGCGTTCGCCGAGCACCACGTCCACGAAGGCCGCGAGCTCGGCCTCGTACGCGGGGGCGAAGCGTTCCAGGAAACCGGTCCACGGTTTGTCGGCGGCCGGGGGCCCCATGGGTTCCGTGGAGGCGATCGGTGTGCGGTCGTCGAGGCCGACGGCGATCTGGTCGAGCTCTCCGGCGAGCTCCATGCGCACGTCGTATCCAGCGCCGTTGCAGCGTGTGGCCGTGGCCGTGGCGAGCGTGCCGTCGTCCAGCGTGAGCACCGCGGCGGCCGTGTCCACGTCGCCCCACTCGCGGAACACGGCCGGCCCCGCGTCGGACCCGGCCGCGTACACCTCGGTGACCTCATGGCCCGTCACCCAGCGCAGGATGTCGAAGTCGTGGACGAGGCAGTCCCGGTAGAGGCCGCCCGACAGCGGCACGTACTCGGGCGGAGGCGGGGCCGGGTCGGAGGTGATCGCGCGGACGGTGTGCAGCCGTCCGAGGCGCCCGCCGCGGACGGCTTCGCGCGCGGCCGTGTACCCGGCGTCGAAGCGCCGCTGAAAGCCGAGTTGGAGCGCCGTACCGGCTGCGTCCACCTCGGCGAGCGCGGCCAGCGTCCCGGCGAGATCCAGCGCGATGGGCTTCTCGCAGAACACCGGCAGCCCGGCGCGCGCCGCCCGGCCGATCAGCTCGGCGTGCGCCGAGGTCGCCGCGGTGATCACCACCGCGTCGACCCCCCAGGTGAAGACCTCGTCGACGCCCGGTGCCGCCGTCGCGCCGAGCCGGTCCGCGAGTCCGGTCGCCCGCTGCCGGTCGGCGTCGGTGATGACCAGCGAGCCCACCTCGCGGTGCCGGCTGAGCGAGGCCGCGTGAAAGGCGCCGATGCGGCCCGCCCCGATGAGTCCGATGCGCATGACCCAAACGTGGCGTCCGGGTCCTGGACTGTCAATATTTGTCCGGATAAATGCGCGGCATTCATCCGGATATGCGGCCGCAGTCCGATCACATGCCGTGCAACGCCGGGTGCGCCTGCGTCACAGGAGGCAGAAGGAACACATCAATCACTCTGGTCACAGCCCTGATCACTCTGGTCCCGTCGTCACCTACGTGCTGCGGTCGCGATCTTCTCGATCCACCGGCCAGGCGCGTCGCGCCACCTCACGCTGCGCCTCGCCGCCTCACTCCGCATCGAGCCGCAGCACCACCACGCCATACGGCGCCAGCACCACGGACTCGAGCGGCTCGCCGTCCAGCGGTGCCAGCCGGTGTCCCGGCGCCACGACCGGCTTCACGGGGAGCTCCGTGGGGCACTGGCTGACCAGCCACACCCACCGGTGGCCGTCCTCGTGCTCCAGGAGGTCCACCGCGACCCGCGGATCGTCCACGGTCACCGGACGCCGCACGCCCGCCCGGGCAGCGAGCGCGTCATAGAGGCTGCTCGTCGCCTCCGGGTTCACGCGGGGCGTCACGGCCGCCATGTGTTCGACCGGGTACGTGCACAGCACCACGCTGCCCGTGCCGACCCGGCGCTCCAGCAGTGCCGGGCGTCCGTGCGCGTCCGTGGCGACGACCTCGGCCCCGTCCGGCTCCACCGGCAGGAAGCAGCGGCTGTTGGCCGTCCCGGCGGTGCGGAAGGTCAGCCGTGCGCCTTCCTGCAGGCTTCCGAACGGCCGCCCGAAGGTGAACACCGTCTCGTCGTCCTCGATGGGGTTCACCAGTCCGTAGGTCAACTGGTGCCGTACGCCGAAAAGTTCGTTGAGGTGCGCGTACCACGGCCCGCGCTGCTCCTCGTGCGCCCCCGGCGAGTACGAGACGTAGACCGTGGCCCCGCCGCGGGCGAGCTCCTCCAGCCGGTACCAACTGGGGGACAGCAACTGCTTCGTGGAGGGCACGAGGTAGAGCCGGTGGCCGTCCGGCAGACCGTCGCTCTCCCTCACGACCGTCGCCGGTGCGTCCGCGAGACGTGCGGCGATCCAGGCCTGGCGGGCGGTCTCCTGGACGTACGAACGGTCCTCGGCGCGCGTGAACGGGTAGAGCGTGTCCAGGTACGAGGAGACCACGAGCGCCGTGTCCGTGTCCGCTCGGTGGCACCGGGCGAAGTCCACCTGCTCCAGGACCCTCGCGAAGTCCCGGACCTCACGCAGCTGCGGCTTGGGCCGTCCCTCGTTGTCCGTCAGCCCGAAGTGCATCTCGAACGCGTGGTGCCGGTAGGGCGGCTGCTCGCGCAGGTTGTCGTAGTCGGTGTTGTTCCAGGCGATCCAGCCGGTGGCACCGGCCAGCAGGCTGTTGTGCAGGGCCTGCCGGTAGTACGAGGCGGCGTTCTCGTCCGAGGCGAAGGCGGAGGTCAGGCCGAACTCCTCCAGGACGACGGGGCGGTCGAAGGTTCCGGTCAGCTCGCACACCCAGGCGGCCGCGTAGTGCTGCCGCACCGGGTCGTCCTCCATGCGGTAGACGTGCGGGCCGAGCCAGTCGCACAGCTCGGCCGTGTCCCGCACCCGGAAGCCGTTGTCGTGCCCGGAGTTCTCCAGGCCCCAGGCGCCGTCGCCGAGTGACACCGGCTGTGTCCCGCCCCCTGCCCGTACGGCGTCCACCACCAGCTGGGCCCACGAGGCGACCGCTTCCCGGTCGGCCCCCTCGGCGCCGTAGATCGGCATCTCGTTGGAGATCAGCCAGCCCGCGACCGCCGGATGGTCCTTGAAGCGGCGCGTCATCTCGCGGGCGAACCATGCCTGGCGGGCCACCAGCCACACGTCCGTGTACAGGTCGCGGCCGCCGCGCCACGCCGGGTCCCAGTTCTCGCCGGACATGTGGCCGACGATGAAGGTGGGCACGGTGGTCATGCCGAGGGCGCGGTGCCGGTCGAGGAAGTCGGCGTAGTGCGCGCACAGCTCCTCGTCGACGCGGTCGGGTTCGGGCATGAAGTCCGGCCAGTAGAAGAACGACCGGGTCATGTTCATCCCGTGGTCGCGCAGCACGCGCAACTCCTCGGCGACGACCTCGCCGTCGTACGAGCGCCACATGAGCGGGCCGCCGGTGCGCGACCAGAAATTGGCGCCCAGCCAGTGGACGGGGCTGTCGGACACGGAAATCCGGGCAGCAGGACGCGGCATCGGCGAACTCCCCTGAGGAAACGGGTGAAGGTGGGTGCGGCCCGTTGCGGACGGGCGTGCCGCGCTGTTTCGACAGTGAAGCGCTGTACCGGTTTAGCGTCAAGGGTTCTCGCAGCGTCTAAAGCGGTCGTCTAAATCGGTTTACTGCACGGTCCTCGGTGCACCGACGCTGCCGCGCACCGTGAGCGTCGGCGCCGTGTCCTGTACGTCCCCCAGGCCCAGCCCGCCCGCGGCTTCCCGCAACCGGCGTGCCGCTCGCGCCCCGTACGCCGCTATGTCCCTGCTCAGCGCGGTGAGCGACGGATGCACGAGCTCGCACAGCGCAGAGTCGTCCCACGCCACCACCGACACGTCCGCCGGCACCCGCAGGCCGAGCGCCTGCGCGGCCGTCAGCCCGGAGACGGCCATCACGTCGTTGTCGTACACGATCGCCGTCGGCGGCTCCGGGTCCGCCAGCAGGGCGCGGGTCGCCGCCGCACCCTGCTCGCCGCTGTAGTCGGCCTCCATGATCCGGCTCGTGACCCTCAACTCCCGTGCGAACGCCTCGAAGGCGGCCGTACGGATCACGGTGTGGCGCAGGCGCCGGGGGCCGCCGACCCGGGCAATCCGCCGGTGTCCGAGCCCAGCAAGATGCTCAAGCACTGTCCGGACGGCCGCCGCGTCGTCGCTCCACACGGCGGGCAGCCGGCCCGTGCCGACGGGTGCCCCGATGACCACCGCGGGCATCCCCAACTCCTCGAGTACCGGCACGCGCGCGTCGTCGGCCTGCAGGTCCACCAGGAAGACGCCGTCGACGCGGCGCTGGGCCCACCACGACCGGTAGAGAGCGATCTCCGCGGCCTGGTCCTCGGCCATGGTCAGGACCAGGGGGGTGGCGTCGCGGATCAACTCCCCCTGGATGCCGGAGATCAGCTGCATGAAGAACGGCTCGATGCCGAGAGTCCGCGCCGGGCGGTCGATGACCAGCCCGAATGCGCCCGCCTTGCCGTCCGAGAGGGCTCTCGCCGCGCTGTTGGGCTGCCAGCCGAGCTCCTCGGCGATCGCGAGGATGCGGCGCCGCGTCGGCTCGGAGACGCCCGGCCGGTTGTTCAGGGCGAAGGAGACCGCGGCCTTGGTGACGCCGGCGCGCCGGGCGATGTCCGCCATGGTGGGTCTTTTCACGTGCTGCCTCGCAATGCGATGGGGGCGTCGGTTGCCCTGGACCTGGGGGGTTCGACGATATTCGACTGAACCGGTTCAGCGAACATTCCTCACGGGATTCCGTAATCACGCTCGAGCGTCCAACACCGAATCGTGCAACGGCATTGACACCTCATTTTGCACACCCTTAATTTCACGGGCACCGGCAGTGTGCGGACCGCTGCCGTGCCGTCACCCGTGCCTCCCCCGGTGCCTTGAGAGTCCGGGAGGTGCCCCGCCGAGCGAAGGGCCGCCATGACCACCGCCAGGAACAGGTTCGCCGCAGCCGGAAGCCACCGCACCACGAGAAGGCTCGTCGGTGCCAGGTCGGGACTGACCGCAGTCCTGCTCGCCGCCGCGCTCATGGCCGCGGGGTGCACCGGGGGCGGGGCGTCGTCGAAGGGGGAGGAGGCCGAGGCGCCCGACGACCCGAAGAAGGTCTCCGGGACCATCAAGGTCCTCACGCACCGCACGGACCTGGTGCAGGACGGCACGATGAAGGAGTACGCCGCCGAGTTCAACAAGACCTATCCGAACGTCAAGGTCGAGTTCGAGGCCCTCACGGACTATGAGGGCGAGGTCAAGATCCGCATGAATACGGACAACTACGGCGACGTGCTGATGATCCCGGCCGCGATCAAGAAGAACGACTACCCGAAGTTCTTCGCCTCGCTGGGCAGTCAGGCCGAGCGCAGCAAGAAGTACCGCTTCACGGACTTCACCACCGTCGGCGGCAAGGTCTACGGGCAGAGCCCGATCGGTGTGACCCCTGGGTTCATCTACAACAAGAGGGTCTGGCAGGAGGCCGGAGTCACCGACTGGCCCACCACTCCGGCCGAGTTCATCGCCGACCTCAAAGCCATCAAGTCCAAGACGGACGCCATCCCGTACTACACCAACTTCAAGGACATGTGGCCGCTGAGCCAGTGGACCGGCGCGATCGGGTCGGTCAGCTGCGATGTCCAGGCCAACGACAAGCTTGCCGCATCGGATCCGTGGGCGAAGGGCGGCGAACTCCGGACGATCGACACGCTGCTGTACGACATCGTGCACCACGGCCTCGTGGAGAAGGACCCGACC
The DNA here is from genome assembly GCF_001642995.1 of Streptomyces jeddahensis. GTDB lineage: Bacteria > Actinomycetota > Actinomycetes > Streptomycetales > Streptomycetaceae > Streptomyces > Streptomyces jeddahensis. The sequence continues at coordinate 103,688 of NZ_LOHS01000200.1, forward strand.
ACCACCAACTGGGAGGGCTCGAAGCCCAAGTTGGCCAAGGGCGAGATCGCCACGATGTGGCTGGGCTCCTGGGCGATCACGCAGATGCAGGCCGCCGCCGAGGAAGCCGGCACCGATCCGGACGACGTCGGATTCATGCCCTTCCCCGCCCAGAAGGACGGCGTGTTCTGCCCCTTGGTCGCGCCCGACTACAACCAGGCCGTCAGCATCCACTCCCAGCACAAGCAGGCGGCCCGCGCCTGGATCGACTGGTTCACCGACAAGTCCGGGTACGCCGAGGACAATCTGACTCTCTCGCCGGTCAAGGGCGCTCCGCTGCCCGACGTGCTGAAGCCCTACGAGGACGCGGGTGTCAAGTTCATCGAGCTCGACCAGACCAACACCGCTCTGGTCAATGAAATCGACAACGCCTCGGAGATCGGCCTGAACAAGCCCGACTACCGCCAGGACCTCGTGGACCTCGCCCGCGGCGCGCGTAAGGGCAGCCTGGAGGACTACTTCGCGGACCTGTCGAAGCGCTGGACGGACGCCGCGAAGACGGCGGGCTCCTGAGGGGCGCCCGCGATGACCGACACGGCATCCGAGGCCACATCCCAGGCGGCCTCCGTGGGGGTCCCCCCGGCTCGGGCGAAGTCGAGAGCCTGGGGGAGGAGGGGCCGGCCGGGCAGGGCGGGGGCTCCGGTGGCCCTGCCCGGTCCCGCCCCCCGTCCCTGGCGCGCGCGCCTGCTGCGGGGTGCAACGCCGTGGCTGTTCATGGCCGCCGCGCTCGTTCTGCTGGTGACGTTCACCTACGCACCTGTCGCCAACATGGTCGCGTACAGCTTCACCGACTGGGACGGCGTGAGTCCCGAACTGTCGTACACCGGTGTCGGGAACTACGTGGACATCTTCACGCGGCCCGAGCTGTTCCAGGTGTTCTTCGTCAGCCTCTACTACCTGGCGGCGTCGGTGGTGCAGATCGCCGCCGCGCTCTACTTCGCCACGATCCTCAGCTTCAACACCCGCTTCCGGAACTTCTTCAAAGGGGTGCTGTTCTTCCCGTACCTGATCAACGGGGTCGCGATCGGCTTCGTGTTCCTGTACTTCTTCCAGGACGGCGGCACGCTCGACTCGGTGCTCGCCCTGTTCGGCGTCGACACCGACCGGGCCTGGCTCTCCACCTCCACATCGGCCAACGTCTCGCTGGCCGGGGTCTCCGTATGGCGCTTCATGGGCCTGAACTTCGTGCTGTTCCTCGGCGCGATCCAGTCCATCCCGAGCGAGCTGTACGAGGCCTCGGAGCTCGACGGCGCCAACAGGTGGCAGCAGTTCCGGCACATCATCGCGCCCGGGATCCGGCCCATCATCACGCTGAGCGCCATCCTCGCCATCTCGGGCTCGCTGTCGGCCTTCGAGGTCCCGTACATCATGACCGGCGGCGCGACCGGCACCGAGACCTTCGTGATCCAGACCGTGAAGCTCGCCTTCCAGTTCAACAAGACGGGACTCGCCTCCGCGGCAGCCGTCGTCCTGCTGCTGATCATCCTGGCGGTGACGTGGGTTCAGCGCCGTCTCGTTCCGGACGACAAGGTGGACCTGGTATGACGCCCCGTGCGGCCACGGCCGCCACGCTGAAGTACGCCTCTCTGATCCTGGCCGCGGTCGTCGTGCTGCTGCCGCTCTGTGGCGTCTTCCTCACCTCGCTGAAGTCCTCGAAGGAGATGGCGCGCGGCAGCGGCGCCCTGACGCTGCCCGACGACTGGCTGAACCTGTCCAACTACGTGACGGCCTTCCAGGACGGCCAGATGCTGGCGGCGTTCGGGAACACCGCGTTCATACTGGCCTTCGCGATCACCGGAACCGTCGTGATCGGCTCCATGACCGCGTATGCGATCGACCGGTTCGACTTCCGCCTCAAGAAGCTCGTGGTGGCGCTGTTCCTGATCGCGACGCTGGTGCCCGGCGTGACCACGCAGGTGGCGACCTTCCAGATCGTCGACAGCTTCGGCCTCTTCGACAGCCGGTGGGCGCCCGTCGTGCTCTACATGGGCACGGACATCGTGTCGATCTACATCTTCCTGCAGTTCATCCGGGGCATCCCGGTCTCGCTTGACGAGTCGGCCCGACTGGACGGCGCGAACGCCTTCACCATCTATCGGAAGATCATCTTCCCGCTTCTCAAGCCGGCCATCGCGACCGTCGTCATCATCAAGGGCATCACGGTCTACAACGACTTCTACATCCCGTTCCTCTACATGCCGTCGGAGGACCTCGGCACCATCTCCACCTCGCTCTTCCGCTTCAAGGGGCCCTTCGGGGCGCACTGGGAGACCATCTCGGCGGGCGCGGTACTGGTGATCCTTCCCACGCTGATCGCCTTCCTCTTCCTGCAGCGGTACATCTACAACGGCTTCACCAGAGGGGCGACCCGATGACGCCGACCGCAGGCACCGTGAGCCGTGAGGGGCGTCACTCGCGAATCGTACGGTTGTCCGGACAACAGAACCTCTCGACTTCCCGTCGTCATTTGGCGGCGACTACGCTCACTCCGTGTCCAAACCAGATGTCGATGCCACCGTGTCGCTCCAACTGAGCGTCGACCGCAACAGCCCGGTCCCGCTGTACTTCCAGCTGTCGCAGCAGCTGGAAGCGGCGATCGAGCACGGAACGCTCACGCCGGGCAGCCTCCTCGGCAACGAGATCGAGCTCGCCGCGCGGCTCGGACTGTCCCGGCCGACCGTCCGGCAGGCCATCCAGTCGCTCGTCGACAAGGGCCTGCTCGTACGCCGCCGTGGTGTCGGCACCCAGGTCGTGCACAGCCAGGTGAAGCGGCCGCTGGAGCTCAGCAGCCTCTACGACGACCTCGAGTCGGCCGGCCAGCGCCCGGCCACTCGCGTTCTGGGCAATATCCTCGAACCCGCGTCCGCCGAGGTCGCCGCCGCCCTCGGGGTCGCGGAGGGCAGTGACGTACAGCGCGTCGAGCGGCTGAGGCTGGCCCACGGCGAGCCCATGGCGTATCTGTGCAACTGGCTGCCCCGCGGGCTGCTCGCCCTGGACACCGAGCAGCTGGAGGCCACCGGCCTCTACCGGCTGATGCGCGCCGCCGGCATCACGCTGCACAGCGCCCGCCAGACCATCGGCGCCCGCTCCGCCACAGCCGAGGAGGCCGAGCGGCTGACCGAGCCCGAGGGTGCCCCGCTGCTCACCATGCAGCGCACCACCTTCGACGACACGGGCCGCGCCGTCGAGTTCGGCTCGCACACGTATCGGGCCTCGCGCTACTCCTTCGAGTTCCAGCTGCTCGTACGGTCCTGAATCCCTCCCCTGAATCCGTTCCCTGAATTCCTTCAAAGCCCGGGAAGCCCGCCCGACGTGACCTGAAGCCCGCCGGACGTGAGCTTGTGCACAGCGCCGCGTGTCCGGATACCGGATTTCTGTCCTCGATAATGAGTCGTTCGAGGTCGGAGAACATCCGGCCCCGACCATCGAGCAGGAGTTCAGGAAGGGCGCGGCGTCGTGGCAAGGGTTCGGACAGGGGTACGTGCGATGGGCGCCGTGCTGGTGGCGGCGCTCGGGCTGTCCCTGGCGGGATGCAGCAGCACCGGCGGCAAGCGCGCAGAGGACGCCCGCAAGGCCGCGGCCGCCGGGGGCAGGGCCGCGGTGGACACGCCCCGCTGGACCTTCGCGATGGTGACCCACTCCGGCGACGGCGACGCCTTCTGGGACATCGTCCAGAACGGCGCCAAGCAGGCCGCGGTCAAGGACAACATCAACTTCCTGTACTCGCACAGCGACGAGGCGCAGCAGCAGGCGCAGCTCGTGGACGCCGCCGTCGACAAGAAGGTCGACGGCATCATCGTGACGCTGGCCAAGCCCGACGCCATGAAGGCGGCCGTGGCCCGCGCCGTCAAGGCCGGGATCCCGGTGGTGACCGTCAACTCCGGCTCCGCCGAGTCCAAGGAGTTCGGCGCGCTCACCCACATCGGCCAGGACGAGACCGTCGCGGGCGAGGCCGTCGGCGAGGAGCTGAACGAGCGCGGCCGGAAGAAGGCGCTCTGCGTCCTGCACGAGCAGGGCAACGTCGGCCACGAACAGCGCTGCGCGGGCGCCGACGACACGTTCGACGGCGAGATGCAGAACCTCTACGTCGACGGCACGAACATGCCCGACGTCCAGTCCTCCATCGAGGCCAAGCTGCAGGCCGATCCGTCCATCGACTCCGTCGTCACGCTCGGCGCGCCCTACGCGGACGCCGCCGTCAAGGCCAAGCAGAGCGCGGGCAGCAAGGCCGAGGTCGACACCTTCGACCTCAACGCCAAGGTGGCGGCGGCGCTGAAGGCCGGCACGCTCGGCTTCGCCGTCGACCAGCAGCCGTACCTCCAGGGCTACCAGGCCGTCGACCTGCTGTGGCTGTACAAGTACAACGCCGACGTGCTCGGCGGCGGCAAGCCGGTCCTCACCGGGCCGCAGATCATCACGAAGGACCAGGCCGCCGCGCTCGCCGAGTACACGGAGCGGGGGACCCGATGACCGGCACCGCTCCCGCCTCCGCGCCCGGCGCGAAGCCCGGCCCCGCACCACAGAAACCCTCCCGCGACGAACGGCTGCTCACCACCTCACCGCTGCGCAGGCTGCTCGGCCGTCCCGAACTGGGCTCCGTCGTCGGAGCCGTCGCCGTCTTTCTCTTCTTCGCCGTCTTCGCGGACAGTTTCCTGCGCGCCTCCAGCCTCAGCACCGTCCTGTACGCCGCGTCGACGATCGGCATCATGGCCGTACCCGTCGCGCTGCTCATGATCGGCGGCGAGTTCGACCTGTCCGCGGGCGTCATGGTGACCAGCTCGGCGCTGATCTCGTCGATGTTCAGCTACCAGATGACCGCGAACGTCTGGGTCGGCGTCGGCGTCTCGCTGCTGGTGACGCTCGCCTTCGGGCTCTTCAACGGCGTACTGCTGACCCGCACCAAGCTGCCGAGCTTCATCATCACGCTCGGCACGTTCCTGATGCTGACCGGCATGAACCTCGGCTTCACCAAGCTCATCAGCGGCACGGTCTCCACGAAGTCGATCTCCGACATGGAGGGATTCCCCTCCGCCCGGGCCCTGTTCGCATCGCAGCTCACCGTCGGCGGCGTCACCGTCAAGGTGACCATCCTGTGGTGGCTGGCGCTGGTCGCCGTCGCCACCTGGATCCTGCTCCGCACGCGCGCGGGCAACTGGATCTTCGCCGTGGGCGGCAACGAGGACGCGGCCCGCGCGGTCGGCGTCCCGGTGAACAAGACCAAGATCGGCCTGTACATGGGCGTCGCCTTCGCCGCCTGGGTCTCAGGCCAGCACCTGCTCCTGTCGTACGACGTCGTGCAGTCCGGCGAGGGCGTCGGCAACGAGCTGATCTACATCATCGCGGCCGTCATCGGCGGCTGCCTGATCACCGGCGGATACGGCTCCGCGGTGGGGTCCGCCGTCGGCGCCCTGATCTTCGGCATGACGAGCAAGGGCATCGTCTTCGCCGAATGGAACCCGGACTGGTTCAAGTTCTTCCTCGGAGCGATGCTGCTCCTCGCGACCCTGCTCAACGCCTGGGTGCGCAAGCGTGCGGAGGCCACCTCATGACGACCGCGACGACGACCGCCACGACGACAGCGGACGCCGCGGCGCGTCCCGCGCTCGTCGAGCTCGACGACGTCAGCAAGTACTACGGCACGGTCCGCGCCCTGGAAGGCGTCTCGCTGGAGGTCCACGCGGGCGAGATCACCTGCGTCCTCGGCGACAACGGCGCCGGCAAGTCGACCCTCATCAAGATCGTCGCGGGCCTGCACCAGCACGATGCGGGCACCTTCCGCATCGAGGGCGACGAGGTCAGCCTCGCGGGCCCGCGTGAGGCCCTGGACCGCGGAATCGCCACGGTCTACCAGGACCTGGCCGTCGTCCCGCTGATGCCGGTGTGGCGGAACTTCTTCCTCGGCTCCGAGCCCCGGAAGGGAAGGGGCCTCTTCAAGCGCCTCGACGTGGGCCTCATGCGTGAGACGACCCGCTCCGCACTGCTGCGCATGGGCATCGACCTGCGCGACGTCGACCAGCCGATCGGCACCCTGTCGGGCGGCGAACGGCAGTCCGTGGCGATCGCCCGCGCCGTCCACTTCGGGGCCAAGGTCCTCGTACTGGACGAGCCGACGGCGGCCCTCGGCGTCAAGCAGTCGGGTGTGGTCCTCAAGTACGTGGCCGCCGCCAGGGATGCAGGGCTCGGTGTCGTCCTCATCACACACAACCCGCACCACGCCTACCTCGTGGGCGACCGCTTCGTGCTGCTGAAGCGGGGCACCATGGCGGGCAGCCATCTCAAGGACGGCATCACGCTCGACGAGCTCACCCGGCAGATGGCGGGCGGTTCGGAGCTGGAGGCCCTCCGCCACGAGCTGGAGCGGGAATCGGTGTCCCCGGCTCCGGTGTCTGCGGCCTCGGGGCCCGCGGGATCTGTGTCGGCGGCATCGGTGTCCGCGGGATCTGTGTCGGCGGCATCGGTGTCCGCCGATGTGAGCGGATACTCGAAGGAAGCGGCACCGAATCGGGTGGAATGACCGAAATGCTCTTGAAGGGAACGCCCATTGTCCCCTCGGGGCTCGGGCGTCGTCATGCAGGCCCGTGCGGGCGTGAGGCAGAATCGGCGCGATGAGCACCTACCGCGACCTCGCACTGCCCCGGGCTCTCAGCCCCTCACGAGCAGCGGGCGCCCCGATAGGCTCCCGCCGGGCCCCCGTCCTGCGGACTGTGGGGACGCGTGAGCGTCGTTCGCACCTCACGGCGCCCCGCGTACCTACCGTCGGCATCGACATCGGCGGTACGAAGGTGATGGCGGGTGTCGTCGACGCGGACGGCAACATCCTGGAGAAGCTCCGCACCGAGACCCCGGACAAGTCCAAGAGCCCCAGGGTCGTCGAGGACACCATCGTCGAGCTGGTCCTGGACCTCTCCGACCGGCACGACGTGCACGCCGTCGGCATCGGCGCGGCCGGCTGGGTCGACGCCGACCGCGCGCGCGTCCTGTTCGCCCCCCACCTGTCGTGGCGCAACGAACCCCTCCGGGACCGCCTCTCCGAGCGGCTCTCCGTGCCCGTACTCGTCGACAACGACGCGAACACCGCCGCCTGGGCCGAGTGGCGCTTCGGCGCCGGACGCGGCGAGGACCACCTCGTCATGATCACGCTCGGTACCGGCATCGGCGGCGCGATCCTCGAGGACGGGCAGGTCAAGCGCGGCAAGTACGGCGTCGCCGGCGAGTTCGGCCATATGCAGGTCGTGCCCGGCGGCCACCGCTGCCCGTGCGGCAACCGCGGCTGCTGGGAGCAGTACAGCTCCGGCAACGCGCTCGTCCGCGAGGCCCGCGAGCTGGCCGCCGCCGACTCCCCGGTGGCCTTCAACATCATCGAGCACGTCAAGGGCAACATCCTGGAGATCACGGGACCGCTCATCACCGAGCTGGCGCGTGAGGGCGACGCCATGTGCGTCGAGCTCCTCCAGGACATCGGCCAGTGGCTCGGCGTCGGCATCGCGAATCTGGCGGCGGCGCTGGACCCGTCGTGCTTCGTGATCGGCGGCGGTGTCTCGGCCGCCGACGACCTGCTGATCGGCCCCGCGCGGGACGCCTTCAAGCGCCACCTCACCGGCCGTGGCTACCGCCCAGAGGCCCGCATCGTCCGCGCCCAGCTCGGCCCCGAGGCCGGCATGGTCGGCGCCGCCGACCTGGCCCGCCTGGTCGCCCGCCGCTTCCGGCGCGCGAAGCGGCGCCGCGTCGAGCGCTACGAACGATACGAGCGGTACGCGCAGGCGCGACGCGGTGCGGACACGGCGGAGGCGCCGGAGTGATGCACGCCCACCCGGCCACGGCCCGCACTGGCCGCGGCCGCCGGACCGAACCGTCCGCCACCCCCACCCTCGACCGCACCCGCACCCGCACCCGCACCCGCACCACCCAGGGAAACCAGTGACGCCCCTCGTACCCCGCCAGTCGCCGCCCACGGACGATGACGGTGTTCCGGGACGCCCCGAGAACCGCAGGCACGTGGTCCGCCGCCGCCTCCTGACGGCGGTCATCATCGTGCTCCTCATCGGCATTCCCGCCGGCTACCTCGTGATCTCCGCCAACCAGAGCCGCGACAGCGGCAAGGACAAGGAGAGGAAGTACTCCGCGACCGGCCTCACGGAGGGCTGGCCCTCCCGGGTCCAGCGCCGTCTGTACGACGTGCCGATACCGCCGCACTCCGAGGAGGTCGCCTACTACGAGACGAACAACTGGAAGACCAGCCGTCTCTACGTCCAGTTCCTGACGAGTGACAAGGGTCTGGACACCTTCCTCGACAAGATCGGCGCAAACGACGACACCCTCGCGGACCAGGACATCGCCATCAGGCCACGGGACCGCAGGATCGTCGGCTGGGACTTCTCCGCACGGGGCTCCTGGTCCGGGCTCACCCATAAGCAGAAGGACCCGCAGCCGACCCTGGACGTCGTGGTCGACCGATCGAACCCGGAACACCCCATGGTCTACGTGGTCTCCACGACGACGCCCTGACGCGTCTCGGGCGTGACTATCGTCGGCGACGGCAGCAAGGAGATCACCGTCTGTGAGCGCTTCAAGGGCAACGACTCCGGCGCCGAACCGACCGCCCTCGGCACGGCCCCGGACGGAACGCACTGCCGCTACAGCGCGTCGACGTCACCTATAAGTGACGGTACGTGACGCGAGGTGAGGGCCCGGGCCCGTCCCCGTCCCTCGGTGTTCCCGGGGGCGAGGGCGGGCCGGTCTGTGTGACCGCCCGCTGAGCTCCGCTGGTGTCAGTCCCCGTCGTTAGAGTCGAAGACGTCTGATCCGAGTCCGACCGGAATCAGATCCGAGTGTGATCCGACGTGTGCGACGGAGGGAGGGAAGCGTGGCGGTCAGCGTGGGTGCGCGCACTGCGGACGAGGCGGTGTCCGTGCGGCTCGCCGCGGTCTTCCTGCCGTCGCAGGTGCCGCGCGAGGGCCGGGTGGCCTTCTGGGACCCGGACGGCGGGGGGCCACTGCCTGCGGGCGCGGTTACGGATCCTGCGGGCAAGATCGCAGGACTCGGTGACCGTCCGGAGCCCGGTGAGCGTTCGGAGTCGCGCGGGCGCCCGGAGCCTGGCGACCGTAGGGAGTCGGGTGACCGGCCGGACGCGGTCGGGCTCGCGGAGCTGACCGTCGTCCGGCGCCACGGCCGCACCGGCGGCGTCCGCAGGGCAGCCGTCCCGGCGCTGCTGCTCCCGCTCGCCGACGCCCTGCCGCTGCTCGTGCGCGCCCGGCACGACCCGGCCGCCCACCCGGCCACCGCCTGCTGGGGCGCCGCGGCCCTGCACGCCCTGAGGCTCATCGCCCGCGGCCGCCTGCTGCCCGGCCTCAGCCCAGGCGGGTACGACGCCTGGCGCGCCGGCCCGCTGGACGCGGACGACATCGCGCATCTGCGCGCCATCGCCGCCGCCCTGCCGTACGAGGGCCATGCCAACCCGCTTCCGGACCGTGTCCCCCTGCACCTGCCCGACCCGGAGGCGCTGGTGCGGGCCTTCCTCGACGCGGTCGCCGACACCCTGCCGCGCACCCCGGCCGCGCCGCACGCCACCGGCGCGCCGTTCGCCGCGCGTGAGCCGCAGCCGCTGGCCGGGGCGCGGGACTGGGCGGCAGAGGTCGCGGCCGGAATGGACGCGGGCGTACGCATCTCGCTCCGCCTCGACCTGTCCGCGTACGACGTCTTCGACTCGACGGACGGCGCCCGCAGCGCCGGAGCCGCCGTGGTCCAGGTGCACAGCCTCGCCGACCCGACGCTCGTCATCGACGCGGCGGCGCTGTGGGCGGGGGAGGGGGAGGCGTCGTTCGGGCCACGCGCGCGTGTCGACGCGGCGCTCGCCCTGCGCCGCGCCGCCCGAGTCTGGCCCCCGCTCGACCGCCTCACCGACCAGGACGTACCGGACGTACTGGTCCTGTCCGAGGACGAGTTGTACGACCTGCTGGGGCCCGCGGCCACCCGGCTCGGCGCCGCCGGGGTCGCCGTGCACTGGCCGCGCGACCTCGCCCGCGATCTCTCCGCCACCGCGGTGGTGCGGCCTGCTCCCGGCTCCGCGACCGACGGAACCGGCTTCTTCGAGGCCGAGGAACTGCTGCAGTTCCGCTGGCAGTTGGCGCTCGGCGGGGATCCGCTCACCGAGGCCGAGATGGACACCCTCGCCGAGGCCCACCGGCCCGTCGTACGACTGCGCGACCGGTGGGTGACGGCCGACCCGGCCATGGTGCGCAAGGCCCGCAAACGCGAACTCGGCCTCCTCGACCCGGTGGATGCCCTGTCCGTCGCGCTCACCGGCACCACGGAGGTCGACGGCGAGACCGTGGAGGCGGTGCCGGTCGGCGCGCTCGCCGCACTGCGCGACCGGCTCACCGCCGGGGTGGCCCCGGTGGAGCCGCCGCCCACGCTGCAGGCCCGGCTGCGCGACTACCAAATCCGGGGACTCGCCTGGCTCGAGATGATGACCTCGCTCGGCCTGGGCGGCTGCCTCGCCGACGACATGGGCCTCGGCAAGACCGTCACCGTCATCGCGCTGCACCTGCGCCGGGCGCGGCCCGAGCCGACCCTCGTGGTCTGCCCCGCGTCGCTCCTGGGCAACTGGCAGCGGGAGATCGCCCGTTTCGCGCGGGGTGTCCCCGTGCGCCGCTACCACGGGCCGGACCGCACCCTGGAGGAGCCGGACCGCGGCGGGTTCGTCCTCACGACGTACGGCACGATGCGCTCCAGTGCGCCCCTGCTCGCGCAGGAGAAATGGGGCATGGTCGTCGCCGACGAGGCGCAGCACGTCAAGAACCCTTACTCGGCGACGGCGGTGGCGCTGCGCACGATCCCCGCCCCGGCGAGGGTCGCCCTCACGGGCACCCCCGTCGAGAACAACCTCTCCGAGCTGTGGGCGCTGCTCGACTGGACGACACCGGGGCTGCTCGGACCGCTCAAGTCGTTCCGCGCCCGGCACGCGCGTGCCGTCGAGGGCGGCGAGGACGAGGAGGCCGCCCGGCGCCTGGCCCGGCTCGTCCGGCCCTTCCTGCTGCGCCGCAAGAAGTCGGACCCGGGCATCCTGCCCGAACTGCCGCCGAAGACCGAGACGGATCACCCGGTGCCGCTGACTCGCGAACAGGCCTCGCTGTACGAGGCGGTCGTCCGCGAGTCCATGACCGCGATCGGCACGGCTCAGGGGATGGCCCGCCGGGGCCTGGTCCTGAAACTCCTCACGGCGCTCAAGCAGATCTGCAACCATCCCGCGCAGTATCTGAAGGAAGGTACGGCTCCTGCCCGTCTCCTCGGCCGCTCCGGCAAACTCACCCTGCTCGACGAGCTGTTGGACACGATCCTCAGTGAGGACGGCTCGGCGCTCGTCTTCACGCAGTACGTCGGCATGGCCCGGCTGCTCGAGGCACACCTCGCCGAGCGTGCCGTGCCCGCCGAGCTGCTGCACGGCGGGACACGTGTCGTCGAGCGTGAGCGCATGGTCGACCGCTTCCAGAGTGGAGCGACCCCGGTCCTCGTCCTCTCCCTCAAGGCCGCCGGCACCGGCCTCAACCTCACACGCGCAGGCCATGTGATCCACTTCGACCGGTGGTGGAACCCGGCGGTCGAGGAACAGGCCACCGACCGTGCGTACCGCATCGGGCAGACCCAGCCCGTCCAGGTCCACCGCCTGATCACCGAGGGCACGGTGGAGGACCGCATCGCCGAGATGCTCGCGGCGAAGCGCGCCCTCGCCGACGCGGTCCTCGCCTCCGGCGAGACGGCGCTCACGGATCTGACGGACCGGGAGCTGGCCGACCTGGTCTCCCTACGGAGGCAGCCATGACACGCCATCCGCAGCCGCCCGATCCCGACCGCACGGCGGCCTCGGCTCGGCCCGCGGATGCGGCCCGCATGGCGCTGCGCGCAGCCCGCCGAGGGCGGGGCGGCACAGGGCGCGGGGGTACGGGCCCCCGCGATGACGAGGGCGTGGATGGCCGGGATGGCCCCGGTCGTCTGGCTGGCGCCGGGGGCGGCGTGGACTCTCGGGCGCGGCTCGACGGTGCGCGCGGTGGTGACCGCGAGCGCGGTGGCGACGGCGGTGCCGGGGGTGCTGACGTTGCTCGGGATGTAGCACCGCAGGACGGACGCCTCGAGGACACTGGGCCGAAGCCGCGTCCTGGCGACGCGGCACGGCACGCGCTACGCGCCGCGCAGCGGCGACTGGCGGCCCCGGCCCCCGAAGCACCGGCCACCTCAACACGCGCCGCCGAGCCCGGCACCCCCAGAGCGCCCAAAACCTCCAGGACGTCCACCACCTCCTCGGCAGGAGCCACCGCCAAGGGCGCGCCCACCACTCCCGGGTCAGCCGCCCAGGGGTCGCCCACCCCTCAGGGGACACCCGCCACTACCGCTGTGGGCAGTCGTTCCGTGGGGGCGATGGGGGCACCGGCACCTCTCACCCACAGCGCACCCCATTCCGCAGCGGAGGCCCACCCGCCCGGTGCCCCGGTGCGCGACGAGCCCGCCGACGACGTGCCGGACGGCGATGAGGCGCCGCGCGTTCCCCGTCGCGGCGGCATCCGCGGTGGCGCCGGGGAAGGCGGCCGCGGTCGCATCGGCGAACGCGGCCGGGCAGGCACCGCTGGCACCGCCCCGGGCGCGGCGACAGGGCCGGCGACAGGGACGGGAACGGGTCCGGAGCTGCGCCGTACCTTCGGCGCCCTGCCTCCCGGCCTCGCCACCCCCGACGCCGACTTCGCACACACATGGTGGGGCAACGCATGGACCGAGGCGCTGGAGGATCTCTCGCTCGACCAGGGCCGGCTCGCCCGCGGCCGACGCTATGCCGCGCAGGGCAACGTGGGCGCGATCACCGTCACGCCCGGCCTCGTCCTGGCGTACGTGCAGGGCAGCCGCGCCCGCCCGTACCGCACCCGCATCGCCCTGCGTGTCCTCTCCGACGACGAGTGGGACCGATTCCTGGACGCGGCCGCCGAGCGTCCCGGACGTATCGCCGCGCTGCTGGAGAAGGACATGCCGCACTCGCTCGCCGACTGCGGAGTCGACCTCCTTCCAGGCCGTGGAGATCTCCGACCCGACTGCTCCTGCCCCGACTTCGGCTACCCCTGCAAGCACGCCGCGGCCCTCTGCTACCAGACCGCCCGCCTGCTCGACGAGGACCCCTTCGTGCTGCTGCTGATGCGCGGCCGAGGTGAGCGGGAGCTGCTGGACGAGCTGTCCCGCCGCAACGCCGCGCAGGCTGCACGTCCGGCCCAGGACGCGCCGCCCTTCCCCGGGGTACGCGCCCGGGACGCCCTCGCCCCACGCCAACTCCAGCCCCTCCCGCCCCCACTGCCCACGCCCCCGCACCCCGAGCATCCGCCGGTCTACCCCGCAGCTCCGGGAGGCCCGGACCCATTCGCCCTCGACCAGCTGGCCACCGATGCGGCGGCCCGCGCGCACGCTCTGCTCGCCACGGGCCGCGACTCCGTCGCCGAGCTGACCCTCTGGCAGGACGCCGTCCGCCTCGCCGCGGCCCGCCCCGGTTCCGGCCTCACCGGATCCGGCCGGGCGCTGTACGCCTCCCTTGCCTCCGCTGCTGGCCGCACTCCCGCCGACCTCGCTCGCGCGGTCGCAGCCTGGCGCCAGGGCGGCGAGGCGGGTCTCGCAGTTCTCGAGGAGTACTGGGACCCGCCCGCCGGCCGCTTCGACCGCGCACGGCCGGCGCTCCTCGCAGCCGACTTCCCGGCCTTCCGTCCCTGGCACAACCGCCTCACCCACCCCCAGGGCCATGTCCAGCTGCGCCTCGGCCGCGACGGCCTCTGGTACGCGTACGAGTCCGAGCCCGGCCGCGACGACTGGTGGCCGAGGGGCACCCCGGACCTGGATCCGGTCGGTGCCCTGACGGGCCTGCTGGGAGCCGGTGGAGCCAGTGGAGCCGACGGAACCGGCACCGGTCCCGAGCCGGGCTGAGTCCAGCCCAGATGCTCGGCGCACGCGTATGGATGGAGGCTGGACGGAGGCGGAGACGCAAGCCGACCGCCCGCTTGTTTCGTGAACCGCACCGCAACCCTCATCCCCGCGAAACATGCCGAGGCTTTCCTCTGAACCGTGAAGGGACTCGGAGGAACGGTCTGGTGGACGCGGGCGCCTTGGTGGGGCCTGTGGTGCGCCGCGCTTGCGGCCCTGGTGCTGGGCGACACATGTGTGACGGGGACGGTCCCGGCCGCGCGGAAGACGGAGAGCGGCGTCCCGCGACCGCTGTCCGCGGCCCTGGCCGTCGGCCCGCTGCCCGTGGCAGGGTCACCTCCCGTGCACTCGACCCCCGCGCCCGCCCCGTCCGTGTCGGCCGGAATCGTCGCACCGGCGAGCGCCGGCACCCTCTCGAGCCGTTCCGCAGCCGCTGTCGCGGCCGCCAGGGAGGCCGCCGAGGCAGCCGCCAACGCTCGGGTCGCCGACGCCTTGGCGGACGTGGCCGAAGGCGCCCGCGGCCACTTCTCGCTGGCCATCGCCGACACGGCCACCGGCATCCGTGCCGTGTACGCCCCGGATGAACACCGGTTCGCCACCGCCAGCATCGTCAAGTCCGACATCCTCGCCGCGCTCCTGCTGCGCGCGCAGCGCGAGGGCCGTCCCCTGACACAGCAGGAGAAGAACGACGCCGGGCCCATGATCCGCGTCAGCGACAACGCCTCCGCCAGCCGCCTCTGGACACGGATCGGCGGCAGCACCGGCCTCGCCGAGGCCAACGAGCGGCTGGGACTCACCGCCACCACGCCCGGACCGGGTGGACTGTGGGGGCTGACCCAGACCACCGCGGCGGACCAGTTGCGCCTACTGGAGGCCATCACCCGCGACGACTCCGCGCTGTCGAGTGCGTCCCGGACCTACCTGTACGACCTGATGACCCGCATACACCCGGGTCAGGACTGGGGCGTCACGGCCGCCCAGAGCCCGGCGACCACCGCCGCAAGCACACCGACCGCAAGCCGACCGACCGCCATCGCAACCCCCGCCGGCACCCCATCCGATACTCCCTCCGCAGCCGCCACCGCCCCCGTCGCCGCCGCCGTCAAGAACGGCTGGCTGCCCCGCAGCGCCACCGGACTGTGGGTGGTCAACACCATCGGCGTCGTACAGCACGACGGTCACCGGCTGCTCATAGCCGTACTGAGCGACGACCAGCCCTCCATGGCCACCGGCATACGGCTGGTGGAAACGGCGGCGGCCAGGGCGGCCGAGGCCCTGACAGCCGCCGAGACGGACCCGCCGACGACTCACCAATGACGGACTGAGCCGACGAATTGAGCCTCACCGCGTGACGAACTGAGCCGTCCCGAGCGTCGAGAACCACTCCCGTACCTGCTTCTCGTCCTCCGTCGCCGCCAGCGAGAGCAGAAGCAGCAGACGGGCCTTCTGCGGGCTCAGATCCTCCGCGCCGATGACGCCGGTCGTCGCCGACGAGCCGTACACCGCGCCGGACCCCGTCCGCGTGGTCGACGCGAACAGCACGCCCTTCTTGACCGCTTCCGTGCGGGCCGCCGACATGGCGGGCGAGATGCCACCCGCCCCCGTGCCCGCGGTGACGATGCCGTCGGCGCCGGCGTTCGCGAAGGCGGTGACCGCCTCGCCGCCGGCGTCCTGGTACGAGTACGCGATCTCGACCTTCGGCAGCGGTCCGTCGGCTGCGGCTGCGATCCCATCCAGGTCGAAGGGTGTGTTCCAGCTGCTCTTGCCGCACTTCTGAACGCGTGCCGGGGCTCGGTGCAGACGGATGTTGTCCTGGTCGACGACGCCGAGTTCGCCGGTCGGGCCGCTGTCGAAGGTGTCCAGGCGGAGCGCGTTCGTCTTGCGGACCTCGCGGGCGGCCTGGATCTGGTCGTTGAGCATGACGACGGTGCCGTAGCAGGTGGTCTTGCGGCTCGCGGCGAGCTTGATCGCGTTGTAGAGGTTCGCCGGTGCGTCGGTGCCGATGACCGTCCACGGGCGCATCGAGCCGGTGAGGACCACCGGCTTGTCGCTACGCACGGTCAGGTCGAGCCAGTACGCGAACTCCTCCATCGTGTCGGTTCCGGTGGTGACCACCACCGCGTCGTTCTTCTTCAGCGCCGCGTCGACGGAGGCGGTCAGGCGGCGGTAGTCGGCGATCGTGTACGCGCTGGAGCCCTTGTTGCCGAACTGCTCGGTGGTGACGTCGGCGAGACCGTCGACCTCCGGCCGCAGTTCGTCGACCATCTTCGAGATGGCCAGCTGGCCGGAGCGGTAGTCCTGGAAGGACACCCGGTTGGTGCTGACTCCGGAGATGGTGCCGCCGGTTCCGATGACGGCGACGTCGGGGACGTCCTTGCCGTCGCCGGGTTCGGCGCTCGCGCCGGTGACGGTCGCACCCACCGCGGCGGCGAGGGCGAGGAGCAGAGCAGTGGTCCGGTGGGCGATTCTCAAGGCGCCATCATCCTTCTTCCGTGAGCGACAACTCGCCCAGACGCTAGAAAGCGCTCTTTACCCGCCGATTACCTGCACATGTCAATGCGCGCAGACGTGAGGCGCAAGGGCCGCAGGTTACGACTGGATCGACCTCGCCGATGAACGGGGGCCGACCGGATGCACCTCACGCGGCGGTCGCCCGGGCAAGGGCCGGGGATCGACGGCTTGCTTCATCACGATCGTCGAGTTGAGGCCGCGGACTCCTGGCAGGTGGATGAGAACGGACTCGTAGAGGCGTTGGTACGACGGAAGGTCGGCGCTGACCACGCGGATCAGGTAGTCCGGTTCGCCGAACAGCCTCTGTGCCTCGATGACCTCAGGGATCTCGGCGAGTGCCGCGTCGAATTCGGTCACCGCGTCGGGCCGGCTGAGCGTGGCGAAGAGCAGGACCTCGAACCCGTATCCCAGGGCCGCGGCATCGATGACGGCACGGTAGCCGCGGATGATCCCGGCCGACTCCAGGTCACGGACGCGTCGCTGGCACCTGGAGACGCTGAGCTGGACCTTGTCGGCCAGATCGGTGAGTGTGATGCGCCCCTCGGACTGGAGGATGGCAACTATTTTGCGATCGGTGGAGTCCACGAGCAAAATTCTAGTGCTGATGCGCCTCGGTCGAGCAAAGTGCACGAACATTTTGCCCGCTGCCCTGGCTAGCCTTTAGCCATGGCAGCTGAAACCACACCCCGTGACCAGCCACGACATGGCTCCGCGGCGGCAACCGCGGGATCGGGCTTCGACACCGTCGTGGACCGTAAGAACTCCAACTCCATGAAGTGGGCCTACGCCCATCAGCTCCTCGCGGCCGACGAGGCCGCGGCGGACCCGCTGCCGATGTGGGTTGCCGACACCGACTTCAAGGCTCCCCAGGCCGTGATCGACGCGCTCCACCAGGCCGTGGACCACGGCGTCTTCGGGTACCCCGGCGGCGCGACCGACAGCTACCTCGACGCCGTGACCGGCTGGCAGGCCAAGCGGTTCGGCTGGGAGGTGCCGCGGGAGTGGGTGCTGCAGACCGCGGGCATCATCACCACCCTCAAGACCGCGGTGCAGGCGTTCTCCGCGCCGGGCGACTCGGTCCTGATCCAGCCGCCGGTGTACGCCCACTTCCACAACGACGTCCTGCTCAACGGCCGCCACCTCGCGTTGGCCCCACTGGAGCGGACCGACGACGGCTACCGGTTCAACGCCCGGACGTTCGAGGCCGCCATACGCCCGGACACCAAGCTGTTCATCCTGAGCCACCCCCACAACCCCACCGGGAACGTCTGGACCGAGGACGAACTGAGGACCATGGGCGAGATCTGCGCGCGGCACGGCGTCCTGGTCATCTCCGACGAGGTCCACCAGGATCTGATCATCAACCCGGCCAGGAAGCACATCCCGTTCGCCTCGCTCGGCCGGGAATTCGCACGGAACAGCATCACCTGCACCGCCCCGAGCAAGACGTTCAACCTCCCGGGTCTGCAGAGCGCCAACGTCTTCGTCCCTGACCCGAGGCAGCGCGAGGAACTGGCCCGCCAGTACGAGCGCAACGTCTTCCCGCTGGTCAACGTGCTAGGCATGGTCGCCGCCGAAGCCGCCTACACGCACGGCGAGCCCTGGCTGGAGGAGCTCCTCACCTACCTGCGCGGCAACCACAGCCACTTCGCACAGGCGGTCAACACCGCCACCAAGCAGGTGCGGGTGCTGCCGGCCGACTCCCTCTACCTGGCATGGATGGACTGCCGTGGCCTCGGGATGGACGCCGAGTCCCTGGACACGTTCATGCTCACCAAGGCACGCCTGTGGCTGGACAAGGGACAGAAGTTCGGGATCGAAGGCCACGGCTACATGCGGGTGAACCTGGGCTGCCCCCGCTCCACGGTCGACGAAGCCGTACGACGGCTGATCACGGCCGTCGAGGGTCTGTGAACCCAGGAGGCCACAGGCGGGCGTTCTGCGTGTGTCCCGTGCGAAGGCCGCCGTCGGCAGGGCCACGCGCCCGCGGGCCGTACGTGCCGGCACCAGGGTCAGCGACCTGGGCTGAGCGGGTGGCTGAAGCCCTGGGCGGAGATGAGCGTGGCCGCTTCCGCGAGGTCGGTGGCGAACCGTTCCACGGCCTCGTACGGGAAGCGCTGGCTGGGCCCGCTGAGGGAGAGCGAGGCGACGACCGCGCCCGAGCGGCCGGTGACCGGCACGGCGACCGCGGTCAGGCCCTCGTCCCACTCGCTGCTGCTGACGGCGTAACCGCGCTGTGCCGCCTCCTGCGACCAGGCGCGCAACTGGTCCGCGTACGTCTCGCCGTGCGGGGAGGCCGTGGCGACCCGGCGCAGCAGGGTCTCGGAGGCGTCGCGCAGCAGGATCTTGGAGGAGGCGCCGGCCCACAGGGGCTGTTCGTCGCCGACATCGACGACGTGGCGTAGCGGATGCGGGCTCTCCTCGTGGGCGACGCAGACGCGGCTCACGTCGCGGGCGATGAAGATGTTGACCGTCTCGCCCAGCCGGTCGGCGAGGTCACGCATGACCTTGCGGGTCTCGCGCGGCACCTCCCACTGACTGCGGGCCAGGTAGGCCCAGCGCCACAGGCCTGGCCCGGCGGTGTAGCCGGCCGGGTGCGACCACAGCAGGCCGCTGTCCTCCAGGGTCTGGACCAGGCGCAGGGCGGTGGTCTTGGCCAGTCCGGTGGCGTCGGTGATCTCGCGCAGGGTGATGACCGGACGGTCCTCGCTCAGCAGGCCGAGGATGTCCAGGGCGCGCCGCACGCTCCGGACGCCCGTCCCGTTGTGCTCTCTGACCGTCTCGCCCTGTGCGTCCCTGTCGTCCACGCGAATCCCTCCCCGTACCGGTCGTCTCTGCGCGGCACCTGCCGTGTCCGTCACCGCGCTCACACGTGACGTTAGTCCACCAGGCGGACCACGGGAACCGTAAAGCCTAAGAAATCTTGGCGTAACCCTTGATGGCGGAAATCTCGCCCCTTATGTTTCCGCTACTTGGTTCGAACGGTCCACTCAACGGACCTTGTCCTGAGGGTCGCCGCCCGCACGCTGTGGCGATGGCCCGGTTTGCCGGTGACGGCCGCTCCACACCCGCCGAGCGTCCGCCGTCGCCCAGGCATCTGTCCCCACCGTAGCCATCCGTGTCCCGACCCAGGCGTGCCGCGCACCGCTCGCGCGGCACGCCCGGGCCACGGGAGCCGCAGCATCCAAGGGAGTATGTGAGATGAGCAGTGCGCAGCAGCCGGTCGCGGCCGGCGGTGCCGGAGCCTCCGGCGTCGCGCGGAGAGCAGCGATCGCGAGCTTCATGGGAGCCGTGGTCGACTGGTACGACTTCTTCCTCTACGGCATCGTCGCCGGCCTCCTCTTCGGCGACCTGTTCTTCCCGGACGCCTCTCCGGCCGTCGGCACGCTGGCGGCCTGGGCCACCTTCGGTGTCGGCTTCCTGTTCCGTCCGCTCGGCGGCATCGTCTTCGGCCACTTCGGCGACCGGCTCGGCCGCAAGCGGATGCTCGTCCTCACCATGCTGATCATGGGTGTGGCCAGCACGCTGATCGGCGTGCTGCCCACCTACGCCCAGGCCGGGATCTGGGCCCCCGTGCTGCTCGTGATCCTGCGCGCCGCGCAGGGCTTCGCCGTCGGCGGTGAGTGGGGCGGCGCCGCCCTCATGGCGGTGGAGAACGCTCCCGCCAAGTGGCGCTCCCTCTACAGCAGCGGCGTCCAGGTCGGCGCCTCGGTCGGTTTGCTGCTGGCCACCCTCATCACCAAGGTCATGTCGGGCACCACATCTGACGCGGCCTTCCGCTCCTGGGGCTGGCGCGTTCCGTTCCTGGTCAGCGCGGCCCTGGTGATCGTCGGTCTGATCATCCGGGCCAAGGTCGAGGAGTCCGAGGTCTTCACCAAGAAGGTCGCCGCGATGAGCGAGGAGGCCAGGCCGCGGGTGCCGCTGATGGCCGCCGTGAAGTCCAACCCCAAGGGCTTCTTCGCCATCATCGGACTGCGTTTCGTTGAGCTGTTCACCTTCTACGGCGTGACGACCTTCGGCCTCGCCTACGGCACCGAGGAACTCGGCCTGAACCGCGACAGCCTGCTCAACGTCAACCTGGCCGTCGGCGGTCTCGCCGTCCTCACCATCCCGGCCTTCGCCTATCTCGCCGACCGCTTCGGCCGCCGCAAGATCTACTGCTGGGGCGCCCTGGTCGGCGTCGCGAGCGCGGTGCCGTACTTCTGGGCCATGGAGTCCGGCTCGCTGGTCCTGATCATCGCCTGTGCCGTACTGCTGGTGAACATCGCCCACGACATGGCGGTCTCCGTCCAGCAGTCCCTGTTCACCGACATGTTCGGCCCCGAATACCGCTACAGCGGCGCCGGCGTCGGATACCAGCTCGCCAGCGCCGTCGGCGGCGGCTTCACCCCGTTCATCGCGAGCTCTCTGGTGATCTGGGCGGACGGCGGCTGGACCCTGGTCGCGGCCTACATCGCCCTCGGCTGCGCCGTCTCCTTCCTCGTCGCGCTGCGCATGCGGGGCGACGACGCGGCGGCCGGGGCGCCAGGGGCCGTACGGCAGCCCACCGCGGCGGCGGATGCGACCGCCTGACCGAGTCGTCCCGCTCGGATCGGGGAGCTTTTCGGGGGTCCCGGCCATGCCGGGGCCCCTTGCCCTGTCGGGCCCTCGGCCTTGTTGAGGGTCCATCCACGCCCTATTCTGACCGCAGAATGGATCGAATGATCCGTCTAGCGGACCGCTAGGAGTTCTGGTGAAAGCAGCTGTCCTCACGGGGCCGAACAGGATCGAGACCGTCGACGAGTGGCCGGAGCCCGTCTGCGGCCCCCACGACGTCATCGTGGAGATGGACGGCGTGGGTCTGTGCGGTACCGACCTCGCCGTCTTCCACGGCACGCGTCGGCCGCCGACGACGCCGTGGGTCATGGGTCACGAGGGCTTCGGACGGATCGCCGCCGTGGGCAGCGACGTGCCGGACCGTCAGGTGGGCCAGAGCGTGGTCATCGAACCCAACTACGCCTGCCTGAAATGCGCTGACTGCCTCACCGGCCTGACCTCGGCCTGCCCGCACCGGACCATCGTCGGCCTGAACGCCCCGGGCGTTCTCGCCGAACGCACCGCCCTCCCCGCGCACTTCGCGCACCCCGTCCCCGACGGCCTCACCGGCGCCGACCTCGCCAGCACCGAGCCCTACACCGTGGCCCGGGCCGCCGTACGGCGCAGCGGCGTCACGGCCGCGGACCGCTGTCTGGTCGTCGGCGCCGGGGCCCAAGGACTGCTGGTGTGCCTGATCCTGGCCCGCCTCGGCATCGAACCCGTCGTCACCGAACCACATCCGCAACGGCTCGCCCGGGCCGCGCGGTTGGGCGCAACCCCCGACGACGGCCGCACCGGGTTCACGTACGTCTTCGAGACCTCGGGCCATGCCCCGGCCCTGCGCCCGGCCGTGGACCGCGCCGCCCCCGGCGCCACCGTGGTCCTGATCGGCCTCAACTCCCACCAACTGCCGTTCACCACCGACGACGTGGTCCGCCGCCAGCTGGTGATCCGCGGGTCGATGATCTACGACCACCCCGGCGACTTCACCACCGCGATCGCCGAGCTGCCCGAGGCCCGGCCGGGAGCCGTCATCGAGTCCTGCTTCCCGCTGGAGCAGGCCCAGCAGGCGTTCGCCGGTGCCGCCGCACGTGCCGGAAAGAGCTGGATCAGCATCCGGGACTCCGACGGGAGCGGGCATGCGTAAGTCCATCGCGACGGTCTGCCTCAGCGGTTCACTGACCGAGAAGCTGACCGCGGCCGCCCGCGCGGGCTTCGACGGTGTCGAGATCTTCGAGAACGATCTCCTCGCCAGCCCGTTGTCTCCGGAGGAGATCCGCGCCCGCGCAGCCGACCTCGGGCTCACGATCGACCTCTACCAGCCGATGCGAGACGTCGAGGCCGTGCCCGAGGAGGTGTTCGTACGGAATCTGCGCCGGGCGGCGCGCAAGTTCGACGTCGTGCGCCGGCTCGGGGCCGACACGCTCCTGGTGTGCTCCAACGTCTCCCCGCAGGCCGTGGACGACGACGCGCTCGCCGCCGGGCAACTCGGCCGACTGGCCGACCTGGCCGAGGAGTTCGGTATCCGCGTCGCCTACGAGGCGCTCGCCTGGGGGCGGCACGTCAGCACGTACGACCACGCCTGGCGCATCGTCGAACAGGCCGGCCATCCCGCGCTCGGCGTTTGCCTGGACAGCTTCCACATCCTCTCCCGCGGCTCTGAGCCCAAGGACCTCGAAGGCATTGCGGCCATACCCGGCGAGAAGATCTTCTTCTTGCAGCTCGCCGACGCCCCGCTGATGGCCATGGACGTATTCCAGTGGAGCCGCCACTACCGCTGCTTCCCCGGCCAGGGCGGCCTCGACGTGACCTCCCTCGTCCGCCACGTCGTGAACGCCGGGTACCGGGGCCCGCTCTCGCTGGAGGTCTTCAACGACGTGTTCCGCCAGGCGGACGCGGGCAGCACCGCCGTCGACGCGCTGCGCTCGCTGATTGCCCTGGAGGAGAGCGCGGGCATCTCCACGCTCCCGGCCCCGGTCGTACCGTCCGGGATCGCCTTCGCCGAACTCGCCACCGCCGACCCGCAGCCCGTGACCGAACTACTGGCCCGACTCGGCTTCCGGCGCACCGGACGGCACACCGGAAAACCGGTGGAACTGTGGGAACAGGGCGAAGCCCGCATCCTGCTGAACCACGGCACCGGCACCCGCAGCGAGGGCACGGCCCTCACCGCCATCGGCCTGGAGACCCCCGATCCCGGCGCCGCCGCCCACCGTGCCGAGTCCCTGCTCGCCCCTGTCCTGCCCCGACGCCACAGCGGGCACGACGTCCCGCTGGACGCGGTCGCCGCCCCCGACGGCACCGAACTGTTCTTCTGCGCCACCCGGCGCCCCGGACACGCCGACTGGATCAGCGATTTCACGGCTACCGTCCACCCGCGGCAGCCCCCCTCACGAGACGGGGCCATCACCGGCATCGACCACGTGGCCCTGACCCAGCCCTGGCACCACTTCGACGAAGCCGTCCTCTTCCACCGCACCGTCTTGGGACTGCGCCCGCACGAGAGCGTCGACCTGGCCGATCCCTACGGGCTCTTCCGCAGCCGCGCCCTGTCCGACGACTCGGGGGCGTTCCGGCTCGTCCTCAACCTGGCTCCCAGCCCGGCGGCGGAGGTCCGGACCCGGGCCCAGCACATCGCCCTCGCCACCGACGACATCGTCAAGGCCGCCCGCCGCATCCGTGCCGCCGGCGCGGAACTGCTGAAGATCCCCGCCAACTACTACGAGGACCTCGACGCCAAGTACGCGTTCGCCCCCGGCGAGCTGGACACGTACCGGGAACTCGGCATCCTCTACGACCGCGACGAAAGCGGAGGCGAGTTCCGCCACTGCTACACGGCCACCGTGGGCCGCGTCTTCTTCGAGATCGTCCAACGCACAGGTGACTACGGAGGCTACGGCGCCGCCAACGCTCCCGTCCGCCTTGCCGCACAGCGGCGGTAGCGGCTCTTGGTCGTAGGGACTGGGGAAGGCGCGCGCCCGGAGGCCCAGTGCCGACACGGTCACGAGTACACGCCGGCGAACGCGTACCGCTTCGACGGCCCGGAAGACGCCCCGGTCCTCATCCTCGGCCCCTCGCGCCGCCGGACACCCGCGCGGTTCCGCCGTCGTGCAGCCGCACATGGACGTAGAAGAAGGGATGTCACGCTCATGACGCTGCAAGGGGAGCGACCGCGATTTCGAACAGCTTTCGGGCTGCAAGCCCTCACGGATGATAGAGAGACGCCCGGACATGTCAACACATCCGGCGGCTCATCAGCTGCGCAAATGAGACGAGTGATCCACTGAGCTCTGACCGGCATCCGAGTGCTCGCCGGAACCCGGGGGCGCATCGCTTCCGAAACATTTCGAGATGCGCAACGAATTATGCGAGAGGTATTGACGGGATGTGTGGGTCTCCTATCATCCTGGATGCTCGATGTGCCGATCGGTATTCGAAATCACGAACCTGATCGACCCCGTCACTCCGCACCGCGCGTACGAGCAGGGCACCCCCCGCAACGGCACGCCGGGTAAAGCACCTCCTCCACAGCCGTGAGGCTCATGGCGGCGACATGCGCCAACCACAACGGCCGGGCCGCACAAGGAGAACGACACACCTGGATATGTCATGCCCTGGTCAACCAGCCACAGGCCGGCGCGTTTCGCAGC
Organism: Streptomyces jeddahensis; assembly: GCF_001642995.1. Lineage (GTDB taxonomy): Bacteria > Actinomycetota > Actinomycetes > Streptomycetales > Streptomycetaceae > Streptomyces > Streptomyces jeddahensis. The sequence goes on from NZ_LOHS01000200.1 coordinate 128,407, forward strand.
CGCCCGAAGACAGCGGGCGCCACCCGTCTTTCAGGAGGTCTCGCAGGACCGGGATGCCACAAGGGGTCAGCCCGGGCCCACAGACCGCTACGAACCGCACCACATCGACAGTCCGGACAGCCTCAGACGGGGCCAACCGGAACCGCTGATTCAAGAATTACGAGGTCCCCATGCGCAGACGAAGTTCCAGCCGCAGGCATCTGTCTGTGGTGCTCGCCGCCGCGGTTGCGGCCCTGGTCTCGTTGGCTGCGATGCTCGTCGCCAACCCGGCTCAGGCGGCCACCACCGGCGCCTTGCGCGGTGTTGGTTCCGGCCGGTGTCTCGATGTGCAGGGCGCCAGCCAGACCGACGGCACGTCCCTGCAGATCTACGACTGCTGGGGCGGGACCAACCAGCAGTGGACGTTGACGGACAGCAACCAGCTGACCGTGTACGGCAACAAGTGCCTTGATGTTCCGGGCAACGCCACCGCGCCCGGTACCCGGGTACAGATCTGGAGCTGTTCCGGCGGTGCGAACCAGCAGTGGCGGGTGAACGCCGACGGCACGGTCGTCGGCGTGCAGTCCGGGCTGTGCCTGGCCGTTACGGGCTCCGGTACGGCCAACGGCACGGCGGTGGAGATCGGGACGTGCAACGGCGGCAGCAACCAGAAGTGGACCGGCCTGTCCGCGCCGCCGGGCGGCACGTGTTCTCTTCCGTCGACGTACCGGTGGACGTCGACGGGTGCGCTGGCGCAGCCGGCGAACGGGTGGGCCTCGCTGAAGGACTTCACCAACGTGGTCCACAACGGCAAGCACCTCGTCTACGGGTCGAACTTCTCGGGAACGTCGTACGGCTCGATGATGTTCAGTCCCTTCACGAACTGGTCGGACATGGCGTCGGCCCGCCAGACCGGGATGAACCAGGCCACGGTGGCGCCCACACTGTTCTACTTCGCACCCAAGAACATCTGGGTGCTGGCGTACCAGTGGGGTGCGTGGCCCTTCATCTACCGCACGTCGAGCGACCCGACCAACCCCAACGGCTGGTCCGCGCCGCAGCCGCTGTTCACTGGGAGCATCTCCGGCTCCGACACCGGCCCGATCGACCAGACCCTGATCGCCGACGGCCAGAACATGTACCTGTTCTTCGCCGGTGACAACGGCAAGATCTACCGGGCGAGCATGCCGATCGGGAACTTCCCGGGCAACTTCGGCTCGTCGTACACGACGATCATGAGCGACACGAAGGCCAACCTCTTCGAGGCCGTACAGGTCTACAAGGTTCAGGGCCAGAACCAGTACCTCATGATCGTCGAGGCGATGGGCGCGAACGGGCGCTACTTCCGCTCCTTCACGGCCTCCAGCCTGAGCGGCTCGTGGACCCCGCAGGCCGCCACCGAGAGCAACCCCTTCGCGGGCAAGGCCAACAGCGGTGCCACCTGGACCAACGACATCAGCCACGGTGACCTGGTCCGCAACAACCCCGACCAGACCATGACCATCGACCCCTGCAACCTGCAGTTCCTCTACCAGGGCAAGGCCCCCAACTCGGGCGGCGACTACAACAAACTGCCGTATCGGCCGGGCCTCCTTACCCTGCAGCGCTAACCTGCCTGATCCACGGTGATCGCGATGTGGTGCCGTCTGCCGACGCGTAGACGAGCGGTTTACGGCGTGGGCAACTCCACCCGCTGACCGATACTCACCGCCTCAAGGAACCCCAGCCGTGCGTCGGCTGGGGTTCCTCTCTCGAGCAGATCCAGGGCTTTGAAGGCCGCCTGGCGCGGCTTGAGGTCAGCGGGAACATGAAGAGTCCTTGCGGAAATTTCCGGACGATCATCGAGAAGACTCGGTTGTTCTTCCGGTAATTCACGTCTATGTTCGTCGAGTTGCTCAATGACGAGTGGGGAGGCCGTGGTGCTCACGTTTCGCGAGTCGTTGGCGCTGTTAAGGGTCGCCTCGTCGGCAGGGCGGGGGATGTTGGCCCTATACGTCGTCCTTCGCGCAGTGAGCAGCTTGCTTCCGGCTGCGGGGGCGGCGGCGATGGCCGCGCTCGTCGGGGCCATCGGCACCGACGCCCCCTGGACCGCCTTCGCCCTGTTCCTGGCGTGCATGGTCGGGACCTACGTGCTCGACGGGTTGATGGCCCCGCTTCGCGTCCTGGTCGAGGCGCGCTGCACCCGGGCGCACCGGACTCGCGTGGCCCGCATCGCCTGTGCCCCCGTGACCCTCGACCCGCTGGAAGACCCCGAGGTCCAGGACCTGCTGCACACCGCCTCCGCGTTCCCCCGCAACTGGACGGAGCACACGCCGGGGGCGGGGGCGGTGGCCCTCATCGAGCAGTGGGTGCGCTGGGTGGGGGTGGCTGCCGCCGCCGCGGTCTTGGCGGTGTACGTGTGGTGGGCGGCCCCGCTGCTCATCGTCGCGGCGCTGGTCGTGCGCCGGGTCGTCAGGGCCCAGTGGCTGAGGCAGTTGGCGGGCTGGTCAGACCGCGCCCACCACGGCCGGAGCGCCGAATACTGGCGCGAGGCGGCCACCACTCCGGGCACCGGCAAGGAGGTCCAGGTCTTCGGCCTCGCGGGGTGGATCCGGCAGCGGGTCCAGGGCGCGGTGCACGCTCAGATGGACCCTGTGTGGGAAGGCAGCCTGCGCCTGCAGAAGCTCGAGGTCATCAACTTCCTCATCCCCGCCATACCTTTGTCCCTGGTATACGCGATGGCAGCGCGCGAGGCCGCCCACGACACCGAGAAGATCGCCTTGTTGACGGGCGTCATCGCGGCCGGTTGGGCGCTGTATACCGCCTTCGGCGACGTGAGCGGTATGTTCCCGCTGGCCGGTTCGCGCCCGGCCCTGCAGGCGCTGGCGGACCTGGAGAAAAGACTGGGCGGTGGGCCCGACGTACACGCGAAGAAGCCCTTCCCGGCCGGGAGCATCGAACTGCGCGGCGTACGCTTCGCCTACCCGGACGCCGAGCGCGAGGTGCTGCGCGGCGTGGACTTAGCCGTCGCCCCTGGCGAACGCGTCGGTCTGGTCGGTCTGAACGGTGCCGGCAAGTCCACCATTATCAAGATCCTGTGCGGCCTTTACGAGCCCGCAAAGGGGCAACTGGTCGTCGGTGGCGAGGTGGTCAGCGCCGAGCGGCGCACCGCCTGGCGCACGAGAGTGGCCGCCGTCTTCCAGGACTTCATACGCCATCCGCTGAGCGCAACCGAGAACATCCAGTTAGGCCGGCCGCTCGACCAGACGCGGCGCGAGCATGTCGTCCGGGCGTGCGAAGAGGCTGGTCTGCTGCCGGTGTTGGACCGGCTTCCCCAAGGCGAGGACACGGTTCTGACCCGCTCCCAGGAGGACGGCACGGACCTGTCCGGCGGCCAGTGGCAGCAACTCGCACTGGCCCGAGCCCTGTATGCGGTGGCCGGCGGAGCATCGCTGCTGGTGCTCGACGAGCCCAGCGCACACCTTGACGTACGCACTGAGAAGGAGCTGTTCGACCGCATGGCCGAGCGGCCCAGGGATGCGGCCGTCCTGCTCGTGACCCACCGGCTTGCCACCGTCCGATCCTGCGACCGCATCCTCGTCCTCGACGACGGCCGGATCGCCGAAGAGGGAAGCCACGACGCGCTGATGGCCCTGGACGGCCTGTACGCCCACATGTTCCGTACCCAGGCCCGCCGCTTCGCCGAGGGCTTCCGCCACATCGATGAGGACGAGGCATGACCCGCCGGTTGATCACCCTGTGGGCGCGGCTCCTGCACCTGTGCTGGCGGCTGGAGCCGCGCTTGACGGCCGCCGCCCTGCTCGTACGTATCCTCGACACCGTCGTCTTCGTCGCCATCGCCCTGGCCGTACGCGAGGTCATCGACCGCGCCGAGGCCGGCCTGGCGGCAGCCGCCATGTGGGCTGCCATCGGCCTGGCATGTCTGCGCCTGGCCGACTTCTCCACCTTCACCCTCGCGCTCAACCTGCGCATCCTCGTGGTGGAGAAGGTCGGACTCACCGAGATCCAGGACGGCATCCTGCGCGACGTCACCGACATCCACACCCTCGATCACCTCGAAGACCCCCAGTTCCTCGGCCGTGTGACGATAGTGCGCGGGGCCACTTGGCAGATCATGGACTCCGCGTGGGCGGCCCTCGAGTCGGTCATGCTCGCGCTGCGCCTCGCCCTGGGCCTGGCCCTGCTCGGCTCGGCCAGCCCCTGGCTGCTGCTTCTCCTGCCTTGCGCCGCCCTGCCGTTGTGGACCGACGCGCGCGCCCGCGCACACGAGACCCGCTCGACCCAGGAGGCCGCCGGTGACGTACGCCTGCAACGCGAGCTGCACGAGAATCTGACAAGGCCGGGACCTGGCAAGGAGATCCGCGTCACCGGTACGGGGCGCGACCTGATCCGTCTGCAGGCGGAGGCCGACGAGCGTGCCACCGCGGCCGTGGTACGCGGGGCCGTGCCCGCGGCGGCTTGGCGCCTGGCCGGCTGGCTGGCCTTCTGCGCGGGCTTCGGCGGACTACTGTCCCTCCTGCTTCTCCAAGCAGGAAGTGGCAGGGCCACGTTGGGCGAAGCAGTGCTCGGCATCACCGTCGCGACGTCGCTGAGCCACGAGGTCGCCTACACCGTCCAGCGCTCCACGACCGCCGCCGGAGCCCAGCGCGTCATCGAACCGCTCCTGTGGCTGCGCGAGTATGCCGCCGGGTACCGCGCCCGGGCCGCCACTTGGACCAAGCGCCCGGCCCCCGACCGCCTCCTCGACGGCATCACCCTGGACAACGTGACCTTCGGGTACGCCGGTTCGGCGCGCCCCGCCCTCGACGGCGTCAGCGTGCACATCCCCGCTGGCAGCGTTGTGGCCGTCGTCGGAGAGTACGGCTCGGGCAAGACCACCCTCGTCAAGCTGCTGTGCTCCTTCCACGAGCCGCAGCAGGGCGAAGTGCAGGTGGAAGGCGTGGACTTGCGCGGCATCGACCCCGCCCACTGGCGTGCCCGCACCTCGGCGGCCTTCCAGGACTTCGGCCGCTACCGCACGACCGTCCGCGAGAGCATCGCCTTCGGTGACCTGCAACAGTCCGACGGTCAGGGGCAGTCGGAGGACAAGGCCGTTGCCCGCGCCGTGGCGGCCGCCGACGCCGAGCGCCTGATCGCCCGGCTCCCGGAGGGCCTCGACACCCGGCTCGGCGCGGAGGACGGCGGCACCGAACTGTCCGAGGGACAGTGGCAGAAGCTGGCCCTGGCCCGCGCTTCGATGCGTGAGACACCCCTCCTCCTCGTCCTGGACGAGCCCACCGCCTCGCTCGACGCCCCCAGCGAACACGCCATCTTCGAACGCTACATGGCCAGGGCGCGAGAACTCGCTCAGTCCACGGGCGCCGTCACGGTCATCGTCAGCCACCGCTTCTCCACGGTCGCCGGCGCCGACCTGATCCTCGTCCTGCACGAGGGCAGGCTCGTCGAAGCCGGCCCGCACGCCGAACTGGTCCGCGCCAACGGCCGCTACGCCGAACTCTTCACCATCGCCGAGAAGTCCTACACCTCGATCTGACATCGACCGAACCAGCCGAATTTCGATATCTCCAACGAATGGCAAGGTGTAAATGCACACCAAAGCTACCATTGGACAAGACAGCATCTGGAGCCTACCTGTTCGCTCCCATGGAGACCGGGACCCTTCATGGATGATCTTACCGCTCCATATATCGATCCCTGGATCAAATCCAGAGGAAATGCACCGCAGGTCAAAACAAGCCCTGGAAGGGATTCTCGGTAGGCATGAGGGGCTGCGAACAACTATCTCTTTGAGCCCGGACGGGTATCTATCCCAGCAAGTAAACGGATTTGATACATACGAGCTTCCTCTCCTCGAAGTATCGGAGAAGGGTTTCACGGAAGAGTGCCGAAAGGCCGCCGCATCCCTGACTTCGCCGAGATTCAATCTTGCGGAAGAGAACCCGATGCGGGCACGGTTGGTGACTTGCGACTCCGCTGGTGTTCTCATTCTTGCGATCCATCACGTGGCTGCCGACGCTGCTTCCATAGAGGTATTGGAGAAAGACTTTAAAGACACTTTGAGTAGTGGTACATTTTCTTCGGCAAGGCCAATGCAACCACGCGATCTGGCAGCATACGAGCAGTCGCCGCACGGGGTGGCCCACAGGGCGCGATCGATCGAATACCTCCGGCGCTGTGCAGCCAGTAGTCCAACTAGCATTTTCCCCGACACATATGACTCCGGTGGTCGGTTCGCAATGACCACCTCATACTGTCCGGAAGTATTCGATTCCGCACACGCCGCGGCCCGCGCGCTGAAGGTTTCTGTGCAATCAATATGGCTTGCCGCCCTAGCTTTATATCTAAGGACGCAACTTGGTGCTCCAGTAAGTCGAATACTTACCCATGTATCCAACAGGATAATACCGGGTTCTCTCGACAGTGTTGCAAATTTGGCAAGAATTGCGCCGATTGTCCTACCCTTGGACGGCAGGGCGGATTTCGAATCAACGGCGAAGCTCTGCCTGAAATCCACTATGCGTGCTATGTACAGTGGACTTTCCTCTTCTCGTGATTACTGGCAGAGCAAGGATAAGCACGGAGCCAATGGAGAGCAGCTTCGGGACGAGGTTTACTACAACTACATACCTGCGCGGGTCGCAGGCTCCCGGCCAGGCAGAACCGTGCGCCTGGAGACGGTCGAACGGGAGAAGGGCCCGACGTTTGAACTGCAGGTCATAGAGAAGACCAGCGAAATTCAACTAAGCGTTGCCATATCTCAGTGTCCGGATCCCGAGTCTGTCGTGCGCTGGATTGAATCGTGCATAGTCGGCGTCGCAAGAAATCCAGGCATATCGCTCCAAGGTCTTCGGTTTCCAGAATCGCGACATATTCCTGAGCTCAACCTGCTGCAAGGAGAGGAGTGACGGTGACTTCAGCGGATCGACTCGCCTTCGAGGAGGGAAAGCCGTCCGTCGGCGCCGAGCTGCTCGAGATAGCTGTCAAGGCATCAACGGCCGACCGCAATGGGGTAACTCATCGCGGAGAAACGGTCCCGTATCCCATGCTCATGGATATGGCGACGGAAGTGGCCAAGTCCCTCAGAGCGCAACACGTGGCCAGGGCAAGCGTTGTGGGCATCAGTGCGCCACCCGGACCCGCGCTTGTCACGGCGATCTTGGCCGCGATCTCGGCGGGAATGTGCTACGTCTACATCGACCCGGAATGGCCCGAGTCGCATCGTCGCAGAACGCTCGAACTGTCCGGTGCCGTGGCGGTTTTGGAGCAGTCCCGGCATATGTGGTGGCAACCGGACCCTATCGCCGTGCGGCTGCTGGCGGACCCGGCCCGGCGGGCCGGCGGGGCCGCCCATGCGCAGGCCGCCGGGGCGGCCTGCCTCATCAGCACGTCAGGCACGACCGGGACGCCACGGCTGGTCGGTATGACACCGCACGCGATCACCCATCTCGTACGAGACAGCGATCTGATTCGGCTGCGCCGGGACGACAGGTTGCTGATGCTCGCTCACCCTGGGTTCGGGGCCTTTCTCTGGGAGTTGTGGGCGGCCCTCGACGGCAGTGCCGACCTGGTGATACCGGACGAGCGAAAGATGTCGCTGTCCGGCCTGGCCGACATGGTCGAGCGGTCTGGCGCCACCGTCGTCCACCTCACCGCCGGGCTCTTCCGGCAGTTCATCCCGCGGCACGTCTCCGCCCTCTCCGGGACGCGCCTGGTGATGTGCGGCGGCGACACCGTACCGCCGGAGCAGTTCGGCATCGCCCGTGCCGCTCTCGGCGGCGAGTTGGTGGCCTGCTACGGATGCACGGAGAACACGGTCTTCACCACGCTCTACCGGGCAGACGGCGAGATCGACCCCATGTCGCCGATTCCGCTGGGAGAGCCGCTGCGCGGCACCGAAGTCCATGTCCTCACCGACGACTTGAGGCCGGTGGGTCCAGGTGAGACCGGCGAGCTGTACGTCTCCGGAGAGGGACTCGCCGCTGGATACATCAACGACGCTGCCGCGACCGCCGAACGCTTCATCATGCTGCCGGCGTCCACAGGCTCCGCAGGCGTGCGCGCCTACCGTACAGGCGACTTCGCCCGCTGCCGCGAGGACGGCTCCTACGTCCTGGTGGGACGCCAGGACCGACAGGTTCAAATCCGCGGATTCCGCGTCGAGCTGAGTGAGGTCGAGCACCTGTGCAGATCACTGGATACCGTAGACGACGCTCATGCCATATATCTGCGTGATGAAGCGGACGATGAACTGGTCGTGCTGCTGACCGTCACGGCGGGTATCACTGCCGACGCCGCGGACATCCTTCGCGAGGTCCGCAAGCACCTGCCCGACTTCATGGTGCCTGGCCGGGCCGTCATCGTCGACGCGCTGCCCCTGACCGACCGGGGCAAGATCGACCGCAACAGGGCTGCCGAACTCGCACGACCGCCGAGGTTGACGGGCCCCGCCACGGCGGACTCACCGCCGGATGCCACCGGAGGCAGCGCGACCGCTGGCTTTGAGGCGGACCAGCAGGTTGTCCTCGAGAGGGTCAGTGCGATCTGGGCAGACGTTCTGAAACTCACTGCCGTGGATCCGGACGTGCACTTCACCGACCTCGGTGGCCATTCACTCCGGGCCACCCAGGTGCTGTCCCGTGTCGCCGACGTGTTCGGTATCTCGGTGCCGCTCCGTCAATTCTACGAGGACGCGACGGTGCGCGGCCTCGCCACACAGATCGAAGCGGAGTTGCGGAAGTGAGGTTCCCCCGCGATACGGAGTCTGCAAAGGCTTTTGACGATTCGGAGGGACGGGAACAATGACGGCCGACTCAGTATCCGGAAGCGAGGCGCCCGGGTGGATCAGATGCGCCCCGGCCACACCGAATCAGGCACAGCTGTATCTCCTGCAGAGCCTGTCACCTGACAACCCCTTCTATAACGTGGCCATCAGCGTTCGCATTCGCGGGTCGCTCAACGGGGACCGTCTGAGCGACTGCCTCAGCGTCCTGGTCGATCGACATGAAGCGCTGCGCACCGGATTCCGTCTCGACGACGAGGGCTCAGTCGTCCAATGGGTCGCAGCGCCCCAGGGCTGGTCGGTCGAGCGTGTGCATGCCGACTCGGACGCTGAGGTGCAGGAGGTCGCCAAGGATGCCGCGCGTCGGGTGTTCGATCTGGCACGTCCGCCTCTGATCCGCGCGATCCTGATGCGCAGAGGCGTCGCGGACCACACATTGATCTTGGTTTTTCACCACATCGTCATCGACGCCTGGTCGGTCGGTATCCTCTTCGACGAGTTGTCCGCCCTGTACGGTGCCGAAGGACCGCCCTCCGCAATTGAGCTCCCGCCGGCAGTCTCACCGTTGGACACAGTCAAGGACGTCGGCCCTGCCGGCCTCCTCGATTACTGGGTCGGTCAGCTCACACCCGCGCCCGGAAATGCGGCGGTGGCTGGACAGGATCATTTCGTCGGAGCGGCCGGTGCCCTCCACACCTTTCATGTCCCGGAAGAGCTCGCGCAATCGGTGCGCCGTGAGGCCGCCCGGAGGCGGTGCTCGTCGTTCATCATCATGCTGTCGGCCTTGCGCATGGCACTGGGCCGCCGTACGTCACGGCACGACCTGACCATAGGCTGCCCAATCGCCGGCAGAACGGACCAGCGTCTGGAGCAGGCAGTCGGCTTCTTCGCCAACACCCTGCCGATACGTACGGTGATTCCGCCGGACGCTGACCCGGACAGCGTCGTCGAGGCGGTGCGGTCAGCCGCGCTGGATGCTTTCGATCACCAGGCGGTGCCGTTGGCGAGCATCGTCTCGCGCATCAGCCCGGTGCGGGACATACGCCGGAACCCGCTGTTCGATGTCACCTGCCAGCAACAGAACGCGGCGGACCAGCGACTCATCCTCCCCGGCGCCGTATGCGAGTTCAGGCACGTGGACAAAGGGACTACCCAATTCACGCTGAGTCTCGATATCTACGACGATGGACAGCGATTCGAATGCACCTTTGAGTACGCCACGGAAGCACTGGATCGCGGGGCTGTTCATGCGATCGAGCAGGCGTTCCTCGACGCACTGCAAGAGCTGTGCGAAGTGGCGTTCACCTCCGCGACCCCGTCGGCGGACAACGGCGTCAGAGCTCTGGAACCCTCCCCGGCCGCCCACACGCCACACCCCTTGGGACGCGTCCCTGAAGCACTCCACCGTGCTCTGGCTCAGGACCCCGCACGGCCGGCCCTTGTCGCAGGCGACAGGGCTTGGAACTGTGCCGAATTGCTCGCCGAAGTCGACAAAGCCATGGCGGAACTGAACGCCGCGGGTGTCCAACCCGGCCAGAACGTAGCCGTTGCTTCTCCCCGGTCGGCCGACGGGGTTGTGCGGATGCTCGCGATCTTCCTTCTGGGCGCCGCCTACTGCCCACTCGACGAGCGCATGTCCGCCGAAGGTCTCGACTCCGTGATCCGAGGGCTCTGCCCCGCCGCGATCGTCGGCAGCGACGCCGACATCTGGCGGGACTTGGTCAGATCCCTGACTTCGACTCCAGGGCGAAGCAACCCTGGCGAGGCGGCCGACGACACCGCTTACATCGTCCACACCTCCGGTTCGACCGGCGCGCCCAAGCAAGTAGCCGTCTCCTACCGCGCTTTCGCCGCCTACCTCGACGCGGTGCGCCGTGCGTACAGGCTGGGACCGGACGACCGAGTTCTGCACTTCGCGGCGACCGGCTTCGACGTGGCCATCGAAGAGGTGGTGCCCACGCTGCTCGCCGGTGGCACCGTAGTGGTCGCCCCTGCGGAACTCGCGGCCGAACCGGAAGGATTCCTTTCCTTCGTCCGCGACCACGGCATTACGGTGGCCAACCTTCCGTCCTCCTTCTGGCATCGGATGACCGAGGAACTGCGTCCGCGTGCCGACGTCGCACCGGGCTCCGCGCTGCCACTGCGTCTGGCAGTACTCGGCAGCGAACCACTGCGTCCCGCCTCTGTGCTTCGCTGGCGAAACCTCGGCTACGACGGCGTCCAACTGCTGCATGCCTATGGCGTCTCGGAAGGCACCGTGACCGTGGCCGTTCGCGATCTGACGGACTTCGCCATCGGGAGCGAAACGGAACGGCTGCCCATCGGACGACCACTCGACCATGTCGAGTTGCTCGTGCTCGACGAGGACGAGCAACCTGTCGCACCCGGCGAACCGGGACGTCTTGTGCTGAGCGGAGCAGCCGTCTCCTGGCCGGCATCCCAGACCGGCTCTGTCCTTCATACAGGAGACGCGGCACGGGTACTTCCTGACGGAGACGTGGAGTTGCTCGGGCGGATCGACCGGAAATTCAAGCGCCGCGGTGTCCTGGTCGACCCGGACGGCATCGAGCGGGCACTGACCACGCATGCCCAGGTGACTGACGCTCTGGTCGTCCCCCGTGCCGACGGTCAGCTCGTCGCCGTACTGGAAGTGCCTGACACGCACCGGCGGAACAGACAAGCCAGTGACGCTGCCCGGGTGCTCGACTGGTCGGCAATTCACGACGACGAAGCGGTCAACGACTACGACGCCGACGGTGACCCGCTGCTCAACATCAGCGGATGGACCAGTGCGATCCACCGGACTCCGCTGTCGGCACGTGTGATGAGGAGCTGGGCGGACAACGCCGCCGCGGGAATCCGGCGCTTCCGGCCCCAACGGATTCTTGAGATCGGCTGCGGCACCGGAATGCTCCTGCTCCAGCTGGCGGCCGACTGCGAGCGCTACGTGGGGATCGACGTGTCCAAGTCGGCCCTCGATCACGTCGAGCGGACGATCAGGGAGCTGCGTCCCGATCTCGCTCACGTGGAGCTCTTCCTCGGCAGCGCCGACGAACTGGGGCGCCTGGGTGTTCAGGGTCCCTTCGACGCGGTCGTCATCCACTCGGTGGCCCAGTACTTCCCTTCCGTTGAGTACCTGGAAAGTCTCCTGGGCACGCTGGCACCGCTGTTCGCCGAACAAGCCGTGGTTCATGTCGGTGACGTGCGCAATCCAGACCTCGTCCGGGCGCTGTACCGAGAGCAGGTACTCGCCGACACCACTCCACGGGACGACGTGGAGTTGATCGCGGAGATCGAAACACTCGTCAACCGTGAGGAGGAGCTGCTGATTCCTCCTCGCTGGTTTACTTCCGCCGGCCGAGGGACGTCTGCCCCCGTCGGCGTGGAGACGTTCGCCCGCCCCCCTTGGCCCGAGGGCGAGTTGAACCGCTACCGGTTCGACGCACGGCTCTTCTACGGCGATTGGGAGCAGTCGGGGACACCGGCGATCTGCTCTCCGGATGTGACAGGACTCGAGCGTGCCCTTGCCGCGGCACACGACGTGGTCGTCATACCCAACCGACCGCTTCCCCAACTCGGCAAGGCGCTGGGGGAATTGACACGTATGTATGCCGAGGCGGGGCTCGCCTCGCTTCTTCCGCCGGCATCCGGCGGGCCCGTCGACGAGGTTGACGTGTGGCGTGAGTGGTACGTGACCGCCGCACAGCACGGATACCAGGTGCTGCTGCCCTATGCCGAAGACAGCAGCCGGGTGGATGTGACCTTTGTCCGGCGTGACGCGCGCAGCGCCTCGAGCGGGATGCTCCTGACGGAGGCAGGGTTCTTCTTACCCCGCACCGCCTGGGCAGCAGGCAGCCGTCGTCCGAACGACCCATTGCGCCGCGAATCACTGACGGCGCTGCTGGACGAGGTGGTCGGGGCCGCAGCAGCGGTACTGACCACCGAGTCGGTGCCGACCTCCTCTATGGTGCTCGAACGGTTTCCCCGATCCTCCGACGGCCAACTGGCGCGCCGTCCACTCGCGGAACTAGCGGCGCGAGGCGCCGTCACACTCCGGTCCGACGATTCTGGGCACAGGCAACCGAACGATCCAGTGGGGGAGGCATGGTGTGCCGTGCTCGGGCAGTCTTACGCCCGGCACACTGACAACTTCTTCGCCTGCGGCGGCGACTCGATTCTCGCTCTTCGACTGGTTGCCCGACTCGGGGCACTCGGGTACTCCATCGGCCCTGCCCTGCTCTTCCGCAACCAGACGCTCGGCGCGCTCCGGGACGCCCTGAGCGCCTCGGAACACGCCGTTCCCCACGGTACGGACCCCGAACCGTCCAGCAGGCCCGAACCGGACCGGGGGGAAAGGAACCCGGCTGACTGGGCCTTGACACCGATGGCTCAATGGTTCCGCGAGCAGGACTTTCCCGACCCTGCGCACTACCAGCAGGCAAGGCTGCTCGTCCCGGCGGCCGGATGCGACACGGTGCGTCTGTGCGAGGGCCTCAAGGCGGTCCTGGGAGCGCACGGTGCTCCGGAACCACGCGTGATCAACGCGGACGAGGGGGACGAGGCGTGGCAACGCGCTGTGGCAGCCGCACGTCAAGAGATCTCGGATCAGGATCCCACCGTGTTCCGGGTAGTCACGGGACACGATGCGACCGGCCGGGAACGAGTCGCGTTGTTCGCCCATCATCTGATCGTCGACGCGGTTTCCTGGAACATGTTGCTCGACAGGCTCGACGCCTGGCTGCACCGCCCGCACACCGCTGAGCCGCCCGGCCCTACCGTGCGGCAATGGGTGGAAGGGCTCCGTGCCGCCGTACGCGAGGCGCCCCAGGAACATGAGATGTGGCGTCGTCTACTGGCCTCACCGGCGCACCCACTGTTCGCGAAGCCGGCGGGCGGCGACGGGCGTCTGAGATGGTTCACCGAAACCGTACCCCGCGTACGTCCCGGTCGCGCCGGCCGTGCGGACGGTGCCGAGGCTTTGCTGCTCGCCGCCGTGGGTCAGGCCCTGACACGCTGGAAATCGGTCCCCGCGGTGATAGTCGACCGAGAGGGCCACGGCCGCGACGCGCTCGACGACAACGCCTCCAACGTGCTCGGCTGGCTGGCCGCGACCCATCCCGTGCTGCTCGGCGAACGGTCGACCGCCGAGGACGTGCAACACACCTTGCGAGACCTGGCGTCCGTCGGCACCCGCTTCCTCACACACCGCTTCCTGAGCGAGGAACCGCTGCCGCCCAGTCCCGCGGAAGTCTGTTTCACGTACCTCGGCAGGCGGTCGCAAGAGGGCTACGGCCACTTCACCGTGGCCGCTGCCGACGTGGCCTCGGAGCTGCTGGGCGAAGACGTTGCTGAGACCAACGTGTCCGCCTACGCCCTCGACCTGGTAGTGGAGGGCAATCCCTGGACCGAGGAGCTGGCAATCCGCTACGCCGTCGACAGCAGCCGCGTATCCGATGCGGAGGCGAGGGAATTCGGGCGTCTGCTGGTGTCCGCAGTGACCCGCCTGGTCAGCGACGAGCACTCGGTGGAAGACCTGGAGGTCACGCCGACCCAGGCAGCCATGGTGCTCCACACCGCGGCACGGCCCGATTCCCTGGTCGGGGTGGAGCACACGGTGATCACCCTCGGCGGACGTATCGATCCGGAGCGCTTCCGGTCGGCGGTCGAGGCGGAGACGCAGCGCCATGAACTGCTGCGCTCCAGTTTTCACCTGGACAGCGCAGAGCCGCGTCGCCGAGTGGAGCCCCGGGTTCCTTCCCACGTGCACATCGAGGACCTCACCGGTCTGCCCACACGTGAGCAGTTGCGCCGAATCGACAGCTACGCCAACGAGGATCTGGAGGCAGGCTTCGACCTGAGTCGTCCGCCGGCAGTGCGCTGGGGTCTCTTTCTTCGCTCAGCCGAACTGGCCAGCCTGGTCTGGACACATCACCACGCGGTTCTGGACGGCGCCGGATCATGGGCGCTGCTCGCGGCCGTTCTGGAACAGACCGGCACGGCGCCCACAGCCCCGGCCCGGGAGCCGCGACGGCTCCCGTCCGCACAGCACGTGCCGCGGCGGGCCCGTCACGACACCGCGGCCGAAAGACACTGGGCCTCCCAGGCCGGCAAGGGGGCACGTTCACTCCTCCTGTTCGGGGATCGCCCGCTGCCAAGCGCCATCGGGCGCGAGCTGGATGTCGTCAGACGCAACCTCGACACGGAGACCCTCGACGTTCTGCGCCACGCCGCGGCGGAGCACGGGATCACCGTGGGCACGATCTGCCTGGCGGCGTGGTCTCTGGTGCTGATGGCCACCTCGGGAAGGCACGACGTGGTGGTCGGCACCAGCGTGAGCCACGAACCCGAGACCGACGGGGACGGCCCGGTGGTAGGCATGCATGTGACCACGGTGCCGGTGTTCTGCCGTATCGAGCCCGGACACTCTGTGGCCGACTGGCTCGGCGAGTTCCAGTGCGAGGTCGCGGACGGCCAGTACTTCGGGTACGTCGGTGAGACAGCGATACGCCGGTACATGGGACTGCGCGGCCGCCTCTACGACAACCACTTCGTCTTCCAGAACTACGCCAGACCTGAGCACTCCGCGGAACCCGACGCGATCCGCGTTCTCTCCGCACGGACGGTCACGCGCACTGGACAGCCGATGACCCTGGTGGTCGACGACTCCGGGCCCACGGTGTCAGTCGAGCTGGTCTTCGACCGCACGGTGGTGGAGCGCCCCGCAGCGGCCACGCTGCTGACCCGATTCGTGGAGAACCTGGGCAGACTGGCGACGGAGCCGGGGGCCTCTGCCGCGGAACTGACCGGGCCCCGCATCATGCTCCCCCAGGCAGAAGAGGCGGCACCCCAGGAGCCTGACGCCACCGAGGACTCGCGCGAGTCGAAAGTACGCAAGGTGCTTGCGGATCTGCTGGGCGTGCCGGATGTGCACCCGGACGCGAACTTCTTCGACATCGGCGCCCGGTCCATCCTGCTCGTCGAGGCGCGTCAAAGGCTCACCGCGGAGCTGGGGCTGGCTTTCCCCATCACGCATTTCTTCGAGTTCCCCACCGTGCGCGCTCTGGTCGAGGCGCTGGAGAGCGAGTCGAACTCGATGCGGAACCACGAATCCAGGAGGGCTGACGTGTGACGGAGAAGATCGCCATTGTCGCAATGGCCTGCCGAGTGCCCGGCGCCGACACCCCAGAGGAACTGTGGGAGAACCTGCTGGCCGGCCGGGATGAGCTGACCGTCGTCACACCCGAGGCGGCCATCGCGGCGGGCGCCGACGCCACCAAGGTGCATCGGCCCGACTACGTTCTCGGCACCCACGGAGTCGGAACCACGTACAAGGAGTTCGACGCCAAGCTGTTCGGGCTGACCGACCGTGAAGCCGCCCTGATGGATCCTCAGCACCGCTTGTTCGCGGAAGTGGCTTGGGAAGCCCTGGAACGCGCGGGCTGTGCTGGGCACCCGGACGACGGGCCCATCGGGGTCTTCGCGAGCGCCGGAATGAACATGTACACGACACTCCTGCTGCGAGAACTGGGGTATGAGACAGCCGCGGACGATCCGACCGTCTGGCTGCTCAACGACGCAGACTTCCTCGCCACCAGGCTGTCGTATGCCTTGGACCTGCGAGGACCGAGCCTGTCCGCACAATCCGCCTGTTCCGCTTCCCTGGTCAGCGTCCATCTGGCCTGCCGGGCGCTGCTCTCGGGGGAGTGCCGGATCGCGGTGGCCGGCGGCAGCGCCCTCGACCTCCTGGCCGAGCGCGGATACCTCTACCAGCAGGGAGGCATCGGCTCGGCTGACGGCCGCTGCCGGCCGTTCGACAGCCAGGCGTCCGGATCGGCACGGGGCGACGGGGCCGCCGCGGTGGTCCTGAAGCGGCTCTCGGACGCAATTGCCGACCGGGACGAGGTCATAGCGGTCATCCTGGGCAGCGCGGTCAACAACGACGGACACCAGAAGGCCGGCTTCACCGCCCCCAGCGTGCACGGTCACGCCTCGGTGATCCGAGACGCCCTGCGTGTGGCCGGTCTGACCCCGGGCGACATCGCATTCGTCGAGGCACACGGAACCGGGACCGCCATCGGTGATCCCGTCGAGATCAGAGCGCTGGAACGCGTCTTCGGCGCCGACGCACGCGGCGAGGCGTGCCGCATCGGGTCCATCAAGGCCAATCTGGGCCACTTGGACGCGGCCGCGGGCGTCGTGGGTCTGATCAAGGCCGCGCTTGTCGCCTCGCGGCGCACTATCCCGCCGCAGGCCAACTTCGACTCCCCGTGCGACGCCCTCGCCGCCTCCACCGCCATCGAGGTGAGCCCCAAGACCGTACGGCTCCCGGAGAACACACCCATACGAGGAGGTGTGTCCTCACTCGGGTTCGGCGGCACCAACGCACATGTCGTGGTGAGCAGTCCTCCCGATACTTTGCCGTTCGAGCGCACAAGCGGTGGCCCTGTGCTGTTGCCGGTATCGGCCATGAGCGACTGGTCCCTGCGCGAACAGTGCCGACGACTGGCGGACCACCTCGGCCGGAACAGTGACGGGGTCTGCCTCGACGACGTCGGCTACGTTCTCCAGACCGGGCGGCGCCAACTCCCCCGCCGCCGCTATGTGATCGCGAACACCCCTCAGGCCGCCGTCACCGCACTCGCCGACCTCGCGGAGGAACCGCGGGGCGCCAACGACGTCCCGCCCGCGCAGCTCGCCTTCGAGTGGCATCCGGCCATGACCGACGGGTGGGACGTTCAGGAAGCGGTCGCCGCGCTTGACGGGCTACGAGCGCCCTACGACATGGCTTGCACGGAAGCCGGACTGCCCGAGGACTGGGCCTTCGGATACGCCTGGGCCCACCTTCTGCACCGGCTCGGAATCGATCCGACGGCCGGCTCGGCGGAAGCGCGGTTGCTCTTGAGCGCCGTGACAGGGAGCCTTGAACTGGCTGACCTCGCCGATGCGGCCAGGAGGGCCGAGGTGACCGCGGCCAGCCCTGACTCGCTCGACGGGAGAAGACCGGCCGAGCGGGTGCTCGCTTCGATCGCTGATGCGTGGGCAGCCGGCCACGACGTCGACTGGCGGCAGCTGCACACACGGCCCCGCCAGAAGACCGTGCTGCCCACGTACCCCTTCGACCGGCTCCGGCACTGGCCGCTCACCGGATCCCGCACCAGCGAGGCGGCCACGTCGACGGCAACCGGGCGTCCGCACACGATCCAGTGGACGGTCGCGCCGAAGACCCAGGAACCTCCCGCGACGCTCGGCGGCAGCTGCGCGGTGGTGGGCCCGGCAGGGGCCATCCGCGACGCCGTGGAGCGTGCGGTCAGGCCGCTCTTCCCGAACGGAACGGGCACCAGCGACCGACTCGAAACACTTGAGGATCTGCCCGGCGCGGACGCCGGCGATCCGTCAACCGTGATCGATCTGACTGCGCTGGTGACTACGACCGACGAGCACTCCGAATACGTCCGGCTGTGCCGACTGCTTGGTACGGCCTCCGTCGGCCGCCCGGTGCGCTTCGTCTACGTCATGGCCGACGGGTTCGCGGCAACCGAGGCCGACCGTCCCTTGCCCGCGCGTTCACTGGCGCTTGGTCCACTGCTCACACTGCCCCGGGAGGCGAGGGGGTCGGCGGTGACCATGCTCGACCTGCCGCGCACGGCCGACGCCTCGGCTGTGGCCGAGGCGGTGCGGGACGAAGTGCCCCTGGCCCGGCCGTTGGTGGCCCGGCGGTCGGGTACTCGGCTGATCCCCGAGTACGTTGAGGACCCCACCCCTCCGTCACGGCCGCCCGCCCGCCTGCGGTGGCTCATCACCGGTGGTCTCGGCGGGGTGGGCAGGGCGCTGGCGGAGGAGATCCTGACCACGCGCCCGAACGATGCTGTCGTCCTCACCGGGCGGAAACTCCCCGAGGACGGCGTGAGCATCGGCGGATGCCGCAGTCGGCTCCTGGACGCGGCCGACCCGGGAAACAGCCACGACACCAGGCTGTGGCTGCGGAAGACCGATGTCTGCGACGCGGCGGAGGTGCGGGCCCTTCGGGACGCGTGCCAACAGGTCCTGCAGAGTGTCGACATCGTCCTGCACGCGGCGGGCACTGCCACAGGACAGCGGCTGGACCAGTGGGATCCAGCCGTGTCGGACGAAGTCCTAGGCGCCAAGCGCGACGGCACGTTCCGGCTGCTCGACAGCTTTGGCGACGGCAGCTGGCTCGTACTGTTCTCGTCCTTGACGTCAGTCAAACCGCACGCAGGAGCAGCGGATTACACGGCGGCCAACGCCTATCTCAACATGGTGCCCATGGCCCAGCGGGCGGGGGACCCCTCCGTCCTCACCGTAGCCTGGCCGACCTGGCGCGATCTCGGCATGGCCAAAGGCATCCCCACAGGCATCACCGCGGCCGACGGGCTGCGGCTGATCCTCGGCTCCTATCGGAGGACCGGGACAATCCTGCTGGACACCGCGGACGACCCGCTGACGCCACAGCCCCACACGGACGGCTCCGCCCGGCCGGCCCCGGTTCTCGGCGAGCGGACGGTGGAGTCGCTGGTGCGTCAACTGTGGGAAGAGATCCTCGGGTTCGAGGTGGCCGACTCTGCCGCCAACTTGTTCGATGAAGGCGCTGACTCGTTCAGCATGCTGCGCTTCCTCACTCTGCTGGAGGAGCGCCTCGACATCGAGTTCTCCCTGGACGACCTGTTCGAACATCTCACGATCGATGGACAGACGTCCCTCATCACAAGCCGTCTGTCCATGCGACAGAGCTCTCGTTCAGGCACATCGGACTCAGGGGAAGGCTGACGAACGTGACGGTGCAGACAAGCGCCACGACAGGACACGACTCGATCCGGGGACTGGGTTACCTCGACCTCGTGGCCGCGGATGCCGCCCAGGCCGTGGCGATCCTCACGCAACGATACGGCTTCACTCCCGCGGGCGAGAGCGACAGCGCCCGCCGAGGTGAGGTGACCTACGTCCTCCGCCGAGGTGAGGCGGTGCTCCTGGTCAGCGGCGCCCAAGAACCTGGCGCCCACGCGGACGCGTTCGTGGCGGAGCATGGAACCCGCGTGCGCGACATAGCCTTCCTCGTCCACGACGCCGACCGCGCCTGGAAGAAGGCGCTTGCTCATGGCGCCGAGCCCGGCGACAGCGGCGAGGCCCGTCATTCCATCAGCGTCTTCGGGGCGTACGAGCACACCTTCGTCGAGAGCCCGCCGTTAGAGGAGACGCCGCCGGGCGCCACGGAAGAACGCCACGGACATGTGGACCACCTGGCGCTCGCCGTGCCGTACGGGAAGCTCGACGAATGGACCGACTTCTACGTCGAGGTGCTGTCGTTCGAAGTCCTCATGAAGGAGACGACCGACACGGGGCGGTCCAGTATGCGCAGCACGGTGGTCCGTGAGCCGGATTCCGGCGTGACCTTCACTCTTGTCGAGCCAGGAGCAGCCGAGGGAGACGACCAGATCAGCGAATTCCTCCGCCACAACGCGGGGCCCGGCATACAGCACATCGCCTTCGGGACCAGGGACATAGTCGCCAGTGTGGACGACTGGACCGGCAACGGAGTGCGGTTTCTGCCCGTACCGGACCGCTACTACAGCACCTTGTCGAGCCGAGTTCCCGCCCTGCGGGCCGAGGTCGACCGGCTGCGGAGCCGTTCGATCCTCGCCGACAGGGACGAGAAGGGAGAGCTGCTGCAGATCTTCACGGCACCGGTCTTCGAACGCCCCACGCTTTTCTTCGAGTTGATCGAGCGGAGGAGGCAGAGCTCCGGATTCGGAGCCGGCAACATCAAAGCCCTCTTCCAGGCGGTCGAGGACGAACAGCGGCGGCGAGGCCGGTGACGGCGTCCACCGACGGGGCGCCCTCCCACGCGGACGTCCTCTGGCTGACCCAGCTGCACGACATCTCGCTCTCCCGCATGCTGTATGCCGTCACCCGGCTAGGAGTGCCCGACCTCCTGGGCCGCGGCGAGGACCACGAGGCAGCGGAAATCGCCGACCGGCTGGAGGTCGATGCCGACTCCCTTGACCGGATCCTGCGGGCACTGGCGGCAGCGGGGATCTTCGAGCGCACGTCCGGGACCCGGTATCGCAACACGCCCACCAGCCTGTTGCTGTGTACCAATGGCGGCCAACTGGCCGACGAGGTCCAGCTCCAGGCCGAGTACCTGGCGTTCGGCGATATCGAGCACGTGGTCCGCACGGGGCGGCCGGCGATGGCGGAACAGGGTGGCTTCTACCAGGCACTGGACCGCAATGACGACTGGGCGAACACCTTCCGACGCGCCTGCCGGAGCCGTTCGGGGCGCACGTTCAGCGCCGTGCTGCGCTCCCATGACTGGGGACGCAGCCGGCGGATCCTGGACATCGGCGGCGGCGTCGGCCACCACCTTGAGACGGTTCTCGCCGGCCACCCCGGCAAGACGGGCACATTGATCGACCGCGCGGCCGGGATCGCTCAGGCCCGTGAGCGCGAGTGGCAGCCCGGCGTACGCGACCGGGTCGAGTTCGCCGCCCTCGACTACATGGCGGATCCCATGCCTCCCGCCGACTGCGCTCTGCTGGTCAATGTCTTGCACAACCTTCCCGACCATCAGGTATGTGAACTGCTGGCCGGGCTACGGCAACGCTCCGCATGCGACCGGCTGGTCATCGGCGAATACGTACTACCCGAGTCCCCCCACGAACCGCACCCGGGACTCCTCGCCGACGTGTGGATGCTTGTCCTGGTCGGAGGCCGTGAGCGCCGCCGGTCCGAATTCGAGAACCTGTTCTCCGAGGCCGGCTGGAAACTCGTCGTCACACGCGAGGACCCGGTCACACGAGGAGCGTTGCTGGATTGCACCAGAGCGGAATGAGCCTGGTGAATGGCAAGGGAGCGGGCGCCCTGAATCACCGCGATTTCCGGCTGCTGCTGGCCGGGGATGCCGTCAGCCAGTTCGGCAGCGCGATGTTTCCCATCGCGCTCGTCGGCCTGGTGGCTGAGCCGCACGGGCCCGCGATCCTCGGCCTGTTGATGGGAGCGCAGGGGATCGTGGTCTCACTTCTCGGGCTGCCGGTCGGCGCACTGATCAACAGATACAAGAAGAAACATGTTCTGATCGTGGCCCATACGGGCGAGCTGTTGGTGGTGCTCGGCCACGCCACGAACCCGCACTCGGTGAGCACCCTCGTCGTCCTGGCAACGCTGAGCGGGGTGTTCTCCTCGGCGGTGAGACCCGCGGCGGGTTCGTTGCTGCCAGTGCTGTTGCCCGCCGAGCACCTCCAGCAGGCCAACGCGCTCAAAGGCATAGCCAATCGCGGTGCCGGCATCGCCGGACCAGCTGTGGCGGGTCTCCTTCTCACCCTGACAAGCGCGTCGGTCGTCTTCGTCATAGACGCGATGACCTTCCTGATGGTCATCGCGGCGCTGGCAGTGATCAGGGAGCAGCGACTGCCCCGGGACGAGACGGGCCCTCGTCGCTTGCTGGCCGATCTGAAGGAAGGGATGGCGGAGGTGCGCCAGCGCCCTTGGGTGGTCGCGATCATCGCCATCGCCACGGTGCAGGCTCCCCTGACCATCGCGCCGGGCTTCATCCTGCTGCCGATCGTCGCCGCCGACGACTACGGCCCTTCCACCTACGGCCTGGCCATGTCGTGCATGGCGGTCGGAGAAGTGGTCGGCGGCCTGCTGGCGACCAAGTGGACGCCCCGCAGGCCAGGTCTGGTGTCCCTGGTCGGCGTGATGCCCTATCCCCTCGTGCTGCTGGCCCTTGCCGCCACGGCGCCCGTCGGAATCATCTTCACCGGATACCTCTTGATCGGCATCGGCTTCATGCTCTTCGGCGTGTACTGGTACACGGCGCTGCAGCGCGACATCCCACCGGACCGTCTCGGAGTGGTATTCAGCATCGACCAGGTAGGCAGCTTCGGGCTCCAGCCAGTCGGCTACGCCGTGTCCGGAGCACTAGCGAACATGATCGGCGCGAAACCCGTCCTGGTGGGGGCCGGACTGTTCGGAGTCCTCACCACATTGGTCCCGCTCGCGGTCCCCGGAGTGCCACGACTGGCCGACCCTGCCTCGCCCAAGGAGCAAGCGACTGAGCTCGGCATTCAGACTTCGTGACTCGGTCCTGCGCAGGCTTGTCCAGACGAGGCGTTTGAAGTGGTGCGCGCGAGAAGGTGCTCGACGACGCAGCGGAGCCTGCCGCGGCCCGTGATGTTGGCGACAGCCTTGAGGAAGATCACCGGCAGGATCCGGCGCCGACGCGGTCCGCGCCGGGCAAGCCCGTTGATCGGTCAGCGGATGACTTCTGAGATCTCCCGGACCCGACCCTCGACACTCAGCGAGCGGCCGGCCGCGACCTGAAGACGGTCATCCCGGCCGTCCTCGCCGCCGTCAGCCGTCGTCGGCCGCCGGCTGAACGGTCTGCTCGGCAAGGCGTTGCGCGGCCTGCCTGCGGCGGCGCTGCTCGGTGACGTCCGCCACCGGGGCGGAGAGCATCAGAGCTCGGGTGTAGGCGTGCTGCGGTTCGGTGGTGACGATGCGGGCGTCTCCTGTTTCGACGATCTGCCCGTGGCGGATCACCGCCACCCGGTGGCTCACGAAGCGCACGACCGACAAGTCGTGCGTGACGAAGAGGTAGGCGACATCGGTCTCCTCCTGGATCTCCAGGAGGAGGTCGAGAACGGTCCGCTGGGTGGTGAGGTCGAGAGCGGAAACGGGTTCGTCGCAGATGACCAGCCGGGGGCGCAGGGCCAGTGCGCGGGCGATGGCGACGCGTTGACGCTGGCCACCGGAGAATTCGTGGGGCAGCCGGGCCGCGGCGTCGGCGGGAAGGTGGACGCGGGCGAGCAGGTCGCCGACCCGGCCGCGTGCCTCTCTGACGCTGGCGCCGTGGCCGAGCAGGGGTTCGGCGAGGGTGTCCCCGATGGTGCGGGAGGGGTTCAGAGAGGTGTAGGGGTCCTGGAAGACGACCTGGAGGTCGCGGCCCAGCCTGCGGCGGTGGGCGGAGCTCGCCTGGTCGATGCGCTCTCCGGCGAAGGTGATGGTGCCCGATCGGACGGGGACGAGGCCGAGGACCGCACGGCCGATGGTGGTCTTGCCGGAGCCGGATTCGCCGACCAGACCGAGGGTTTCGCCCGGCCGGACGTCGAACGAGACGCCCTTGAGGACCTCGGTGCGCGGGGCGCGCCAGCCCTTGCTGGGGAAGGAGACCCGCAGATCCTGTACGGAGAGCAGAGCGTCCGCGGGGGCGGTGGCTTCGGTGACGGTCATGCGGTGGTGCTCCTCGCCTCTCGGGGCTCCCAGGGGGCGCGCGCCGGGGCCTCGTCGAGGACGGCGTCGAGCAGGGTCCTGGTGTAGGGGTCCTGGGGGGCGTGGAGGACCTGCTCAGTGGTGCCGGTCTCCACGATCCGGCCGGAGTTCATCACGGCGACGCGGTCGCAGAGGTCTGCGACGACGCCGAGGTTGTGGGTGACGAGGAGCACGCCGAGGCCGCGGTCCTTCTGCAGACGGCGCAGCAGCTCGAGGATCTCCGCCTGGACGCGTACGTCGAGGGCGGTGGTGGGCTCGTCGGCGATGAGGAGTTCGGGGTCGCCGGACATGGCGCCGGCGATGAGGACGCGCTGGGCCATGCCGCCGGAGATCTCGTGGGGGTACAGGCCGACGACACGCTCGGGGTCGGGGATCTCCACCAGGCGCAGCAGATCGACGGCGCGGCGGGCCGCCTCCTTGCGGGAGATGCCGAGGGCGTGGCGCATGGGCTCCATGAGCTGGCTGCCGATGGTGAAGGAGGGGTCGAGGTTGCTCATGGGTTCCTGCGGGACATAGGCGACGGTGCCGCCCCGCAGCGCCCGGTGGGCGCGTTCGGGCAGGCCGACCACTTCCTGTCCCTTGATGGTGATGCTGCCACCGCTGACCCGCCCTCCTTCGGGCAGGATGCCGAGGACGGAGAAGGCGGTCTGCGTCTTCCCGGAGCCGGACTCGCCGACCAGGCCGACGATTTCACCGGCGCGTACGTCGATGTCGACGCCGTGCACGACTTCCTTGTCGCTGCCGTCGGGCTGTGCGTAGGCGACGGTGAGGCCGCGCACCGAGAGCAGTCCGGCGCGTTGTCCGGCGGGGGAGTCCGCGGCGGCGGACGGGACCGCGGCGGCGCGGTCCCGGGCCCGGTGGGGCTTGGCGGCGTGACCGGTGCGGTCCTCCAGCCCGTCGCGCAGGGCTCCGGCGAGCAGGACGAGGGCGCCGTTGGTCAGCCCGAGAGCGAGGCCCGGCCACAGCATCGGCAAGGGCGCGCGCTGGATGTTCTGGAACGCCTCGTTGAGCATGGCGCCCCAGGTCGGGGCCGATCCGCTGCCGACGCCGAGGAATTCCAGACCGGCCTGCAGCCCGATGGCGATGCCGGCGACGAGGGCCACCTGGATGATGACGGGACCGCGCACCACGATCAGGATGTGCCGGGCGACGATGCGGGTGTCGGAGAGCCCTGACACCTTCGCGGCGTCGACGTAGAGCTCTTTGCGGACGCCTGCGACGATGCCGCGCACGAGGCGGAAGAAACTCGGCGCCGCGAGCACACCGAGCACGATCATGAGGACCCAGACGTTGGGGCCGAGGATGGCGCGCGAGGCGAGGAGCACGACCATGGCGGGCAGGGACATGACGAGATTGACGGCCCAGGTGGCGGCGGAGTCGAACCGGCCGCCGTAGTAGCCCGCGTACAGGCCCGAGGGCACACCGAGGGCGAGAGCGATTCCGAGGGCGATCAGCGCTCCGCCGAGGGTGTTGCGGCCGCCGTGGAGGATGCGGGAGAGGATGTCCCGGCCCGCGGAGTCCATCCCCATCGGGTGCGCGCCGCTGGGGCCGGCGAAGGCGTCGCGGAGCGAGGAGGCCCCGGGGTCCTGCGGCGCGAGCAGGGGCGCCAGGACCACGGCGACGACGATCAGCAGCAGTACGGCGGCAGAGAGCGCGCCGAGGGGATTGCGCAGGAGCCGCCGGACCACGCCGCCGCGGCGGGCGGTCGACGTCCCGAACGCGGCTGGGACCAGCGCACGGGCCGCAGTCGGCGTGTCGGCCGGGAGGTTCTCGCTCACGCGACCCTCGCCTTCGGGTTCAGCCAGCCGATCATGATGTCGACCAGGAGATTGATCAGCACGACGCCGGCCACGGTGAGCATGACGAGCGCCATGATCACGGGGATGTCGCCGCGGGCCGTGTAGGTGACGGTCATGCTGCCGATGCCGGGGAGGCCGAAGATCTGCTCCACGAGCACGGCGCCGCCGAGCAGGCCCACGAACTGCATGCCGAGGACCGAGAGCGCGGGCGCCGATGCGTTGCGCAGGACGTGCCTGAGCACGATCCGGGAGGCGGGCAGGCCGCGCGCGCGCAGGGTGCGGACGTAGTCCTGGCGCAGCACGTCGATCACGGCGCCGCGTACCTGCTGGGAGACGCCGGCCACGGACGCCACCGACAGGGACAGGACCGGCAGTGTGACGGTGGACAGCCAGCCGGCGGGTGATTCCGTGAACGCGGTGTATCCGATGGCCGGGAACCAGTTCAGGTTGACCGCGAAGACGAGCACGATGACCAGGGTGACGAGGAAACCGGGGAGCGCGTAGCCCACGACGCCGAGGATCTGCACGAAGCGGTCGACGGCGCCGCGCCGGACTGCCGCCCAGACGCCGAGGAGGAACGACACGGCGGTGGTGACCAGGGTGACGCCGAGCATCAGGCTCGCGGTGACCGGCAGCCGGCCGGCGACGGCGTCGCCGACGTCCTCGCTGGTGAACCAGGAGGTGCCGAGGTCACCGCGGACGGCGTGCATCAGCCAGTCGGTGTACTGCTCGAGGACCGGCCGGTCCAGGCCGAGGGAGGCGTTCTTGGCGTCGACGGCCGCCTGGTCGGCGCTCTGGCCGAGGAGCTGCCGGCCGACGTCCACATCGGGTATCGACAGCAGCAGGTAGGAGAGGAACGAGATGACGACCAGGAGCAGGGCCCCGGCTGCGATCCTGCGGGCGATGAAGTTCAGCATGGCACTCGGTATCCGTGACCGGCCGCCGGGGGACGGGCCGGGAGCTCCCGCCGCCCGTCCCCCGGCGCGACCTCACTTGACGGGGGCGTAGTTGTAGATCGACGGGACGGCCATGCCGGACTGCGGGGTGATCTTCACCGTGCCGTCCGAGACGTGCAGGTACGTCATGCGGTAGAAGGGCGCGAACCAACCCTCCTTGACGAGATGTTCGTTGAGGGCGCGCGCCGCCTGCTTCGCCTGCTCGCCCGTGCCGGTCTGGATCGTGGGGATCAGCTTCTGCACGGTGCGGTCGGTGGTGCCGAACATGTTGAAGGCGCCGGGTGTGACCAGCTCGTTGACGACGACCCAGTCGGACGCGGACTGGCCGATGTTCATGACCATGCCGGAGTACGCGCGGTCGGTGAACACCTTCTGGATCGCCGAGCCGCCATCGAGCTCGTCCCAGGCCAGCTTGACGCCCACGGCCTTGAAGTCGGTGGCCAGCGACTCGGCGAGGGCGTCGTTGACGATCGCGGAGACGCGCGGGAGCTTCAGCGTGAAGCCCTTGGCGTAACCCGCCTCCTTCAGCAGTGCCCTCGCCTTGGCCGGATCGTAGGAGTAGTACGAGTCGAACCGCTTGTCGTAGCCCTGGGTGTCGGGCCCGAAGACCTGGCTGGTGACCTGGCCGCGGTTCTGGCGGATGGCGCCGAGCATGGTCGTGCGGTCGATCGCGTGGTTGAGCGCCTGCCGGACGCGGGTGTCCTTGAGAGCCGGGGTCAGCTGCCCCGCGCGGTCGAAGAGCAGCAGCCCCTGGAAGTCGAACTCCTGCTTCGTCGTCTTCACCTTGGGGTCGGATTCGATGCTGACCTGCTGGTCGGCGGCCTGCAGGAGGGCCGCGTTCACCTGCCCGGTCTTGAGCCCGTTGACGATCGCCGTCTCGTTGTCGAAGAAGCTGATCGTGAGGTTCTCGTACGGAAGCCGCTCGCCCCAGTAGTCGGCGTTGCGCTTGTAGACCCACTTGGTGCCGATCGTCGTCTTCGCCTTGACGAGGCGGTAGGGGCCGGTGCCGTCGGGGGTCGTCTTGAGGCTGTCGGCCTTCTCGAACTTCGCCGGGTTCGCCATCAGACCGGCCGCGTCGCTCAGGTAGAACAGCATGGCGGGGTTGGCCCGCTTGAGCTTCAGCGTCACCTGCGTGGCGTCGACCACCTTCACCGACTCCAGGTCGGTCAGCCACTTCGCGTCGGCGCCGCCGCCCTTCTTGAAGCGCTCCATGTTCGCCTTGACCGCTGCCGCGTCGAAGGCGGTGCCGTCGGCGAACTTCACGTCCTTGCGCAGGGTGAGGCTGAGTTCGGTGCGGTCGCCGTTGTACTGCCACGCGGTGGCGAGCATCGGACTGAAGCTGCCGTCCGGCTCCCGTTTGACGAGTGTGTCGTAGGTGGCCTGGAAGAACGGCAGGCCACTGCCGACCGCCTGCGCGGGGTCGAGGCTCTGGGGGAAGGTCATCGTCGCGATGTTCAGCGTCGACGAGCCGGCGCTTCCGGCGTCGGAGCCGGCGCATCCCGCGAGGGTGAGGGACGCCGCCACGCAGGCGGCGATGGCCCCGGTTCGGGTGGTTCTGCTCATGAGGTTCGCTCCGTCGGAAGGGCCGGGGAAGAGTCGTCCCAGGCGAGATGGGCGGGGAGCCTGGAGGCCGGCGTCAGCGGGTGAGGGACGCGAGAACCGCACCGGCCATACTGCGGTGCCCGGCCGCGTTGGGGTGGAACCCGGCCGCTTCCGCGGTGTCCTCGGGCTCGATCCAGCGCACGCCCGCGGGCTTGCACACGTCGTGCCCGATCGAGGGCCCGTAGGCGTCGACGTAGGTGGCGTCGTAGACGTTGGCCTGCTGCGCGAGCATCGTGTTGAGGTACTTCTCCTTGTCCCGGATCCAGGGGAAGTCGCCTGTCGCGAGCGAGACCGTCTCCCGGCACGCCGTACCGTCGTCGGGGAAGAGCACCGGGTACCCCACCAGGAGGACCTTCGCCTGCGGGGAGCGGGCGTGGATCTCCTTGAGGACCGCTTCGATCTCCGGAGCCGTGGCGTTGATACGGGAGTCGACCTCGTCCCTGCCGAGCAGGGTGAAGCTCTGCTTGCAGGGCGAGCCGTGCGGTGCCACGTAACCCAGGAGCACGCAGCGCGTGAGCACACCGGTCAGGTCGAGGTCGTTGCCGCCGATGCCCAGGGTGACCAGGGTCGTGTCGGGGCGCAGGGCGTCGAGCTGGGGCGGAGCCGACCCCTGACGGTTGGTCATGTGGCTGGTGTCGGCTCCCGCACAGGTCACGTCGGTGAACGAGGTCACGCCGACCGCGCGGGCCACCAGGGCAGGGTAGTTGTTCGACGAGCGCCCGCAGATCGAGTCGGACTGCTCGGGGATACCGGGACCGGAGCTGAAGGAGTCGCCGAGCGCGACATAACGCACCTCTTCGGCGGGGCGCTTGGCGGGGTGCTTGGTCGCGGGTCTCGCGGAGGCGGCCGTGGCCGTGCCGGCCAGTACAGCGACGGCCGCCGTGGCCGCGATCCCGGCGCGTACCGCCCGGCGGGGGGCACCGGAACTGCTCGGGGCCGCTGCACGGGACGCCCGGGCTCCCTCGGGCAGGGTGGGCGGCTGGCTGGACGGAGACATGACCGTTCCTCACTTCCTCAAGGAATGGAGAGGGATGCGGCCACGGGACACGGGCGCTGTCCCGGAGCGACGCGGCTCGAGCGCGAAAACCGTAAATTGATCGGTTTCTGGGCGTCAAGAGATTGCGCAGGGGTAAATGGGCTGGCACTGCCTCGTGGTGACGGGAGGACAGGTCTCCTTGACAGTGAAAACCGAACATTTTACGGTTTTTGAATCGCGCGATCGCCGACGCAGCCCGCCCGCGCCTTCCCGGCCCCACGCATCGTCAGGGGGCAGTCCACAGCGCACGGTTCGGACCCCTGGGCCGGTTTCCTCCTGCCTCATGAGACCTCGATAGGTGTGCCGTATGACTCAGCAGACCCCGCCGTCCCCGGCCACGGACCCGACGCTGTCCCGGCTCTCTCTCGCCGACAAGGCCTCGTTGACCAGCGGTGCCGGTGATTTCGTCACCACGGCCGTCGCCTCTGCCGGCATCCCCGCGGTCACCATGTCCGACGGTCCGCACGGGCTGCGTCTGCCGAAGGAGGGCGGCGACGGAGGCCAGGTCGATCTGCACAGCGCCGCCCCCGCCACCTGTTTCCCGCCCGCCGTGGCGCTCGGAAGCAGCTGGGACCCGGATCTCGCCCGGCGTGTCGCGGCCGCGATCGCCGCGGAGGCGACCGCCCACGGCGTACGCGTCGTGCTCGGGCCCGGCATCAACATCAAGCGGTCACCGCTGTGCGGGCGCAACTTCGAGTACTTCTCCGAAGACCCGCTGCTCTCCGCCGAGTTGGGCGGAGCCATGGTCCGAGGACTGCAGGAGGCAGGCGTCGGAGCGGCGCTCAAGCACTACGCGGCCAACAACCAGGAGACCGACCGCATGCGCATCAGCGCCGACATCGACGAGCGCCCGCTGCGCGAGATCTATCTGCGGGCCTTCGAACGCATCGTCCGGCGCGACCGCCCCTGGTCCGTCATGTCCTCTTACAACGGCGTCAACGGCATCCCCCTGTCCGAGAACACCCGGCTGCTCACGGACATCCTGCGCACCGAATGGGGCTTCGACGGCATCGTCATGTCCGACTGGGGCGCCGTGCGCGACCGCGTCGCCGCGCTGCGCGCCGGACTCGACCTCCAGATGCCCGGCACGGGCGGGCGCACCGACCGCGAGGTCGTCGCCGCGGTGGCCGCCGGCGACCTCGACGAGGCGGCGCTCGACACCGCGGTGGAACGGCTCGTCCGCTTCGCCCGGCGCGTGACGGACGGCGCGCGCACAGGCCACGAGACGTCCGTCGAGGAGCACCACCGTCTCGCCGGAGAGGCCGCGGACCGGTGCGTCGTGCTCCTGAAGAACGACTCGGGGCTGCTGCCCCTCGATCCCGCGTCCGGCACCGTGGCCGTCATCGGCGAGCTGGCCCGTACGCCGCGCTATCAGGGCGCGGGCAGTTCCCAGGTGACACCGACCCGCCTCGACACACCGCTGGACGGCCTGTGGGAACTCGCCGACGGAGCCCGCGTGGACTTCGCTCCCGGCTACGCGCTCCCGGGGGCGGCGCCGACGGACGCGGCCCCGGAAGAGGCCCTGGCGAACGAAGCCGTACGGCTCGCGTCCGCGAGCGACACCGTGCTGCTGTTCCTGGGACTCGCCGCCCAGGACGAGTCGGAGGGCTTCGACCGCGACCACATCGACCTGCCGGTCGCGCAACTGCACCTGCTGGAGCGGATCCTCGCGGTCAACCCGCGCGTCGCCGTCGTGCTCTCCAACGGCGGCGTGGTGCGGACCGCCCCCTGGCACACGGCCGTGCCCGCCCTGGTCGAGGGCTGGCTGCTCGGCCAGGCCGGCGGCGGCGCGCTCGCCCGAGTGCTGTTCGGAGCGGTCAACCCGTCCGGCAAGCTGGCCGAGACCGTGCCACTGCGCCTGGAGGACTCGCCCAGCCACCTCTCCTTCCCCGGCGAGGAGGGCCGAGTCCGGTACGGCGAAGGCGTCTTCGTCGGATACCGCGGTTACGACGCCCGCCACTGCGAGGTCGCCTTCCCCTTCGGCCACGGGCTGTCGTACACCACCTTCGCGTACTCCGGGATGCGCGTGGTCCAGGCCGAGGGCGGCGCGACGTTCACCGTGGCGGTGACCGTCACCAACACCGGCGACCGTGCGGGACGTGAGGTCGTCCAGATCTACAGCAGCGGCCCGGCCGACTCCGCGGTCGCCCGGCCGCCGAGGGAGCTGCGCGGCTTCGCCTCGGTGTCCCTCGCCCCCGGCGAGAGCCGCGAGGTGGTCGTGGAGCTGGCGCGCGACGACCTCGCCTACTACAGCGAACGCGAAGGCGGCTGGCGGGTCGAGGCCGGCGTCCACCGCATCGAGGCCGGCTCCTCCTCGCGCGACATCCGGCTGTCGGTCGAGGTGACCGTCGCCGGTGACCCCTCGCGCCTGCTGCTCAGCGGACGCAACACGCTCGCGGAATGGCTGCGGCATCCCGTGGGCGGGCCGCTGCTGGCGGAGAGGTTCGCCCGGGCCCGGGCGGCAAGGACGGGTTCGAGCGCCATGGATGACCCGGTGATGCGGCGGTTCCTCGCCGGGATGCCGCTCGAGGTGATCGCCGAATTCCCGCAGAGCCCCGTACCGCCCGAGGGCGTGCGGGAGCTGGCCGCTCTCGTCGCCGCCGACGGCCGGGACGGGTGAACTTCAGCTCTCCCGGCCCGGGTCGAGCAGTCGCATGATGTCGTCGATGGGCTGCTCCATGTCCATGGACCGGTCGATGAGCCACTGCAGCTGGATGCCGTCGGCCACCGCCAGCAGCAGGACCGCCAGCCGCTCGGCCGGGATCGCGGTGGTCATCCGCCCCTCGTCCATGCGTTTCCGGACGAACGCGGCAGTCCGCTCGCGCAGCACCGGATAGCGCTCGGCGAAGTGTGCGTGCGCCGGATGGCCGGGCTCGCCGGCCGCCGCTGCCATGGACACGAACAGCTCCACCAGTCCCGGTGTCCTCGCGTTCTCCCGGATGATCTCCCGGTAGCTCTCGGGGCCGGTGCGCTCGTTCTGCCGCGCCCGAGCGGTCTCGTCGCGCATCCGCAGCACCTGCGTGAGCAGGTCCTCCTTGGAGTCGAAGTAGTGCATCAGGCCGGGCAGGCTGAGATTGCACTTGGCGGCCACCTTGCGCAGCGAGGTGCCCCGGTATCCCTCGGCGGCGAAGATCTCAAGAGCGGCGTGCAGGATCTCCTTGCGCTTCGCCTCGCCCTTCTCGTACGGGCCCCGTTTCGCCATGCCGGCCAGCCTAACCCGCGGAGGAGACGCCGGCGGGCGCAGCGGCCGGCGGGCAGGGGATGCGCCCGGCGCGGGCCAGGGAGCCCAGCCAGCGGGCCGACGCCTTGGGCTCGCGGGCGAAGGTGTGCGGATCGACCGCGATGAGCCCGAACGTCGGCCGGTAGGAGCCCCACTCGTAGTTGTCCAGGGCGCTCCAGTGCAGATATCCGCGGACGTCGACGCCGTCGCGCATGGCTGAGGCCAGGCTCGCCAGGGCGCTCGTGGTGTACGCGATGCGCAGGTCGTCGTCGCCGGTGGCGATGCCGTTCTCGGTGACCAGGATGGGGACGTGCGGGCCGACCACGCGGGCCGTGTGCCGCACCGCCTCGCCCAGCGCCTCGGGGTAGATCTCCCAGCCGGTCAGGGTGGTGTCGGCGTCCTGCGGCACGGGGAGCGGGCCGTCCGGGCCGATGCGGTGGCGGGTGTACGCCTGCACGCCGATCCAGTCGTCCTCGCGGGCGGCCTCCAGGAAGACGTCCTCGCGCGGCCACGCGTAGACGGCGGCGGTCTCCTCCGCTCCCGGTTCGGCCTGGTAGACCTGGTTGGCGATCGTCCAGCCGATCCGCAGCGCGGGGTCGGCCGCCTTCAGGACGGCGGAGGCGGCCCGGTGGGCCCGGATCAGGGCCCGGGTGACCTCGGCGTCCGGCTCGATCGCGCCGGGGCCGAAGGCCGCGGCACCCCCGTGATCCCCGCCCGCCGTCGAGCCGGGGTCACCGTCCGCCCTCCGGGCGGCGTGGCGCAGCAGGGTGTGCATCAGCGCGATCATGTTCGGCTCGTTGATCGTGGCCGCGTACCGGACGCCTTCCCCGAGGATCTCCGCGGCCGTTCCTGCGTAGGTCGCGAAGAGATCGGCGGACTCGGGCGACGTCCAGCCGCCGAGTTCGCTGAACCACCGCGGCGAGGTGAAGTGATGCAGCGTCACCACGGGGGTCAGGCCGCGCTCCAGCGCCCCGCGCACCATGGCGCGGTAGTGCTCGACGGCGGCGCGCGAGACGTGTCCGCGCTCGGGCTCGACGCGGGCCCATTCGATGCTGAACCGGTAGGCGTTGAAGCCGAGTTCGCTCAACAGGTCCATGTCCTGCGGCCAGCGGTGGAAGCTGTCGGCCGCGTCCCCGCTGCGCTCGGCGACGAAGCTGCCCTGCCGGTTCTCGAGGGCCCACCAGTCGCTGGAGACGTTGTTCCCCTCTACCTGGTGGGCGGAGGTGGAGGCTCCCATGAGGAAGCCGTCCGGCAGTACGAGACCGGGCCCGATCGAGGGCGTCATGCGGGAGCTCCTTCCGCTGCGGAGCCGGGGCGCCGGGCGGCTGACCCGCAACTCCACAAAAAGCGTTCATTGATCGGTTTTCGTGTTAGCCTACAGGCGCACCCGGTCCGGCAGGAAGAGGCGGCAGCCCGAGCGCCGCTCCGGGCGCGGTCCACCGGCTCAGAGGCCCGGCACCGACCTGACGAGGCGCCAGCCTTTGGGCCGGGGGTGCACACCGGCCGCCAGCCGGTCCCGTATCAGCCCGGTGGAGGAGACCGTGAACGCCGTCATTCCCCGCCCCGCGCGGCAGGCAACAGCCACCGGCGGCGAACTGCCCGTCGCTGGCCCCTGGCGGATCCGCGCCGCCGACGGCCGACTCGCCGCGGTCGCCGGGACGGTCCGCGCGCTGCTGGAACCACACCTGCGCGACCGCCTGTTGCCGCCGGACGCCGACGGCGGCGCCACCGGCTCCGGTCCCGCCACCCTCACACTCGCCCTGGACGAGGAGCCGCGGGCGCCGCACCGCACCACCGTGGGCATCTCCCCGCGCGGCGCCGCCGAACCGGTGGACGAGTCCTACCGCCTCACGGTCACCGAACGCGGCATCACCTGCCGGGCCGTCACCCCCGAGGGGGTGTTCCGGGCCGCTGCCACCGCCATCCAGCTGCTCACCACGTCCGCCGCGCGGATCCTCTGCCAGGAGCTGACGGACGCCCCGCACTACGCGTGGCGCGGCCTGATGGTCGACCCTGCGCGCGGCTACCTCACACCCGGCGAACTGCGTCGCGTCATCGACCTCGCGGCGCTCTACAAGCTGAACGTGCTGCACCTGCACCTGACGGACAACGAGGGCTGGCGTCTGCAGCTGCCCGCCGCTCCCGAACTGACCGCCCCCAGGGGCGACGGCGCACCGCGGGAGTACTACACCACCGAGGACTACCGGGCCCTCCAGGAGTACGCGGCCGAGCGCTTCGTGACCGTCGTCCCCGAGATCGACCTGCCGGGCCACTGCGCCGCCCTGCGCGAGGCCATGCCGGGACTGCCGGCCGCCCCCGCACCGGAGGGCCTCGCGGGCCGCTTCCCGTTCGTCCCTCCGCTCGACCTCGCCGACCCGGGCACACGGGACGTCGTCGCCGCGATTCTCGCCGACGTGTGCCGGCTGACCGCCGGCCCGTTCGTGCACATCGGCGGTGACGAGGCCGTCGGGATGACCGCGGACGGTTTCGCCCTTGCGATACGTGAACTGCGCGCGCTGGTAAGGGCGTCGGGGAGGCGGCCGCTGGCCTGGCAGGAGTCCTCACGTGCCGGGATCGCCCCGGACGACATCGCCCAGTTCTGGGTGGACGTGCCGATGATGGACCTGCCCGACACGGAAGAGGAACTCGCCGACCGGCCCGAACTGCTCGCAGCCGGCCACACCCTCGAGTTCATCAAGGCCCTCAAGGCGTTCTTCGCCCCTGCCGATCACGACCTCGCCCGTATCGTCCAGGGGGGCGGGCGCGTCCTGCTCTCCCCGCAGTCCCACCTCTACCTGGACCGCCCGTACGCGCACGAGGTGACGCCGGCCCATCAGGTCGAGGCGGGCGCCCGCCTCGGCTTCCGCACCTACCGGTCAGGCGGCGTCCGGCACACGGCCGACTGGAACCCGGCCGCGCACGCCGTCCCCGACGAACGGATCGCCGGGGTCGAGGCCACGCTGTTCGGCGAATCCGTCGGCGGCTTCGACGACCTCACGACCCTGCTGCTGCCGCGCATGGTCTCCGTGGCGGAGACCGCATGGACCGGCCGGCAGCCGGAATGGGAGGGCCACCGGACCCGCCTCGCCCGTCACGCGCAGCTCTGGGAGGAGCGAGGGCTCGCCTACCTCGCCTCCACGGAGATCCCCTGGCCCTGACCGGGCCCGCCACGGCGGGCTGCTCCGCTGGTTCCCATCTTTCGTCAGGCTGTTGGACGACCAGGGCCTCTCCGGAACCGCGGCGGACGCAGCCGCTCGAACGCGATCCGTCTCGTCATGCACGTCACCCTGCGAGTCCGGAGCCCCTGGCGGCGACCGCCAGGCCAACGCCGTCCTGCACCGCATCGTGTTCGCCCGGCTACGCCTCGACCCCCGCACCCAGGCGTACTACGAACGCCGCACCCAGGAGGGCAAGACCCGGCGTGAGATCATTCCCTGCCTCAAGCGATATGCCGCCCGAGAGGTCTTCAACCTGGTCAGGACGGGTATCCAGTGCCCCCGTTATAGGGACGTCCGTGATACGTGAGAGGGTCTGAGGCGTGCGCACCCAGGCGTACTACGAACGCCGCACCCAGGAGGGCAAGACCCGACGTGATCGGCGTGGCGCACCCTGTCGGGGTGGCGCGGCTGAGAAGGCGACGGGTCAGGCCGCCTGCGTGCGGGCAGGAACCAATGACGTCAGTGAGCCCCTCCCGCATCCGCATACCGTTCCGAGCGGCTCGGGAGGATTGCCGCCGCCAGGGCGGGCACTGCGGCGAGGATCAGCCAGGGCACGGCGGGTGGCAGGTCGAGGTCGAGCAGGGAGCCGGTGACTGAGCTGCCGATGAGGACGATCAGGCCGGAGACGGAGGACAGTGCGCCGGTGTAGAGGCCGGTGCGGCCGTTCTCGGCGAGGTCGGGCACCCAGGCGCGGGCGGCGGGGACGACCAACATCTGGCCGAGGGTGAGCAGGACGACGTACCCGGCGGCGGGCAGCAACCCCGCCACACCCGTCCAGCCGACGGGCAGGGCGGCGGCCACGACGGCGAAACCGGCCGCGATGAGCAGCAGCCCGGCGATCATTGAGCGGCGCAGGCCGAGCCGGTCGCCTGCCCAGCGCGTGAGGGGCAGTTGGGCGCAGACGACCAGCAGGGAGGACAGGGCGAACAGCCAGGACAGGGCTGCCTGGGAGCCGGTCGCGCGCTGCACCTCGTCCGGCAGGGCGAGGTAGAGCTGGTTGTAGGCGAGCAGATAGGTGCCGTAGGCGCAGCACAGGGCGAGGAAGCTGCGGTTGCGCAGCAGTACGCGCGTGCCGCCCCGCTGCCGGGTGCGTACTCGGCCGGGGATGTGCTGCGGCATCAGCCATACGTGCCCGGCCAGGATGAGGACGAAAACGGCGGCCCCGGCCAGGCAGGTGGTGCGGAAGTCCACGGCGAGCAGCAGGGCGCCGAGCAGCGGGCCGATGAAGGCACCGGCCTGTCCGGCCGCGCTCAGCAGAGCCAGCACCCGAGTGCGTGAACCGTGGCCCTCCTCCTCCCTGATCACCGCCTGCCGGGCCACTTCGGACTCCACCGCCGGTGAGAAGAGTGCGGCGGCGAAGCCGATGAGGAGCACCGCGCCGATCACCGTCCAGGTCTGCTCCGCGTACCCCAGCCAGGCGAAGCCGGCGACCCGCAGCGCGCAGCCGGCCAGCACGATCGGGCGTACGCCGTAGCGGTCGACGAGTGCGCCGCCGACCACGAAGAGGCCCTGCTGGCTGAAGGTGCGCAGACCCAGGACGAAGCCGACCATCCACCCCGCCATGCCGAGCGCGGTGCCGAGGTGCTCGGCGAGGAACGGCAGAACGGCGAAGAAGCCTATACCGGAGGTGAGTTGGGTAAGGAGCAGCAGCCGCAGCAGCGGTGACAGATGCTTCCAGGTCCGCTCGCGTGAAGGCTTGGTCGTCCGGACGGTTCGGCGGGTCAGGGCGCGGGAGATGAGATCGGGCATGGCGGTGGCCGTCAGTTCCTGGGTGGTGTGAGTTACGGGCGTACGCGGTGGCTCCGGCACCGTCTGCGCCGTCCCGCTGGGATGGTCCGTGGGCCGCTCCACGGAGGCACGACGCGGGCGCCGCCTCAGCCGCGGGATGCGTACGCCACCGGCCGCCGTGACCGCGATCGCCCCGAGCAGGGCCCAGGACGGCGGCCGGGGCGAGGACCGCCCAGGGGGTCGGCATACGGCTGGTCCTCGGCATCGTTGCGGGACGTCAAGAGATGAGTCCCGCAACGACCGTCAGCCGGATGCCGCCACCGAGGCCACTGAGCCGAAGCGGCCGGAGTGGGCGGTTACCTGGTCTTGAACCGGTCCGGACGCACGAAGTCCAGGCCTTCGATGGTCTGTT
>NZ_LOHS01000201.1 GCF_001642995.1 Streptomyces jeddahensis
CTGCTCCGTGAGACGGTGCGTTCGCTCGCCGAGGCGAAGATCGCCCCGTATGCGGCGGCGGTGGACGAGGAGGCGCGGTTCCCGCAGGAGGCGCTGGATGCGCTGGTGGCGTCGGAGCTGGCGGCGGTGCACGTGCCGGAGGAGTACGGGGGTGCGGGCGCGGACGCGCTGGCCACGGTCATCGTGATCGAGGAGGTCGCGCGGGTGTGCGCCTCCTCGTCGCTGATCCCGGCGGTCAACAAGCTGGGCTCGCTGCCGGTGATCCTGTCCGGCTCGGAGGAGCTGAAGAAGAAGTACCTCGGCCCGCTCGCCAAGGGCGACGCGATGTTCTCGTACTGCCTGTCGGAGCCGGACGCGGGCTCGGACGCTGCGGGGATGAAGACCAAGGCGGTCCGCGACGGCGACCACTGGGTGCTCAACGGCGTGAAGCGGTGGATCACCAACGCGGGTGTGTCGGAGTACTACACGGTGATGGCCGTGACCGATCCCACGAAGCGCTCGAAGGGCATCTCGGCCTTCGTGGTGGAGAAGTCCGACGAGGGTGTCTCGTTCGGTGCGCCGGAGAAGAAGCTGGGCATCAAGGGCTCGCCGACCCGCGAGGTGTACCTCGACAACGTGCGGATCCCGGCCGACCGGATGATCGGCGAGGAGGGTACGGGCTTCGCCACCGCGATGCGCACCCTGGACCACACGCGGATCACGATCGCGGCGCAGGCGCTGGGTATCGCGCAGGGCGCGCTGGACTACGCCAAGGGCTACGTCCAGGAGCGCAAGCAGTTCGGCAAGCCGATCGCGGACTTCCAGGGCATCCAGTTCATGCTGGCGGACATGGCCATGAAGATCGAGGCCGCCCGTCAGCTGACGTATGCGGCGGCGGCCAAGTCGGAGCGGGGCGACAGCGACCTCACCTTCCAGGGGGCCGCGGCGAAGTGTTTCGCCTCGGACGTGGCGATGGAGGTCACCACGGACGCGGTGCAGCTCCTTGGCGGGTACGGCTACACGCGTGACTACCCGGTGGAGCGCATGATGCGCGACGCGAAGATCACCCAGATCTACGAGGGCACCAACCAGGTCCAGCGGATCGTGATGTCCCGCAACCTGCCGTAAGG
>NZ_LOHS01000202.1 GCF_001642995.1 Streptomyces jeddahensis
GCCTCGGCCGGCGGCGGTAAGGGCGGCGGCAAGACGGTGGTCGTCCGCGACAGCGGCGGTTCCTACGGTGCGGCCCTGCAGAAGGCGATCTACACGCCGTTCACTCAGGAGACCGGCATCAGCGTCAAGGTGCTGAACCTGGACGACGCCCCGCTGCTGGCCCAGATCAAGCAGGGCCGCCCGCAGTGCGACCTCATCAACAACTCGATGATGTCGCACACCAAGTACGTCCAGCAGGACGCGCTGGAGAAGCTGGACCTCGACCGGGTCAAGAGCGTGAAGAGCGCGAAGATCCCCGAGAACCAGATCACTGACCATGCCATCGGCAGCAGCTTCTACGGCGCGTGTATGGCGTACCGCACCGATGCGTTCGGGGGCCGCAAGCCCGAGTCGTGGGCGGACTTCTGGGACACCAAGGCGTTCCAGGGCGACCGCGCGATGGTCCACCCCGACGGCGATCTGCCCGAGCTGGAGTTCGCGCTGCTGGCCGACGGCGTCCCCATGGACAAGCTGTACCCGCTCGATGTGGACCGCGCCTTCAAGGTGCTGACCCGGCTGCGGCCCCACATCAAGAAGTACTGGGACAGCGGCCCGCTCCCCGGTGTGCTGCTCAGCCGGCAGGAGGTGACGATGTCCACCGTCTGGGACGGCCGGATCGCGGATCTGCAGAAGCAGGGCGTGCCGGTCGCACGGCAGCTCAACGGCATGCGCCGGCAGTTCCAGGGCTACGCCATCGCCAAGGGCGCGGCCAACATAGACGCCGCCTACCAGCTGATGGACTTCTCGCTGCGGGCTGAGAGCCAGGCCAACCTGGCCAAGGCCTTCCCGTCGAACCCGTCCTCCCCGGTGGCCTACGAGAAGCTCACCGAGGACGAGCGCAACGCACTCGCGGGTGCGCCGAAGTACTACGACAAGGGTTTTGACACGGACATCGACTGGTGGCTGAAGAACGAATCGGCCGTCACCAAGCGCTGGTTGGAGTGGGCTCGTGGGTGAATTCGGTGTGGTCACACCGTCCGTGAAGGTGGCCGGTGGCAAGTCGGTCACCGCGACCGGCAAATCGCTGTCGGTGGTGG
>NZ_LOHS01000203.1 GCF_001642995.1 Streptomyces jeddahensis
CGTCAGCGAATCATCAAGAGGACGGGTGGGCGTGGCCGAGCAGAACCAGGGCATACCCGAGGGATATCTGGACGGGTACGCCCAGATCCTCGCAGAGGCCTCCGCTACCGGCCGTCGGCTGACCCGCGACGAACTCGATTCCCGCCGTGCGCTGGGTGAGCGGGCCGCGGAGGCGGGTCTGGGGCTGCGCGCTCTGGTCGGCGCGCACCTGGCCGCCACCAGGGCGAACCGGCCGGATGCGGGCGCCGCTTCCTTCGACGACGTGCTCGCGGCCGCGGCACAGGCGGTCGACGCCTTCGCCGAGGGCTACGAGCGGGCGCAGCGCCAAGCCGTACGGCAGGAAGAGGCCGCACGCCGTGAGTTCATCGACGACCTGCTGTACGGGCGCAGCGACCTGGGCCGCCTCGCCCAGCGCGCAGAGCGGTTCGGGCTGCGCCTGTCCTACGAGCACGCCGTCGCGGTGGCTCGGGGAGCGGCCGCGTACGACGAAGGCGATGCCGTGCCGCGTGAGGTGGAGCGTGCCCTGATCGGCCGGTTCGGCGACCGCAGCATCCTGCTCACCACGAAGGACGGACGCCTTGTCTGCATCGCCCCCGGCGACCAGGAAGAGGTCCTGACCTTCTTCGCCAAACAGGCCTACGCCGCCACCAAGGGCGGCCAGGTCGCCATCGGCCGCTCGCAGCCCGGTCCGGGCGGTGTCGTGCAGTCCTACGAGGAGGCCCTCAACGCCCTCGATCTGGCTGAACGCCTGCAACTTGACGCACCCGTCCTGCGCGCCGCCGACCTCCTGGTGTATCCCGTCCTCACCCGTGATCGGCAGGCCATGGCCGACCTGGTCCTCAGCGCCCTCGGCCCGCTGCAACAGGCCCGCGGCGGCGCGCAACCACTCATCGACACCCTCACCGCGTACTTCGACTCGGGCTGCATAGCGGCGGAGGCGGCCCGGCGGCTTTCCCTGAGTGTGCGGGCCATGACCTACCGTCTGGAACGCATCCACCAACTCACCGGCGCCAACCCCGCCGACCCGGTACACCGCTACACCCTGCAGACCGCGGTCATCGGTGCCCGCCTGCT
>NZ_LOHS01000204.1 GCF_001642995.1 Streptomyces jeddahensis
CACTTAGAGGAGCTAACACAATGCCTGGACGCGTCGGTAGGTGATGACGCAGCAGGCCAGCTTGAGGAAGGCTTCGTGGATGTCGTCGCGGATGTCCCACCGGATCCGCAGGCGGCGAAAGCCGTGGATCCAGGCGTTCGTGCGCTCTACCACCCAGCGGACGGTGCCGAGTCCGGATCCGTGGGGTACTCCGCGTCGCGCGATGACCGGTTTGATCCCGCGTTTCCACAGCAGGCGGCGGTACTTGTCGTAGTCGTATCCCCGGTCGGCGAACAGTTGCTGTGGCCTGTGGCGGGGTCTGCCTCTGTGGCCCTTGATGTGCGGTATCGCGTCCAGCAGGGGCAGTAGCTGGGTGATGTCGTGCCGGTTGCCCCCGGTGAGCGTGA
The DNA here is from genome assembly GCF_001642995.1 of Streptomyces jeddahensis. GTDB lineage: Bacteria > Actinomycetota > Actinomycetes > Streptomycetales > Streptomycetaceae > Streptomyces > Streptomyces jeddahensis. The sequence goes on from NZ_LOHS01000204.1 coordinate 387, forward strand.
CCGCCAGCGGGGTGCCGTTCGCGTCGGTGATCACGTGGTGTTTCGAGCCCGGTCTGGCACGGTCTACCGGGCTCGGACCTGTTTTGGGCCGCCCCGACGCGCCTGCCGGTGCGAGCCGTCAATCACCGCCCGCGACCAGTCCAGCTTCCCCGCCTGGTGCAGCTCAGTCAGGAGTACCTGGTGCAGCAGGTCCCACACGCCGGCCTCATGCCAGTCCCGCAGACGACGCCAGCAGGTCATGCCCGAGCCGAAGCCGAGCTCCTGGGGCAGCCATTCCCACTGGATACCCGTATGCAGGACGAACAGAATCCCCTGCAGACACCCGCGGTCATCCAGCGGCAGCCGACCCGGATACCGGCTCCGCCGCGTCCGCACCGGAAGCAACGGCTCGATCCGATCCCACAACTCGTCCGACACCACCCATGGCGGGCCGTTCCCCTTCCCCATGGACTGCCCAACGAACATGCAGCGGCCAAGACATGGCCTCACCAGCTCTTTCTGTTAGTTCCTCTTA
>NZ_LOHS01000205.1 GCF_001642995.1 Streptomyces jeddahensis
GTGGGCTGCTGGGAGGGTTACCTCGAAGCAGCATCCGCCCGACACGTTGCGTACCGCCGCGCGGCCCTGGTGGGCCTCGACGATGCCGCGGACGATCGCCAGGCCCAGCCCCGCACCCGCCGGTGGCGTGCGGGCGTCGCTGCCGCGCCAGCCGGTGTCGAAGACCCGGGGCAGGTCCTCCTCGGGAATGCCGCCGCAGCCGTCCGTCACGGAGAGGACCACACCGTCGCCGGACCGCTGCGCGGCGACCGCGACCGTGCCGTCCGCCGGCGTACGGCGGATCGCGTTGACGAGCAGATTGCCGAGGACGCGGCTCATCTCCTTGCCGTCGACCTCCACCGGCACGGCCTCTACGCGGTCGCCGACCAGCCGTACGCCGTGCTCGCGGGCCAGCGGATCCGCTCCCGCCAGGGCGTCGCCCACCAGGTCGTACACCGAGATCCGGGACGGGGACAGAGCGAGCGTGCCCGCGTGGATGCGGGAGAGCTCGAAGAGGTCGCCGACCATGTCGTTGAGCCGCTCCACCTCGGTGCGGATCTGCCGCAGATAGCGGCCGGGGTCGGCGGCCATGCCGTCCTCCAGCGCCTCCGACATGGCGCGCAGCCCGGCCAGCGGGGTGCGCAGATCGTGCGAGATCCAGGCGACGAGCTGGCGCCGGGACGTCTCGAGGGCGCGCTCGCGGTCGCGGGACTCGGCCAGTTTGGCGCTGGTGGCCTCGAGCTCCCGGGTCAGCGCGGCGAGTTCGGCGGTCGCCGGGCCGTCGGGCGCCGCGAAGCTGCCGCCGTCACCGAAGGAGCGGGCCGCGAGCGTCAGCGCACGGCTGCGGGCCACCACCCAGCGGCCCAGCAGCAGCGCGGTCGCGAGCGAGACGACCGCGGCCATCGCGACGACC
>NZ_LOHS01000206.1 GCF_001642995.1 Streptomyces jeddahensis
GGTAGCTGGGGGAGGGTGGGCACACCCACGACGGCGGGTGCCCCTGCGTCGGGGGTGCCCGGGGGTAGCACGGCGAACCCCCGCCAGAGGGGGTGCCGCTGTGCCCACCCGTTCCGCCCCAGCGGAACGACTGCCCACAGCGGCGGCGGCGCGGCTGCCCACAGCGGCGGCGGCCAGCTGGCGACGGCCGACCGGGTGAGGCGGCGCGGCGGCGGCCCAGCCGGGGCGGCCGCCGGCGGGGCGCCGTCTCAGACCCGCATCGGCTGCGGCGACTCCCGTCGCAGCGGGTCAGGGCCGTCGTACTCGCGAATGATCTCGTACCGCGTGTTCCGCTCCACCGGGCGGAACCCGGCGTCGCGGATCAGGTCGAGCAGATCCTCACGGGTCAGCTTGTTCGGCGTGCCGTAGTTGTCCGCGTCATGCGTGATCTTGTACTCGACGACCGACCCGTCCATGTCGTCGGCGCCGTGCTGGAGCGCGAGCTGCGCGGTCTGGATGCCGTGCATGACCCAGAAGACCTTGACGTGCGGGACGTTGTCGAAGAGCAGGCGCGAGACCGCGAAGGTCTTCAGGGCCTCGGCGCCGGTCGCCATCGTCGTCCGCGCCTGAAGGCGGTTGCGGATCTTGCCGTCCTTCATGTCGACGAAGTCGTGCTGGTAGCGCAGCGGGATGAAGACCTGGAAGCCGCCGGTCTCGTCCTGCAGCTCACGCAGCCGCAGGACATGGTCGACCCGGTGGCGCGGCTCCTCGATGTGCCCGTACAACATCGTGGACGGGGTCTTCAGACCCTTCTCGTGCGCGAGCCGGTGGATGCGCGACCAGTCCTCCCAGTGGGTCCGGTGGTCCACGATGTGCTGCCGGACCTCCCAGTCGAAGATCTCCGCGCCACCGCCGGTCAGAGACTCCAGGCCCGCGTCGATCAGCTCGTCGAGGATCTCGGACGCCGACAGACCGCTGATCGTCTCGAAGTGGTGGATCTCCGTGGCCGTGAAGGCCTTCAGCGAGACGTTCGGCAGGGCGGCCTTCAGCTCCCGCAGCGAGCGCGGGTAGTAGCGCCACGGCAGGTTCGGGTGCAGGCCGTTGACGATGTGCAGTTCGGTGAGGTTCTCCGACTCCATCGCCTTGGCGAGCTTGACCGCCTCCTCGATGCGCATCGTGTACGCGTCCTTCTCGCCCGGCTTGCGCTGGAACGAGCAGTAGGCGCACGACGCGGTGCACACGTTCGTCATGTTGAGGTGGCGGTTGACGTTGAAGTGCACGACGTCGCCGTTCTTGCGGGTGCGCACCTCGTGGGCGAGACCGCCGAGCCAGGCCAGGTCGTCCGACTCGTACAGCGCGATGCCGTCCTCGCGGGTCAGGCGCTCACCGGCCCGGACCTTCTCCTCCAGCTCGCGCTTCTGCCCCACGTCCATCCGGGCGCCTCCCATTGCCTGTGCTGATCGAGCACTCAACCGTACTCCCCCGTCCTCCGGGCGGCGGCACCCCCATGGCCGCTTCGTGTCACACCTGTTCGGGCAGCTCCCCGACCCGGTTCTCCCACTTCGTGGAGAGCACGATCGTCGTACGCGTACGGGAGACGCCCTTGGTGCCGCTGAGCCGGCGGATGGTCTTCTCGAGGCCGTCCACGTCGGTGGCCCGGACCTTGAGCATGAACGAGTCGTCGCCGGCGATGAACCAGCAGTCCTCGATCTCGGGGAGGTCCTTCAGGCGCTGCGCCACGTCCTCGTGGTCGGCGGCATCGGAGAGCGAGATACCGATGAGGGCCGTCACGCCGAGGCCGAGGGATGCGGCGTCGACGGTCGCACGGTAGCCGGTGATGACGCCCGCGGCTTCGAGGCGGTTGATGCGGTCGGTGACGCTGGGGCCGGAGAGCCCGACGAGCCGTCCCAGCTCGGCGTAGGAAGCCCTGCCGTTCTCCCGCAGAGCTTGGATGAGCTGCCTATCCACGGCGTCCATAGGTCCGAAGCCTTTCATTATTCAGCAGTCCCGCAAGTTTATGTGCAAAATCCAAGGCGCGCAGGGAGGACAGCCCCTGAACCTTCTCTACATCTCCTTGAGATGTCGGTACGTGGCCCTGTCGACCAAAGGTGATCTTGCAGGAGGCGCCGGGGCCCCTCAAGGCACCGGACAGGAAACGACTGCCCGGCAGCAGGTCCCCGACCTGCCGGGACAGTCCAGAAGGCGCCCCCGCTAGGACCCCGTTTCCCGGGCACCTCCCCCGAGCTCGCCCTCCCAGCGGCGGTACAGCCGGTGCGGCACCCCCGCCGCGTCCAGCACCCGCCCGGCGACGAAGTCCACCAGGTCCTGGATGTGCGTCGCCCCGGCGTAGAACGCCGGCGAGGCGGGCAGCACGATCGCGCCCGCGTCGTCGAGCGTCACCAGATGGCGCAGCGTCTGACCGTTCAGCGGTGTCTCCCGCACCGCGACGACCAGCCTGCGCCCCTCCTTGAGCGTCACGCTCGCCGCGCGCTGCAGCAGGTCCTTCGACAGACCGAGCGCCACTCCGGCCACACACGCGGTGGAGGCGGGCACGATGATCATGCCCTTCGCTGGATACGACCCGGAGGACGGGCCGGCCGCGAGATCCCCGGCGGCCCAGTACCGCACATCGCCGAGGCCGCGCGGGACGGGATACGGCTTCCCGTCGGCCCCCCGCGCCAGCCATTCCCGCAGGTCGTCCTGCCAGTGCGCATCCCGGAACGCGATGCCGGTCTCGTCGAGGAGCGTCAGCCGCGACGCCCGCGACACCACGAGGTCCACGCTCTCGCCCGCCGCGAGCAGCGCACGAAGCACGGCTGCGGCGTACGGCGTGCCGGATGCGCCGGACACCCCGACGATCCAGGGCCGACGCTGCGCGCCCCCAGCGCTCTGCCCCTGTTCGTATCCTTGGCGTCCTTGGCGACCATCCTGACGGGAACTCACGCACCGAGCCTATCCGCGCCCGGAACGCCGGGACGGCGGTGGGGTGGGCCGGAACCGGGACGGCCCCGGAACCCCGACGGCAGTGCCGTGCGTTGTGCAGGGCAGAGGAGGGGGATGCCGATGTCGTACGGATACACACAGCCGGCCCGGGTGCCGGAGCCTTCCCGGCGCGTGCGCGCCAAAGCGGCCGGAGCCCTGATGCTGGGCTGGGTGGCGCTGCTGTGGCTGCTGGAGATCGTCGACACGGCGAGCGGCCACGCCCTGGACACCTTCGGCATCACCCCGCGGCACATCGGCGAGCTGCGCGACATCGTGCCCGCCGCGTTTCTGCACTTCGGCTTCGACCACCTCGCGGCCAACAGCGTGCCGCTGCTGGTGCTGGGCTTCCTCGCCGCACTGTCGGGCATAGGCCGCTTCGTCGGCGTCGCCGCCCTGATCATCGTGGCCAGCGGTCTGGGCGTCTGGCTGACGGCGCCGCCGTACTCGACGACCGCGGGCGCCTCGGGCGTCGTGTTCGGCCTCTTCGGCTATCTGCTGGTCCGGGGCTTCGTGGACCGCCGCATCCGCGACATCCTCATAGGCCTGCTGGTCGCCGCGGTCTACGGCTCGATCCTCTGGGGCGTACTGCCCACGGCGACGGGCGTGAGCTGGCAGGGCCACTTCTTCGGGCTGCTGGGCGGTGTGCTCGCGGCGTTCGTGTTCCGCCGCCCGCGTGCGGTGCAGCGCGCGGAGCCGCGCGGCGTCAACGGCCTCATACCGTGAGACCGCGTACCAGCAGGTCGAGCAGCGCGCACACGAACAGGGCGATCGCGATGAACCCGTTGACGCTGAAGAACGCCCGGTTCAGCCGGGACAGGTCGTGCGGGCGCACGATGGAGTGCTCGTAGAGGAAGGCACCCGCGACGATCAGCAGACCGAGCCAGAGGAACACGCCGCCGTCCGTGGCCAGGGCGTACCAGACGAACAGCGCCGTGGTGATCACATGGCAGGCACGCGCGCCCCATATGGCGGCCGGGATGCCGAAGCGGGCCGGGACGGACTTCACGCCGATCTCGCGGTCCGTCTCGACGTCCTGGCAGGCGTAGATCAGGTCGAAGCCGCCGATCCAGATGCCCACCGCGAGGCCGAGGATGACCGCCTCCCAGGACCACGCGCCGGTGACCGCGATCCAGGCGCCGACCGGGCCCATGGCCTGGGCGAGGCCGAGGATGGCCTGCGGGAAGTTGGTGAACCGCTTGCCGTACGGATAGACGACCATCGGGATCACGGCGATCGGCGCGAGCGCGAGGCACAGCGGGTTCAGCAGGGCGGCCGCGCCCAGGAAGACGACGAGCGCGATCAGTGCGCCCGTCCAAGCCGACCGCACCGACATCGCGCCGGTGACGAGTTCGCGGTGCGCCGTGCGCGGGTTACGGGCGTCGATCTCGCGGTCGATGATGCGGTTGGCGGCCATCGCGAAGGTGCGCAGGCCGACCATGGCGACGGTGACCAGGAGCAGCCGCCCCCAGTGGATGTTGCCGTCCAGCATGAACATCGCGGTGAGGGACGCGATGTACGCGTAGGGCAGCGCGAAGACCGAGTGCTCGATCATCACCAGGCGCAGGAACGCCTTGGTGCGCCCCGGCTGTGGGATCGCGGCGGACGCGCTGCTCACAGTCCGTACTCCTTCCACCGGCGGTCGACCTTCGCCGCCGTCTCCGGGTCGGACTCCACCATGTCCGGCCAGCCGCCGTCCCGTGTGTAGCCCTCCTCGGGCCATTTCTTCGTCGCGTCGATGCCCGCCTTGCCGCCCCAGAACTGCTGGTACGAGGCGTGGTCGAGGTGGTCGACCGGGCCTTCGACGACGGTGAGGTCGCGGGCGTAGTCGGTGTTGCCGAGCGCGCGCCACGCCACCTCGTGCAGGTCGTGGACGTCGCAGTCGGAGTCGACGACCACGATCAGCTTGGTCAGCGACATCATGTGCGCGCCCCAGATCGCGTGCATCACCTTCTGGGCGTGCTTGGGGTACTTCTTGTCGATCGCGACGATCGCGCAGTTGTGGAAGCCGCCCGCCTCGGGCAGGTGGTAGTCCACGATGTCCGGGATGATGATCTTCAGCAGGGGCAGGAAGAACCGCTCCGTGGCGCGGCCCAGCGGGCCGTCCTCCGTCGGCGGCCGGCCGACCACGATCGACTGGAGCAGCGGCCGCTTCCGCATCGTGATGCAGTCGATCGTCAGCGCGGGGAACGGCTCCTGCGGCGTGTAGAACCCGGTGTGGTCGCCGAAGGGCCCTTCCGGGAGCATCTCGCCCGGCTCCAGCCAGCCCTCCAGGACGACTTCGGCCTGCGCCGGGACCTGCAGCGGCACCGTCTTGCAGTCGACCATCTCGATCCGCTTGCCCTGGACGAAACCGGCGAACAGGTACTCGTCGATGTCGCCGGGCAGCGGCGCCGTGGCGGCATAGGTGACCGCGGGCGGGCAGCCGAACGCGATGGCGACCGGCAGGCGTTCACCGCGGCGGGCGGCCACCTGATAGTGGTTCCGGCTGTCCTTGTGGATCTGCCAGTGCATGCCGATGGTGCGCTTGTCGTGACGCTGCAGCCGGTAGAGCCCGAGGTTCCGGATGCCCGACTCGGGGTGCTTGGTGTGCGTCAGGCCCAGGTTGAAGAAGGAGCCGCCGTCCTTGGGCCAGGTGAAGAGAGCCGGAAGCTGGTTCAGGTCCACGTCGTCGCCGCGCAGGACGACCTCCTGGACCGGGGCGTCCTTGACCTTCTTCGGCGGTACGTGAGTCATGGCGCCGAGCTTCCCGAAGGCCTCGCGCACACCCACGAACCCGTGCGGCAGCTCCGGCTTGAGCAGCCCGCCGATCTTCTCCGAGATCTCCTGGTACGACTTCAGGCCGAGGGCCTTCAGCAACCGCCGGTCCGTACCGAAGACGTTCATCGCCAGCGGCATCGCCGAACCGCGCACGTTCTCGAAGAGGAGCGCGGGGCCGCCGGACTTCTGCACCCGGTCGACGATCTCCCCGACCTCCAGATACGGATCGACCTCGGCCTTGATGCGCTTGAGGTCGCCCTCGCGCTCCAGCGCCCGGAGCAGGGAGCGAAGATCGTCGTAAGCCATGCCGTCCAGTATCGGTCACGGGCTACCCTGGCCCCGTCACCGGGGCCGTGCTCCCCGCTGCCGCACTCACGTCCGACGTCTGCTGGGGGATCGCACGACCATGCTCAGGTATCTGCCCTTCCTGCTGGTACTGGCGTTGTGGATCTACGCCTTCATCGACTGCCTGAACACCCCTGAGGAAGAGGTGCGGCGCCTGCCCAAGGTGGTCTGGGTCATCATCATCCTGCTCTTCGGCGAGGTCCTGATCGGCCCCATCGCCTGGCTCGTCGCGGGCAAGCCCCGCAAGGCACCCGCGGGCGGCTCCACACCAACTGCTTCATCAACGGGCTACCGCAACCACCGCACCGAATGGGTCGCGCCGGACGACAACCCGGAGTTCCTCAAGTCCATCAAGGAAGAGAACAAGAAGGACGAGGCGCTCCTGAAGGACTGGGAGGCCGACCTGCGCCGCCGTGAGGAGGAGCTCAAGCGGCGCGAGCAGCAGAACGGGTCCGAGGACGAGTCGTGACATGGAGCTGCGGCTGCTCGTGACCTTCGAGAAGGTCGCCACGGTGCTGAGCTTCACGCAGGCCGCGGCGGAACTGAAGTACGCGCAGTCCAGCGTCACCGGCCAGATCCGGTCCCTGGAGTCCTCCCTCGGCACCGAGCTGTTCGACCGGCTGGGCAGCCGCATCCGGCTCACCGAGGCGGGCGAGCGGCTGCTGCCCTACGCCCGGCAGATGATCGAGCTGGCCGAGGAGGCGCGGGCGGCGGTCCTCGGTGCGGAGGAGCCCGCGGGGCCGCTGACCGTGGGGACGATGGAGTCGCTGACGTCGTACCGGCTGCCGCCCCTTCTCGAGTTGTTCCACCACCGCTATCCGGGTGTCCGCCTGTCGCTGCGCACGACGATCGGCGACGAGACGCGGCAGGCGCTGCGACAGGGCGCGTACGACGTGGGCTTTCTGATGGAGCGCGAGACCGAGCACGCGGGGCTGGAGACGGCGGTCCTCGCCGACGAGCCGCTGGCGCTGGTCGCGGCGCCCGGGCATCCGCTGGCGGCCTCGGCCGCGCTGTCCACGGCTGATCTGACGGACCAGGTCCTGCTGGCGACCGAACCGGGGTGCGCCTACCGGGATCTGTTCGAGCTGGACTTGGAGTCCGTCGCAGAGCATCCGGTCTCCTTCATGGAGTTCGGGACGATCGAGGCGACCAAGCGGGCGGCGGCGGCCGAGCTCGGCATCTCGCTGCTGCCCGAGGTGACCGTGGCCGGCGAGCTGGCCGACGGGGTGCTCGTACGGCTGCCGTGGGAGCCGCCGTTCACGCTTCGCACTCAACTGGCGTGGCGGGCCGGGAAGCGGCTGCCGGCGCACGCCCGGCTGTTCGTGGAGCAGGCCGTGCGGCTCGTGCGGGAGCAGCAGCGGGCTTCGCGAGGGTGACCTTCAGGCTGGCCAGCACGATCAGCGGTACGCCCAGCGCCTGGACGAGCCCGATGTGGTGCCCGTACACCGCCCAGTCCGCGACCATCGCGACCGCCGGGTAGCTGAAGGCGAGCACGGCGATCTTCGCGGTCGGCAGCTTCGCGTACGCCGAGTACATGAGGACGTACATCAGGCCCGTGTGGATGAGCCCGAGGCCGACGAGCCAGCCCCAGTCCGCGCCGGTCCCCTGCATCGCGCCGAAGTCGGCGAAGGGCAGCAGCAGGGGGATGCCGACGAGGACCTGGACGAGGGCGATCAGGTGCGGGCGTACACCGGTGATGCGCTTGGTGACGAGGGTGGAGAGTCCGTAGAGGAGCGCCGCGAGAAGGGCCTGGCCGACGCCGAGGAGATAGGTGCTGTCGCCGCCGGTCACGTCGCCCGGGCGGATGCCGGAGACCAGGACCAGACCGGCGAAGGCGAGGAGGATCCAGCCCGCTTTGGCCTTCGTCAGGCGCTCGCGGAAGAGCAGCGCGCCGAGCAGGACCACGTAGAACGGCTGTGTGTGGTAGACGACGGTCGCGACGGAGATCGACGTGTTCTCGTACGACTGGAAGAGGAACACCCAGTTGAAGACGATGAACAGCCCGCCCAGCGCCGCGAGGCCGAGGGTGCGGGGGGTGAAGCCGTGGCCGCGGAGCCAGCCGCGGACGAGGATGTAGCCGCCGAGGGCGAGTGCGCCGAACAGGACGCGGAAGAAGACGACGTTGAAGGGCGAGGCGCCGGACTCGACGACGAAGATGCCGAGGGTGCCCGACAGCACCATTGCGGCGGTCAGTTCGGCGGTTCCCTTGTTCTCTGGTGTCATGTCTGTGACGCTACGGACGGCCCGCCGGACCGGTCCACGCGCCAGTGGGGCGACCTGCCGATGGGGCCATCGGCCACGCCGATGGCGCTGCTGACAAGCGCGGCCGTAGTACAAGGTGTACGCCCGCGCGTGCCGAAATGCGGACAGTGCGCCTCTGGGCCGGGGCGCGAACGGCCCCCACACTTCGGTCATGACAACCGCGCCCACCAGTACGCCCGTGGATCTCGCCCCCGAGTACGGCGACAAGGTCATCGCCGTCGAGACGGCGGGTTCCGAGCCGATTCCGCTCGCTGAACGGCATGGCGCCCCGCGGGGGTTGCTGTGGACGTGGGCGTCGCCGAACATCGAGTTCGCGACCGTGTACATCGGCGTCATCTCGGTGCTCTTCTTCGGCCTGAACTTCTGGCAGGCGTCGGCGGCACTGCTGCTCGGAACGGCGCTCGGTGCGCTCACGCACGGGGTGCTGAGCCTGGACGGGCCCCGGTTCGGGGTTCCGCAGATGGCGATCGGCCGGTTCTCGTTCGGGTACAGGGGAAATGCCTTCCCGTCCGGCGTCAACGCCCTTGTCGCGGGCGTCGGATGGTTCGCGGTCAACAGCGTCAGCGCGGCCTTCGCGCTCAACACCCTGACGGGCCTGCGTCCGCTGCCGTCGCTGCTGCTCGTGGTGGTCGCCGAGATCGTGATCGGTTTCATCGGGCACAACTTCGTGCACGCTTTTGAGCGTTACGCACTGCCCGTGCTGGCGGTCATCTTCCTGCTGGCTGGTGTCTGGACGTTCCAGGAGGCCGACCTGGGCGCGCCCGGCGCGGGCGGCGGGATCGGCGGGTTCCTGCTGGCGTTCAGCGCGGCGTGGGGGTACGCGGCGGGCTGGAACCCGGGCGCGAGCGACTACTCGCGCTATCTGCCGCCGGCCGCGACCCGCTGGAAGGTGGCGCTGTACCCGGCGCTGGGCCTGTTCGTCTCCATCTCCGTCGTCGCCCTGATCGGCGCGGCGTCGGCGACGATCGCGGCGCCCGAGGGCGCCACGCCGACCGCTGCCTTCACCGGCCATCTCCCGTCGTGGCTCGCCAACCTGGTGCTGCTCGCCATCATCCTGGGCGCTGTCTCCGCGAACGCGCTCAACGTCTACTCCTCCGCCATGTCCGTGACCGCACTCGGCCTGCGGCTGCCCGCCTGGCTGGGCCGGAGCGCCATCGTGGTCCTCTGCGGCGTCGCCGGCACGGCGGCGGCCTGGGCGTCCCTGGCCGACGCGGGCCATGCCTACGAGGCGTTCCTGCTAGTCATCGCGTACTGGGTGGGCCCCTGGCTGGGCGTCGTGCTGGTGGAGCGGTGGCTGCAGTCCCGCACCGCCACGGACGAGCAACTGTCGGCCCGCCTCACCGACCGCACCTACACCAACTGGCCGGGTATCGCCTCGCTGTTCGCGGGCGTCATCGTCTCCGTCCCGCTCTTCTCGAACCAGGAGAAATACGTGGGGTGGGTGCCGGAGCAGTGGCCGTCCGTGGGAGACGTGACGTGTCTGGTGGGGTTCGCGGTGAGTGCGGGGTTGTACGCGGTGCTGCGGGGCCGGGCGGCGCGCTGAGGCCAGGCGCTGTAGGGGCTATACCTTCGTCCAGCGCTGCGACGCCTTCCCGGACTCGCACGACGGCGTGTGCACACCGGCGCCGCCGCCGGAGCCCACGTCGAGGCAGCCACCGTTGGACACGCTCCTGAGGGTGCTGCCTGAGCCCGTCCGCCAGAGCCGTGGGGAGGCCTGGTCGCAGTCGCCCACGAAGGTCGCCTGGCCCAGCATGTTCGCGCTCAGGCACTGACCGGTCTGCTGGTTGACGAGCTCGAATCCGCCGGCCGATGAGCTCTTGACGGTCCAGTAGGCGGTCGAGTCCGCGCAGTCCCCGGTACCCGCGGCGCCGTAGACCTGGGTGAGGCACTTGCCGGTGTCGCCGTTCTTGAAGCGGTAGGTGCCCGACGCAGGGTTCGTGACCGCACCCGTCGATGTGCCGCCGGACCCGTCGGAACTCCCCGAACCACTGCTTCCGCCCGAGCCGCCCGAACCGCCTGAACCTGTGCTTCCGTCCGAGCCGTCCTGGGCATCCCCGGCTGCTGCGGGGGATGCTCCTGCCCCCTTCCCCTTGTCCGGCGGCGAGGAGGAGGACTTCGCGGGCTTCGCCGTCTTCGAGGCACTCGCGCCGGTCGTGGACGGCATGGGGAGGGATGACGCCGAGACGGAGGCGGTCGGGGTGGACCCGGCACGGTCCCCCGACGAGAACGTGTACGGCAGGAGCTGGATGGCGAGGGTCGTGCCCGTCACCACGACGACGGGGATGACGGCGAACAGGATGCGGGTACGGAGACGCTCGCCTCGGTCGGGCCGGGGCGCCGGCTCGGCCTTGGCAGGCTTCCCGTCCCCGGGCTCGTCGGGCTTCGCGGCGACATCGCGTTCCGCGGCGGCATCGGGTTCGGCGGTGGCATCGGCCTCGCCCTCGGCTCCCGGTTCCTCCAGGGTGTCCGCCGGCTCCGGGATGCCCAATCGGTCCGCCGACGGCACCGTCGTGGCGAAGGCGGCGCGCTCGTCGAGCCGTTCCGTGACGGCCGGCGGCCACAGAGGCGGCGCGAACGGCCCGTGCCGCTCGGCGCGTTCGACGAGCTCGGCCGCAGTGGGGCGGCTTTCGGGGTCCTTGTCGAGGCAGGCCGCGACGACCTCGGCAAGTTCCGGATCGCGGGCGCGTACCGGCTCGAGGTCGGGCTCCTCGTGCACGATGCGGTACAGCACGCCGTTTCTGGACTCGTCCCCGAAGGGCGGCCGCCCGCTCGCCGCGTAGGCGACCAGCGAACCGAGGGCGAACACGTCCGTGGCACCGGTCAACGGCCGTGCGCCCGAGGCCTGTTCGGGCGACATGTAGGCGGGCGTTCCCACCATCATGCCGGTCAGGGTCAGCGTGGTCTGCTCGTCGGCACGGGCGATGCCGAAGTCGATGAGGGTGAGGCCGTCCAGGGTCAGCATGACGTTGGACGGCTTGAGGTCCCGGTGCACCATTTTCCGCGCGTGCACCGCCGCCAGCCCCGAGGCCGCCTCCCGCAGCAACAACCACAGCGAGTCGGCGGGCAGCGGCCCCCCGTGCACGTCGAGGGCCTCGCGCAGGGTGAGCCCGGGAACGTACGCGGTGGCGAACCACGGCGGCCGCGCCGTGCGGTCACTGGCCAGCAGCGGTGCGGTGGCCTCCACGGGCAGCCGGGAGAGATTGTCCAGCTCGTGCCCGAAGCGGCGCAGGAAGTCCGCGTCCTCACTGATGACGGAGGGCAGCACCTGCTTGACGGCGGCATACCGCCCTTCGTGGACGCCGAGGAACACCTGCCCCATGCCGCCCGAGCCCAGCCTGCCCACCAGCGGGATCGGACCGATCCGCCGCGGATCATCCGCCTCCAGCGGCCGGGCACCACTGCCGCTCAGGTCGAACCCGTCTTCCCCGCTCAACGTCTCCCCGTTCACGTCCGACCCGGCCCGCCCCCCGAAGTGGAAGCCCCTTCTAGAAAATCGCTCTAGAGGGTGTTCTACGCTGTCCGCCACGGGGACCATGAGGAAACCGACAAGGCACGACATGTAAGGACGGTTGCCGGATGAGCCCCAAGCAACAACGCGGCGAGGCCACCGTCGAACTGCTTCTGGACGCCGCACTGCGCGTGTACGCCGCCTCGGGCGAGCAGGGCCTCACCGTCAGCGCCGTCACCAAGGCCAGCGGCGTCAGCCTCGGCAGCCTCTATCACCACTTCGGCAGCCTAGACGGCCTGTTCGTCGCGCTCGCACAACGCTGGCTGACCCGGCTGCTGGGCGAACTGGCCACGGCCCTGCAGGGCGCCCGAACCGCCCGCTCGGGCATCCGCGCCCTCGTACGGGCGTACTTCGCCTTCATCCAGGAGCACCGGGACGCCGCCCTGCTCCTGCACTCCTCCAGGGCCGACCAGTACGGCATGACCCAGGGCAAGGAGCTCCGCGACTCCCAGGAGGCCAGGCTGTCGGCGTTCGCCCTCTGGGTCCAGCCCCGCATCGAGTCCGGCGAGCTGGCCCCGCTCCCTCTGCCCCTGATCGAGTCCCTGGTCCTGGGCCCTGTCGTCGGCGTCGCCCGCCGCTGGCTCTCCGGCATCGACGACGTCGACCTCGCCGAGGCCGCACGCATCCTCCCGGAGAGAATCTGGCGATCGCTGAGCCCGTGACGCACCCCGGACGGCTCGCGGTGCTGGTCGGTGGCCCCATATACGACAGGTCGCGCCTGCGCTCCCCCGCTGCCGCGTTCAGCCGAGGTCCGCGCGCAGCACCAGCTCCAGCAGCCCCGGAAAACGTGCGTCGAACTCTTCGCGGCGCAAGCGGTTGACGCGCTTCGGGCCCTCGTCGCGCTGTTCCACGAGGCCGGCGGCGCGCAGGACGCCGAAGTGGTGGCTGAGGGCGGCCTTGCCGACGGGTACGTCGAAGCTGCCGCAGGTTCGTGTCCATTCCGGGGAGCCCGCCAGCTCCCTTACCAGCTGGATCCGTACCGGGTCGGCGAGGGCGGCGAGGGCCGTCAGGATCGGGACCTCGTCGGGGTGGGAGTGGACGGGGGCGGGTCGGTGGCTGGTGCGTTCTTCTGCCATGGCCATGCCTGATTCTCTCCTCCCCCCTCCGCCTTCGGCCTCGGCGCAGTGCGCCGGTGCGCTTGTGGAGTGTTCGATGAAGACCATACACTCCCGAGTGTTCGCTTTCCGTTGAACACTTATCGAGGGGTGCTGTGCCATGCGCGCTGTCCGGATCCAGGAGTACGGCGTTCCCGAGGTCCTGCAGGTGGTGGAGGCGGAGGCGCCCGAGCCGGGGCCCGGGCAGGTGAGCATCGACGTGGCGTACGCGGGTGTGAACTTCGCCGACCTCAAGGCGCGTGCCGAGGGGTACCGGGTGGCGTCGCTTCCGTTTGTGCCCGGCCTGGAGGTGTCCGGGCGGATTCGCGCCCTGGGCGCGGATGTCACCGGCCTCGCGGTCGGCCAGGAAGTGGCCGCGCTGACGGACGGCGGCGCCTACGCGGACGTGGCCGTCGCCGAGGCCGCCACCGTCTTCGCCCTGCCGGACGGCGTGGACCTGCGTACGGGCGCCACCCTCCCCACCGTGCTGCCTACCGCGCACGCCCTGCTCCACGAGGTGGGCCGGCTGCGGGCGGGTGAGACCGTTCTCGTGCAGGGCGCGGCGGGCGGGATCGGCACCGTGGCCGGGCAGTTGGCGAAGGCGGCCGGTGCGGGGGCCGTGTACGGCGTGGTGTCGGGCGCTGCGAAGGCCGAGCACGCCCTCAAGTACGGGTACGACGGGGTGTTCGTCGGGGACGGATGGGCGGACCAGGTGCGATCCGCGACCGGTGGGCGCGGGGTCGACCTCGCGCTCGACCCCGTCGGCGGTGACACCTTCCGCCGGAGCCTGGAGGCGCTGGCGGTCTTCGGGCGCCTGGTGTCCTTCGGCAACGCGAGCTCGGCGGAGCCCTGGCGGGTGGGCCAGCCGGAGCTCTATCCCGGCGGGCGCTCGGTCGCCGGGTTCTCGATCCTCATGCTGGCCGGGAGCGCACCCGGCGTACTGCGCGAGATCGCGGAACGCGCCTTCGGCACGGTGGTCGACGGGACGGTCGACATCCCCGTCACCGCGGAGTTCCCCCTGGCCGAGGCCGCGGAGGCGCACCGCCTGATGGGCTCCCGCACCAGCACGGGGAAGCTGCTGCTCCGGGTGGCGGACGCCGTCGGCCGGTAGCCGGTACCAGGAGCCAATACGCGTAGGCCCTACGCCCGACGCCTAGGCCCTACGCCCGACGCGTAGGGCCTACCGCCCGACGCGCAGGCAGGACCTACGCCCGGACGGCGTCCGCCGGACGTTCCGTGGCGGGGTCTGTCGCGGCATGCGTGATGCGGATCTTCGACTGGGGGTGCCAGGTCTGCTCCCAGTCGTCCATGAAGCGGGCGACGAGCCCGTGCTTCTCGGCCAGCCGGATCAGCGTCTCCGTGCGGTAGTAGAAGTCCTCACGAAGCACCTGGTGTTCGCTGCCCTCGGTGCGGTCGAAGGTGAAGTCGAAGAAGCCGCCGGGGGCCAGCACCCGTCCGACGTTCGACAGGCACTCGTCGATGACCTCCAGCGGCGAGTGCGAGAACACGCTGTGCGCGTGCACGACCGTGAAGTACGCGTCGGGGAGGAAGTCCAGCTTCAGGTTGTCGACGGGCGTGAGGTGCGGCACCTTCTCCTGGAGGCCGTAGCGGACCAGCGTCTTCTTGGCCTCGATGAGGATGTCGGGCGAGATGTCGATGCCGTAGTAGTGGCCGGGGTCCAGGTACTGGATGAACCGCCAGCCGGCGCGCAGATTGCCGCAGCCGATCTCCAGCATCCGGTTCTCGGGCTTCAGCCCGTGCTGCTGGAGGTAGTCGAACTGCAGCTGCCCGATGGCCAGCCAGCGTTCGTGGGACGGCCGGCCGCCGACCGCCGCCTCGGGACTCCTCGCGGTGTCCGACGCCATCACGGCCCGGTAGTACGCGACGTGGCTTCCGCGGTACCGCAGCCGCAGCCAGCCGTCCCGGCCCGCCCGTCGCAGATACGGCAGCACGCGCTCCGGATGCTGCAGCGCGTAACGCGCCTTGTGTCCGAGTCGTGCACGATTCGTCCGCAGGCGCAAAGCGGATGTTTTCTGCATGACGGCCTCCGTGCCATTCGTGGGCTGCCCCTGCGCGGATGCTAGCGACGTACCCTGCGCCCGTCCCATTTCCGCGTCACCCGTTCGGCCGTGCCGCATCGCGCGGCACCGCTCGGTACCGGCTCGGCCTGCCGGTCAGCGCCATGGAGGACATGGAGAGGACGTGGGACGGACGTGGGCTCGGCCGTTCGGGAGAGTCGTTCGGCCGAGTGGCGCGTCGTCGTGGTGGACAGGGGCGGCCACGCGCAGCGTGGAGGGGGCACGACGGGAGCCCGGCCGGACCACCGGCACGACCGGCACCCTCCGCACTGTTCGAGCGAGGCCAGGCCATGCAGCAATCACGCTTGATCTCCGGCGCGTGGACCGGTGTCCGGGACGACGTCCGGGACGGGGCGCGAGGACGTGGGACACGAGGTCGTGGGGCGCGCCGATGGGTTCCGCGCGCCGGGGTGGCCGCGGGCGCGCTCCCCTGGCTCGCGTCCGTCGCCGCCGCCTTCACGCTCGCCCAGCTCCTCCTGGTGGTCCCCGGTCTCGGGCTCGGCTGGGACGAGACGGTGTACGTCAGCCAGGTCAGCCCCCAGGCCCCGGCGGCGTTCTTCAGCGCGCCCCGCGCCCGCGGCATCACCTTGATCGTCGCTCCCGTCGCCGCGCTGACCACCTCCACCGGTGCGCTCCGCGTGTACCTGGCCCTGCTGTCCGGCGCCGGGCTGTTCCTGGCGCTGTGGGTGTGGCGGCGGCTGCTGCCCGCACCCGTGCTCGCCGCCGCCGGGGCCCTGTTCGCGAGCCTGTGGGTCACGCTGTTCTACGGTCCGTCGGCGATGCCGAACCTCTGGGTCGCGTACGGAGCCCTCGCCGCGACCGGCTGCCTCCTGCGCACGGCACGGGACCCCGGCGACCGCCGCGCCCTGGCCGGCCTGGGCGCCGCCGTGGCGCTGGCCGCGCTGATGCGCCCGCTGGACGCCGTGTGGCTGGCCCTGCCGCTGGCCGGGGCCGCCCTGCTGGTGCGCAGGCACCGTATCCGTCCGCGGCGCCGGCTGCTGCTGCTCGTCGTGCTCGCCGCCGGCCTGGCGCTGGGCAGCGCGGAGTGGGTCGTCGAGGCGTACGTCCGCTACGGCGGCCTGTTCGCGCGGCTGCACCGCGCCAGCGAGATCCAGGGCAGCCTGGGCTGGTACTTCGCAATCGACGACCACGTGCGCGCGCTGAGCGGGCGCACCCTGTGCCGTCCCTGCGACGTGCCGTGGCGGCACCCTGCCACCGCCCTGTGGTTCTTCGCGCTGCCGCTGCTGGTCGCGGCCGGCGTCTGGGCGGCGGCCCGGAGCCGCCATCGCACCGCGGTCGTCCTGGCCACCGTGGTCGGGCTGGCGCTGGCCGCGCCCTATCTGTTCACCGTCGGCTATGCGGCCCCGCGCTTCCTGCTTCCGGCGTACGCGCTGCTGGCCCTGCCGGTGGCGTACGGCCTGGTACGCCTCTGCGTCGCGTGCGGCCTCGTCCGCGTGAGTCGTGTCCGGCGGGGGTGGCGCCCGGCTGCCCTGGTGCTCGTCGTGGTGGTCGTCGTCGGGCATCTGGCCGTCCAGTACCGCGTACTCGAGGGGGTGACGGGCCGCGTACGTGCCGACACCGTCGACTACGGGCGGGTCGCCGCCGCGCTGCGGGCGCAGGGGGTGCGGCCGCCCTGTGTGGTCACCGGGACGGAGGCGATTCGTGTCGCCTTCCGCACCGGGTGTGCGTCGCGTCAGCCGAGTGGGCATGACGCGAGCATCACGCGGGCCGAACTCGCAGCCATGGGCCTCCGGCGGCCTGTCGCGGTTCTCGTCGCCGGGGGCCGGCAGCCCCCGGCTTACGCCCGCGGGTGGCGTCCGCACCGGCTGCCGGAGCTTGGTCGGGTGACCGATTACCGGGCCTACTTGTCGCCTGCGGCGACTCCCTGACACTGGGGCGTTGCCCTAGACCCCGGGGCGCCCTTCGTCGTGGGTTGTGCCCACCCTCCCCCAGCTACCGCCGGGAGGTGCCCCCAGCCCTGCGGAACGCCTGCCCACAACGGGGATTGGATCACGCCACCGTCCGCAGTCGGCCTCCCGCAGCCGCCGCCGGGATCCCCCTCACCACCCGATGCGCGCACGTCGCCGCCAGAAGTTCGCCCAGCAGGTCCGGGTCGTCGACCTTCAGGCCGAGTAGGGACTCGATGCGTTCGAGGCGCTGGTAGAGGGACTGGCGGCCGATGTGCAGGAGGGCGGCCGTGCGGGTCGGGGAGCAGCCGTGGCGGAGGTGGACCTCCAGGGTGCGGACCAGGTCGCTGGGGTGGGCGGCCTCCCAGTCGAGGAGGGGGCCGAGGGTGTGCTGGACGAGGCGGGCGAGGCGGTCGCGGTTGGCGTCGACGCCGCCGCGGGTGAGCTCCCGTTCGAGGGCGAGCGCGCGGGACGACGTCACCAAGGGACCCTGCCCGTCGTCGGGTTCGGCGGCGGGCACGGTGAGGGCCAGCTCCAGTGCCGTACGGGCGGCCCGGAGCGTCTCGCTCCAGCGCAGCCATCCGGCGCCCGCCACCACGGCGTGCCCGACCGCGACGGTCACCCCGGGCTCGGCGGCCGCGTGGAACGCGTCCTGGACGGCCCGTACCGGATCCCGCGAGGTCCCCGGGCGCGCGCCCGGGGCACCGGCCGCCGCGGGCAACGAAAGCAGCGCCAGTACGTCGCCAGGGAACGCGGCGCGCAGCGCACCGGCCCCGCCGAGGGCGCGGGCCGCGCGGTCGACGGCGGCCAGGCCCACGTGCCCCGGCCCGTGCACGGAGACGCCGACGAGCCGGGCGCCGGGCGCGGGATGGAAGTCCGCGAGGGCCGCCCGCGCCTCGACCTCCGGCTGGTTGAGTGCCTGCCCGTCCGCGAGATCGGCGAGCAGGGCCGCCGTGTGGTCGGCACCCCAGGGGCGTACGGAACGGCCCGAGAGGCCCCGCGTGACGATCGCGCGGTTCGCGGCCTCCGTGATCCGTACGAACGGGACGACGCGCCGCAGCGCGAGCAGCGGCAGACCCACCGAGCGGGCCTCGTCGGCGACCTCGTCCGGCATCCGCGGCAGCGACCGGCCGATCTCCACGGCGAGGCCCGCGGCGCCGCGGGCGGCGAGCTCCCGGACGTAGCGGCGCCGGGTCGCCTCGTCGGCGTCGGTCAGTCCGAAGCCGTTGGTGAGCAGCAGCTCCCCGCCGTCGAGGAAGTTCGCGCCCTCGTACACCTCGCTGGAGTGCACCCAGCGCACCGGCCGGTCGAGCGCCTCCTCGCCCGCGATCAGCTGGGGTTCGGTGTCGCAGACGGCGTCGAGGGCGAGGATCTCGCGGAGGGTGAGCGCGGGCACGGGAACCTCCTGGGGCGGGCTCGCTGACAGTTCGTCCGGCTGCGGGCTGCCCGGAGAGTACTTTCCGCACGTTGCCCTGGTGTTTCGACCACAGGAGAGTGGAGGGCAAGAGGCATGGAGCTACGCGGAGGGTCCATGGACGATCAGCAGCAGGCCGCTCAGGAGCAGGCGCGGCAGTGGCTCGCGACGGCCGTCGCCGAAGCGCGGGCCGGGCTCGCGGAGGGCGGCATCCCCATCGGCGCGGCGCTGTACGGGCCCGACGGGCGGCTGCTGGGCCGCGGCCACAACCGCCGCGTGCAGGACGGCGACCCGTCGATGCACGCGGAGACGGCTGCGTTCCGCAACGCCGGGCGGCAGCGGAGCTACCGCGGCACGACGATGGTGACGACCCTGTCCCCCTGCTGGTACTGCAGCGGTCTAGTACGGCAGTTCGGGATCTCCCGGGTCGTCATCGGCGAGTCCGAGACCTTCCAGGGCGGCCACGACTGGCTGGCCGGGCACGGCGTCGAGATCGTGCAGCTCGACGACTCCGAGTGCATCGCCCTGATGCGCGACTTCATCAAGAACAACCCCGCTCTGTGGAACGAGGACATCGGCGATGACTGAGGCGACTACTGCGCAGTCCGTTGGGCAGCAGCCCCGTATCCCCACCATCGATCTGCGGCCCTGGCTCACCGGCGGGCCCGAGGCGCGCGCGGAGATCGCCCGCACCGTCGACGAGGCCCTGCAGACGGCAGGGTTCCTGCTGGTGACCGGGCACGGTGTGGACCCGTCGCTGCGGGAGCGGATCCGGGCGGCCGCCCGGGAGTTCTTCACGCTGCCGGCAACGGTCAAGGAGCCGTACGCGGCGAAGGTCGGCGGCCGCGGCTGGCTCGGCCCCGGCGCGGAGGCCAACGGCTACTCGGAGGGCACTCAGACCCCGCCGGACCTCAAGGAATCGCTGACCTTCGCGACGCACGAGCCCTTCGAGGACCCCGAGATCAACGCCGAGTGGTACGCACCCAACGTGTGGCCGGCGGAGGTGCCGGAACTCCAGGCGCTGTGCGAGGAGTACCTGGCGCGGATGGGCGAGCTGGAGAACCAGCTCCTCTCCCTGCTCGGCGAGGCCCTCGGCCTCGAAGCCGACTTCTTCACGCGGCACATGTCGCACCCGACGTACGGCTTCAACATCAACTGGTATCCGGGCACGGAGGTCGTCGGCGAGCCGGAGCCCGGCCAGTTCCGCATCGGCCCGCACACCGACTTCGGCACGGTCACGATCCTCGACCGGCAGGCGGGCAAGGGCGGCCTGCAGGTGTACACGGACGAGGGCGGCTGGGAGGACGCGCCGTACGACCCCGATGCCTTCACCATCAACATCGGCGACCTGATGGCCCGTTGGACCGGCGACCGCTGGCGCTCGGGCCGCCACCGCGTCCTGCCGCCGCCCGCGGACGCGCCCGCCGAGGAGCTGATGTCCCTCGTCTACTTCGGCGAGTGCACGCCGGGCACGCTGGTGGAGTCCGTTCCGGCGCCCGTCGGCCGGGTCGCGTACGAGCCCGTGGACTCGCACGTGTATCTGCGTGCGCAGCTGGACGCGATCACGGTCGCCTGACCGGCGCATCCGTGCGGCTACCTCCCGGCGTACACCTCCCGCAGCTCCCGCCACCGGTCCGGCGTCCAGGCCGACCAGTACACGGGCCGGCCGTCGAGGGCGTCGAGGAGGTACTCGAGGTGGTTGTGCCAGGCGGCCAGGCAGTCGAGGCGCAGGTCGTCGTCGCCCCGGAACTCGTTGGTGAAGCGGAGGGTTGTGCCGCCGGTGAGGGCCGGTGACAGGTGGAAACGGATACGGCCGTGGAACGACGCCAGCGTGTACTCGGCGATCCGTTCCACGTCCCAGGCGGTGACCCAGCCGGTGGCGACGGTCGCCTCGCCCTCGCCCGTGGTGAGCCAGCGCAGTGTGATCGCGCCGCCGAGCCGGGGTTCGAGCACATCGGCGGCGGCGAGCCACCCGCGCAGCCCGTCGGCTGTGGCGACCGCCGCCCAGACCTCCTCCACAGGCTGGGGAAGGTGCAGCAGGAAACGGAGCGTGTGGGTGTCGCCCACGGTCCGGCTGGTGCCGTGCTCGATCGACTCGCTCATGGCACCAGCCTGGCCCGCTTCCCCGCTCCATGCACCCCTAGGGCCGCTGACCTGCTTTGTTGACGACTTCCCGGTCCAGGACGGCCACGGAGCTGAGGAGATCGCCCGCCTGGAGGACGTCGCATTCGCGCTGGGGGCCGGCGAGCCTGACCGTGCTCAGGCCCGTGAACTGCAGGGTCTTCTCGTCGAAGAGCAGCTCGTGGCGGGTGGGGCCGTGCCCGCGGTCGCCCGGCCACGTCCCCTCCATGGCCACGGCGATCCCGGTGCGGCCCGCCGCGTCCCTGGCGTTCTCGTAGACGGTCAGTCCCGGGATACGCGCGACGGCATGGTAGAGCGCGGCCTCGACCTTCGGCGGCAGGAGCTGCGCGCTGAGCAGGCCTCCAGCCTTGGTGAAGGCGCCCTGGTCGGCGGAGCGCTTGCCGGACGGCTGCTCGCCGGACTGCAGTCCGTAGAGCCAGCGGTACATCGCTTCCGGGTCGGTGGGCAGCTGCTCCGCCTGCCGGTAGTAGTTGGGCGTCTTCTTGCCGGGCAGTTGCTTGGCGATCGGCCGCTCCACCACCCTGCCGCTGTCCCTGTGCTCCCGGGACAGGCCGATGTGCTGCCCGTCGACCGACTCCCAGGTCTCGCGTACGCCGTACGCGTATCCCTCGGAGGTCGTGAGACAGCCGTCGGGCAGCGGCTTGGCCGGGTCCATCTTCCAGTGGTAGTCGTCCCGCTTCGTGTAGACGAACTGGTCGTCCCTGATGTCCGTGGACAGCTGCTTCCCGGCCGCGCTCGCGATGCGCTCCAGCAGCCGGGCCGCGCTCTGCGTACTCGGCGTCTGCGTCATCGCCGTTCCCGGCCGCGGCGGCACCGCGGCGTCTCGTGTCACCGTGACGCCGACGACGACGGCGGCCGTCAGGGCCGCGGCCACCGCGGGCGCCACGACGGCCGGGCGGCGCCACGCTTTCCGTGCTCCGGCCGGCTCGGACCTGATCTCACGCATCAGCTGCTCCCTCAGGACGCGGTGACGGCCCGGCGGGAGGTCCCTGTCGCGGGAAGGCGGGATGGCGTTCACTGCTTCCCCTTCCTGGGCGTTCACTGGTTGCCCTCCTGGATGGGCCCGGCCACGGATGTGCGGCCGTCTCTCGTCTGTCCGCGCCCGGCGGCGAGTTCCGCCGCGAGCTTTGCGCGGGCGCGGGAGAGCCGGGACCGCACCGTGCCGACCGGGATGCCAAGCACCCGGGCCGCCGTCGCATAGTCGAGCTCGCCCCAGACGCACAGGGCGAGCACCTCGCGTTCCGGGCGGCGCAGCCGGTCGACCGCGGCGCGTACGGCCCGCAGATACGCGGCGTCGTCGAGCTGTTCGGCGACGCCGTCGGCGATGTCGCGCACGGGCTCGGGCCGCGGAAGCCGGGCCACGGCCGCCGTATGGCGCCGGGCGGCACGGCGCGTGTTGCGGGCCACGTTCGTGGCGATGCCGAGCAGCCACGGCCGCAGCGAACCTCCGTCCGCGTCGACCCGGCCGCGCAGCCGCCAGGCCTCCAGGAAGGTCAGCGACACGACGTCCTCGGCCGCCGACCAGTCCCCCGTCAGCCGGAAGGCGTGGTTGTAGACGGAGCGTGCGTACGCGTCGAACAGCTCACCGACGGCGTCCGCGTCGCCGTCCCTGATGCGGGCGCGCAGCTCGCGCCGGTCCCGCGGTTCCCCCTGATTCGTCTCCACGTCCCCCACCTGTCCGTACGACGAAGGCCGGTTCCCGTGACGGATGCCACAGGAACCGGCCCGGTCGTACGACGGTGTCAGACGCCCGCGTACGAGTGCTTGCCGGTGACGAAAATGTTCACGCCGTAGTAGTTGAACAGCCAGCAGCCGAAGGCGATCAGCGCCAGGTAGGCGGCCTTGCGGCCCTTCCAGCCGGCGGTGGCGCGTGCGTGCAGGTAGCAGGCGTACGCGACCCAGGTGATGAACGACCAGGTCTCCTTCGGGTCCCAGCCCCAGTAGCGGCCCCAGGCGTCGCCCGCCCAGATGGCGCCCGCGATGATCGTGAACGTCCACAGCGGGAAGACGGCGGCGTTGACGCGGTAGGAGAACTTGTCGAGCGTCGCGGCGGCCGGGAGGCGCTCCAGGACGGAGGTCGCGAAGCGGCCGGGCTGCCCGCCGTTCGCCAGCTTGTTCTCGTACGAGTCCCGGAACAGGTACAGCAGCGTGCCGACCGCACCCACGTAGAAGACCGCGCCGCAGAGGATCGCGGTGGAGACGTGGATCCACAGCCAGTACGAGTGCAGGGCCGGGACCAGCTGGTCGCTGGCGGTGTAGAGGACCGTGACGGCGAGGCCGAGGTCGAGCAGGACCGTGGTGACCAGCGGCAGGCCCATCCAGCGGGCGTTCTTCTTCAGGGCGAGCAGCGTGAGGTACACGCCGACGGCGACCGTGGAGAAGGTGATGTTGAACTCGTACATGTTGCCCCACGGCGCGCGCTGCACCGACAGGGCGCGGGTGAGCACACCGCCCGCCTCGACGAGGAACGCGAGCACCGTGAGGGACACGGCGATCCGGCCGTAGAGGTCGCCCTGCTCGTCGCCGCCGTGCGCACCGGGGCCGTCCGGCACGTCGCGGGTGCCGGACGCGGAGCGGGTGACGACCTTGGGGCGCTCGAGGACGGCGGTGCCGCCCTTGGACTGGACCGTGACCGCGGGCGCCTGCCGCGCTGCGGCTGCGCCCTTGTGGGTCAGCGCGGCGGCCGTGCGGCTGACCTTGCTGCGGCTGCCGAAGATCCACTCGGCGATGTACGCGAAGAACGCCAGGGTGTAGACGGCCATCGCGGAGTAGATCAGCACGTTGCTGATGCTCGCGAGGTGTTCGTTGGTGGCGGCGGCGAGTGTCACCTCAGCACTCCTTCGGGTGAATGTCCCGGCGACTTACGGTCGGGCGGTGAGGTCTGCGGGAAGCTTGCGGTCGTGTTACCGGGCTGGTTTCAACCCGGCTGGCGTTGATCGTGGAAGACCTGGCGGGCCGCTGGTCCGCCGGGCGGCGTGAGCCAGGAATCTCCCTGGAACCGCGAGGGAGAGGATTCAATTCTCAGCCCCTTCGGCAGCTGCGGCGTCGGAGTCGGACACACCGTCCGGCTCCGCCTCCGCGTCATCGGGCGCCCCCGGCGCATGGTCGTACAGGACCGCGGCGAGGTCGCCCAGTTCCTCGGGGACCTTCGCGGACTCGCTGCGGCCGAGGCCCGCCATCTCGACGACGGTCACTCCGTCGTCACCGGTGGTGGCGCGGACCCACACCCGGCGGCGCTGGATGAACAGCGAGGCGGCCAGGCCCGCGATCGCGGCGATGGCTCCGGCGAGCGCCCAGCCGTCGCCGGGCTGCTGCGAGATCTGGAAGCTGGCCCACTCCTTGACGTCCTTCTCGAAGGTGATCGAGCCGGCGCCGTTCGGCAGCGTCATGGTCTCGCCGGGCAGCAGCCGCTTCTTCAGCAGCTCACCGTTGGAGTCCTTGAACTCCTTCATCTTGGAGGTGTCCAGCTGGTACACGTTCTGCGGGATGCCCGAGTCGACGCCGAGGCTGCCGTGGTACGCGGACAGCGCGAGCACGGGGAAGTCCAGCGCCGGGAACTGCGAGAACATCTCGCCCTTGCCGGCGCCCGCGAAGGTCGGCACGAAGAAGGCGTTGAAGCCGAGCTGCTCCTTCTTGCCGTTCTTGTCGGTGTAGCCGTCGAGGACCTTGATGGCGCCAGTCGAGGTGATGTTCGCGTCGATCGGCAGCAGCGGCACGGCCTGCTGGAAGACGACCTTGCCGCGGCCGTCGCGGACGGTGACGACGGGCGCGTAGCCGTGGCCGATGAGGTAGACCTTCGAACCGTCTATCTCGAGGGGCTTGTTGACCTCGATCGAGGTCTTCTTCTCCCTGCCGTCGACGCCCTCGCTGTACGTGACCTCCGCGCGGAACGTGCGGGGGGTGCCCTTGTTCGGCCCGGTGCGCTCGTACGTCCCCACGAACCTGTCGAGCTGGAAGCTGAACGGCGCGAGGTCGTCGGTGCTGAAGAGGCTGCCGGACTTGAAGTCGTCGTACTGGGTCAGCGTGTTCGAGAAGCCGTCGCCCTCGAGGATCAGCTTGCCGCCCTCGGACTTGAACAACTGCCCGGTGGCGAAGGCGATCAGCATCACGATCAGGGCGATGTGGAAGACCAGGTTGCCGGCCTCGCGCAGATAGCCCTTCTCGGCGGCGACCGCGTCGCCCGCCGTGTGGGCGCGGAAGCGGCGCTTTTTGAGCAGGGCGAGCGCTGCCGCGCGGACCTGCTCGGGTTCGGCTTCCGTGCGCCAGGTCGTGTAGGCGGGCAGCCGGGTCAGGCGCCGGGGCGCGCCCGGCGGGCGGCCGCGCAGCTGGCCGACGAACTGCCAGGTGCGCGGCACGATGCAGCCGATGAGCGAGATGAACAGCAGGATGTAGATCGCGGAGAACCACACCGAGCTGTAGACGTGGAAGAGGCCGAGCTTGTCGTAGATCGGCCCGAGTGTGGTGTGCGCGTCCTTGAAGTCCTGGACCTTGAGCTCGTCGCTGCCCGTCTGCGGGATCAGCGAGCCCGGGATCGCGGCGAGGGACAGCAGGAAGAGCAGGATCAGCGCGACCCGCATGGAGGTCAGCTGCCGCCAGAACCAGCGGGCCCAGCCGACCGTCTCGCGGGCGGTCCAGGCGAGCCATCCGGCGAAACCGGGCGCGCGCGGCCCGCCGAACGAGCCGGGCACGGCGGTCTCGACGGGCGCGGTGGACAGCTGCGATCCGGCTTCGCGGAGGTCGCCGTCGTTCTGAACGGCGCCTTCGGCGGCGTCCTCGCGGGACGTTTCCTCGTGGGCCGTTTCCTCGTGGGCCGTTTCCTCGTGGGTCTGCACGTCAGCCCTCTGTGTCTGGCTGGTCTTGCTCATGGAATCAGATCCCCACCGTGAAGCCGTCGGACCAGACCTGCATCTCCTGCACGAGGCTGTCCCACGCGCCCGTGAGCAGGAGCAGGCCGGTCGCCACCATCATGCCGCCGCCGATCCGCATCACCCACGCGTAGTGGCGCTTGACCCAGCCGAAGGCCCCGAGTGCCTTGCGGAAGGCGACGGCGGCGAGCACGAACGGCACGCCGAGGCCGAGGCAGTACGCGATGGTCAGGACGGCCCCGCGGCCCGCGTTCGCCTGGTCGAGGGCGAGGGCGTTCACGGAGGCGAGCGTCGGGCCGATGCAGGGCGTCCAGCCGATCCCGAAGAGCGCGCCCAGGAAGGGCGCGCCCACGAGCCCGGTGGTCGGCTTGGTGTGAAACCGGAACTCGCGCTGGGTGAGCCAGGGCATCAGCCCCATGAAGAACACACCCATGAGGATCATGAGCACACCGAGCGCCTTGGACAGAACGTCCTTGTGCTCCTGGAGCGTCGAGCCGAAGTACCCGAAGAGGGCACCGCTGGAGACGAACACCGCGGTGAACCCGAGGACGAAGAGGCTCGCCCCCGCGACCATCCGGCCCCGCCGGGCCTCCGCCAGATCCGTACCGCTCACGCCGGTGACGTACGACAGATAGCCGGGCACCAGCGGCAGCACGCACGGGGAGAAGAAGGAGACGAGTCCGCCGAGTACGGCGAGCGGCAGTGCCAGCAGCAAGGCGCCGTTGAGGACCGTCTGGTTCGGTTCGGTGACGGCCGCGAGAGTCGTGCCGGCCGCGAGAGTCGTGACGCCCATCACTTCTCCGCGATCAGCGGATCGAGCATCTTGCGGAGCTTCTCCTCGCTGAGCGGCGACAGCGAGCGGGCCGCGATGTTCCCCTCCCGGTCGATGACGACCGTGGACGGAATGGCCTGCGGGTTGAGCGCGCCCTTGGGGAAGCGCAGCATCAGCTTGCCCGTCGGGTCGTACAGGCTCGGGTACGGCACGTCGTAGCTCTTCTCGAACTCCAGCGCAGGACCTGTGCTGGTGTCACGCGTGTTGATGCCGACGAACTGCACGCCCTGCGCCTCGGTGTCCTTGGCGACCTTGACGAAGCCGGGCGCCTCGGCGCGGCACGGCGGGCACCAGGAGCCCCAGACGTTGAGGACGACGACCTTGCCCTTGTAGTCGGCGACGTCGAGCTTCTTCCCTTCGAGGGTCTCGCCGTCGAGCTTGGGCGCGGGGGTGCGTTCGCCCTTCTCGACGGTGGCGATGCCGTCGGTGCCGGTGACGAAGTTGGTGTTGCCGGAGCCGCCCTGGGTGCCGCCCGACCCGCCGCACGCGGACAGGGTCAGCGCGGCGACCGCGACCCCGGCGGTCAGCAGGGCGGCGCGGCTGCGGTGACGGGTGCGGTTCGAGCGCGGGTGTGGGGCTCGGCTGGCGGCACTCATGTGAAAAGTTTCGCATGCCAGAATCGGGGATCTTCCGCACCCCCCTCGAGGGCGAAGAACCCCATTTCAGGCAGCGCTTCCGGCGCCCCGGCCCAGCTTCCCCAGCTTTTTCCAGCCACCGGCGGGCGCTTCCCCCACCTCCAGGCTCTGCAGCTCGGCGAGGATCGCCGGATCCTGGACGTCGAGCCAGTCCACGAACTGCCGGAAAGAGACGCACCGCACATCCTTCTGGCCCGCGATGCGCTTGAGCACCTCCTCTACGGCGTCCATGTAGATGCCGCCGTTCCACTCCTCGAAGTGGTTGCCGATGAAGAACGGTGCCCGATTTGTCTCGTATGCCCGGTGAAAGCCCGCGAGATAGGACTCGGTCGCCTGGGTGCGCCAGCCCGGGTAGTTGTAGGCGGGCGCCCTGGTCGAGTTCAGGGACTGGTTGGCGAGCATGTTGTAGTCCATCGACAGGACCTCGAAGGAGTGCCCCGGGAACGGCACGCCCTGCAGGGGCAGATCCCACACGCCCAGCCTCTTGCGCGGCCACTGCTGAAGGCCGCCGGGCGAGGACGCGTCGTAGCGCCAGCCGAGCTCGCGGGCGGCGGGCAGCAGGTTGTCCTGGCCGAGCAGGCACGGCGTGCGGCCGCCGATCAGCTCCTTGTCGTAGTCGAAGGGCAGCGGGGGCAGATCACTCCAGCCCGTGTTCGTACGCCACTCCTGGACGAAGGACTTGGCCTGGTCGATCTCGCTGCGCCACTGCCCGGGCGTCCAGTTGGCGACGCTGCCCGCCCCGTCGCAGAAGTGCCCGTTGAAGTGCGTGCCGATCTCGTGCCCGGCGAGCCAGGCCCGGCGGACGTTCTTCAGCGTCTCCTTGACGTGCTCGTCGGTGAGGTAGCCGATGGCGGAGGCGCCGACCGGATTGTTCGGCGGGCGGTAGAGCCGCTTCTTGGACTCGGGCAGCAGATACAGCCCGGACAGGAAGAAGGTCATGTGCACGCCGTGGTCCTCGGCGGCCTTCAGAAAGCGCGGGAACAGCCCGTTGCCGACCTCGCCCGCGCCGTCCCACGAGAAGACGACGAACTGCGGCGGCTTCTCACCGGGTTCGAGCGGCACCGGCTCGGCGGGCTGGTTCGGCTGCTTTCCGGTGTACGCGGTGGAGCCGTCGCCGATCAGGCGCACCGGGTTCTTCGGGCGCCCCGGCCTGCCGTCCCCGTGCCGGCCGCCGGGCGCTCCCGGAGCGCCCGCGCCACCGCCGCGGCCGCCTCCGATGCCGCCGTGGGCACCTTCGGCCCCGCAGGCCGCCAGCCCGAGGGAGGCGGCCGCACCGACTCCCAGCCCGATCAGTCCCCTTCGGGTGATATGCCGCATCCCATCCCCGTCCGTCGCACCGGATATCCATAAAAGATGGACATCCCGTTAGAGGTGGCAACGAACACGAAGGTTCCGCCCAATCACCTGCTTTCCGGGGCCTTATACGGCCGAGTGGCTCAAGACGGGGGTGCGAGGCCGCGCCCCATAAGGGGCGCGGGGAACTGCGCGACCAGCCCCCACCGACCCGCAGGTTAAAACCGCTCTCCCAGCGGAGCGCTAGGCTCCGAAGGCCTTGCCCTTCCCCTTCGCCGGCTTCGCACCGGCGAGCAGATGGGGCGGCACAAGGTCGCGGGCCGGCTCCGTGTAGCCGACGGAGACGATCTTGTCGTCCTTGAACGTGAAGCTCGTCAGCGACGCGAGCGTGCACTGCCGTTTGCGCGGGTCATGCCACAGCCGCCGCCGCTCCACGAAGCTGCGCACGATCCAGATCGGCAACTGATGGCTGACGCACACGGCTTCATGCCCGCGGGCCGCGTCGCGCGCCGCCTCCAGCGCGCTCATCATCCGCACGACCTGCTCGATGTACGGCTCGCCCCAGGACGGCTTGAACGGGTTGACCAGGTGCCTCCAGTTCTCCGGCCGGCGCAGCGCACCGTCGCCGACGCCGAAGCTCTTGCCCTGGAAGACGTTGTCCGCCTCGATGAGCCGACGGTCCGTCGCGATGTCCAGACCGTGCGCCTTCGCGATCGGGGTCGCGGTCTCCTGCGCCCGCTCCAACGGCGAGGAGACGACGTACGTGATGTCGCGCGCCGACAGGTGCTCGGCGACCCGCTCGGCCATCTGCCGCCCGAGCTCGGAGAGGTGGTAGCCGGGCAACCGCCCGTAGAGCAGCCCGTCCGGGTTGTGCACCTCGCCGTGGCGCATCAGGTGCACGACGGTGATGTCGTCGCGCCCCGCGGGAGACTTCGGGGTCCCGGCGGCCCCGAAGGTCTCGACCGGCTCGCTGTTCTCGGCGGTCCCGGCGGTCTCGCGGTCGTCAGGCAGGGCGCTCATGCGGTGGCCTCCGCGGCGGCACGGGCGGCGGCGGGCAGGGCGGCGGCGATGCGCTCGATCGCCCGCTCGTCGTGGGCGGTCGACACGAACCAGGCCTCGAACGCCGACGGCGGCAGATAGACGCCCTGGGCCAGCATCGAGTGGAAGAAGGCGTTGAAGCGGAACGCCTCCTGCGCCTTGGCGTCCTCGTAGGTGCGTACGTCTCCATCGGTGAAGAAGACGGAGAACATGTTCGACGCGTTCTGCAGGCGGTGGGCGACGCCCTCCTTGGTGAGCGCGTCGGTCACCAGACCGCGGATCTCACGCGACACGGCATCGAGCTTCTCGTACGCGGCATCGTCGAGGAGCCGCAGCTGGGCCAGGCCCGCGGCGGTCGCGACGGGGTTCCCGGAGAGCGTGCCCGCCTGGTAGACGGGCCCGGCCGGGGCGAGATGCGCCATGACGTCCGCGCGACCGCCGAACGCCGCCGCGGGGAAGCCGCCGCCCATGACCTTGCCGAAGGTCATGAGGTCGGGCCGCACGCCGTCGACGCCGTACCAGCCGGCCTTCGACGTACGGAAGCCGGTCATGACCTCGTCGGAGATGTACAGGGCACCGTTCTCCGCACAGGCCGCCTTCAGGCCCGCGTTGAAACCGGGCAGCGGCGGCACGACGCCCATGTTGCCGGGCGACGCCTCGGTGATCACACAGGCGATCTCACCGGGGTGCGCGGCGAAGGCCGCGTGCACCGCGTCCAGGTCGTTGTACGGCAGGACGATCGTGTCGCCGGCCTGGGCACCGGTGACGCCCGGGGTGTCGGGCAGCGCGAAGGTCGCGACTCCGGATCCGGCGGCGGCCAGCAGGGCATCGACGTGACCGTGGTAACACCCGGCGAACTTGATCACCTTGGCGCGTCCGGTGAATCCGCGCGCGAGACGGATCGCGGACATCGTGGCCTCGGTGCCGGACGAGACGAGCCGCACCTGCTCGACGGGCTCGACGCGCGCGACGATCTCCTCGGCCAGCGCGACCTCGCCCTCACCCGGCGTACCGAAGGACGTGCCGCGGGCGACGGCCTCCTGCACGGCGGCGATGACCTCGGGGTGCGAGTGCCCGAGGATCATCGGGCCCCACGAGCACACGAGATCGACGTACTCACGGCCGTCGGCATCCGTCAGGTACGGGCCCGTGCCGGACACCATGAACCGGGGCGTACCGCCCACGGCGCGGAACGCGCGTACGGGAGAGTTCACGCCGCCGGGCGTGACGCGGCCCGCACGGTCGAAGAGCCCCTGCGAGACGGGTGCCTCATAGGGGTACGGCGCGGTCGCCGCCGGGGACGACGCGCTGCCGGGGATGTTGTTCGCCTCTGCCATACCCCTCAGCGTACGGCCCGGCTCCAGACCGCCCGTGAGGGTCTCCCGCCTCCGCACGACGCGCGTCTGCTCTCTGTCGTACGGCGCCCGTCCCCTCACTCCGCACCGTTCCCGATCTCCTGGAGAAGGGGTACCGTGTCGCAACGCGTGCGGAACCGGCCCTCCCCACTGCTCTTCGCAACTGATCACTGCTCATCGCAACTGATCACTACTGATCCCCTTTTGCAGTGGTCATGACGGGAGGGCGCTGCCTACACTCCCCGCAGGATCCGCACTCAGGGAGAGTCACCGCCCTCAGCGACCGGCCGTCGGCACCCCCCGGGTGCCCGAAGCCGGCCCGTGGTACAGGACAGGTGTTTCACCGCACGTTTCGGCGAGCGGCCGTGGGGGAGGTCACTGTCACGATGATCGGGTTGCGCCGCGGGGGATGTGCGGCCTAGAAAAGCAGTCGGGTGGAGATATGCATCGCGGTGGCGGACTGGGCGAGGGCACCGGTGACCTCGGTCCTCGGCGTGCTGAAACCCCCCCTGCCGCAGGTCAGGGGAGGGGACGACACCGGCGGGATGCTCAGCGCCGCCCGGAGGCCGGGCCGGCGGAGACGGCCGGGGCCGCCGGGACACCCGGAATACAGGCATCCCGGGCAGGAGCTCGGGGCAAGACGGAGCGAGTGCCGGGGGGAAGCAGGAGTGGCCGGGTGGGGGTGACCTACAAGTACTTCGGCGCGCCGGACGGCGCGACGGCGGCCCGCGTGCCGATCTCGATGCGCCCCGAGGAACTCGGCGGCGACGAGCTCGGCATGGGCGGCATGTTCACCAAGATCAAGCCGGAGACGATGGCCGCGATGGTCCTCACCGGCATCGAGGGCATACCCCTGCACAAGGTCCCCCCGCTCGAACTGGTCGTCCTCCACCCGGACTACGCGGTCGTGAAGCTGCCGATGACGGTCGTCGACCCCCTGCGGGGCATCGGCGAGGAGGCGGTCGGCGCGGCGGCCTTCATCTGGTCGACGGTCCCAGACCGCGGCGGCCCACGGGACGCGTTCAACGTGTACCAACTGCTGCACGAGTGGCAGGACTTCAGCCATCGGCTGCATGAGGCGGGGCATCAGCCTTATTGCCTGGTGTGGCCCTGAGCTGGGTTTCTTGGGGAACGGGCGGGGCTTTCGGGTCCCGCCCTCGTCATGTGCCGGGAGGGGCCGTCAGGCGGCCAGGGCATTGAGGGCACATGGGTTTGGGTGAGGGCACTGTTGCGCCCTGGGCGGCCGGCGGCTCGCCGTCGTCCTTCGCCTCGGCTTCCGTGAAGGCGTCGTCGATCGCCTTGCGGGTGCGGGTCTCGCTGGACGGCAGCAGATGCGTGTATGTCCGCAGCGTGAAGCCGGGGTCCGAGTGGCCGAGGTACTCGGAGAGCGCCTTGATGCTCCCCGCGTCCAGGAGCACGGAGGCGTAGGCGTCGCCTTCCGCGTCAAGAGCGCCGAGGCCAGACTCGGCCGAGCCACCGACGCCGACGATCCTCGCGTGGCGACGAGTCAGGATGCGGGTGGAAGCCTGCGGGGCTTATGCGTTCGCTGGACCAATGAGCGGTCAAGGCCGGGGGGGACGTGGAGGCGTCCCACCCCGGCCTGGTGTCATCGGATGTACTTCGCCGGCTTGGTGGCGGCGTTGAGTAGGTACTCCAGGGGGCCGCGGCGGAAGAAGCGGGACCAGATCGCGGCGAACACGATCGCCCCGAGGACGAACATGAGCAGGGGCACCCATGACTGCTGGGTGCTGGTCCCGGCGGGCACGGACAGCACGGACTGTGCGACGAAGTGGCCGACGTAGGCGGTCAGGGACATGGTGCCCACGGCGATCACCGGTTTCGCCAGGCGGCGCAGCCGCGGCAGGCGGTCCATCAGCACCGTTGCGCCCACGATCACGAGGATCGCGACTCCGACGCTGCCGATGATGTCGAATGTGGTGCCGCTGTGCGGCCCGGCCGTCAGGAGCGACGACGCCGGCATATCGGGGAACGACCCGCCGTCGAGGGATGCCGACCCGCTGGCGGGGGGCATCGCCCCGGAGCCCCCGGACGACGGCCCGTCTTCCGCGAGGCTCCGCAACGCGCCCTTGCCGGCGAGCAGCAGGGACATGCCGTACGCGGTCACGGTGAGGGCGGCACCGAACGCGGCCAGGCGCCGCTGGACAGCGCCGGAGGACAGGTCGAGGCGGCCCAGCGCCATACCCGCGATCACGAACGACATCCACGTGAGCGCCGGGTAGAAGCCGGTGAGCAGCAGATCGAGCACTCCCACCTCGCTGAGGCGGCGGAGCGGGTCGTAGGCGTTGATGGTCTGCTGGACCGACGGAGTCAGCAGCGCGGTCAGGGCGAACGCCAGCTGCGGTGTGACGAGGGCGAACGCGGCCGCGGTGATCGCGAGCGTCCTGGCGCGCAACCGCACCAGGGGCAGGGCCAGCAGGAAGTAGACACCGTAGAAGCCGAGGATGATCACTCCCCCGTACTCCATCGCCATCACGGTGCCCAGCGCCAGCAGGACCACGGCGCGGATCGCGATCCGCGCCTTCGCCTGCCGGCCCGCCAGGCCGGTCTTCGGCTCCCGGCGGCCGGCGAGCAGCATCAGTGAGAACCCGGCGAGGGTGGCGAACAGGACCGATGAGTGACCGTCCGATATGTACCGGATCCAGCTGGCGACGCCGCTCGTGGCCGACAGCGGGGGGCCGATGTGCACGACGTACATGCCGAACACCGCCAGCGCGCGGGCCAGATCCACCCCGACGAGGCGTCCCATCGAGGGTCCGGGCGAGGCCGGCACGGCGGACTCGGGGGAGGTTCGGGGCTGCGGAGGCGAGTTCTCCTGCGGAGCTGACATCTCCTGCGGCGGCTGTGTCTGTGTCATGTGGAGAATCTCGCGTGGACGTCAGAGGGCGGGCCATCCGGCAGTCTTCGGTAACGCCCCGCCGGTCGGCGGGTACCGCCCTGCCGACCGGCGGAGTCTCGTCCCGACCGGTCCGGCGGGACCGGAGAGCGGTCTTCGTCAGCCACTCGGCGGGGGTGCACCCGACAGTTGCCGGATGGGCGTGGGGCACCGGGGCTTCGAGGCTTGAGGCATGACACACCAGAATTGATATGCGATCACGTCCTGGTATCCGGACCGCTGATGCGGTGCTCGGCACACTGCAGAAGAAAGGAACGTCGTGAACACCGCATCCGCCCCGGCGACGGATGAAGCTTCCCTGTCCGCCAGAGAGACGATCAAGGCACTGTTCGCCTATGTCCGCCCGCACCGGTGGGCCGTCGCCCTCGGCCTGCTGTGCGCCCTGGTCGGGGCCGCCGGGGGGCTGCTGCAGCCGCTGGCCACGAAGGCACTGGTGGACCGGCTCGCCTCCGGTGAGACCATCGCCGGGATCCTGATCGCGCTCACCGTCCTGGTGCTGCTGGGCACTGCGGTCGAGGCGTTCGGCGCGTACGTGCTGGAGCGGACGGCGGAGTCGGTGGTCCTGGCCGCGCGGCGCACCCTGGTGGGGCGGCTGTTGCGGCTGCGGATCGCGGAGTGGGAGCGGATCCCGCCGGGTGATCTGATGTCCCGGGTCACCTCGGACACGACGCTGCTGCGGGCGGTCAGCACCCAGGCGGTCGTCTCCGCGGCCACCGGCACGGTGGCCTTCGTGGCGGCGATCGTGATGATGGCGTACCTGGACGTCGTGCTGCTGGGTGTGACGCTCGGTGTGGTCGTGCTGGTCGGCGGGGCCGTCGCCCTGGTGATGCCGAAGATCGCCCGCGCCACCGAGCGGTCGCAGGAGGCGGTCGGGGAGATCTCCGTCGCGCTGGAGCGGTCTCTCGGAGCGTTCCGTACGGTCAAGGCGTCCGGCGCCGAGGGTCGGGAGACCGCCCGGGTGGAGGCGGCGGCACGGCGGGCGTGGCGGCACGGCGTGAAGAGCGCGAAGTGGGAGTCCGTGGCGGGCTCGGCCGACGAACTCGCCGTACAGCTGGCCTTCCTCGTCGTGCTCGCGGTCGGCGGGGCGCGCGTGGCGTCCGGGGAGATCCCCGTGTCCACCCTTATCGCCTTCCTGCTGTACCTCTTCTACCTGATCGAGCCGGTGTCCAGGCTGGTCGACGCCGTCTCCCAGTACCAGGAGGGGGCAGCCGCGATCTCCCGGATCGCGCACGTGGAACGCCTGTCGACGGAGCCGACCGACCGGCACAAGGGCGTCCTGCCCAGGCAGGGGACAGCGGTGCCGCGTCCGGCGTCGGTCCGCTTCGAGGACGTGTCATTCCGTTATCGTGCGGGCCTGCCGTACACCCATCAGCAGGTGAGTTTCGAGGTTCCGGGCACCGGGATGACCGCCTTCGTCGGTCCTTCCGGTGCGGGCAAGTCGACGGTGTTCGCGCTCATCGAGCGGTTCTACGAGGCCACCGGCGGCCGGGTCCTGGTCGACGGCAAGGACGTACAGGACTGGTCCCTGCCCGCGCTGCGGTCTGCCATCGGGTACGTGGAGCAGGACGCTCCGGTGCTGGCGGGCACGCTCCGGGAGAACCTGGTCTTCGCGGCGCCCGGCGCGACGGACGACGACATCCGCGACGTCCTGACCCGGACGAAGCTCGACACCCTCGTCGAGCGCCTGCCCCACGGCCTGGACACACCGGTCGGACACCGCGGCTCGAAGCTGTCGGGCGGCGAGCGGCAGCGCGTCGCCATCGCCCGCGCCCTGCTGCGCAAGCCCCGGCTGCTGCTCCTTGACGAGGCGACTTCGCAACTCGACGCCGTCAACGAGCTGGCGCTGCGGGACGTCATCGCGGACGTGGCCCGTGAGACCACCGTGCTCGTGGTGGCCCACCGCCTGTCGACGGTGACAGGCGCCGACCGGATCGTCGTGATGGACACCGGCCGGGTCCGGGCGGTGGGCAGCCATGAGGAACTGGTGGCCCAGGACCCGCTGTACGCGCGGCTGGCGGCCACCCAGCTCCTGACCCCCACGCGATGACCCACCACACGCCAGGTTGTCCGGTCGTCCACTGCAGACCCGGCCGGACAACCACACGCTTCGGCACCAGCGGAGACCAAGACGGCGAAATGTACAGGCACTGAGTCCGCCATCCGCTGCACAACGCGCGGTGTGGAGCCGGCTGACGCAAACCGACTGTGCTGTCCGGCGGCGTGTACGGCCTTTGGGTGTCGAGTCCAGGGCCATCCCGGCGTACGGGTGGGTGGCGCAACAGCCCTGGTCGGTCAGTCCGCACCGAGCGGGATCCGCAGCCGCACCCGGTAGCCGCCCTCGGCCGTCGGGCCCGACTCCAGGGTCCCGTGCAGGATGTCGGCCCGTTCCCGCAGGCCGATCAAGCCCTGCTGCGAACCGGGCAGGGACAGGGAGGGACGCGTGGGCGCGGCGTTGGTGACAGTCACTCCGACGTCGTCGCCGTCCTGCCACAGTTCGACGCAGGCCACGGCGCCGGGGGCGTGCTTGCGTACGTTGGTCAGCGCCTCCTGAACCGTGCGGTAGATGGCCCGTTGGGCGGGGGTGCCCACAGCGGCTGGAAGCTCGCCGGTCAGCTCCGCGTGAGTGCCGCTTGATTCCACTAGTTTGTGCAGGTCGGCCAGAGTGGGCTGAGGTGTCAATTCGGTGGCGCGGCCGCCGGAGGCGCGCAACAACGTGACCATGGTGCGCAGTTCGTCGAGCGTGGTGACGCTCAGCGAACGGATCGTGCGAGCGGCCTCTTTGGTGTTTGCGTCCCTGGTGGCGACCTGCAGGGCTCCGGCCCGTACGGCTATCAGGCTGACCTGGTGGGAGACCACGTCATGCATTTCGCGGGCCAGTTGGGCGCGTTCGCGGGCGAGGACGGCCTGGGCGTGCAGGGCCCGCTCGTGCTCCCTGGCCTCCTCGATCTCGTCCAGCCGCCGCGCCAGGTCCCGTTGTGCCTGGAGGAACTGACCGAAGAGGACCGGTGCGGCGGCGGTCGCCAGGCTGTAGACGAAGATGACCAGCGTCATGGTCCGGTCGGCCTCAGCCAGGGGCCACGGGGTACTGCCCGCGACGGCGGACAGGGCGACGCACACCGCGAGGAGACGGCGGTTGCGGGAGCGTTCGGCCAGCGTGAACAGCGCCACGAGTACAGCGAGGGCGACATCCTGCATCAGCGCGATAGGCAGGGTGAGCAGGAACACGCCGAGCGGGAACCGGCGCCGGAAAGCCAGCGCGATGCAGCCGACTGCGGCCAGCGCGACACCGAGGCGCGTGTGCTCCCACATGTTCAGCCATACGTCCACGGCCGCCACCGCCACCATAAGGACGTCGACGACCGGAGTGGGAACCCGCTTCCACGGAGCTGCGGCGCGGCTCATCGTCCGACCTGCGGCTGCGGGCGCTCGTCGAGCAGTCCGGCCCGCTGCGCCAGCAGCGCGGCCTGCACCCGGCTCGTCACCCGTAGCTTCGTGAGGATGGCACTCACGTGGTCCTTGACCGTGCCGGCGCTCAAGTGGATGCGCCCCCCGATGTCCGCGTTCGACAGGCCCTCCGCCACCAGGACGAGGACATCGCGCTCCCGGGCGGTGAGCAGCCGGACGCGGGCCGCCTCCCCGTCGACGGCCGCCCCGCTGCCGGGGTGATTGCGCAGCAGTGTCCGCGACGCCTTGGGGGACAGCACGACGCCGCCCGCAGCCAGGGTGCGCACCAGGTGGGCGAGCTGCTCCGGCTCGGTGTCCTTGAGGAGGAAACCGGCAGCGCCGGAGTGCAGCGCGGTCAGGATGTACTCATCGGCGTCGAACGTGGTCAGCATCGCCACCACCGGCGGATCCGGCATCGCACGCAGCTCGCGCAGGACGGCGAGCCCGTCGACGTCCGGCATCCGGATGTCCAGCAGGACCACGTCGGGCCACTCCCGGCGCACGGTCTCCACGGCACTGCCCCCGCTGGCGGTCGCGACGACCTCGACGTCCTCGGCCGCACCCAGAATGAGTTCGAAGCCCGAGCGGACCAGTGCCTCGTCGTCCACCACCACTACCCGTATCACGCGCGCTCCGCCTCAACTTCGTTCATGCCGTCCGGCCCATGCCGACTCGACCCTAAAGCCCCCCACAGACCCGGCAGCCAGTCAGACGGCAGCTCCAGCCACACGGCGGGGCAGCTCCCTCCGATCGGCGGGGACATCACAGCCTCCTGCCGGATACTCCCCGCAGGTCAACGTGCGTTTCAGGGAGAAACCCCAGGTCAGTGCCCCGTGACTCCCATTGGCTGCACGAGTGGCAGGACTTCAGCCATCGGCTGCATGAGGCGGGGCATCAGCCGTATTGCCTGGTTTGGCCCTGAGCTGGGGTGGGGTTTCTGGGGACTGGGCGGGACTTCGGGTCCCGCCCTCGACATTTCTATGTAGAGCTGTCTGGCAGCTCGGCGGCGAAGAGATCTGACGCTTCGGTCGCGTGCACCGCCCGCTCTGCCCAGATCAGGGGTTGATCGAGATCGGCGCAGGTACCCACCCGCTCACGGACTCCCGTCAGGCTCCTTCGCCATCGAACAGATCGGACGCGTCGGTCGCATGCACCGCACGCTCCGACCAGACCTTGAGCTGCTCCCTGTCGGAGCAGGAGCTCACCCGCTTGCGGACAGACTCTGGCACCGGGATGCCGCGCCACTCGAGGATTTGCAGAACCACCTCCGCGCGCTCCTCGACCCGCCCCTCGACCCGTCCTTCATCCCGCACCTTCTCGGCAACGGGGTGCCGGAAAAAGTAGTTCACTGGCGCCATCAGGTCCCTCCAGATCTTCCTGGCCTGGGGATCCACCAGGCCCGACTCGACGAGTTGCGCGAACAGCGCCGCGCTTTCGGGGTCAACGGTCTCCAGAGCCGCCGCAAGCGGTCCCAGTATCGCAGCGGCATGCGGCCCTTTCCCATGTGTAATGGCCGAGAACACCGCGAGCGAGACATCCTGCGCTGCCTGTTTCTCGTCCACGATCACTGGAACGTTGTCCGGGCCGAGGACCAGTGGCCGCACCGTGAGGGAGGACCAGCCCGGCAGGCCGAGCCGGATGGGCTGAGCGGCCCAACGAGCGGTGGAGCTGCTCTGGGACATCACGATCAACACCGGCTCACAGCGGTACTTCGCGTACAGGTAGGAGAGGTAGTAGGCCCAGCTCCCGCGCTTGGCCTCGTCCTTCTTGCCCTGCGCCTCCAACACCAGCAGGAAGTTCCCCTCGTCGGTGTCCACCCGCACCAGGCTGTCCACGCGGCGCTCGATCGGCTCGATCTCGGTCAGGTCCGTGTTGAGGACCGCAATGTCGCGCGGCTCCGGGAACGGAACGTGGAAGAGTCTTGGGAAGTTGCGGAGCAGCGCCGCGGTGTCCTTCTGAAAGCATCGATGCAGCGATTCGTGCGACGAGCTGACCATCGGCTCCCCTTTCAATCCGACATGATCAACGTTCTACGCCGCACCGAGGTCACACCACACGTACTTGCCCCCGTCGCCACCCGGGGCGAGCGGATGCCAGCCCCAGTCGTCGGCGCAGGCGCGGACGATTTCGAGGCCGCGCCCGGCCTCCGCGTCCGCGC
Organism: Streptomyces jeddahensis; assembly: GCF_001642995.1. Classification (GTDB taxonomy): domain Bacteria; phylum Actinomycetota; class Actinomycetes; order Streptomycetales; family Streptomycetaceae; genus Streptomyces; species Streptomyces jeddahensis. The sequence goes on from NZ_LOHS01000206.1 coordinate 39,003, forward strand.
TGTGCGCCGACTCCGGTGCGGGAGGCGGGGGTTTGGAGTCGGCATCCCAGGCGCCGACGCGGAGGACTCCGTCCCGCCAGTGCAGGCGGAGGGCCGCGGGGCCCTTCGTGTGCCGTACGGCGTTGGAGACCAGCTCCGTCGCCAGCAATTCCGCCACGTCGGTGAGCCGGATCAGCCCGTGGGCGGTGAGGATCAGGCGCAGCGTACGGCGGCAGACGGCGACGGCGCGGAGGTCGTGGGGGATGTAGAGCGTGTACTCCCAGGGTTCGTCTTCAGGCATGCGTGCCCTCCAGGTGAGTGGTTGGGAGAGTTGGAGAGGCGCGGCGGGGGCGGGCGGTGGCAATGCCGCAGCCGTCATGGCATGACGGTGTGGTGCGCTTCCGGGGAGTCCCGGCGTTCCGCAGCGTGTGCGATGCGTCACCGACGGTAGAACAAAAATTTTTCCTCGTGCAACCCGCTGGCGTAGTCTGACACCCGAACGAGGCATGGTGGCAGGCCAGTTGAGGCCAGGAGAGTTGCATGGCACCGAGGAGTCAGCCCACCGCACGACAGGTGCGACTGGGCACCGAACTGCGCAGGCTACGCGAGGCAGCCGGCCTCAAGGCCCGCGAAGTTGCGGGGCTGCTGAGCTCGACCTCGGCCCAGATAAGCCAGGTGGAAGCGGGCCTCGCAGGCGTGAGCGAGGAGCGTGTGCGGCGGCTCGCCGCACATTACGCCTGTGCCGACGAGGCGTTGGTCGAAGCCCTGGTCGCTATGGCCACGGACCGCGTACGTGGCTGGTGGGAGGAGTACCGGGGCGTCCTTCCACCGGTGTTCCTGGATGTCGCCGAGCTGGAGCACCACGCGTCGTTCCTGCGTGAGGTCGTCATCACACACGTGCCGGGACTGTTCCAAACCCCCGACTACGCCCGAGCCGTCTTCGGCTACATGGTGCCCGAGCTCCCGCCAAGCGAACTGGAGCCCCGAGTCGAGCACAGGTTGAGGCGGAGAGCCGCCATCGAAGGGGACGACGCCGCCGAGTACGAGGCGATCGTCCACGAGATCGCTCTGCGCATCCTCGTGGCAGATCGCAAGACCGCCCGAGCTCAACTTCTTGAGATCCTGCAGCAGATCGAGCGAGGCCACACCGTACGAGTCATCCCCATCGACGTACCCGGATTCGCCGGGGCCAGCAGCGCGATGATGTACGTGGGCGGACCGCTCCCCCGGCTTGACACCGTCCTTCGTGACTCTCCACACGGCACCGCGTTCCTCGACGCCGAGTCCCAACTAGACCGGTTTCGAAAGCTCTTCCGTAAGGTGGAGAAAGCAGCTCTCGACCCCGTGTCGTCACGAGACTTCATCCACCACGTCGCCAAGGAACTGTGAGGCACAAGGCATGAACCCCGCCCTCCACTGGCAGAAGTCCTCCTTCTCCGAGGGAGGCGACGGGAATACCTGCGTGGAACTCGCTGCCATCGAAGCCGAGTTGATCCACCTCCGCGAAAGCGACACCCCCGCCACCCGCCTCACCACAACCCCAACCCCCCTCACCCAGCTCATCCTGGGCATAAAGTCCGGCAGGCTCAGCTCGCCCCCGGCCTGATCACCGCAGTCGCTCACTGCGGGCCGTCGGCGAGAGCCGCGAGAACCTGTCTCAAGGCGCCACCTTCTGCGGCTGGGCGGGGGTCGCCGCGGCCGTAGGTGTGCGGTCGCTGCGGCGAATCCACAGGCAGGCTCCGCCCAGCAGTGCGGCACTTCCCACCAGCCAGGGCAGCGGGCCCGGCGGCAGAATGCCGACGATCAAGCCGGTGAGGGCGCACGCCAGTTGGAGGGCGAGGGACTGGACAGACAGCGCGGTGGCCCGGCCGGAGCCTGTGACCCGGCGGTGCAGGAGGTCGTTCTCGCTCGGGCTCGCCACGCCGAGCCCGACATAGACCAGGCCATATCCGGTGGCCGCCAAGGCCATGGAGGCCCCGCTCTCGAACCCTGCGGTGATGCCGAGCAGGAGCAGGCCGCTCGCGCTGACGCCCAGGCCCAAGAGGACCGCGCGCTCTCCGCTGCCTGCGAGCCGAGCGGTGAGCGGCGCGAAGTGGCTGCCTATACCCGAGCAGATGAAGCCCGCGCAGGCGAGTGAGGCGAACAGCACCGCACCCGACTCCGACGCGCCCGTGAGGGCTGCGGCACGCCCTGGCGTGAGCAGTTCGATCGTGGCGAACGCGCTACCGGCCGCCCCTGCACTGAGCAGCACCCTGCGAACGACCGTGTCGCGTCCGCCCAGCCGCAGGCCATCCGCAACAGTGGCCGGAACGCCGCGGAACACGTCGCGCAGGGACGCCGACGGCCGGGGAGGCTTGCGCAGGGCTGTCAGGACGTACAGCACGAAGGCGATCTCGACTCCTGCGCCCAGCAGAAGCGGGACGGACAGGGGCAGCACCAGCCCGGAGGTCGCTTCACTCAGCCACGCGCCGACGTCGGGGCCGAGTCCGAGCAGCCAGGGCAGCGCGCCGCCGAGCAGGGTGCCGGTCGCGAGCGCGGCGGACGTCGCGGAGCTGCCGCGGGCGAGTCCGGTACGCAGTTCGGCGTCGGGGCCGGAGTGCGCCTGGACGGTGTCCACGTACCAGGCTTCGGCGGGCCCGCTGGAGAGCGCACGGCCTGCGCCCATGAGGCTCATGCCGAGGGCGAGTACCCAGGCCGTCGTGCCCAGGGCCTGGAGAGTGAGGGCGATCAGGTTCAGCAGGCCGGCGGCAGCCAGGACGGTTCGGCGGCCGAGGACGTCGGACAGTCCGCCGGTAGGCAGTTCCAGCGCTGCGGCGGTGAGCGAGTGGGCGGCGACGAACCCGGCGACGGCAGCGAGGGACATTCCGCGCTCGCGCAACAGCAGGACGTGGGGGGCCACACCCAGACCCACTGGAAGCCAGAAGAGCACACAGACCGTCACGTAACGACGGCGTGTGAGGCCAGGATCTCCGCCAGCGCCCGTGATGCCTGGCGGATCATCCCGGGGTTCGTGTCCCAGTAGTACGGCAGGGCGAGCACGGCCTGGTAGAGCGCCCAGCCCCGGCCGCGCAGCCATGAGGCGTCGTCGGCCTCGAGTTCGGCGCGGAAGCGGTGGCGGCTGTCGGCGGTGAAGAGGTTCCACGCGGGCAGCAGGTCGCACGCCGGGTCGCCGACGGCGAGAGTGCCGAAGTCGATCACTGCGGACAGGCGGCCGTCGACGACGAGCAGGTTGCCCGGGAGCAAGTCGCCGTGTAGCCAGACGTCTTCGCCGTCCCAGGGAGCGGCGCTCAGCGACTCCTGCCATGAGCGGAGGGCGGCGGCGCCGTCGATCCGGTCGCCGAGCTCTGCGATCGAGCGGCGGACCGACTCGTCGTGTTCCGCGAGCGGTCCGCCTCGGCCGCCGGGGGAACGCGGACGGGCTCCCGTCGTGTCGACCCGGCGCAACGCCCTGACGAACGCGGCGAGATCGACCGCCGCCTGGTTCATGTCGTCGATCGTGCCGTTCGCGTTCTCTCCGGGCAGCCACTCGTACACCGACCAGTCGAAGGGATAGCCCTCCGCCGGATGTCCCATCGCCAGCTGCACCGGCAGGGCGAGCGGCACGTGCGGCGCGAGCCTGGGCAGCCACTCCGCCTCTTTCGCCGCCTGTTCGGTGGCCCAGCCGATGCGTGGCAGCCGAACGGCCAGCTGGTCGCCGAGCCGGTAGACGTCGTGATCAGTCCCGTACGAGGGGACCAGCTCGACCGGTAGACCGGCCCACTGCGGGAACTGGCCGCCGAGCAGGCGCCGTACGAGCGCCACGTCGGTCCCGACCTCGTCGGCGTGCATCTTCGTTTCGCTCATCGGCCGCATGGTCGGCGAATCGCGCCCGCCACAGCAACCCGTTTTCGGCGGCGGGGCGCAGGTACGCTCGGAGCACGGGCAGTGAGGGAGAGGCGGGGGTGGCCGTGACCAGTCGTTTGCTGATGCCGTGTCGACGCGCCGGCGTGCGGACAGCGGGAGAAGCCAGTCTTGGTGCGGGTGTGGGCGGTTCGGTGGCGCCCACCGCGATCCTGGACTGGGGGCATCCGCTCGTCGCGGCGCTGGTGGCCCGGGTGCGCCGCGATGCGGCGGCGCGGGGCGCAGGGAGCCCGCGCGAGGCGCTGCAGGTGGCGCACGGGATCATCGCCCGCGGTGTGCGGCCTGTGTACTCGGTCGAGGACCGGCGTCGGACCTCGCGGACCATGCGGCTCGGCCGTGGCTCGTGCAGCCAGCGGATGGCCGCCCTGGAGTCGGTCGCCCGGGCGATGGACGTGCCTACGCGGGTGCGCGGGCTGCTCGTCGACGGAGTCTTCTGGTATCCGCGCTTTCCCCGGTTCAGGCCGCTTGTGCCGGAGCAGGTGCTGCTGGCGTGGCCCGAATTCCTGCTGCAGAAGGAGCAGGAACCGGCGCAGGAGCAGGGGCAGGAGCAGAGTCACGCTCAAGGGCTGGAATGGGTTCCGATCGGCGAGCTGTTCCGGAGCCCGGCAGAGCGCGGCGGCGGCTCCGGGGGCGGTGCGTTCACCAATCGGGGCGGTGAGACCCTCTTCGACGCCGTGGCCCGCACGGCGGTGGACTGGGACGGGACGCAGAGCTGCGGGATGCCGGGCGGCGCCGGGTGCGATCTGTCGGCGCACGTTCTCGTCGATCTCGGATACTTCGGCTCCCGCGACGCACTCTTCGCGCGCCACGGCCAGACCCTGTGCTGGCCGGCCCGCAGGCTCAGCGAGCCGGTGCTCGGCCGCTGGAGCGCGGGCGCGGGCGCCGACGCCGGGCCCACCTCGCCCTGAGCTCGCCTTGATCACGGTTCACGGGCGAACGCGACCAGCCCCATGCCCACCCCGGGTCGCCAGCAGATCCAGCGCCCGCTCCCAGCCGAACCCGTCCGCGCCGCCTTCGTGACGGTCACCGAACAGCACACCCATCCGGCTCAGCCTCGCCACGCTCTCCTCGTACGCGGGATGCGCGGCCAGCCCGTCGCTCACGCGCGGCAGCACCGCGATCGGGACGCCGAGGCCGGACGCCTCACAGAGGGTGCCCAGCGCCAGCGTGTCGGCTATCCCGGCAGCCCACTTGTTGATCGTGTTGAAGGTGGCCGGCGCGACCGCGACGGCGTCCGGGTCGGGGAACGGCCGCGGATCACCCGGGGAACGCCAGGCCGAGCGGATCGGGTAGCCCGTCTGCGCCTCGATGGCCACCGCGTCGATGAAGCCCAGGCCGAGCGGCGTGGCGATGACTCCGACGTCCCAGTTCCGCTCCTGGGCCGCGGTGATCAGTTTGCTGACCTCCTCGGCGACTCCGGCGGCGCATACGACGACGTAGAGGAAGGGCTTGTCGGCCTGTCGGGTCACGTGCGGGCTCCGGATGGAAGGAGAAAGGGACGAGACGGTTCCCACCACCCTGCCGCATGAAGGCGTCGGACGGCGGGACGGAGCCGGCTTACACCGCCCGCCGGCCCCGCTTCCCCACCGTGAACCCGATCACCGCCCCGCCCCCCGGCCGCCGCCGGGCGAACGGAGTTCCGCCGTGGGACGCGGCCACCTCGCGGACGATGGAGAGGCCGAGTCCGGAGCCGGGCAGGCCCCGGGCGTCGGGGGCGCGGTAGAAGCGGTCGAAGACGCGCGGCAGGTGCTCCTCGGCGATACCGGGGCCGCGGTCGCGTACCTCGACGCGGGCGGTGCCCTCCGCGTCCGCCGCTGCGGTGACGACGATCTCGATGGGGGCCGTGCCTCCGGGGTCGAACTTGGCGGCGTTCTCCACGAGGTTGGAGACCGCGCGCTGGAGGGCGGCGGGCCGGCCCTCGACGACCGTGCCCGCCATGTCGCCTGCGGCCACCTGCACGGTGACGACCCGGCCGGTACGGCGTCGGGCCGCCCCCGCCACGTCCTCCGCGACCTCGCCGAGCGCCACCTCCACCACCGGCTCGTCGTCCTGCTGGCCGGCGGCGAGGTCCACCAACTCGTTGACCAGGTCGGTCAGTTCGCGGGACTCCTCCGCCAGGTCCGCGACGAGTTCTTCGCGGGCTGCGGGCGGCAGCTCGTCGATGCGGCGCAGGAGCGAGATGTTCGTACGCAGGGATGTGAGCGGCGTACGGAGTTCGTGGCCCGCGTCCTGGACGAGACGCCGCTGGTCGTCGACGGACTGCGCGAGCCGCCCCAGCATGCGGTCGAAGGCGCGGCCGAGCCGGCCCACCTCGTCCCGTCCGGCGACCGGCACCTGGGTGTCGAGGCGCCCGGTGCGCGCGACGCCCTCGGCGACGTCGGTCAGCCGTACGAGGCGGCCGGTGATGCGCCGGGCCAGCCACCAGCCGAACAGACCGGCGGCCACGACGATCGCGGCGACCAGCGCGACCGTACGTTTCTGCAGCTCCCTCAGCAGGTCCTCCGTGTCGCTGAACTCCTGGGCGACCTGCACCGCGCCCCGGCCGCCGCCGAGCGCCACGGTCGCGACCCGGTACTGGTGCTCGCCGACCTCGACCTCGTCGTGCACCGCCTTCGTGCCCGCCGTCCGGGCGTCGGTGGTGCTCCGGTCGTCCGCCCCGACGGGCAGGGGCGGGTTTCCCCTGTCCACGATCCGGCCGCCGGGCCCGAGCACCTGGACGTTGGTGCGGGTGGACCTGATCAGGTTGTCGCGCGGGCCGTCGTGGTCCGCGTCCGTGGACGTGAAGTCGTCGGGCGCGAGCGCCCGGTGCTGCCTCACCTCCTCCTGCAGACCGTGGACGACCTCGTCGAACACCGCCCGCTGATCGACCCGGACCAACCGTGCCGCCGCGTCATAGCTGAGGAAGCCGATGAGCACGGTCACGGCCGCCGCCACCGCCGCGAACGACACAGCGAACGTGGTGCGCAGGGAGGACGGCGGCCGAACCCCGGGGCGGCGCATGTCAGTCCTCTCTGAGGACGTAGCCGACGCCTCGCACGGTGTGGATGAGCGGGGGCAGCCCCGGTTCGTCCATCTTGCGGCGCAGGTATCCGACGTACACGGCGAGGTTCTTGGAGCCGGGGCCGAAGTCGTAGCCCCAGATACGGTCGTAGATCGTCGAGTGGTCGAGGACGATGCCCGTGTTGCGGGCGAGCAGTTCCAGCAGGTCGAACTCCGTCCTCGTCAGTTCGAGCTCGCGCGTGCCGCGCCAGGCGCGCCGGGCCGGCGGGTCGATGCGCAGGTCCCCCACCGTCACGACCTGGCCGTCATGGACGGCGCGGGCGGGAGCCTCGGGCACGGGCCGGCCATCGGGTGCGAGGGGCTGGGGCTGCTGCCCGGGCTGGGGCGTGCCGGTTCCGGTGCGCCGCAGCAGGGCCCGGAGCCGTGCGAAGACCTCGTCCACGTCGAAGGGCTTGACCACGTAGTCGTCGGCGCCCGCGTCCAGCCCTGCGATGCGGTCCGCCGTCTCCACGCGCGCGGTGAGCATCAGGATCGGCGTACGGTCGCCCTCCGCGCGCAGCACGCGGCACACCTGCAGGCCGTCGATGCCCGGCATCATCACGTCCAGTACGAGGACGTCCGGCCTGCCGCGATGCGCCTGGGCGAGCGCCTCGACGCCGTCGGCGACGGCGGTGACGTCGTACCCCTCCAGCGTCAGCGCCCGCTCCAGGGCGTGCCGGATGGCGCGGTCGTCCTCGGCCAGGAGCACGGTGTGGCGGGCGGACTCGGGCGCCCGCTCGGGCCCGGGCGCCGACCCGGACACGGGTTCTGGCCCGTGCGCCGACTCGGGCACAGGTTCGGGCGCCGGCTCGGACGCGGGTTCGGTCGCAGTGTGGGGCACGGGCCCAGTGTGCCAAGACCACCGGCCGATATGCCCTGACGAGAGCCCCTGCGGTGCTCTTCTTACCGGCCTCTCACCGCGGGTCTTACCTGCCTCTCACCGCGGCCGGTGGGCCGGCTTACCTCCGGCGGTCAGGGTGTGACGCGCCGGGTGCGGCCGTCGCTGCGCGGAGGCCTGTATGAAGCGGGCCTGCAGGAAGCGGAGGCCTGCATGAAGCGGGCCTGTATGAAGCTACGGGGAGGGGCGGTATGAAAACGGAGCACGTCAGGACGAGCCACCCGACGCAAGCCGGAGGCAACGCGACCGCAGGCCCGGCCACGAGCGTGCCCGTCGACCGCGTACAGCCAACCGGCCGGACCACGACCATCACCGCTCCCGCAGGTCGCAGCGGCAGAGCCGCCGACCCGACGGGACAAGCCGGCGGGCCGCGCCGTCAGCGGTTTCCCCCAGCGCTCCGGCGCCGGCCCGCCCCTTGGCTCGCTCTCGTCGCCCTTGCGTACGCCACCGTCCAGCTCGCCGCCGTCGTCCCGCACATCGGGCACGTTCTCGGCTGGGACGAGACCGTCTACGTGTCGCAGGTCGACCCGCGCACCCCCGCCGCGTACTTCAGCGCCCCGCGCTCGCGCGGCATCAGCATGCTGGTGGCGCCCGTGCTCGCCGTGACGTCGGACCCCTTCGTCCTGCGGATCGTGCTCGCGCTGCTGTCGGCGGCCGCGCTGTATGCCGCGTTCCGGGTCTGGCGGCCCCTGGTGGGGCGTGGCACGACGGCGCTCGCCGCGCTGCTGTTCGCGGGCCTGTGGACGACCATCCTGTACGGTCCGCAGGCCATGCCCAACCTGTGGGTGGCGCTCGGTGCGGTCGCCACAGCAGGCTGGTTCCTCAGGACGGGGAGGGGCGCGCGGCGGTCTGCGCCCTGGTGGATGGCCGCCTGCCTCGCCGCCACCGCCCTCCTGCGCCTGCCGGACGCGGGCTGGCTCGCCCTCCCCCTCATCGGCACGGCCGCCCTCATACGCGAACGGCGCCGCGCCCTCCCCTGGCTGCTCGGCGGGCTCGCCGCGGGCGGTGCCCAGTGGGTGGTCGAGGCGTACCGCCGGTTCGGCGGAATCCCGCAGCGGCTGCGGGTGTCCGGCGCCACCGAGGGCGGGATGAGCCCGCACCTCAACCTTGGCAACGCATGGCGTGCCCTCAATGGTCCCGATCTGTGCCGCCCCTGCACCGTCCCGCTCCGCCATCCCGAACTGACCGTCTGGTGGCTGGCGCTGCCGCTGCTCACGGCGGCGGCCCTCGTCCTCGCGTTCGCGGACCACCGTCGTGGCAGGGTCGGCGCCGACGCGCGCACCCCCGCCGGCACGGCCCGTCCCTTCGCGGTCACCGCCGTCCCCGTGGCCTGCGCCGCGTCACTCGCCGTGCCCTATCTCCTGCTGCTCGGCTACTTCGCCCCGCGCTTCCTGCTGCCGACGTACGCGCTGCTCGCCCTCCCCATCGCGGCGCTGCTCATCCGGGCCGCGCGCGCCCGGGCCCTGCTCGCTGCCGCCGTCGCCCTGGCCGTCGCGGGGCAACTCGGCTCCCAGTACGCGGTGCTCGAGCGCCTGACAGCGGAGGCGGCCGCCGTCGACCACCGGTACCAGACGGCCGCCGACGACCTGCACGCCCTCGGATTGCGCGCCCCGTGCCTGGTCACAGGTCCGCGGGCACTCCCGGTGGCGTACGACGCGGGCTGCGCGTCCGCCGAGACGAGCGGCAACAACCGCTCCGTCACCACCAGGGAGCTCCTGCACCGGGCGGGCCGGCAGCCGACCGTCGCCCTGACCGCCGGCGGCCGCCGTCCTCCGCGGTACGCCCTCGGCTGGACCGCGCACGTGCTGCCGGGCACGGGCGGCTGGACGGCGTGGCGCGCTCCGTCGCAGCGGTGAACGGCACGCCCTGCGTCGCAGGGCTCGGCGACCCGCGCGCCAGCGAACCGCGCCCGGTCAGCCGACCCGGAGCGCCGCCAGCTGCTGCTCGAAGGGGATCACTTCCAGCGGCTTGCCGTCGGTCTCGCCCGCGGGCCTGCGAGCCGCAGGTACCGACTCCGCCGACCCCGCCGAACCCATCTGCGCCAACGACTCCGCCGACCCCACCTGCGCCACCTGCGCCAACGGCTCCACAGGCCGGCCCACCGCCCCCATCAGCGCCGCGAGCTCCCCGCCCGCCCGTTCGATACGGGCCGCGAGGCCGTCCGCGCCCCAGTCCTCGGACGCGGCGTACACCGCCGTCGGCACGACGACGGCCCGCAGGTACGCGAACAGCGGGCGCAACGCGTGCTCCAAGACGAGCGAGTGGCGGGCCGTGCCGCCGGTCGCCGCGATCAGGACCGGCTTTCCGGCGAGGGCGTCCTTGTCGATCACATCGAAGAACGACTTGAACAGGCCGCTGTAGGAGGCGGTGAAGACCGGCGTGACGACGATCAGTCCGTCCGCGCCCGTCACGGCGTCGATGGCGCGGCTCAGCGCCGGGCCGGGGAAGCCGGTGACGAAGTTGTTGGCGATCTCCACGGCCAGGTCGCGCAGTTCGACCACCTGCGGTTCCGTGTCCGCCGGGAGCCGCTCCACGGTCGCGGCCGCCAGCCGGTCGGCCAGCAGCCGGGTGGACGACGGGACGCTCAGCCCGGCCGATACGACGACGAGCTTCATGCCTGCGTCCTTCATGCCTGCGAGCTTCATGCCTGCGTCCTTCATGCCTGCGTCACCTCCTGGTTCTCCTCAGCGGCCTGGGCCTGGGCGGCGGCGACGCGCGCCGCATGCGTCGGCGCGTCCGGCACATCGGCGGGGCGGCCCTTGGCGAACTCCTCGCGCAGCACCGGCACGACCTCCTCGCCGAGCATGTCGAGCTGCTCGAGGACGGTCTTGAGCGGCAGACCCGCGTGGTCCATCAGGAACAGCTGGCGCTGGTAGTCGCCGACGTAGTCGCGGAAGGACAGCGTCCGTTCGATGACCTGCTGCGGGGAACCGACGGTCAGCGGGGTCTGCTCGCTGAAGTCCTCCAGCGAGGGGCCGTGCCCGTAGACCGGGGCGTTGTCGAAGTACGGCCGGAACTCGCGCACCGCGTCCTGCGAGTTCTTCCGCATGAAGACCTGGCCGCCGAGGCCGACGATGGCCTGCTCGGGGGTGCCGTGGCCGTAGTGCGCGTACCGCGTGCGGTAGAGCTCGACCATCTTCTGGGTGTGCTCCTTCGGCCAGAAGATGTTGTTGTGGAAGAAGCCGTCGCCGTAGTACGCGGCCTGCTCGGCGATCTCCGGGGAGCGGATGGAGCCGTGCCAGACGAAGGGCGGTACGCCGTCGAGCGGCCGCGGCGTCGAGGTGAAGGACTGCAGCGGCGTACGGAACCGGCCCTCCCATGTCACGACGTCCTCGCGCCACAGGCGGTGCAGCAGCGCGTAGTTTTCGATGGCGAGCGGTATGCCCTGGCGGATGTCCTGTCCGAACCACGGGTAGACCGGGCCGGTGTTGCCGCGGCCCATCATCAGGTCCATGCGGCCCTCCGCCAGATGCTGGAGCATCGCGAAGTCCTCGGCGATCTTCACCGGGTCGTTGGTGGTGATCAGGGTCGTCGAGGTGGAGAGGATCAGCCGTTCCGTACGGGCGGCGATGTAGCCGAGCATCGTCGTCGGGGAGGACGGGACGAACGGCGGGTTGTGGTGCTCACCGGTCGCGAAGACGTCGAGCCCGACCTCCTCGGCCTTCAGCGCGATCGCGACCATCGCCTTGATGCGCTCGTGCTCGGTCGGTGTCCGGCCGGTGGTCGGGTCGGGCGTGACATCGCCGACGCTGAAGATGCCGAACTGCATGGCTGATCATCCTTCGCAGGGGTGGTTGACGATTCAACTACGCCTGCGAAACGGTGAGCGGGCCGGGGCTATTCCCGGCCCGGCGTACGGACGTCTTCCCTGGCCCGCGTACGGACGTCTTCCCGGCCCGGAGTACGGACGTCGAGCGCGGACATCGAGGCGGCCTACGGACGGATCCACCCCGGATCGCGCCCGGTCTCCCCCAGCAGCCGCTCGAAGTCGGAGGCCCCGTCCGGCACCGGGACGGGATCGGCGAAGAGGCCCATCTTCCGGGCAGTGGGCGCCATCTCGGCGACGGCGTCGCCCAGCGTCTGCAGGACGCCGGTGGCCGCCGGGTCCGGGCGGTACTCCTGGCCGGTGGCGCGCGCCAGGTCCCAGACGTGCACCGTCAGGTCGAGCAGGACCATGCAGCCGACGGTGCGCGCCGGAAGGCTCATCGCTCCCGTGGTGCCCTCCTCGGCACCGGGCGCGGACCACGCGGCCACCAGCCGCTCCGTCTCCTCGGCGAACCGCTCGCGCCAGTCGCCACCGGCGCCCACGTGGTCCGGCGTGCTGCCGAAGTCCGCGGGCTTCTTGGCCGCCAGCTCCTGGAACTGCACGACCACATGGAAGAGGTGGTTGAGCAGCTCACGGACGTCGTAGTCGGCGCAGGGGGTGGGGGCCGTGAGCTGGTCGTCGGCGATGGCCCGGACGACCGGGACGGCCCGTGCGGCGGCCACGGCGAGGAGCTCGCCGACGGCGTGCGCGCCAGGCACTGTGGGCGCGGGGATGTCGATGTCGCTCATGCCCCGACGGTACGAGCGGCGGACCGGAGGCGGCTTGAAAAAATGCGACAGCGCCCGGCCGGGCCGCACGCCACGTACGATCCGGCCATGGCCGCCACGCCGCGCCGCGACACCCGCGGCATCGTCGACGCCTCCGGCCTGATGTCCCGCGTGCGCTTCCGGCGCCACCTGCCCGCCGAGCCGCTGCGCCCCTACCTGGAGCACTACTGGCTGATCGACTGGGACCTCCCCGAGCCGTACGCCACGCACGTGGTGCCGCATCCGTCCGTGAACGTCGTCTTCCAGCGGCACGCGGACCGGGAACCGTTCGGCGAGGTCGCGGGCATCGGACTCGAACTGTTCAGCCAGAAGCTCGAGGGGCGCGGGCGGGTGTGCGGGGTGCAGTTCCGGCCCGGCGGCTTCCGGCCCTTCGCACCGGGGCGGCCGGTGGCGGAGTGGACGGGGCGGCGGCTGCCCCTCGAAGAGGTGTTCACGGACGCCAAGTCGCTGGTGGGGGCCCTGGACGCGGGTGCCTCGGACACGGACGCACTGGACGCCGCCGTGGAAACCGTCCTCGCGCCGGACGACGAGCACGCGCGCGTGGCCGCTCTCGACGCGTTCCTGCTGCGGCTCGGTCCGCGGCCCGACCCCCAGGCCGACCTCGCGATGGCTCTCGTCGACCGCATCCGCGGCGACCGCACGATCCGGCGTGTCTCCGCCTTCGCGCGGGCGGAGGGCCTGTCGGTACGGGCGCTGCAGCGGCTCTTCGCGGCGTACGTCGGCGTGGGACCGAAGTGGATCATCCTGCGGTACCGGATCCACGAGGCCCTGGAACGGGCCGAGTCCCAGCAGGCCGGGCAGACCGGGCAGGCCGTGGACTGGGCCGCCCTGGCGGCGGACCTCGGCTACGCCGACCAGGCCCACCTCGTCCGCGACTTCACGGCGACCGTGGGGGTGCCGCCCACGGCGTACGCGCGAAGGTGACCGGTTGATCTGACCGGCCGCGGCCAGAAGCAGGCGGGCAGAAGGAGCAGCGGTCAGAAGTAGTAGGAGTCCCCGGTGTCGAGCGCCAGCACCTTGTGCCGGTCGTTCTGCGGGTTCTTGTCCCGCGCTCCGCCGTTCCACACGGTGTCGATCTGGAGGGTCACCTCGGAGGGCGCGCCCGCGAGCCGTACCGCGATCACCATCCGCCGGCCCCAGCTGCCGGCCGCCAGCGCGCCGGTGCGGCACAGCACCGTACTGGTCCCGGCGCGGGCGCACTGCTCCGGCAGCTGCTGGATGGCCGCGAGGGGCGAGGACCAGCGCAGGCGGACGGTGGCGTCGGCCACGTTCGCCGGGCCGTGGTTCTGCGGAGTCAGCCAGAGTCCCACCTGGCCGTGCACCATGGCGACGTATCCGTGGTAGGCCATGTCGGCCTCGGGGCCGCCGGTCGCGGCGGGGGAGCCGGTCGCCGAGGGGGCGGCTGCTCCCATGACCATCACCGCGCTGGCGCTTGCCGCGCACAGTGCCCGCAAGATCCGCATTGCAGCTCCTCCGCGTCGCTCGCCCCCGGGGCCCTTAGGCCATCCCGATATATGCCACGTGACGCCCCGGCCAGCTCCGTCCAACCAGGTGACGACGCCCTGGCGCATCCAACCCGTTGACTCACCCGCCGTCGTGGTGTTGTGCCCACCCCTTCCGCCCAGCGGAACGACTGCCCACAACGGTCACGGAACCACCCGCATGACCCCGCCGGCAGCCCGCCTATCCTTGCTGCCGGACCGAGATGGCCCAGGTAGCCGAGGTACCCGACGCCGAGGAGCAGCCCCATGACCGCCGCGCACGCCGCCGCCCCCACCGCCGTCGTCACCGGTGCCAGCAGCGGCATCGGCGCCGCGACCGCCCGTCAGCTGGCCGCGGCGGGCTTCCACGTCGTCCTCACCGCGCGCCGCAAGGACCGCATCGAGGCGCTGGCGGCGGAGCTCACCGAGGCCGGCCACCAGGCGACGGCGTATGCGCTGGACATCACGGACCGCGCGGCCGTGGACGACTTCGCCGCGTCGCTCGACCACGTCGAGGTGCTGGTCAACAACGCGGGCGGCGCGCTCGGCGCCGACCCCGTCGCCACCGGCGACCCGGCCGAGTGGCGCCAGATGTACGAGACGAACGTCATCGGCACCCTCCACGTCACCCAGGCCCTCCTGCCCGCCCTCGTCGCCAGCGGTGACGGCACGGTCGTCGTGCTCTCCTCCACCGCGGGCCACGGGACGTACGAGGGCGGCGCCGGCTACGTGGCCGCCAAGCACGCCGAACATGTGCTCGCCGAGACGCTCCGCCTTGAGATCGTCGGCCAGCCCGTCCGCGTCATAGAGATCGCGCCCGGCATGGTCAAGACCGACGAGTTCGCGGTGACCCGCTACCGCGGCGACGCCGACCAGGCCGCCAAGGTCTACGCGGGCGTGACCGAGCCGCTCACCGCCGACGACGTCGCCGACACCATCACCTGGGCGGTCACCCGCCCCAGCCACGTCAACGTCGACCTCCTGATCCTCCGCCCCCGCGCCCAGGCCTCCAACACCAAGGTCCACCGGGAGCTGTGAGCCGGTAGCCGGTAGAGGGACCAGTCCGGCCCCGGTCCGGCTCCCGGGCCCCCGGTCCCGCTACTCCCACCGGGCTACCCCCACCGGGTCAATCAGGCCGCCCGGAGGTGTCCCGGGCCAGGGCAGCGCGTACAAGGCATATGCGGGGAAACGGCGAAGGCGGCTGTCTTCCGCCCGTCCATATGCGCGTCAGCCGCGCTCGTCGTCCTGGAACGGGAGTAGTACGCGATGACCGAAACCGGCAAAGCAATCAAGTGTCCGTTCGACTTCAGCGAGGGCATGGAGTTCGATCCCTCCCTCGCCGCGCTCATGGAGCGCGACACCATCGCCCGTATCCGGCTGCCGTACGGCGAAGGCGACGCCTGGCTGGTCACCGGGTTCGACGACGTGCGGCAGGTGACCACCGATCACCGGTTCAGCCGGGCGGGGATCATGGGGCACGACTATCCGCGGCTGACACCGGAGCCGATCGTCTCGCCGGAGTCGATCAACGTGATCGACCCGCCGCGCTCCACCCGGCTGCGGCATCTGGCCTCGCAGGCCTTCACCAACCGGCACGTGGAACGGATGCGCCAGTCGATCGTGGGGCTCACCGACGCCCTGCTCGACGAGATGGCCCAGCAGGGACCGCCGGCGGATCTCGTCCGCCATCTGTCGGACCGGCTCCCCCAGCACACCATCTGCGAGGTGCTCGGGATCGCGCCGGAGGACCGGCCCCGGATGCAGGAGTACGCGCATCAGCTGCTCTCCACCGGCCCGGACAGCCGTGAGACCGCGGCGACCGCCAAGGCGGAGCTGCGGGAGTACTTCGGCGGGCTGGTCGCCGAGCGGCGCAGGAACCCGGGCGAGGACCTGATCAGTGCGCTGGCCGCCGCCAAGGACGGCGATGACGCACTCGACGACCAGGAACTGGCCGTCATGTGCCTGACGCTGATGCTCAGCGGGCACGACACGGCCACCTGCGAGATCAGCGACATCTCCTACCTCCTCCTGACCCGGCCCGAACTGATGGAGCAGCTCAGGACACGGCCGGAGACCCTGACCGCCGTCCTCGACGAGCTGCTGCGCTACATCCCGTTCCGCAAGGGGGTCGGCATCCCCCGAGTGGCGCTGGAGGACGTGGAGATGGGCGGGGTGAAGATCCGGAAGGGCGACTTCGTCCATGTCTCGTATCTGACGGCGAACCGCGATCCCAAGCGGTTCCCGGACCCCGACACCATCGACCCGAACCGGCCCCCCACACCACACATGACCTTCGGCTGGGGCGGCCACCGGTGCATCGCCGCGCCGCTGGCGATGGCGGAGCTGGAGGTGGCCATCGGGCGGCTGGTGGAGAGGTTCCCGGGGCTGCGGCTTGCGGTGCCCGCGGAGGAGGTGCGCTGGGACACGGAGACGATCCGGCGCTTCCCGCTCGAACTGCCGGTCGCCTGGTAGGGCACCGGCCTGTGGCCAGGTAGAGCAGCTGCCCGAGGGCCTCGGCCCTCGGGCAGCTCAAGGCTCCACTCAACCCTTGACGCAGACCACCTGCTTCAGCTTCGCGACCACCTGCACCAGGTCCCGCTGCTGGTCGATGACCTGCTCGATCGGCTTGTACGCACCCGGGATCTCGTCCACGACGCCCGAGTCCTTGCGGCACTCGACACCCCGCGTCTGCTCCTCCAGGTCCTTCGTCGAGAACCGCCGCTTGGCCGCGTTGCGGCTCATCCGCCGCCCTGCGCCGTGCGACGCCGAGTTGAAGGACTTCTCGTTGCCGAGGCCCTTCACGATGTACGAACCGGTGCCCATCGAGCCCGGGATGATGCCGTAGTCGCCGGAGCCCGCACGGATCGCGCCCTTACGGGTCACCAGCAGGTCCATGCCGTCGTACCGCTCCTCCGCCACGTAGTTGTGGTGGCAGGAGATCTCCGGCTCGAAGGTGACCTTCGCCTTCTTGAACTCCTTGCGGACGACGTCCTTCAGCAGCGCCATCATGATCGTGCGGTTGTACTTGGCGTACTCCTGCGCCCAGAACAGGTCGTTGCGGTACGCCGCCATCTGCGGGGTGTCCGCGACGAAGACGGCGAGGTCGCGGTCGACCAGACCCTGGTTGTGCGGCAGCTTCTGGGCCACGCCGATGTGGTGCTCGGCGAGCTCCTTGCCGATGTTCCGGGAGCCGGAGTGCAGCATCAGCCAGACAGAACCGTCCGTATCTGTGCAGACCTCCACAAAGTGGTTGCCGCTTCCCAGCGTTCCCATCTGCTTGGTGGCCCGGTCCTGGCGGAACTGAACCGCTTCCGCGACCCCGCCGAACCGCGCCCAGAAGTCGTCCCACCCCGCGGTCGCGAACCCGTGCAGCCGGCCCGGATCCACCGGATCGTCATGCATGCCCCGCCCGACCGGAATCGCCTGCTCGATCTTCGACCGCAGCCGCGACAGGTCGCCCGGCAGGTCGTTGGCGGTCAGCGAGGTGCGGACCGCCGACATCCCGCAGCCGATGTCCACGCCGACCGCCGCCGGGCAGACCGCGTCGCGCATCGCGATGACCGAGCCGACCGTCGCGCCCTTGCCGTAGTGGACGTCCGGCATGACGGCGAGACCCTTGATCCACGGAAGCGTGGCCACGTTCTGGAGCTGCTGGAGTGCGGCCCCCTCGACCGATGCCGGGTCCGTCCACATCCGGATGGGTACCTTCGCCCCCGGAACCTCTACATACGACATATCGTCCCCATTCCCCCGTAGTTGAAAAAAGCGAAAGAAGTCCGTAATCGCAAATACCGGAGCCAAGGTCGACAAAAGGGATAGCGGACCGGCGTCCACGGCAGTGCGTGCGATAGACATTGTGTTCACCGGCCGCCCGGAGGCGGCAACCGAATAACCGCGTCACAGCCGCCTCGAGAGGAGCCATCACGTGCAGCAGAAGGCGTACGCAGCGGGCGTCGCCGCGCTCCTCGCGGCACTGCTCGCCGGCTGCACCGGCAGCTCCAGCGCCGACGACGAGGCCGCCGACGCCAAGTCGGGCGAGACGGGCGCCTCGGCCTCGGCCGCCCAGCCCGGCAAGTACCGCACGCTGCCCGAGGCGTGCGGCGCCATCGACCACAGCACGCTGGACTCGCTGCTGCCCGGCATCAAGGAGATGGCGGACGAGGAGCAGCGGGAGAAGGCGTACGCGGGCACGGCCACGGTGACGTACGACACGGACCGGCGCGTGGGCTGCCGCTGGAAGGTGGAGTCGACGGACGCCACCCGGCATCTCCACGTCGACTTCGAGCGCGTGGTGTCGTACGACGCGACGGTCAGCGACGACAGTCGCGCCGAGGTGGTGTTCGCCACGAAGGAGGACGCCGCGGACCTTCCGGAGCCCGCCGACACCGGCGAGGAGGAGGCGAGTTCCTCGCCCTCGCCGTCGGCCTCCGCAGCGGACGCCGGATCCACCTCGTCCGGCTCGGAGTCCGACTCGGTGTCCGGCTCGGAGTCCGACTCCGCATCGGGCTCCGCATCCGCGTCCTCGTCCGGTGCGCTCGAGCCGCGGGTCCTCGACGATCTGGGGGACCAGGCGTTCATCGACGACGTACTCACCACGTCCGCATCGACGGCCCGGCACCGCACCGTGACTGTGGCGTTCCGCACGTCGAACGTGATCGTGACGATCGAGTACGACGAGCAGCCGGCCACCGCGACGGATGTCCCGGACAGCGCGGAAATGCAGGACAGAGCGCAGAAACTGGCGCAGAAGCTCGCCGATCGGCTCGCCGGCTGACGGCCACTCGGGGCGTATCGGGCAGGTGCCGGGGCCCTCGCCAAGAGAAGCCACCCCCGCCGCGTTCGGCGTACCGTGGCCCACCGGGCCCGGCCTGCCACCGATCCAGAGTGAAGGAACCATGCACCGACCAGCACAGCGACTCATCCGCATACTTGCCTGCGCAGCCGCCGCACCGGTGATCCTCGCCGTCTCCGGCTGCTCCTCCGACTCCGGCTCCGGGGACGACGGGGCGAAGGAGTCGGGAGCGAAGGCCTCGGCGTCGGCATCGGCGGGCGGCGCGAGCGCGAGCGTGAAGGAGGCGGCGTACGCCTCGCTTCCGGAGCCCTGCGAGGTGCTGACGAAGAAGACGCTCGACGAGCTCGTTCCGAAGCGTGAGGACAAGTCCGGCAAGGAAGGCAAGTCGGACGACACGTCCCTGCGCTCCACCTGCTCCTGGACCAGCCTCGACAACAACGGCGTCAAGGGCTCGCAGTTCCGCTGGCTCAACGTGTCGCTGCTGCGCTTCGAGTCGGACGCGGCCCGCGGCAGCGGCGACAAGCTCGCGCAGGAGTACTTCACCAAGCAGGTGAAGGACGCGCAGGACACGCAGGACGCGAAGAACGTCAAGTCGGAGCCGGTGAAGGGCATGGGCGACGAGGCGACAGCCGTGGCCTACGACCTGAAGAAGAAGGAGGGCTCCTTCAAGCAGCAGACCGTGGTGGCCCGCGTCGAGAACGTCGTCGTGACGCTGGACTACAACGGTGCGGGCCTCGCGGGCGAGAAGACGCCGAGCGCCACCGAGCTGATGAAGGACGCTCAGAAGGCCGCGAAGCAGGCCGTGGAGGCCGTCGTCGAGGCGAACGGCACGTCCTCGGACGGAAGCGGCACCTCGTCGGCGAAGCCGAGTGACGGGTCGTCCGGCAAGGCCTCGTCGAAGGAGTCGGCGTCGCCCAAGGCGTCCGAGAGCAGCACCAAGAGCAGTAGCTGACGACACCTGAAAACAGCCCGAAAACACTTGCTCATCGAGAGCGTTCGGCGGAGCCCGGTACCGTGCGGTGACCGGGCTCCTGCCGTACCGGAAACCCGCCGTTCGCATCCATGTGCCAGGCTGTTCCGCGCAACAGGCCGAACAGTCTTCCGCACAACAGGCCGAAGAGTGGAGCAGGGAGGGGAGTGCGGGTGGCCGCGCCCATTCAGCTGACGCGAACGCACCGGATTCTGATCGCAGTCGTGGTCACCGGTGCCGTCATCATCGCCGGTATCGGTTTCGCCGGCTCGTACGCGGCCGTGCGCGAGCTCGCGATGCAGAAGGGCTTCGGGAAGTTCAGCTACGTCTTCCCGATCGGCATCGACGCGGGCATCTGCGTCCTGCTCGCCCTGGACCTGCTGCTGACGTGGATACGCATCCCGTTCCCCATGCTGCGCCAGACGGCCTGGCTGCTGACGGCGGCGACGATCGCGTTCAACGGCGCCGCCGCCTGGCCCGACCCGCTCGGTGTCGGCATGCACGGCGTCATCCCGATCCTCTTCGTCGTCGCGGTCGAGGCGGCCCGGCACGCGATCGGCCGGATCGCCGACATCACGGCCGACAAGCACATGGAGGGCGTCCGCCTCACCCGCTGGCTGCTCTCCCCCATCCCCACCTTCCTGCTCTGGCGCCGCATGAAGCTGTGGGAGCTGCGTTCCTACGAGCAGGTGATCAAGCTGGAGCAGGAGCGGCTGGTCTACCAGGCCCGGCTCCGCTCCCGCTACGGCCGCGCCTGGCGCCGCAAGGCACCGGTGGAGTCCCTGATGCCCCTGCGCCTGGCCCGCTACGGCATCCCGCTCGCAGAAACGGCCCCGGCGGGCCTGGCAGCGGCAGGCATCGAACCTGCGCTGATCCCGCCGCCACCGCAGCCGGAGCTGCCGGCCGTAGCTGTGGGCAATCGTGCCGCTGGGGCGGCACGGGTGGGCACAGCGGCACCCGACGACGTCGGCCTCCCCGTCGAACACCCGGGCACCCACGGCGCAGAGCACTTCGACCAGGGGGCGCCCCAGGAAGCGTCCAGCCCCTGGTTCGAACCCCCACTACACCCCGCCGCATACCAGGGCGGCTACGACCCGACGTACGACCCCTCCTACGACGTCCCGGAGGAGCAGTACGAGGACTGGTACGAGGACCAGCAGCAGCCCGCCGCCGAGGCGCTCCCGCAGGAGTCCGGCATCCGCATCCCCGCAGGCCCGAACCGCACCCGCCCGCTGGGCGGCGCGGCGCCGGGCCCGGTCGGCGGCCACGAGGTAGCGATCCCGTCCCCACGCGCCGAGCAGCAGCCGCTGGCGGCGGAGGACGCCTCCGCGGACCCGGATACGGAGGCGGACGCGGACGCGGACGCGGCCGCCCAGGGCCCGGCCCTCCCGGACGACGTGTCCCGCGAGGAGGCGTACTTCGCCGCGTTCCGGAAGTACGTCAACGAGCACATGGATTTCCCCAACGCCCGCCAGTTCGGCCTCTACCTGATGGACCTGTACGGCGTGACGGGCCAGTCGGGCGGCCCGCTCACGGAGAGCACGCTGCGCCCGTACGTCCGCGACTTCCGCACCCGCTACCAGCAGGAACTGGACGCGGAACACATCGCTTAACGGTGAACGCGACGAAGGGGGTGCCCCGGAGAACCGGGGCACCCCCTTCCGCGTACGACCCTTACGCGCCGAGCAGCTTCCGCACCCGGTCCGCCCCCACCGCAAGCAGCAGCGTCGGCAGCCGCGGCCCCGTGTCCCGCCCGACGAGCAGGTGGTACAGGAGGGCGAAGAACGTCCGCTGAGCGGTCTTGATCTCCGGCGGCAGCTCCTTGGGCGTGGCGTCGGCGGAGAAGCCGGCCTGGACCTTGGGCACGCCGTAGACGAGGTGGGTGAGGCCGTCCAGCGACCAGTGCGAGTCGAGGCCCTCCAGGAGCAGCCGCAGCGACTCACGGCCCTGCTCGTCGAGCGAGGCGAGCAGCTCCTTGTCCGGCTCGTCGCGCACGACCGTGCGCTGCTCGGCCGGGACCTGGGTGTTGATCCACGTCTCGGCCTTGTCGTAGCGCGGGCGCGCCTCGTCGAGGGACGTCAGCGGGTTCTCCGGGTCCAGGTCGGACAGGATGCGCAGCGCCTGGTCCTGGTGGCCCGCGGTGATGTCGGCGACGGACGCGAGGGTCCGGTACGGCAGCGGACGCGCCGTACGCGGCAGCTCACCGGCCGCCGTGCCGACCGCTCGCGCGTACGCCGCGGCGTCGGCGGGCAGCACCGAGCCGTCCGCGACCTTGGCGGCGAGCTTGTCCCACTCGTCGTACAGCCGCTGGATCTCCTGGTCGAAGGCGATCTTGAACGACTGGTTGGGACGACGACGCGCGTACAGCCAGCGCAGCAGCTGCGGCTCCATGATCTGCAGGGCGTCGGCCGGGGTCGGCACGCCGCCCTTGCTGGACGACATCTTCGCCATGCCGCTGATGCCCACGAACGCGTACATCGGGCCGATCGGCTGCTTGCCGCCGAAGATCCCGACGATCTGCCCGCCGACCTGGAACGACGAGCCCGGCGACGAGTGGTCGACACCGGACGGCTCGAAGATCACCCCTTCGTACGCCCAGCGCATCGGCCAGTCGACCTTCCAGACCAGCTTGCCGCGGTTGAACTCCGACAGCAGAACCGTCTCCGAGTGACCGCACTGGCAGACGTACGTCAGCTCGGTGGTCTCGTCGTCGTACGCCGTGACCGTGGTGAGGTCCTTCTCGCACGCGCCGCAGTACGGCTTGTACGGGAAGTAGCCGGCGGAGCCGCTGCTGCCGTCGTCCTCGGCCGCGGCGCCCGAGCCCTCGGCGGCCTCGAGCTCGGCCTCGTCGACCGGCTTCTGGGACTTCTTCGCGGGGGCCTTCTTGGTCCGGTACTGCGCGAGCACCGCGTCGATGTCGGCCCGGTGCTTCATCGCGAACAGGATCTGATCCCGGTAGACACCAGACGTGTACTGCTCCGTCTGGCTGATCCCGTCGTACTCCACGCCCAGCTCGGCCAGCGACGCGACCATGGCGGCCTTGAAGTGCTCGGCCCAGTTCGCGTACGCGGAGCCCTTGGGTGCCGGGACCGACGTCAGCGGCTTGCCGATGTGCTCGGCCCAGGACTCGTCGACGCCGGGGACGCCGAACGGCACCTTGCGGTAGCGGTCGTAGTCGTCCCAGGAGAGCAGGTGGCGCACGGTGTACCCGCGACGGCGGATCTCGTCGGCGACCAGGTGCGGGGTCATGACCTCGCGGAGGTTGCCCAGGTGGATCGGGCCGGAGGGGGAGAGGCCGGACGCGACGACGACCGGTTTGCCAGGCGCGCGACTCTCCGACTCGGCGATGACCTCATCCGCGAAACGGGAAACCCAGTCGGTGGTCTCTGTGCTCTGAGCCACGATCGGCACGTCCTTCTTTCTCGTAAGCCCTGATACGCCAGTACAGCTGACCGCTCCATTCTCCCAGCTCGGCCCGCCGGAGCGAAAACCGCTTTTCAACCGCTTTTCCGCGCGTGGGATACTGGCCGGGTCTATCTGAACCTCGAGGAGAACGGCTCCCACTCCATGGCCTCGGTCACGTCCCTCACCGCTTCCGTCCACCAGCGCCTCGCGGACGCCCTCTCGGCAGCCCTGCCGGAGGCGGGTACCGCGGACCCGCTGCTGCGACGCAGCGACCGGGCCGATTTCCAGGCCAACGGCATCCTGGCGCTCGCGAAGAAGGCGAAGGCCAACCCGCGGGAGCTGGCGACGCAGGTGGTCTCCCAGGTCGCCACGGGTGACGTGATCAAGGACATCGAGGTCTCGGGACCGGGCTTCCTGAACATCACGATCACGGACAAGGCGATCACCGAGAACCTGGCGGCGCGCGCCGCGGACGCTGAGGGCCGCCTGGGCGTGCCGCTCGCGGACGAGCCGGGCACGACGGTGATCGACTACGCCCAGCCGAACGTGGCCAAGGAGATGCACGTCGGCCACCTGCGGTCCGCGGTGATCGGCGACGCGGTGGTCCAGATCCTGGAGTTCACCGGCGAGAACGTGATCCGGCGCCACCACATCGGCGACTGGGGCACCCAGTTCGGCATGCTCATCCAGTACCTGATCGAGCACCCGCACGAGCTGGACCACAAGGCCGCCGCCGAGGACACCGAGGCGTCCGGCGAAGAGGCGATGTCGAACCTCAACCGGCTGTACAAGGCCTCGCGCGCCCTCTTCGACTCCGACGAGGAGTTCAAGGACCGGGCGCGGCGCCGGGTGGTCGACCTGCAGGCGGGCGACCCGGAGACCCTCGCGCTCTGGCAGCGGTTCGTCGACGAGTCGAAGATCTACTTCTACTCGGTCTTCCACAAGCTGGACATGGAGATCCGCGACCCGGACGTGGTCGGCGAGTCCGGCTACAACGACATGCTGGACGAGACGTGCCGGCTGCTCGAGGAGTCGGGCGTCGCGGTCCGCTCCGAAGGGGCGCTCTGCGTCTTCTTCGACGACATCAAGGGCCCGGACGGCAAACCGGTGCCGCTGATCGTCCGGAAGTCCGACGGCGGGTACGGCTACGCGGCCACGGACCTCTCCGCGATCCGCGACCGGGTCTTCAACCTCAAGGCGAACTCCCTGGTGTACGTGGTGGACGCCCGGCAGTCGCTGCACTTCAAGATGGTCTTCGAGACGGCGCGCCGGGCCGGCTGGCTGGGCGACGGCGTGAAGGCGTTCCAGCTGGCGTTCGGCACGGTGCTCGGCAAGGACGGCAAGCCGTTCAAGACCCGTGAGGGCGAGACCGTGCGCCTCGTGGACCTGCTGGACGAGGCGATCGACCGCGCCTCGGCCGTGGTCCGCGAGAAGGCGCAGGACCTGTCCGAGGAGGAGATCGCCGAGCGGGGCGCGCAGGTCGGCATCGGCGCGGTGAAGTACGCGGACCTGTCGACGTCCGCCAACCGCGACTACAAGTTCGACCTGGACCAGATGGTGTCCCTGAACGGCGACACCAGCGTCTACCTCCAGTACGCGTACGCCCGTATCCGCTCGATCATCCGCAAGGCCGGCGACGCCCGCCCGACGGCCCACCCGGAGCTGGAGCTGACCGAAGCGGAGCGGGCCCTCGGCCTGCACGTGGACCAGTTCGCGGAGACGGTCGCGGAGACCGCCGCGGAGTACGCCCCGCACAAGCTGGCCGCGTACCTGTACCAGCTGGCGTCGCTGTACACGTCGTTCTACGACAAGTGCCCGGTCCTCAAGGCGGACACCTCGGAACAGGTCGAAAACCGCCTGTTCCTGTGCGACATCACGGCGCGGACGCTGCACCAGGGCATGGCGCTGCTGGGCATCAGGACGCCTGAGCGGCTCTGACGCGGACGGTACGCGAGAGGGGCTTCGCCTGACGATCAGGGGAAACCCCTCTTCCGTGCTCTCAGGGAATGGCTCTCGGAGCTCTCAGAGGCTGAGGACCGCTCGTAGGGCGATATCGACCCGTTCCATCTGCTCATCCGGCACGTCCCCGTGATACTTGCCCTGCTCGAACCTCGAGTGCCGGAAGTTGTAGAGATCCGGGGCGAGAACGACGCCCCGCAGCGGCACCGTGACACGCACCGTGACGAGCGACTCGCGCCGATCCCCCGTCGTATCGATCAGCGCACAGAGGACCGCACCGGGGTGGAGCTCAGCGACATGGTCGTTCTGGACGATGACCACGGTGCGGTCCCGGCCCACCGTGGGCACGGTCCACACCTGCCCCCGCTTCAGCTGTCGCACAGGTCGTCCTCCGCGGCGCTGTAGAGGTCGTCCAGGTCGTCTCCCAGCCGCGCGGAGTCCTCGGCATACATGGTCATGGCGTCGCGCACGAGCTGGTCTCTTATCGCTCTGGCGACGTAGGCGGAAAGGTTGCCATCAGCCGCCTCTCGCGCAGCTCGCAACAGGTCGTCGGGCACGGTCACGGTGAGCTTACTTGTCGCCATACCATTTGTTGTACCAGCTATCGGGCCCCTCTGGCACCGGATACGGACGCAGGCCACACGAACGTGTCGCGGTCCGCACCAGCACTGCCCCGAACTCACACCACACCACCTTGCCGGGGTCCCACTCGCCCACGCCCCACCTGTCGCTGAGCGCTTCGACGAGCACCAGCCCGCGCCCGCCCTCATCCGCCCCGCCAGCCCCGTCCGCGATGCGCGGCACGCCGCCGCCGCTGTCGTGCACCTCCACGCGCAGTATGTCGCCGTCGTACCGCAGGAAGAGCCGGAAACCCCGGCCGGGCGGCACGCCGTGCACCAGCGCGTTGGTGGCGAGCTCGCTCACGCACAGCAACATGTCCTCGGCGCGGCCGCTCTCACCTAGCCCCCAGTCGGTGAGCGCCCAGCGGGTGAACTGCCTGGCGGCGGGAACGGAGCGGCGCTCGCGACGGAAGAACTTCTCCCGGAGCAGCGGGAGTTGGATTGCGTCGTTCATGAGACGAGCGTCGCGGAGAGTCACTAGCGTGGATCAGTGAGTGAACCCGTACCGGTCCGTTGTACGGGTTGATACGGGGTCGGGTGCGGGCAGGCGTGGGGAGTGGGACGAGCATGAGCCCCAGAAAGCTCCAATGGAAGAAGAACACCTCGGCGATGAGGATGCTGGGCGCCCAACTGGCGGCATTCCGCCAGGCGTCGGGCTACACGCAGCGCGCCCTAGGGGAGCGCGTCATCGCCGGCGAGGAGACCATCGCCTCGATCGAGCAGGGCAGACGCCCGCTGCTGCCGGACCTCGCAGAGACGCTGGACAAACTCCTCGACACGAAGGGCGCGTTGTCGGTGGCGGTGGAGAACATGCCGGAGATCGACCTGTTCCCGCTGTACGCGGAGCAGTACATGGAGCACGAACGCGAGGCCATCGCTCTGTCCTGGTACGACGCCCTGGTCGTCCCCGGCCTGCTCCAGACCGAGGCGTACGCCCGCGCGGTCCTCCGCCAGCGCGTACCGGCGTACGACGAGGACGAGATCGAGGCCAAGACGGCGGCCCGCATCGGCCGCCAGGAGATCCTGCACCGCAAGTGCCCGCCGACGCTCAGCTTCGTCGTGTGGGAGCCGGTGCTCCACGTCGGTGTCGGCGGCCCGCAGACCCGCCGCGACCAGCTGCGCCACCTGCGCGAGTGTGCCGAACTCCCGGGCCTCACACTCCAGTTCCTGCCAATGAGCGCCCCCTCGCACGCCGGGCTGAACGGCCCCTTCACCCTCCTGGAGACACCCGACCACCAGCACCTCGCCTACACCGAGGGCCAGCGCGGAAGCCAGTGGGTTTCCGACCTGGACGAGGTGTCCACCCTGGCGCACAAGTATGCGATGCTGCGGTCACAGGCCCTCACCCCCGAGGAGTCCAAGAGCCTGCTCGACCGCCTGCTAGGAGAGCAATGAACACCGCACTGCAGTGGTTCAAGTCGACCTACAGCGGCGACGAGGGCGGCCAGTGCCTCGAAGTCGCCTACACCTGGCGCAAGTCCAGCTACAGCGGCAGCGAGGGCGGCGAGTGCGTCGAGGTCGCCACCTGCCCCCACACCGTCCACGTCCGCGACTCCAAGAACCCCACCGGCCCCACCTTCGAGGTCACACCCACCGCCTGGGCCGCCTTCACGGCGCACGTCTCCCGCTGACTCCGGGGCTGCCCGACAGCGGATTGCCGTGCCGCGAAAAGGCGGTGCGCTGTTCGCCGTGGGTGCGCCAGACTCGTCGGCATGAGTGCGAAGATCACCCGCATCAACCCCGACCAATTGCACGAAACTCCCGGCTACCACCACATCACCGTGGTCGCGGCCGGCCGGACCGCGTACCTGGCAGGACAGTGTCCGCTCGACCGCGACGGGCGCCTCGTCGGCCCCGGATCCCTGGACGCGCAGGTCGACCAGGTTGCCGAAAACGCGCTGACCGCGCTGGCCGCCGTAGGCGCCGAACCGCGGCATGTCGTGCGCTCGGTGATCTACGTGCGCAGTGACGAAACCGACGTCCTGGCAGCTGTATGGCGGCGGCTCACCGAATCGGTCATCGGGCCGGCGTTCACCACCGCCAGCACGCTCTTGGGTGTCTCGCAGCTTGGCTTCAGCGGGCAGCTCGTCGAGGTGGACCTCACGGCAGCTCTGCCTGACTGAGCCCGTCAGGGCGTCCGAGGCGGCACGGTAATACCCGCAGCCCTGTCATGCTGCGGTCATGACGGCTCGCGTGCCACGGAAAAGCGCTCGCCGCGCGGGTCTGCTCTGGGGTGGGATGCCGGACGGCGATCGAAGGAACGGAGACCCGCCGTGCGCGACCATGCCTTCCGCGCCGCCGAAGGCAGCCTCAACCCCCGAACGACCCGGGCACCTAGAGGCGGATACCTCGGCCCACTGCCTGGCCGATGTCGATCACGAGTTTCCGGTGTGTGCGCGCCATGTCTGTCATATCGTTGCGCAGCTCGGTCAGCCATTCTGGTTCCGCCTGGTCAGGTTCGCCCAGCGCGCGGGTGATGCGCACGAGAGAAGTCGCGGCATGCAGTCCGGCGAACAGCGGCAGGCGCCCCACGTCCTCGTCGCCGAACGGGCGCACGCTGCGGTATCCGGCGAGAAAGGCGTCGAACCTCGCCCGGTGCTCGGTTGTGGGCTGGCCGGTGTGGTCGGTCAGGTCGCGCACGGCATAGGCGATATCGGCGGCGTACCAGGACAGGGCGGCCTCGTCGAAGTCGTAGGCGACCGGCCGGCCGTCTTCCCAGGCCATGTTGTCCAACTCGAAGTCGCCGTGCACTACTCCCCAGCGGTCCTGGCCACGTGGTAGGTCGCTCATCAAGTCGGCGAGCCTCGCCGTAGCCTCGACCAACGCGGTGTCGTGGGCGAACAGTTCGCCGATAGCGGGCAGTTCGCCGAAGGATTCGGGCAGTCCGGCATCGAGCCCGGCGGCATCGCGGTGCACATGCGCCAGTGCCTGTCCCCAGTGCCACGCCTGCGATTCGCTGAGTTCGGTGATGTCGACTTCCTCGCCGGGCGCCGGTTCGACCACCATGGCGTGCATGGCACCGAGCCCGGTTGCCACGGTCACGGTCAGGGCCCCGGACTCGGCGGCGACCGGCCGCACCACCGGCGACCCGCCGTCGCTGAGCCGTGCCATCAGCTCAGCCACCGCAGTCACGGGCCTCGGCCCGCGATACGAGCCGGGCACGAACCGTAGATAGCGCCGCCGGCCGTTGTCGGGGAGCACGAACACATGGGAGGCGCTGGAACGCCACCACCTGGCGGTGCCGGCGGGGTAACCCCACTCGGCGGCGACCTGGTCGGCGACCGGGCTGTCCCACGCTTCGGACACGGTCTGCTTCAGTCGGTCGATCTCAGTCAAAGGCATCATCGCGAGTCAGCCTTGATCATGCAGCTGACAGCCACAAGCCGATTTCCACACCG
This sequence comes from Streptomyces jeddahensis, assembly GCF_001642995.1. GTDB lineage: Bacteria > Actinomycetota > Actinomycetes > Streptomycetales > Streptomycetaceae > Streptomyces > Streptomyces jeddahensis. Next base: position 68,037 of record NZ_LOHS01000206.1, read on the forward strand.
GCCAGCCCAGGTGCCACCTGTCCGCGCCATCAGGACCCCGACGCCATGTGCCCCTGCACGCCGGCCTCATCGACGGCTACATCGCCAAGACCGGACTCAAGCGCAGACTTCGCAACCCCCGCCCGAACGAACTGCAAACCCCCGTGGAGCCTGCTGATCCACGCGCACACCGAAGTTGCCGCCGTTGTGGCTGGGACAGTCGGCGCGGCTAGAGCTTCCGCGCGACCTCCGTCGCCCAGTACGTGAGGATGTTCTGCGCGCCCGCCCGCTTGATCCCGGTCAGGGTCTCCAGGATCGCCCGGTCCCGGTCGATCCAGCCCTTCTCCGCCGCGGCCTCGATCATCGAGTACTCACCGGAGATCTGGTAGGCGGCCACCGGCACGTCCACGGCGTCGGCGACGCGCGCGAGGATGTCCAGGTACGGTCCCGCCGGCTTCACCATCACCATGTCGGCCCCCTCCTCCAGATCGAGGGCCAGCTCCCTCAGGGACTCCCGGACATTCGCCGGGTCCTGCTGGTACGTCTTCCGGTCGCCCTGCAGGGAGGAGGCGACGGCCTCCCGGAACGGTCCGTAGAACGCGGACGCGTACTTGACGGTGTACGCCAGGATCGCCACGTCCTCGCGGCCGATCTGGTCCAGCGCGTCGCGGACGACGCCGATCTGACCGTCCATCATGCCGCTGGGGCCGACCACGTGGGCGCCCGCGTCGGCCTGGACCTGGGCCATCTCGGCGTACCGCTCCAGGGTCGCGTCGTTGTCCACACGCCCCTGCTCGTCCAGCACACCGCAGTGCCCGTGATCCGTCGTCTCGTCGAGGCACAGGTCGGACATCACGAGCAGGTCGTCCCCGACCTCGGCCCGCACGTCCCGGATCGCGACCTGCAGGATCCCGTCGGGGTCCGTCCCCGGCGTCCCGACGGCGTCCTTCTTCGACTCCTCTGGCACCCCGAACAGCATGATCCCGGAGATCCCGGCCTCCACCGCCTCCACGGCCGCCTTCTTCAGGCTGTCGCGCGTGTGCTGCACCACCCCGGGCATCGCCGCGATCGGCACCGGCTCGCTCACGCCCTCCCGCACGAACGCGGGCAGGATGAAGTCGGCCGGGTGCAGCCGGGTCTCGGCGACCATGCGCCGCATGGCGGGGGTGGTGCGCAGCCGACGGGGACGCGTACCAGGAAAGGAACCGTACTTCGTCATGCGTCTACGCTACGCCCGGCACGGGGGCGCCTTTGCCGACGCCCTGTCGACGCTGACACCGGCTTACGGCCCGTCCGATGGCGTCTTGGTGGGGTGGCCGCCCACGGACGGCCACCCACCCACCGCGCTCAGGTCGTACGACGCCGCCGTGCCCCCGGACGGCGCTCGCTCGGCCGCGTCACCGGATCCCCCGCGTCCAGCGCCGCCGCCCGCCGCGCCGCGCCGAAGTCGGCCAGTGCCTCGGCCAGCTTGTGGACCGACGGCTCCGGAGCCATCACGTCCACCCGCAGCCCGTGCTCCTCGGCGGTCTTCGCCGTGGCCGGGCCGATGCACGCGATCACCGTCACGTTGTGCGGCTTGCCCGCGATGCCCACCAGGTTCCGCACAGTGCTCGACGACGTGAACAGCACCGCGTCGAAGCCGCCGCCCTTGATCGCCTCGCGGGTCTCGGCCGGCGGAGGCGAGGCGCGCACGGTCCGGTAGGCCGTGACGTCGTCGACCTCCCAGCCCAGCTCGATCAGGCCCGCGACCAGCGTCTCCGTGGCGATGTCGGCGCGCGGCAGGAACACCCGGTCGATCGGGTCGAAGACCGGGTCGTACGGCGGCCAGTCCTCCAGGAGACCCACGGCCGACTGCTCGCCGCTCGGCACCAGGTCCGGCTTCACGCCGAAGGCGACGAGCGCCTTCGCGGTCTGCTCGCCGACCGCCGCGACCTTGATCCCGGCGAACGCGCGCGCGTCGAGCCCGTACTCCTCGAACTTCTCCCGGACGGCCTTGACCGCGTTGACCGAGGTGAAGGCGATCCACTCGTACCGCCCGGTGACCAGGCCCTTGACCGCGCGCTCCATCTGCTGGGGCGTACGCGGCGGCTCGACCGCGATGGTCGGCACCTCGGACGGCACGGCGCCGTACGACCGCAGCTGGTCGGAGAGCGAGGCCGCCTGCTCCTTCGTGCGCGGCACGAGCACCTTCCAGCCGAACAGCGGCTTGGACTCGAACCACGAGAGCTGGTCGCGCTGCGCGGCCGCGGACCGCTCGCCGACCACGGCTATGACCGGGCGGTGACCCTCCGGCGACGGCAGCACCTTCGCCTGCTTCAGGGTCTGCGCGATACTGCCGAGCGTCGCCGACCAGGTGCGCTGCCGCGTCGTCGTACCGGCGACGGTGACCGACATCGGAGTGTCCGGCTTACGTCCGGCGGACACCAGTTCAGCCGCGGCCGCGGCCACCGAGTCGAGCGTCGTGGAGACGACGACGGTGCCGTCAGACGTGCCGACCTCGGTCCAGCAGCGGTCCGACGCGGTACGGGCGTCGACGAACCGCACGTCCGTGCCCTCCGCATCCCGCAGCGGCACACCCGCGTACGCGGGCACGCCCACGCCCGCGGCAATGCCCGGCACCACCTCGAAGGTGATGCCTTCGGAGGCGCACTTCAGCATCTCCCCCGCGGCGTACGCATCGAGCCCCGGATCGCCCGAGACGGCACGGACGACCCGCTTGCCGCCCCGCACAGCCTCCATGACAAGATTGGCCGCATCCCTCGGCTCCGGGGGTACGACGGTGGCTGACGCGTCGTCAACTACCGTCAGCTGGGGCGTGCCTGTGTCCACGACGGCCACGCCCGCGGGGGCGTGGACGCGGACCACGTCGAGCACTTCCGGCTCGGCGATCAGGACGTCCGCTCCTGCCAGCGCTTCGACGGCGCGGAGTGTCAGCAGCCCGGGATCCCCGGGTCCGGCACCGAGGAAGGTGACGTGCCCGTGCGCGGGAACGGCTGGGTGGTTCGAGGTGGTGGGGCTCAAAGTGCTCGCTCCCCCATCAGACCGGCCGCGCCCTTGGCAAGCATCTCGGTGGCGAGTTCGCGACCGAGCGCCACTGCCTGGTCGTGTGTCTCGGGCACGGGACCGGTGGTGGACAGCTGCACCAGCGTCGAGCCGTCGGTGGTCCCGACGACGCCGCGCAGGCGCATTTCCTTGACAATCTGCCCGTCGGCCAGAAGGTCGGCGAGTGCACCCACGGGTGCGCTGCAGCCGGCCTCCAGGGCGGCGAGCAGGGACCGCTCGGCGGTCACGGCGGCCCGGGTGAACGGGTCGTCGAGTTCGGCGAGCGCGGCAGCGAGCGCAGCGTTGTCCGCGGCGCACTCGACTGCCAGGGCCCCCTGGCCGGGGGCGGGCAAAACGGTGTCGACCGACAGGAAGTCGGTCACCTCATCGATCCTGCCGATGCGCTTGAGTCCGGCGGCGGCCAGCACGACGGCGTCGAGCTCCCCGCTGCGCACGTATCCGATGCGGGTGTCGACGTTGCCGCGGATCGGGACGGTCTCGATCTCCATGCCGTGCGCGCGGGCGTACGCGTTGAGCTGCGCCATGCGCCGCGGCGAACCGGTGCCGATGCGCGGGACCCCCGCAGGGGACTGTGCAGCCAGCTGCGTGAAGGTGAGCCCGTCGCGGGCGACCAGCACGTCGCGCGGGTCCTCGCGCGGCGGTACGGCCGCGAGGACGAGGTCGTCGGGCTGCGCCGTCGGCAGGTCCTTGAGGGAGTGCACGGCGAAGTCGATCTCGCCGCGCAGCAGGGCGTCGCGCAGCGCGGTGACGAACACGCCGGTGCCGCCGATCTGCGCCAGGTGCTCGCGCGAGGTGTCGCCGTACGTGGTGATCTCGACGAGCTCGACGTCCCGTCCGGTCACCCGGCGCACGTCCTGCGCCACATGCCCGGACTGGGCCATGGCGAGCTTGCTGCGCCTGGTCCCGAGTCGTAGTGCCTTCTCGGTCATGACAGCCCTCGGTTCTTGACGTTCTGGACGCTGTTGACGCTCGTGACGTCGGCGTCGTTCAGGTCGGCCCGGGAGACGGAGGCGACCGCCTCCGGGTCGAGGTCGAAGAGGGTCCGCAGCGCGTCCGCGTACCCGGCGCCGCCGGGCTCCGCCGCGAGCTGCTTGACCCGTACGGTCGGCGCGTGCAGCAGCTTGTCGACGACGCGCCGTACGGTCTGCGTGATCTCACCGCGCTGCTTGTCGTCGAGGCCGGGCAGGCGCCCTTCGAGGCGCGCGATCTCGCTCGCCACCACATCGGCGGCCATGGTGCGCAGGGCGACCACGGTCGGCGTGATGTGCGCGGCCCGCTGGGCGGCGCCGAACGCGGCCACCTCGGCGGACACGATCCCGCGGACCATGTCCACGTCGGCCGCCATCGGCGCGTCCGCCGAGGCCTCCGCGAGCGACTCGATGTCGACCAGCCTCACCCCGGCGATCCGGTGCACGGCGGCGTCGATGTCGCGGGGCATGGCGAGGTCGAGGAGGGACAGGACGGCGGGGTGTGCGGGCGCGTTGACGGCGGCGGGTCCCCGGCCCTCGGGCACCCGGCCCGTGGCGGCCGCGGCGGCGACCAGGGCGGCGATCGCATCCGCCTCCGACGCCGGGTCCGGCGCCGCGGGGCGGCTCTCGCGCCGGTCGGAGGTGGCGTTGTCGACCCAGGCGGCGTGCTGCTCCAGCGTCGCCGCGTCCATCCCGGCCACGGCCGCCTCACCCATGACCGAGAAGCCCGTGGCGCCCTGCATGGCGGACAGGTCCACCGGGCACACGTCGTCGCCGGCGCCCCCGCGGCGCGCCGCTGCCGAGCGGTCGGCACGGTCCGCCGCCACCGGCCCGCCAGCGTCCGTACGAGAGCCCGCCGGGGCGGACGTACGGCCCGATACGGCCTCCGCCACCGCGTCCGCGGTCAGGACCAGACCGGTCGCGCCGGTACAGGACACCACCACGTCGGCATGTGTCAGCTCCCGGGCCATCGCGTCGACCGGGACCGCGCGGGCGGCCACCGCCGTGCCGTCCTGCTCCGTCAGGATCTCGGCGAGGCGCTCGGCGCGCTCCAGCGTGCGGTTGACGATGACCACCTCGGCGACGCCGGCCCGCGCGAGCGTCGCAGCGGCCAGTGAGGACATCGAACCGGCGCCGATGACCAGCGCCCGCTTGCCCTGGGCCCACTCCCCGACCGGCGCCCCGACCGCGAGCTGCTCCAGGCCGAACGTGACCAGGGACTGCCCGGCCCGGTCGATGCCCGTCTCCGAGTGCGCGCGCTTGCCGACCCGCAGCGCCTGCTGGAACAGGTCGTTCATCAGCCGGCCCGCGGTGTGCAGCTCCTGCGCCCTGGCGAGGGAGTCCTTGATCTGGCCGAGGATCTGGCCCTCGCCGACCACCATGGACTCCAGGCCGCAGGCCACGGAGAACAGGTGGTGGACGGCCCGGTCCTCGTAGTGCACGTACAGGTACGGCGTGAGCTCCTCGAGCCCGACCCCGCTGTGCTGGGCGAGCAGCGTGGAGAGCTCGGCGACGCCCGCGTGGAACTTGTCCACGTCGGCGTACAGCTCGATCCGGTTGCAGGTGGCGAGCACCGCGGCCTCGGCGGCCGGTTCCGCGGCCAGCGTGTCCTGGAGCAGCTTGGCCTGCGCGTCCACGGACAGCGCGGCGCGCTCCAGCACGCTCACGGGAGCGGTGCGGTGGCTCAGCCCGACGACGAGGAGGCTCATGCCGGCATCACGACGGGTACGTCCCCGTCGGGTCCCTTCGGCGTCTCCTTGGGCACGGAGGCGGCGACAGCGTCCTCGCCGGCGGTCTCCTCGCCCGCCTTCCGCTGCTCGTGGAAGGCAAGGATCTGCAGTTCGATGGAGAGGTCCACCTTGCGTACGTCGACGCCGTCCGGCACGGAGAGGACCGTCGGCGCGAAGTTCAGGATGGAGGTGACCCCGGCGGCCACGAGCCGGTCGCAGACCTGCTGGGCGACACCCGGCGGGGTGGTGATGACGCCGATGGAGACTCCGTTGTCGGAGATGATCTTCTCCAGCTCGTCGCTGTGCTGCACGGCGATCCCGGCGACCTGGCGCCCGGCCATCGCCGGATCGGCGTCGATGAGCGCCGCAACCCGGAAACCCCTCGAGGCGAACCCGCCGTAGTTGGCGAGGGCGGCGCCGAGGTTACCGATACCGACGATGACGACCGGCCAGTCCTGGGTGAGGCCGAGCTCGCGGGAGATCTGGTAGACGAGGTACTCGACGTCGTAGCCGACGCCGCGCGTCCCGTAGGAACCGAGGTACGAGAAGTCCTTGCGGAGCTTCGCGGAGTTGACCCCCGCCGCCGCGGCGAGCTCCTCCGAGGAGACCGTGGGTACCGAGCGCTCCGACAGCGCGGTGAGTGCTCGGAGGTACAGCGGAAGCCGGGCGACGGTGGCCTCGGGAATCCCTCGGCTGCGGGTCGCCGGTCGGTGAGTTCGGCCAGTTGCCACGGTGCTCCTGCGGGTAGAGCGGGGCTGCGGGCGGTCGTACGTCCCAGGACCGCCCCGTCGGAAGCAGGCTATGTCTTTGTGAACGCGTGCACAAAGATGGTGTCCGATTTGCCCGGCCAAAGTGACCGGGGTCACGCGGCTCCGGCAGGCATTCCGGGAACCGACCGCGAAGCGCATTCGTCCCTGGCCGGAGCGTGTCGGTGTAGTGATCATGGAGTTCCGCCCGGCCGCCGGCGTCAGTCGGTAAGGGCCCGGCGGAGACGGTCTTCGGCCACACGCCAGAAGTCGTGCTGGGCGCCGTCCACCAGCACCACGGGAATCTGCTCCCAGTACTTGCGGTACAGCTCCTCGTCCTGCGTGATGTCCTTCTCTTCCCACGTGGCCCCCAGCTCACCGCAGACCCTCTCGATCACCGCACGGGCGTCGTCGCACAGGTGACAGCCCGGCTTGCCGATCAGCGTGACGAGGCGGTCCTGCGGCGCCTTCTTCTCCGTACGGCGGTCGGTGCGCCGAAAAATGGGACTCATACGCGCCATTCTCGCCCGGCCGCCGCACAAGGGAACCCAACTGCACCAGACCTCCGCAGCGCCCACCGGCCACCACGACGCGCGGACGGCACGCGGACGGGATCACTCCTTTAACTGCGCGGTCGCAGAGAGTTCACAACGCCGAATCCTCCCGACTCCGGAACCGCCGGACGAACTGGCTATGCTCGCGACATGGCCGCTCTCGGATGGCTCACCCCACGTAGGCGCTCCGCCACGGCCCGCAGCGTGCTCGCGGGCGAGGCCTCGGCGGAGGCAGCGCGCAAGACCTCCCAGGAGCTGGAGGAACTCGCCCCGGCCCCCGCGCCCGGGAAGGCGGCGGAGGAGCCGGAGTTCCCGGTCGCCGGCGACCACAAGGCCGCCGCGTTCTTCGACCTCGACAACACCGTGATGCAGGGCGCCGCGATCTTCCACTTCGGCCGGGGCCTGTACAAACGGAAGTTCTTCCAGCGTCGCGAACTGGCCAAGTTCGCCTGGCAGCAGACGTGGTTCCGGGTCGCCGGCGTCGAGGACCCCGACCACATGCAGGACGTACGCGAGTCCGCCCTGTCCATCGTCAAGGGCCACCGCGTCGCCGAGCTCATGTCGATCGGCGAGGAGATCTACGACGAGTACATGGCCGAGCGCATCTGGCCGGGCACGCGCGCGTTGGCGCAGGCCCATCTGGACGCCGGCCAGAAGGTGTGGCTGGTGACGGCCGCGCCGGTGGAGACCGCGACGATCATCGCCCGCCGCCTCGGCCTGACCGGCGCGCTCGGCACGGTCGCCGAGTCCGTCGACGGCGTGTACACCGGCAAGCTCGTCGGCGAACCGCTGCACGGCCCCGCGAAGGCCGAGGCGGTACGCGCGCTGGCGGCGGCCGAGGGCCTGGACCTCTCCCGCTGCGCGGCGTACAGCGACTCGCACAACGACATCCCGATGCTCTCGCTGGTCGGCCACCCGTACGCCATCAACCCCGACACGAAGCTGCGCAAGCACGCACGCGAGCGGGACTGGCGCCTGCGGGACTACCGCACCGGGCGCAAGGCCGCGAAGGTCGGCATCCCGGCCGCGGCGGGCGTCGGCGCCGTCGCCGGCGGCACGGCAGCCGCGATCGCCATCCACCGCCGCCGCCGCTGACGCACCAGCCGCGGCAGGCAGACGTGCCGCGGCGACTGCGGGCACCGCATCACGTCACGCACGGCCACGGCACCGCCCGTACCGCCGCAGGCACCCGCGCCTCCCACCGCCGCGCGCAACCGCACCGCCGCATCGCCGCATCGCCGCATCGCCGCATCGCCGCATCGCCGCATCGCCGCATCGCCGCGGGCAATCGTGCCGCCCGCCGCTGTGGGCAATCGTGCCGCTGGGGCGATGGGGGTACCTCCCATGCCCTTAAGGCAATGGGGGAGGGTGGGCACAGCGGCACCCCTCTGCGTAGGGCAACGCCCCTACCCCCCGGGCGACCACGACGCAGGGCAACCCTCTGCAGTGCCGAGCACCCCCACGGGCAGGGCACCGCCCGACGTGGGTTGTGCCCACCCGTTCCGCCCGCGGAACGCCTGCCCACAACAGTCGGCCACGACTCACGTACACAACACGCCCCCCTCCCGGACCGAACGCGAACTAATCCGATCAACAACCGTTCACTTCCCGGCACTTGATAGGCCGTCGATCAGTAACAGAAGCGACGGAATCGATGATTTGAGCAACTGGGTGTAGCGCTGCCTGTACGAAGCGTTATTCTCCTCAGACGCAAATCGGTACCCACGCGTCGCCACGACGAGTGAACGGTCCCGTACTGCACGTGATGGAAGCTCTGCCTCTGGGAGTCCCGTGTACCCATACGTCGGGGTTGACGCCTCGGGCCTGGCTACGCTGCGCACAGCGGTCGTCGACCACTTGCGCGGCTTCGTCCCCACCGCGTATCCCGCCCCCGCTCTCGCCGCGCCGCGCATCGCCAGCGGCCCCGCGGGCCCCTGCTATGCCCTCACGGACGGCATCGACAAGGGTTCGGCGCGGCGCTCCGTCCTCGAGGGGCGGCGATCGGGCGACGGACGGGAGACCCCCAGAGGGGGTCGCGCGGGGACAGCCACGCCCACCGCACGGCGCCCCGCGGCGGACAGCGACAGCGCCCGGATGATGGACCTGGTGGAGCGGGCCCAGGCCGGCGAGGCCGAGGCGTTCGGCCGGCTCTACGACCAGTACAGCGACACCGTGTACCGGTACATCTACTACCGCGTGGGCGGCAAGGCGACCGCCGAGGACCTCACGAGCGAGACCTTTCTGCGCGCCCTGCGCCGTATCGGCACGTTCACCTGGCAGGGCCGCGACTTCGGCGCCTGGCTGGTCACGATCGCCCGCAACCTGGTCGCCGACCACTTCAAGTCGAGCCGTTTCCGCCTCGAAGTGACCACAGGCGAAATGCTCGACGCCAACGAGGTCGAGCGCAGCCCCGAGGACTCCGTCCTGGAGTCCCTGTCGAACGCCGCGCTCCTCGACGCCGTACGCCGCCTCAACCCCCAGCAGCAGGAGTGCGTGACCCTGCGCTTCCTCCAGGGCCTCTCGGTCGCCGAGACCGCCCGTGTGATGGACAAGAACGAAGGCGCGATCAAGACCCTCCAGTACCGGGCCGTGCGCACCCTGGCCCGTCTCCTCCCGGACGACGCCCGCTGAGCGCACACAGACCCGAACAGCACACTGAGCGACCTCCAACTCACGTTCGGTGAAAGCTCGTTGGCTTCAGAGCCCGCTCATGCTCCGTCCGTAACCCAAGTGCCGAGCCGCTCGTTGTGCGGGATACAGGCTCCCTGTGGTCGCACCATGACCGTCACCGATCACTCGATCGTGTGGATGTGCTCAAGGTGTGCAACCCTCAGGACCCCCTGGGGAGTCGACCGTCATGACGAGAGGAGGTGCCGCCAGTGATCGCGAATGTATCGGCACACCGGCGGGCGAACGCCTTCGCCCAGGCCCTGGAGGATCATTCCGACGGGGGCACGGCGGCCGAGCAGCCCGGCGATTCGTCCGAACAGGCCGAGAAACAGAGGATGGTGGCCCTGGCGACCGGTCTCGGCAGGCTGCCGAAGCCGGAGCTGGACGCCGGAGTCAAGGTCGTCCACCGGGCGCGGCTCGTGGCAGCCATGGAAGCCATGCTGCTCGAAGGCACGGAGGCGGGGGGCGAGGGCGCAGGTCGCCCGGTGCCCGAACAGCGGTCCCGCCGGGGCGCGCACCGAGCGAGTCCGCTGCGCAAGCTGCGGTCGCGCTCGCGCCTCTCCAAGAGCATCGCCGCCGGCGGGCTGACCGTCGGCGTGGCAGCCGGGGCCTTCGGCGGCGTCGCCGCCGCCAGCTCCGACGCCCTGCCCGGCGATTCGCTGTACGGACTCAAGCGCGGCATGGAGGATCTCAAGCTCGGCATGGCCGACAGCGACTCCGACCGCGGCCGGATCTACCTGGACCAGGCGGCGACCCGGCTGAACGAGGCCCGCCGGCTCATGGAGCGGGGCCGCTCCGGCGACCTCGACCACGAATCGGTGTCCGCGGTCAGGCGCGCACTCTCCGGCGTGCAGCACGACGCCAGCGAGGGCCACCGCCTGCTCCATTCGGCATACGAGCGGGAGGGCTCGCTCGGCCCGATCCAGGCGCTGTCGTCGTTCTCCCAGTCGCACCGGGACACCTGGACGACCCTGCGCGGCAGCCTGCCCGTCCAGCTCGGCGATGTGAGCCGCGAGGTCAGCTCGGTCTTCGACGCCATAGACCAAGACGTCGCACCGCTGCAGTCGCTGCTGCCGGGATCCCCCTCCTCGGGGACCGGCACCGGCCAGCCAGGCGCCGGGCAGGACTCCACCGGCACGTCCGGTACCGACAGCCCGTCGCCCACATCGTCCGGCTCGTCGGCGGGCAGCACGGACGGCGAGGGCACGCCCGAGCCGTCCACCTCCGGCGCCAGCGAGGATGAGGGCCTGCTCGGCGGCAACACGGGCGGCCTCTTCGACCCGCCCGTCGAGACCAGCCCGAGCCCGTCCGGCGAGGACAGCACAGCGCCGGAGGCGGACATCACGCTCCCGCCGCTGCTGCCGTTCCTGCCCGGCCTGGGCATCGACAGCGACGACACTCAGTAATCCGTCCGGTCCTCCGCTTACGTCGATGGGGCGCCCTCCGCTCGGGGGGCGCCCCATCGGCGTAATCAGAAGAAAACCGACCGCCGCTGCACCAACAGCTTGTACAGCGTGTGCTGGATCTGTTCGCGTACCTGGTCCGTCAGGTTGAACATCAGCATCGGGTCCTCGGCCGCCTCCGGCGGATAGCCGTCCGTCGGGATCGGCTCACCGAACTGGATCGTCCACTTCGTGGGCAGGGGCACCGCACCCAGCGGGCCGAGCCACGGGAACGTCGGCGTGATCGGAAAGTACGGGAACCCCAGCAGCCGCGCGAGGGTCTTCGCGTTGCCGATCATCGGGTAGATCTCCTCGGCCCCGACGATCGAGCACGGCACGATCGGCGTCCCGGTCCGCAGCGCGGTCGAGACGAAGCCGCCGCGCCCGAAGCGCTGCAGCTTGTAGCGCTCGCTGAACGGCTTTCCGATGCCCTTGAAGCCCTCCGGCATCACCCCGACCAGCTCACCGCCCTGCAGCAGCCGCTCCGCGTCCTCCGCGCACGCCAGGGTGTGCCCGGCCTTGCGCGCCAGCTCGTTCACGACCGGCAGCACGAACACCAGATCCGCAGCGAGCAGCCGCAGATGCCGGCCCGTCGGATGGTTGTCGTGTACGGCGACCTGCATCATCAGGCCGTCCAGCGGCAGCGTCCCCGAGTGGTTGGCGACGATCAGCGCCCCGCCGTCCGACGGGACGTTCTCGATGCCCTTCACCTCGACCCGGAAGTACTTCTCGTACAGGGGCCTCAGCAGCGACATCAGGACCTGGTCGGTGAGCTCCTTGTCGTACCCGAAGTCGTCGATCTCGTAGTCGCCGGTCAGCCGTCGCCGCAGGAAGGCCAGGCCGCCCGCGACCCGCCGGTCCCAGCCTGCTGCCGGTGCCTCGCGGCGGGGCACCGGCGGTTCCTTCGGCTCACGGGTCATCTGTGCACCGCCCTGCTCCTGTTCCTGCGCTCCCGGCAGGACCTGGACCTCGCGGGTGCCCACGGGCTCCGGCTTGCGCCGGACCGGGGGCCGGCGGCGCGGCGGGCGCAGCGCACCCCCGCGCGAGCGATCGTCGTCGAACGGAATGACCTTGGCGTCCGCCATCGTTGATGCGCTCCTCATGTGGCGCTCTGCGTCGGGGGGTGGCTGCTGCCCAGGACGGGCGGCAGCGCGGCGATCCGGTCGACGGCCCCCGCAAGGGCCTCCGGCGGCAGCAGTCCCGGTCCGCGGCTGCGTACGAAGTCCGCGAACGTTTCCGCAGTCGTGTACTTCGCCCGGAACCCCAGTGTCTCGCGCATCTGATGGGTCGACACGACCCGGCCGTGCGTGAGCAGCCTGAGCTGCTCGGGCGAGAAGTCCGTCATGCCCAGCGTGCGCAGCGCCGTGCCGACCCAGCTGACGGCGGGCAGCAGGACGGGCACGGTCGGGCGCCCCAGGCGGCGCGCACACTGCGAGAGCAGCAGCACGCCGTCACCGGCGATGTTGAACGTGCCGCTGTTGAGTGTGCCGCGCGCCGGCTCGTGCGAGGCGATCCGCAGCACGTCGATCACGTCATCCTCGTGCACGAACTGCAGCCGGGGGTCGTAACCGAACACGGTCGGCAGCACGGGCAGCGAGAAGTAGTCGGCGAGCGGCGAGTCGGCGGTCGGGCCGAGGATGTTGGCGAACCGCAGCACGCACACGGCCACGTCGGGCCGGCGCCGCGCGAAACCGCGCACATACCCCTCGACCTCGACGGTGTCCTTGGCGAAGCCACCGCTGGGCAGCGACTTGGGCGGCGTCGTCTCGGTGAAGACGGCGGGATCACGCGGCGCCGACCCGTACACGTTCGTACTGGACTTCACGACCAGGCGCTTGACGCTGGGCGACTTCTGGCAGGCACCGAGCAGCTGCATGGTGCCGATGACGTTGGTCTCCTTGACCGAGGTCCGGCTGCCGCCGCCCAGCGGATAGCCCGTGACGTCCAGGTGGACGACGGTGTCGACGGCGTGCTCGGCGAGCACGCGGGCGATCGCCGGCTGCCGGATGTCGGCGCGCACGAAGTCGGCGCCCCCCAGTTGGTGCTCGGGCGGCACGGCGTCCACGGCGACCACCCGCTCCACTTCGGGATCGCGCTGGATGCGTCGTACGAACCGGCCCCCCAGCTGCCGGGCCACCCCGGTGACGAGCACGACCTTGCCCAAGATCAGCGCCTACCTTCCCAGCCCATGTCGCGCCCTGTCTGCCGCTCCTGCGCGCCACGTTAGCGGCTGGATGTTGCGCTGTGATGACCACTCGATGCAGGAAGTGACGACAGCCACAGAGTACGTACAGACGATGTGCACAGCTTGCACAGACCCCGCACGGAGCAGACCTACGTACGGATCCGCGCGGGGATCGAGCTCTTCGGGCCCCAGCGTACGACCACGCATACGACAGGGGAAAAGACCTGCGCCCTGCATGCCCTGAAAAGGCGACTGATTTCCGGTGAACGGGCTGTGGCCCTCCCACCGTGCGGTGGAAGGGCCACAGAGCGCGCTTGGTGCAGCGGTCGCCTTACTTCTTGTTGCGACGCTGAACGCGGGTGCGCTTGAGCAGCTTGCGGTGCTTCTTCTTGGCCATCCGCTTACGCCGCTTCTTGATAACAGAGCCCACGACTACCCTCGCTCACTTCTCGGACAACCCCCGCGGGGGCGGGGACAATCACTCGGTGCGGGGCTGACTTGGGCCCACACGACCTACGAGGGGCTAGCCTACCCCGCCCGAGCTCCGCATCTGTAATCGAGGGTCCCGAAGGACGCCGTCAGGCCGATTCCACCCCCACATACGACTCGCGAAGGTACTCGTGAACCGCTTGCTCCGGGACTCGGAAGGACCTCCCCACCCGGATCGCGGGCAGATGACCGCTGTGCACCAGCCGGTACACGGTCATCTTGGACACTCGCATCACCGAGGCGACTTCCGCCACGGTCAGGAACTGAACCTCGTTCAGAGGCCTTTCGCCAGCAGCAGCCATGACACACCTGAACCTTCCACACATGACGGGCACCGGCTTCCCCTCCGGTGACTCCTCGTCGCTGTGCGCTCACTCCCCAGACTAGGGGCGGGTGATGCGAGTGGGGAAGAGGAGCAGCCATCGGCTGCTTACTGTGACAGACACGCTCGATTGAGTACATAGCGAGTAAGCGGTCGGTAGTAATCAGACCGCACAGCGTCATCAAGCGGAACGACGACGGACACCCGCCCCTCGGCCTCCCCCACGAACAGCGCCGGATCGTCCGTGTCGGCGAGGCCGATGGTGTCAATACCGAGCTGACCTGCCCCGCAGGCCCATCCATGGTCTCCGACAACGAGCGTCGGCAGGGGCCCGCCGGCCTCGGCGGCTGCGGCCAGCGCGGTACGAACCGGGAGCGGCGAGTGGGTGTGTGCGCCGGTGTCACAACCGGCGCCCTGGGCGCCCGCTTCCCGCACCAACGCGACTCCTCGTACGTAGTCGAGGTTGTACGTGCGTAGACCGAACCGGGTCGTTATGTCGACACGACGACCCTGCGCCGGGGTGAGAACGGGGCAGCCGACCGCTGACAGCGCACCGGCCAAAGCGGCGTAGAAGCCGAGGAGCCGATGCGGATGACCCGTCCCGAGGAGGACCGGTTCGCACCGCCGCGCCGCCTGACCCAGCCGCTCCGCGAAGGCGTCGAGCCCCGCCAGAGTCCGCTCGGGGTCGATCACGTCGTGCCCCGTCGTGTGCTGGGGATCGGCCGACACACCGCACTTGTGGGCCATGAGCGCGATCACGTCCCGCGGGCCCCAGGTCGACTCGGGATCGAGTCCGAGCAGCACCCGCGGATCCCGGGCCGCGAAGAGCCGGTAGCTCCGCAGGCTCTCCTCACGCGAGGTGGCCACGGGCCCGGCCAGTCTGGCCGCCAGGAGATGCGCACGCAACGCTCCGGTGCTCAACACGCCCCGATGCTGGCGCACCGGCGCCTGGCGAACCCCGGAAACCGGGAAACTCCGCACAGTTGGCGTAACGCCACTTGTCCGAGGCCGGTGAGCTGTTCTTTCCGCGCTACGGCAGGAGGCCGCGCAGCGGGAACACGGCGCGGCGCGTGGCGAGGACCGCCTGGTCCAGGCGGTCGGCCGGGTCGTACCCGTCCTCCCATCCCTTCCAGGAGGCGGGCCACCGCCCGTCCGTCATACGCACCGGCGCCAACTGCCGCGTCCGCGCATAGACTTCCTGCCGCCACTCCTCGGGGACCAGGGTCTCCGGCTCGATGGGCCGTCCCGCCGCGATCGCCACCAGATGCGTCCACGAGCGGGGCACCACGTCAACCACCGCGTAGCCGCCGCCGCCGAGCGCGACCCACCGGCCGTCGGCGTACTCATGGGCCAGGTCATGGCACGCCACCTGTACCGCCCGCTGTGCGTCCAGCGACACCGCGAGATGCGCCAGCGGGTCCTCGAAGTGCGTGTCCGCGCCGTGCTGGGTCACCAGCACCTGCGGCCGGAAGTCGGCGAGCAGCTCCGGTACGACGGAGTGGAACGCCCGCAGCCAGGCCGCGTCCCCGGTTCCGGGCGGCAGCGCCACATTGGCCGCCGAACCCTCCGCCGAGTCCGGGCCCGTCTCCTCCGGCCACCCCGTCCCCGGAAACAGCGTCCGCGGGTGTTCGTGCAGCGAGACCGTGAGAACCCGGGGGTCCTCCCAGAACGCCGCCTGGACGCCATCGCCGTGGTGCACGTCCACGTCCACGTACGCGACCCGTTCCGCGCCCAGCTCGAGCAGGCGCGCGATGGCCAGCGACGCGTCGTTGTAGATACAGAATCCCGCGGCGCCGCCGGGCATGGCATGGTGCAGCCCGCCCGCGAAGTTCACCGCGTGCAGCGCGTCGCCGCCCCACACCGCCTCGGCCGCGCCCACCGACTGCCCGGCGATCAGCGCCGACACCTCGTGCATGCCGGCGAACGCCGGGTCGTCCATCGTTCCGAGCCCGTACGTGCCGTCCGCGGACGCCGGATCGGCGGAGGCCGCCTTGACCGCCAGGATGTAGTCCTCGCGGTGGACCAGTCGCAGCGTGGAGCCCCCCGCCCGCTTGGCCGCCACCACGTCCATCGCGCTGTCCAGCCCGAACGCGGCGACAAGCCGCCTGGTCAGCGCCAGTCGGACCGGATCCATGGGGTGATCCGGACCGAAGTCATAGCCCGTTACTGCTTCGTCCCACATCAGCTGTGCGCGGCCGCTCATGACCGTCACCGTATCGGTGTGGTCCAGCGGTGAACGACTTGGCATACAGCAGCGTCACAAGCACGAGCACCATGGGGACGAGCATCGCCCCCCGGTAGCTCCACGCGTCGCCGAGGGCGCCCACGAGCGGGGAGCCGACGAGGAAGCCCACGTAGTTGAAGACGTTGAGGCGCGCGATCGCCGCGTCGGAGGCCCCGGGGCCGTGATGTTCGAAAGCGTGCCGCCCCGCTGCCGCGAAGGTCTGCGGCACGATCACGCACAGCCCGAGCCCGAGCAGCGTGAAGCCGAGCATGCCGACCCACGCCCCGGGCGCGGCAGCCACGACCGCGAATCCGGCCGCGCCCACCAGCGCCCCACCGCGCACGACGGCGGCGGCACCGAAGCGCCGCACCCCGAGATCCCCCAGCGACCGCCCGATCAGCGTGGTCACCATGTAGACGTTGTACGGAACGGTCGCCAGCTGCTCCGAACTGCCGAGCACGTCCTGCAGATACTTCGCGCTCCAGTTGGAGACGGTCGAGTCCCCGATGTACGCGAAGGTCATCACCAGGCAGAAGGGCAGCAGCAGGCGGAAACCGACAGTGCTTCGTTCCACGGTGCTTCGTTCCGCGCTGGGTCCGGGCCCCGTGTCCTGGGAGGCGTCCGCATCGACGTACCACCGGCTGCCGACGAACACCGCCGGCAGCAGCACCACGACCACCGGCAGATACGAGATGAAGAGCGAGAGCTCCCAGTGCGCCCCCGCCCAGGCGAGCGACGCTCCGGCGATCCCGCCGAGGCTGTACGCGGCGTGGAAGCCGAGCATGATGCTGCGCCCGTAGGCCTGCTGCAGGCTGACGCCCAGCATGTTCATGGTGGCGTCGAGGGCCCCGACGGCGAGTCCGAACACCGCAAGCGACAGGGCCAGTTCCCATACGCCGTCGCCCGCGCCGACGCCGAGCAGCGCAAGCAGTACGACCGGCTGCGACCAGCGCAGGACGCTGCTCGGCCGCACCCGCCGCACCAGCTGCTCGGTGGTCACACTGCCGACACCGGCGAGGATCGGCACGGCGGCCAGGAAGGCGGGGAGCAGCCCGTCGGATATCCCGTAACGGTCCTGGATCGCGGGAATGCGCGTCACGAGAAGGGCGAACGCGACGCCCTGCGCAAGGAAGCTGAAGGCCAAAGAGGCCCTACCGCGCCGCAGCACTTCTGTCATGGCGGGAGCGTAGGGCTCCGGGGTACCCGTGGGTAGCGGATCAGAAGATGAATCTTGCTCAGCTCTTGAGGAGGTCAAGCAACCCGGCCATGTCCGGGAAGAGTTGTGTGGCACCGGAGAGCCGATGGGCGGGCGTCATGGCGGTGTAGCCGTACACGTCCATGCCGGCCGTCAGAGCCGCCTGGACGCCGAGTGGGCTGTCCTCGACGACGACACAGCGCTCAGGGGCTGTCCTCATGGAGACGGCGGCATGAAGGAAGAGGTCGGGTGCGGGCTTGCCCTGTCCGACGTCCTCGGCGCTGAAGAGCCGCGTCTCGTCGATCCAGCGGTCAAGTCCGGTCGTGCGGTGGGAGAACCGGATCCTTGCATGCCGCCCGGAGGAAGCGACGCAGTAGGGCACACCGTCGGCCTGGAGCCGTTCGAGTACGTCGACGACGCCGGCCACGGGCAGAAGGTCCCGCTCGAAGGCGGCGAGGGTCCGTGCCAGGACCTCCTGGTCGAACTCAGGGGGCAGTTCCTTGCCGTAGCGCTCACGGATGGTGTCGTGGACGCGGTGGATGGAGCCGCCCATGTAGTCGCGTATGGAGTCCTCGTAGGTGGTGGGGTGCCCCAGCTCGGTGAGATAGGCGGCAAGGACGGTGTTGGACAGTCGCTCGCTGTCGACGAGGACGCCGTCGTTGTCAAAGATGACCAGGTCGTATCTCATGCCTCGACCCTAGACGCAGAAAGTCTGCGAAAATGCAGAAAACCCCCGCACCGAATGGTGCGGGGGTTTTCTCAAGAATTGTTCGGCGGCGTCCTACTCTCCCACAGGGTCCCCCCTGCAGTACCATCGGCG
>NZ_LOHS01000207.1 GCF_001642995.1 Streptomyces jeddahensis
GCGGAGCCGCATATCGATACAGCCCCGCGCCCCTTTGGGGCGCCCACGCCCTCCCCGCCCCATGAAAGGCCCCCCAAGAACATGAAGACCATCAACCACTGGATCGGCGGCAAGCCCGTCGAGGGCACGTCCGGGCGCTTCGCGCCCGTCTACAACCCGGCCACCGGCACCCAGGAGAAGCAGGTAGCCTTCGCCACCGTCGACGAGGTGGACGCCGCGGTCGCCAGCGCGAAGGCCGCGTTCGAGAGCTGGGGCACCGCATCTCTCGCCAAGCGCACCGCGTTCCTGTTCAAGTACCGCGAGCTGCTGGACGCGCACCGTGACGAGATCGCGGCACTGATCACCGCCGAGCACGGCAAGGTGCATTCGGACGCGCTCGGCGAGGTCGCGCGCGGCATGGAGATCGTGGAGCTGGCCTGCGGCATCCCGGAGAAGCTGAAGGGCGAGCTGTCGACGCAGGTCTCCACCCGGGTCGACGTCGCCTCCATCCGCCAGCCGCTTGGCGTGGTCGCGGGCATCACGCCGTTCAACTTCCCGGCGATGGTGCCGATGTGGATGTTCCCCATCGCGATCGCCTGCGGCAACACCTTCGTCCTCAAGCCGAGCGAGAAGGACCCGTCCGCGTCGTACCTGCTGGCCGAGCTGGCCTCCCAAGCGGGCCTGCCGGACGGCGTGCTCAACATCGTCCAGGGCGACAAGGTGGCCGTGGACCGGCTCCTCGAGCACCCGGACATCGCGGCCGTGTCGTTCGTCGGCTCGACTCCGATCGCCAAGTACATCCAGCTCAAGGCCGTCGAGCACGGCAAGCGCGTCCAGGCGCTCGGCGGCGCCAAGAACCACATGCTGGTGCTGCCGGACGCCGACCTGGACTTCGCCGCCGACCAGGCCATCAACGCCGCCTACGGCTCGGCCGGTGAGCGCTGCATGGCCGTGTCGGTCGTGGTCGCGGTCGGCGACACCGGTGACGAGCTCGTCGGGAAGATCGCCGAGCGCGCGAAGGCGCTGAAGATCGGCCCCGGCACCGACCCGTCGAGCGAGATGGGCCCGCTGATCACCCGCGAGCACCGCGACAAGGTGGCCTTGTACGTCGCGTCGGCGGCCGAACAGGGCGCCGAGGTCGTCGTCGACGGCACCGGCTACACCGTGGACGGCCACGAGGAGGGCTTCTTCCTCGGCGTCTCGCTCCTCGACAAGGTGCCCGTCACCGCGGACGCGTACCGGGACGAGATCTTCGGTCCGGTCCTGTGCGTCGTACGAGCGGAGACCTACGACGACGCGATCAAGCTGATCAACAGCTCCCGCTGGGGCAACGGCACCGCGATCTTCACGCGGGACGGCGGCGCCGCCCGCCGCTTCCAGCTCGAGGTCCAGGCCGGCATGGTCGGCGTCAACGTGCCCATCCCCGTCCCGGTCGGCTACCACTCCTTCGGAGGCTGGAAGGACTCGCTCTTCGGCGACCACCACATCTACGGCAACGACGGCATCGCCTTCTACACCCAGGGCAAGGTGATCACCACCCGCTGGCCGGACCCCTCCGACGGCGGCATCAACCTGGGCTTCCCCAGCAACTCCTGAGGCCGCTGCAGCGCCGGGCGGAGCACACAGCCGCCCGGCGCCACAGACGGATGCATATTGTCCGGACAAATCGCCTGGCAGGGCTTCCTGCCGCTCCGACGGACGGATAACCTCCCCTCGTGACCCCTTCCGCGCCCTCCGCCTCCCTCGATTTCGCACTGGACCGCACGAGCCCGGTGCCGCTCTACTACCAGCTCGCCCAGCAGCTGGAGTCGGCGATCGAGCACGGTGCGCTGGCGCCCGGAAGTCTCCTGGGCAACGAGATTGAACTCGCCGGCCGGCTCGGCCTGTCCCGGCCCACAGTCCGGCAGGCCATCCAGTCCCTCGTCGACAAGGGCCTGCTGGTACGCCGCCGGGGCGTCGGCACCCAGGTGGTGCACAGTCAGGTCAAGCGCCCGCTGGAACTGAGCAGCCTCTACGACGACCTGGAGGCCGCAGGGCAGAGCCCCGCCACGCGCGTACTGCGCAACGAGGTGCAGCCGGCGTCCGCGGAGGTCGCGGCGGCCCTCGGCCTCGCCGAGGGAAGCGACGTCGCCGTCCTCGAACGACTGCGCTTCACCCATGGCGAACCGATGGCGTTCCTCTGCAACTACCTCCCCGCCGGTCTGGTGCACCTCGACACCGCGAAGCTGGAGGCGACCGGTCTCTACCGCATGATGCGCGCGGCCGGGATCACCCTGCACAGCGCGCGGCAGTCCATAGGCGCGCGCTGCGCCACCGTCGAGGAGGCCGAGCGCCTCGACGAGACCGAAGGCGCCGCGCTGCTGACGATGCAGCGCACGGCCTACGACTCCACCGGCCGCGTCGTCGAGTACGGCACCCACATCTACCGCGCCTCGCGCTACGCGTTCGAGTTCCAGCTGCTGGTCCGCTCCTGACAGGCCGAAACCCAGCCCATCGGTAAACGGAAGGCCTCTCACCGGCGTCGGTCACATATCGGCTGGGTAGCACTGCACTGCACTGCACTGCCGGGGAAGGGGGGCATTCTCTGCCTGCTCGTCGGCCAGCCCGGCCGTCCCCGGAGTCCGTCTACAGCTCCCGACCGGCAGGGGTAGGAAATGACGCATTCAGGGTCCGACGTAGCCATCGTGACCGGTGCCGCGAGCGGTATCGGCAGAGCAGCCGCCCTCCGGCTGGCCGACAGTGGCTGGGCCGTCGCAGCCGTCGACATCAGCGACACCGGGCTCGATTCCCTGGCCGACCGCGGCCCCAGCATCCGTCCGTTCGTCTGCGACATCACCGACCCGCAGGCCTTAGCCGACACGGTCGATCGGATCAGCAAGGAGATCGGTTCGCCGCGGCGACTCGTCCACTGCGCCGGGATCGCCGACCTAGGAAAGCTGCTCGACCAGGACCCCGCCGACACGCTCCGCCTGATGAACGTCATCTACGGCGGCACGCTCCGTTTGGTCCACGCCGTCGTCCCCGCCATGGCGTCCCGCGGCGGCGGCCAGATCATCCTGCTGGGATCCATCGCGGGCTGGGTGCCTGTACCCGAGGGAGGGGGGTACGGCGCGGCGAAGGCCGCACCCCACTTCCTCGCCGAGACCCTGTCGGCTGAGTGCCGCGAACGAGGCATCCACGTCCTGTGTGTCTGCCCGCCGGCCGTGGAGACCCCCATGCTGGATCGCATGCGCCGTGACGCGCCAGCCATGTTCGGGCCACGCCCCGGCCTGACCACCGATGCAGTGCTGGACTCGATGGACCGCGCCCTGGCACGAGGCCGATTGTGGGCCTTCCCGGGACGAGGTACCCACGCCATGTGGACGGCACGGCGCATGGCGCCAGGCGTCCTGAGCCAGATCATGGCCCGGACCATCGTTCGGCAGTGACCTTCGGCAGTGACCTTCGCGTGCTGCCCGCCGCAGGCGCTTCCCGGGTCACCCGTCGTACGTCCCGAGCACCAGCACCTGGATCGCCAGCACCGCCGCCCCCCGCGCCCAGTCGTGGAAGTCGGACACCTTGGTCTCCAGGACGACCGGGTCCGCCAGGGGGTGGCGGTTCGCGAGGATGGTCTCCTCGATGGCCGGGCCCGCGACGTCGACGAGGCCGATGCCCTCCCCGGCGAGCAGAATCTTCTGCGGCATCGCGAAGTTGGCGATCTGGGCCACCAGCGTGCCGAGGCCCCGGGCCGACTCGTCGATCACGCGTGAGGTCAGCGGGTCCCCTGCGGCGGCGAGCGCGAGGATCTCCTCGTACTCCACGTCCCGGCCGAGAGCCGCACGCACCTGGTAGCAGATGCTGGGGACGGTCAGCAGCGCTATGGCGCTGCCGCGTTCTCCGTCCGGCGTGAGCGGGCCGTTCGGGTTGACGATCCAGCGCCGCCCGATGCCCCGGCCGTCCTCCGCGGTACGGATGAGCTTCCCGCCGAGCACCAGGCCGTATCCGATGCCTGCCCCGATGGTGAGCACCGCGAACCGCTCGAGGCCCCGCCCCGCGCCGAACCAGGACTCGGCCTCGATCAGTGCCGCGACATCGTTCTCCACGACGACCGGAAGCCCGGTGCGCGCTTCGACGAGGTCGGCCAGCGGCACGCCGTCCCAGTCCAGGAAGAAGGACTCGACTACGACCGACCGGTCCCGGACGCGCCCGCCCACGCCGATGCCGACACCGGCCAGACGGGGGAAGGACCGGCCGAACTCCGCCGTCATCTCCTGCAGGAGTGCCGCGACCTGTTCCGGGTCGTGCGTGGTCAGCGGGCGGTCGTGGCGGGCGGCGATCTCGCTCCTGAGCGTGGTGACCACGCCGTAGACCATGTCCTCGGTGATCTTGAAACCGGCGAAGTACCGGGAGTCGGCGACGATGTCCAGGGGTTGCGAGGGACGGCCCTGACGGGTCCCGGTGGCCGCCGCGTCCTCCTCCACCAGCAGGCCCGACTCGAGCAGGGGCTTGGTGAGCCGTGTGAGGCTGCCGGCCGAGAGGTTCAGCCGCCGGGCGAGCTCGGTGCGGGAGAGCGGGCCGTGGATGAGGACCTCGATGGCCACGGATCGTTCGCCGGGGCTCAGCGGCAGCCAGCTGGCCGTACGAGTGCTCACGAGACCTCCCCACATTTTTCTGCCTCAGAAGTAATGCCCCTAGCCTAAGCGACTTGCATGCGATCGAAGAAGCATTGCGCACGGCCCTTGACGGCTGGATTCTTTCGCCTCAAAAGTAAGTGGGCAGAGGACGAGTCGAGCCGACGAGTCGAGCCGCAGACGAGGGAGTCACTGATGACTGTCGCCTCAAGCAGCCCGCCGTCGCGCCTGAGGGCGCGCGACGTAGGGGCACGGACGAAGCCGAAGGTGCGGGCCCGCGAACGGGACGGCGGCGGGCACGGGGACGGTCTCCTCGCGGCGGTCTTCATCGCCCCCGCCATGCTGGGGTTCCTGGTGTTCCTGGCCTGGCCCACCCTGCGCGGCATCTGGCTCAGCTTCACCCGGTTCAATCTGCTGACCCCGGCCGAGTGGGTCGGGCTCGACAACTACATACGCATGGTCAACGACCCCATCTTCTGGGGCTCGTTGGGTGTCACGGTCGAGTACGTCGTCATCAACATCGGCGTGCAGACCGTGGCCGCGCTGGCCATCGCCGTCCTGCTGCAGCGGCTGACTCAGTCGTCCCTGCTGCGCGGCATCGTCCTCACCCCCTACCTCATGTCGAACGTCGTCGCCGGCCTCGTCTGGCTCTGGATCCTCGACACCCAGCTCGGCATCGGCAACGAGATCATCAGCGCGATCGGCGTCGACCGCATCCCCTTCCTCGCCGACGAGACCTGGGCGATCCCCACCATCGCCCTGATCAACGTCTGGCGGCACGTCGGCTACACCGCGCTGCTGCTCTTCGCCGGACTCCAGGCGATCCCGAACGACATGTACGAGGCGGCCAAGGTCGACGGCGCGAGCGAGTGGCGGATGTTCTGGCGGATCACCATGCCGCTGCTGCGGCCGGTGCTGGCGGTGGTGCTGATCATGACCGTGATCGGTTCGTTCCAGGTGTTCGACACCGTGGCGGTGACCACGGCGGGAGGTCCGGCGAACGCGACCAACGTGCTCCAGTACTACATCTACGGCTCCGCCTTCGGCCGCTTCCAGTTCGGCTACGCCTCGGCGATGTCCGTCGCCCTGCTGGTCGTGCTGAGCGCGATCACCGTCCTTCAGTACCGGCTCACCCGGGCCGGCCAGACCGACCTCGGCTGACGGAAAGGAGACACCGACATGGCCGCCGTGACCACGACGACGACCGGAGTACGACCGGTCGGGCGCAGGTTCTCCCTCGGCCGGGCCGCCGCCTGGACCGTTATGGGGCTGATCGTTCTCATCACCCTGCTGCCGTTCTACTGGATCCTGCGCACTGCGCTCTCCACCAACGCGGGCCTCAACGCCGACCCTGCCAACCCGCTGCCCGTCGATCTCACCGGCACCGGCTTCGAGCGGGCCCTCGGTTTGCAGTCGGCCGAAGAGGCGGTCGCGCAAGGCGGCGCCGGCGGCGGGCTCGACTTCTGGCGCTATCTGCTCAACTCGGTGATCGTCTCGACGCTGATCACGGGCTGTCAGATCTTCTTCTCCGCGATGGCCGCGTACGCCTTCGCGCGGCTGCGCTGGCGCGGCCGGGACATGGTGTTCGGCCTGTTCCTGGCCGGGCTGATGGTGCCGACCATCTTCACGCTGCTGCCGAACTTCGTGCTCATCAAGCAGCTCCACCTGGTGGACACGCTCTTGGGGATCGCGCTGCCCAGTCTCTTCATGACGCCGTTCGCGGTGTTCTTCCTGCGCCAGTTCTTCATGAACATCCCCCGGGAGGTCGAGGAGGCGGCGCTGCTCGACGGCGCCGGAAAGGTCAGGATCTTCTTCCGGGTGATCCTGCCGATGGCGTCCACGCCGATCATCACGCTGTCCGTGCTGACGTACATCACCTCCTGGAACGACTACTTCTGGCCGCTGATGGTCTCCTACAGCGACAGCTCGCGGGTGCTGACCGTGGCGCTGGCGATCTTCCGGGCGCAGACCCCGGCGACCGGCGTCGACTGGTCGGGGCTCATGGCGGCGACGCTGATCGCCGCGCTCCCGATGCTGGTGCTCTTCGCCTGCTTCGCCCGCCGCATCGTCAGCTCCATCGGCTTCACCGGAATCAAGTGAGGGACGTGAAGATGCGACTTCGTACGCTGACCGCGCTGGCCGGAGCGCTGGCACTGTCCCTGGCGACCGGCTGCGCGAAGGGCGACTCCACGGGAGCGTCCGCGAACACGGTGACGTACTGGCTGTGGGACGCCAACCAGCTGCCCGCCTACCAGGCCTGCGCGAAGGGGTTCGAGAAGGAGAACCCCGGGCTGAAGGTCCAGATCACCCAGCTGGGCTGGAGCGACTACTGGACCAAGCTCACCGCCGGGTTCATCGCGGGCACCCAGCCGGACGTATTCACCGACCACATCCAGAAGTTCGGCCAGTTCGCCGATCTGAAGGTGCTGGAGCCGCTCGACGACCTGGACATCAAGGATTCCGACTACCAGCCGGGACTGGCCGCCAACTGGATCGGCCAGGACGGCCACCGCTACGGCACCCCCAAGGACTGGGACACCGTCGCACTCTTCTACAACGAGAAGATGGCGAAGGACGCCGGTCTCACCGCCGAGCAGCTCAACGACCTTTCCTGGAACCCCAAGGACGGCGGCACCTTCGAGAAGGCGATCGCCCACCTCACTGTCGACCGGAACGGCAAGCGCGGCGACGAGCCGGGCTTCGACAAGAACAACGTCAAGGTGTACGGGCTGGCCAGCAACGGCGGCGGCTTCGGCGACGGCCAGACGCAGTGGAGCCCCTTCACCGGGTCCGCCGGATGGAGCTACACGGACAAAGCCCGCTGGGGCACGAAGTACCAATACGGCAGCAAGACCTTCAAGTCCGTCATCAAGTGGTACTTCGGCCTGGCCAAGAAGGGCTACCTGGCCCCCCTCTCCGACTACAACATCCAGTCCAACCAGGCCAACACGCAGGTCGCCGCGGGCAAGGCCGCCGCCGCCTTCGACGGAGCCTGGATGATCTCCAGCTACAACGGCTTCAAGGGCATGGACATCAAGACCGCGCTCACCCCGGTCGGACCGACCGGCAAGCGCGCCACCATGATGAACGGCCTCGCCGACTCCATCACCAAGGGCGCCAGGAACAAGGAGGGTGCCCGCAAGTGGGTGGCCTATCTGGCATCCGACAAGTGCCAGACCGTCGTCGGCAAGGCCGGTGTCGTCTTCCCGGCCACTCCGGCCGGCACCGAGGCCGCCATCGCCGCCTACGAGAAGAAGGGCATCGACGTGTCGGCCTTCACCGAACCCGTGGCCGACAAGAAGCACTTCCGGACGTTCTCCTACCCGATCACCAACTACGCGGCGGACGTGACGGCGCTCATGATGCCCGCGATGGAGGACATCTACGGCAACGGCAAGCCCGTGAGCAGCCTCGACCAGACAAACGACCAGATCAACCTGATCCTCTCCCAGTGATCTCTCGACCAGTGAAGGGCACCCCACCCATGACGTTCTCCCTCGGCATCGTCGGCGCCGGGCAGTTCGCCGGCCAGTTCGCCAAGCTGTTCCACGCACATCCGGGCGTCGGCGACGTCTTCGCCACCGACCTGCTGCCCGAGAGGGCCGAGCAACTCGTCGCGGACGAGCGCCTGGCCGGGACCTACCCGTCGTACGAGGCGATGCTGGAGTCGAAGGCCATCGACGCGGTCGCCATCTTCACCCAGCGCTGGACCCACGGGCCCCTCGTCGTCCAGGCGCTGAAGGCCGGCAAGCACGTGTACTCCGCGGTGCCGATGGCGATCACGCGGGACGAGATCGCGGAGATCATCGACACAGTACGCGAGACCGGCCTGACGTACATGATGGGCGAGACCAGCCACTACAACCCGGCCACCGTGTACGCCCGCAACCAGATCGCGGAGGGCGCCTTCGGACGGCTCTTCTACGCCGAGGGCGACTACGTCCACGACATGGACCTGGGCTTCTACGAGGCGTACCAGTACAGCGGCGGCGAGAACTGGAAGGCCACGGCCAGCTATCCGCCGCTGCTGTACCCGACGCACTCGGTGGGCGGGGTGCTCGGCGCCTGGCAGACGCACGCGGTCAGCGTGTCCGCGATCGGTGTGCGGGACGAACGCGGCGACGGCGTCTTCGACCGGGAGGTCAGCCAGTTCGGCAACGACTTCTCCAATGCCACTGCCCTGTTCGAGGTCGCGGGCGGCGGAACGTTCCGCACGAACGAGTTCCGCCGCGTCGGCTACCCGTCCCACATCCGCGAATCGCGGTTCCGCTTCTTCGGCACGGACGGCAGTTTCGAGCAGCTTGCCACGTACAGCCTCTGGCAGGACAAGAAGGGGATCACGGACGTCACCGAGCACCTCCAGCCCAAGCCGACGCTGTCGCCGGACGACCCCTCGCTCCAGCACATCGCCCCGGCGCTGCGGGACGCCTTCACCTCGGGCTCGGCGCCCGTGCACGACCGGGCGCGGCTGCCCAGGGAGTTCGACCACATGACGAACGGCCACGAGGGGAGCCACCACTTCCTCGTTGACGACTTCGTCACCGCCGTCAACACGAGGACGCTGCCGCCGGTGAACGCCTGGGTCGCGGCCCGCTACACGCTGCCGGGGATCATCGCGCACGATTCTGCGCTGCAGGGGGGTGTCCGGCTCGAGATACCGGACTTCGGGGATGCGCCTGCGGTGTAGGCGGCGCGTTGCACATTCAGCCCCTCCGGCGTTTGAGGAGCGGGGGTCCAGGGGGCGGAGCCCCCTCGGCGGGGCGAAGGGACAGAGCCCCTGGGGATGGGACGGGTAAGGGCGGCGGGGGCGAAGACGGGGCCCGGGTTCCGGGCGGGTCCCCGGCCCGGGACCCTGAACGCAACTCACGCACCATCCGTACCTAGGGCCGGGCTTGTTCGCCGGAGCGCAGGCCGGAGAGCGGGCCGCCTGTCCGAGGACCCCGCCATCCCCAGGAGGTCGCGAGTTGAGTCACAAGCGAGTGCCCAAGCGGAAGGTCGTTCTAGCGGTGGGCGCGGCCGGTGCCCTGGTGGCAGCGGCCGTGCTGCTGCCCCAGGCCAACGCCTCACAGACGGACCCGGACCCCGGCCCCGAGGCGCTGAGCCCCGCAGCGGCGTCGGAGCTGGCGTCCCAACTGGCCTCCCGGCTCGGCTCGGCCTTCGGCGGGGCCTACTACGACGCCGACAAGGAGCAGATCACCGTGAACGTCGTCGGCAACGACGACAACGTCATCGTGCAGGCCGAGAAGGCCGGCGCAGCCGTGCGGAGTGTCCAGAACAGCCTCGGCACGCTGAAGTCCGGTGCGCAGACGCTGCAGCAGCGCGCCGGCATTCCGGGTACTGCCTGGGCCGTCGACCCCAGGACCAACCAGATCCTGGTCACGGCGGACCGAACCGTGACGGGTGACAGGTGGGACAGGCTCGAGTCCGCGGTGCGGTCCTTGGGCGAGGGTGTGGCCCGTATCCAGAAGTCGGCCGGCGAGTTCAAGACCTTCGCCGAGGGCGGTGACGCGATCTTCGGCGGCGGCGCGCGTTGTTCCCTCGGGTTCAACGTCACCACACAGGAGGGCAGCCCGGGTTTCCTCACCGCGGGCCATTGCGGCGTCGCCACGGAGCAGTGGTCCGATGCGCAGGACGGTGCCCCGATCGGCACCGTGCAGGCCGCGACGTTCCCCGGCGACGGAGACTTCGCGCTCGTCACGTACGACGACCCGGCGATCCAGGCGGCGAGCGCCGTCGACACGGGGGACGGGCAGCTCCTCGAGATCCAGCAGGCTGCCGAAGCCGCCGTCGGTCAGCAGGTGTTCCGCATGGGCAGCACCACCGGCCGGCGGGACGGCACGGTCACCGGCCTCGACGCCACCGTCAACTACCCGGAAGGCACCGTCACCGGGCTCATACAGACCGACGTCTGCGCCGAACCCGGTGACAGCGGCGGGCCCTTGTTCACCGAGGACGGCAGTGCCATCGGCCTGACGTCCGGCGGCAGCGGCGACTGCACCTCCGGTGGCGAGACGTTCTTCCAGCCGGTGCCTACGGCGTTGGCGGCGGTGGGGGCGCAGATCGGTGCAGCGCGCTAGCCGCTGTGCTCTGGGCGCGCTAGCTGCGGGGGCCTGTGGGTGCACCGCGTCTGCGGGCCGTCTTGGGCTGGGGCGCCCCCTGCCGGTGGCTGGGTCGGGGCCGCGCCGGGATGTATGTCCTCGGTCTGGCGCC